>CAIYSL010000141.1 GCA_903928915.1 uncultured Syntrophobacterales bacterium | reverse complement strand
GAACGCAGGGAGGACTATCTGGCGGCCCTGACGGCGCGCATCGGGTACGCCGACCTCTTCGAGAAGACCCTCCTGGAGGTGAGCGGCGCCTGGCCGCTGCCGCCGGTCCGGCTCGCAGCGGCCAGGTTTGCCGACACCCTGACCCACCTCCTGGAATTTCTTGCGGTCAGAGGGGCCGGAGCGATCGAAATCGAAACGGGAGGCGACCGGGAGTCACCCGTTGTCCGTGTCTCTGCCCGGGGGGAGCCCCTCGCCCCCCCAATCGACGGGAAAAAGGGCCGTTCCTTCGCCAGGCGGTTCAGGATGAGCGGGGCGTCGTCTTGCACCATCGCCGGGAATACCGTTCGCATCTTCCTGACCGCCGCTGATCCCTCAGCGACAGGGGCCGCAGGACAGCCTCCTTCCGCAAGCCCGTGCAGCACCTGCTGATAACCGGTCCTGGCGGCAGGCACGGTGCGGTCCGGGCAGGGTTTCCGGGGAAGGTGCCTTGACCCGCCCGAAAAAGCGGGTACAATGGTACGGAACCATCCGGCGGATCGAACACAGCCGGCGATGCGCCAAGGGGAGCCATGAAGGACAGCGAACAATCAGTTCTCATCCGGGCGGAGATGCTGGAAAGATCCCAGTGGGCCAGTGAATTCACCTGGAAGGAGATCGAAAATATCGCCCGCTACGTAGCCATCGCGCGGATCGCCCCCGGCACGACCATCTTCAAGGAGGGGACCGTCGGCGAGCGCATGTGCATCCTTGTGGAAGGGAGCGTCAACGTCGTCAAGGTCGATGCCCACGGCCTGCACAAGGTATTGACCACCATCACCAAGGGCAAGGCCTTCGGCGAGATGACCCTGTTCGACGGTGAACCCCGTTCCGCTTCGGTGCTGGCCGCCGTTCCTACGACGATGCTCGTCCTGACCCGGGATAATCTCGAACAGCTGCTGGACAATCATCCGCGCCTGGGCACTAAATTACTGTTGAAGTTAGGAAAGGTCATCAGTCAGCGGCTGCGGATGACGACGGGTCAGCTCGTCAATCTCATCTGAGCCGCGGCTGTTGCGGTTGAGGAAAATCAGGTGCTCCGTCGGCCGGAGACGGCCGGGGAGACAGGAAGGCAGGGGACGGAAGACCAAGGAAAGGGGAGACATGCGCAAACCGAAAATCTTCATCACCCAGCCGATCGAGGAGTCCGCCCTGGAGCGCCTGCAGGCGGCAATGGACGTGGAGGTCCACCCCGACGCAACCCGGCCGATCTCCCCGGAGGACCTGATCCGGGGCGTCCGGGGCAAGGATTTCCTCTTCTGCCGGCTCCACGACACGATCGGCGCGGAGGCCCTGGAAGCAAACCCGAACCTGAAACTGATCGCCACGATGGCCACGTCGGCGGGGCAGATCGACATGCAGACTGCGAACCGCCTCAAGATTCCCGTGGCGAGCCGGGATGTTCCCCTTGCGGGTGTCCACCGGGACAGCATCAGCGAGGAAACAGCCGACATGGCCTGGACGCTGCTGATGGCGGTGGCCCGCCGGCTCGTCGAGGGGGACGCCATGGTCCGCTCCGGCGTCACCTTGCCGGGGTGCCAGTCCCTCCACCTGGTCGGCTCCCAGGTCCACGGCAAGATCCTGGGCATCGTCGGCATGGGGAGGATCGGCCGGGCGATGGCCAGGAGGGCGCGGGGGTTCAACATGCAGGTGCTGTTCTGTAAGCGGACCCCGGAGCCGGAAACGGAGCGGGAATTCGGCGCCGTCCAGACAACGCTGGCCGAGCTGCTGCGGCGGTCCGATTTCGTCAGCCTCCACGCCGCGTACTCGCCGCAGACCCACCACCTCATCGGCGCCGAGGAACTGGACGCGATGAAGCCCACGGCCTTCCTGATCAACACTGCCCGGGGGCAGATCGTCGACCAGGACGCGCTGATCGATGCCCTGCGCGCCAGGAAGATCGCCGGCGCCGGCCTGGACGTCTACCGGGACGAACCCTGCCCCAACCTCCCCGAGGATTTTCTGAGGATGAACAACGTCGTCCTGACGCCCCACCTGGGAAGCGCCGTGGCGGAAAAGCGGGAGATCATGGCCAACACGGTGGCCGATATCTTCCTCGATTTTCTGGCCGGCAAGAAGCCGAAACGGCTTCTCAACCCCGAGGTCCTCGCCTGAGGGGCGGGGCTTGCCGTTCGTAACCCGGCCGGGTCCTGCTCAATCCGGCCGCGCAGGACGGACCTCCTGCACGGCGCAGCGGCTCTTCAGATTGCAGGCTCCTGCGGCGCCCCGGCGGCGCCGAGGGCAATGAAGGCAGCGCGGATCGCCGCGAGGAACGCCGGCCGGTGGAACAGGAAGGCCCCCACGTGGCCGCCGTCCAGCCAGCGCAGCGTCGAGCCCGGCCAGTGATCGTGGAGCATCTGCGCCGACGCCCGCGGGATGTAGGCATCGTTCGCCGCTGCGACGAGGAAGGCCGCCGCAGGGCGCTGGAGCGGCGGGAGGCGGCGGATGTCGGTGCGGTCGAGAAGCTCCCGCATCAGGGCGACGGCCCCGCCCTGCCCGCCCAGCTGGCGTTCGAGGACCTCCCAGGCGAGGTAGCGGCTGAGAATCCCTTCGGTGAAGACAGCGCTCGCCGAATGGGCCGTCACGCAGCCGATCATGGCGACCGGCCCCTCCTCGAGCGCGGCGACCTGGGCCGCCATGCTGCCCCCCATGCTGATCCCGCAGAGGCCGAGACGGGTGTACCCCTCCTGCCGCAGCCACCGGAGGAGCGAACGCCCCTCCGCGACGGCGGCGCCGCCCATCGCGCAGAGGTCGCTGAAGAGGTTCAGCATCTTGCGGTGCTGACCCGGCGGCCGCCTCCTTCCGTAGTAGGGGTTCTCGAGGATGAGCGACCCGATGCCGGCGCCGACGAGCGGCAGGGCGAGCGCCCGCCGACGCCGGAGGAACCCTTCGTCGCCCGTCGCTGCGAAATGCACACAGACCGGCGTTTGGTCCGAGGCCCCGGCAGGCAGGACCAGCTCGAAAAAGGCCTCGCGGCTCTCCGCGGGCAGCGGCAGCTCCGCATAGGGGCTCGCGAAGCGGCCGCGGCGCAGAACGACCCCGGCGGTCTCCTCCCGCGCCTCCCAGCGGACGGCGATGGGCTGCGGTGCGGCCGGCCGACAGCCGGCCTGTGCGAGCTCCCGGAGGCGGGCAAGGTCCCCCCAGCCGTCCTTGAAGAACAGCAGGCGGTTGGAACAGCGGGCGTACAGGCGGTCAAGCGGGCTCGTCATACCGTCAGGGAGGGGTTTTCACCGTGCCCCGGGGACCCTATAATTCCCCGGTCAGCGAGAGATAGCTCCGGCGGACGTTGTACCGATGCCGCCCCTCCATGAAGGGGGCTCGGGGGTCCGCGGGGGGGGGCCGGAACTCCTCGGCCATGGGGATTCGCGCGAGGGTCTCTTCCAGGGTCCAGCCCTCGCGCAGGGCCCGCTTCAGGTCGTTGGTGAGCCGGCTGAAGTAGTCCATGTACACCCAGAGGTCCGCCGGCCCCAGCGGCGCCGAGTGGCCGGGGATCAGCGTCCCCACCTCGATCGTCTGGATCAAGCGGGTGAGCGTCCCGAGGAAGGTGGGGGCGTCGCTCTCCAGGGCGAGGCCGAAGGAACCGCCCGTGACGTTGCCTGTCCAGGCGACCCGAGCGGCCGGGACGGAGGTTATCGTATCGCCCGGTGTGTTGGCCGGGCCGAACCAGTGGACCTCCACGACCGTTCCGCCCAGGTCGATCCGGAGGTGATCGTCGAAGACGATGTCGGGAGGCCGATAGGTCACGCCTGCGAAAACCGCGGCGTCACCCTTGACCGCGGGGAGCAGAAAGGCGATCTCTTCGGCAATATAGGGGGTGCGGCTGGCCGTCTCGCGCTGCTGGATCACCAGCGTCTCCGCCGGGAAGGCGCAGTTTCCGAAGGTGTGGTCGCCGTGGTAGTTCGAGTTGACCAGGTACAGGATCGGCTTTGCGGTCACCTCGCGGACCCGGGCGAGGATCTGGCGGGCCATGGGGAGCGAGATGTGGGCGTCGATGACGAGCACCCCCTTGTCGCCCACGACGAACCCGGCGTTGTCCACCCCGGGGATCGAGCTGATCAGGCCGTAGACCCCGGGAGCCATCTCCTTCGTCGCCAGGACGCAGCCCCGAGGGTTCAGTTTCCAGACGGGAAAATCGGGCGTGAAATCCGCCCAGGTGAGCATCCGGGGTTTCTTGTCCATGGCATCTCCTCCTTGGCCCTTTTCTTTTTGCGCCCATCACTCACCCCCACCCTGGCCCTCCCCGGTCACGGGGGAGGGAACAGGCGGGTGAACAGTCACGCGGAGTATACGGGCGGTCACCAGCCCATCACGATTGCCGCCCGGCCGGTGATCAGCCCCGCCTCGAGGCGGGCATGCACCCTTTCCGCCTCTTCGAGGCGGTAGGTCTCGGTCACCAGCGGCCGGACCTGGCCGCGGGCGCACAGTTCGAGGGCATCGCAGATGTCCTGTTTCGAGAAGGCGCGGCTCCCCATGATCTCCCGTTCGCCCGCCAGCAGCCAGGCAGCCGAGACGCTGAAGGGGGTCGGCGAGAAGCCCCCCAGGGTTACGAGCCTCCCCCCCTTGGCCAGTGCGGCGGTTGCCGCCTCGAGGGTCGCCACCTGGGAGACGAAATCGACGGCCACATCCACCCCCCGGCCGCCGGTCAGCGCCTTGAGCGCCTCGACGACGTTCTCCTTGGACGCGTCGACCACCGCCTCCGCCCCTGCCCCACGGCAGGCCGCAAGTTTTTCCGCTGCCACGTCCACGGCGATCACGCGGGTGTGCGCCCAGGCCGCCATCATCACCATGTGAATCCCCAGGCCGCCCCCCGCCCCGAAGACGGCGACCGTCTCCAGCGGGGCGATGCGCGCCCAGCGGATCACCTTGTAGGGGGTAACGATGGCGTCGCAGATGACTGCCGCCTCGGCAGGATGGTTCCGGTAGTCGATCCCCTCGGGAACGGGGATCCAGTTGCGCGCCGGGAGCTTGACGTACTCGGCGTACCCCCCGTCGATCTGGCGGCCGATGAACCCGGCCAGGTTGTCGCACAGCGGCTCCCGGCCCACCCGGCACCAGTGGCACCGGCCGCAGGTCAGGTAGAAGTGCGGGGTGACCACGTCCCCCACCGTAAAGTCGTGAACGCCGTGGCCGACCTCGACGATCTCGCCCAGGATCTCGTGGCCGATGACGACCGGGTAGTTGACCGCCGTGCGGCCGGCCCGGGCGTGGTGAATCGTGAGCCCGGAGCCGCAGGCGATCACCCGCGCCACCGCCTCGCCCGGACCGGCCTGGGGATCGGGACGCTCCTCGAGGACAAAGGGTTCGTTCTTTCGCTTGAGCACCATCGCTTTCATAGGCATCTCCTTGGTCGCTTCGGCCCGGTATGCTCCGCCCACAGGACCCCGTACGGCACCGTACAGTCAGATTGCACACTCCGGGGGGTTCAGTCAATGCGCAATGTCGGTATCCCGTTACCCGGGTTGCCGGGGCCGGGGCCGGGGCCTGCTCCCGTCGGCCGGGTCGATCATCGCGGGGCAAATAGACTCACAACCGTATGTCGATAATTGTTGACACCATATTAATTAGATGTTAACCGATTGTCAACAATTGGACTTGCCGTCAGGGTCCTTGCCGCGGGCGCGCCGGGACGGGTGCAGTGCCCACCGGCGGCCCGTCAGGACGCTGACCAGAGGCGGCAAGCAACCCGGGCAGGCATGCCGCAGGGAGCGGGGCGGCCTTCTTCCGGCATCGACAGGGAGAAAGCGATGAGCGCACCGAGGGCATTTCGATCACCGCGGGAGATCCTGTGGGGACGGGGATCCTTTGCGCACCTCCAGAATATCCCGGGCAGGCGGGTGCTGATCGTCACCGACCGGGTGATGACGGCTCTCGGGATCGCGGAGCGGGCCAAGGAGTACTTCCGGAAGGGCGGGCTCGAGGCCCAGGTCTTCGACGAGGTGGAGCCGGAGCCGTCGATCGACACGGTGCTCCGCATCCGGGACCGCTACCGGGAGTTCGCCCCCGACGTCATCGCGGGGATCGGCGGCGGATCGCCGATCGACGCGAGCAAGGCCTTCCGGATCTTCTCCGAACACCCCCACCTGGCCTTCGAGGAGATCCGGTACCTGACGGGGTTGCCGAAGGTGGCGGTTCCCCCCCTCCGGAAGACCATCCACGTGGCTGCGGCCTCGACGAGCGGTACCGGGTCCGACGCGACCCACGTCGCGGTCCTGACCGACCCGCGGATCCCGGCGAAATGCCCGATCCGCAGCCCGGGAATCGTCCCTACCGTGACGATCGTCGACCCGGACCTCGCCGACACGATGCCCCCGACGGTCCTGGCCGACTCGGGCATGGACGCCCTGACCCACGCAATCGAATCGTACGTCGGGATCGCGGCCAACCCCTTCTCCCGGGGCATGTCGCTCCAGGCGGTTGTGCTCGTCATGAACCACCTCCCCGCCGCCTTCTCCGGGCAGGACCGGGGCGCGCGGGAGCAGATGCACTACGCGGCAACGATCGCCGGGCTCGGGTTTGCCAACAGCTCGAATGGGCTCTGCCATGCCGTGGCCGACAAAGTCGGGGCCGCCTTCAAGCTGAGCCACGGCCGGGCCAATGCGATCGCCCTCCCCTACGTCATCGCTTTCAATGGCACCGTTGCGGGGGCCGCGTTTATGGAGATCGCCCGGGCCCTGGGGTATCGTGCCGAGAACCCGAGGGAGGCGGTACAGGAGCTCGTGGGCCGGATCTCCCGGATCGCCGGGCAGCTCGGGATCCCCGGAAGCTACCGGGAGGTGGGAATCCCGGAGGAGGCCTACCGGGCGAAGGTCAAGGAGTTCGCGGCGCGGGCCCTGGTATTCCCGGTGACCTCGATGAATCCCCGGCAGCCCACGGTCGAGGAGCTGGAGTCGCTGTTCACCGCCTGTTTTACAGGCGACTACGGTCTGGTCTAGCCGGGCGGATGTTATCCGAAGCGATGCGGCGGCCGGCGCCGGTTGGCATATTTCGCCGTCTTGCGGTATAAGGCAGAGGCACTGCCGGGCGCGGCCCCGGTCCGGACCAGGCAGGCGGCCTGGCCGGCGGAGAAGAAGGGACACTATGCGTGACGGGCTGTACGGCTACATGGGAAAGGTCCTGCGGGTCGATCTGACCGGCGGGACGGTGCACGCTGAATCCCTGGAGCAGGAACTGATCGACCAGTACCTGGGGGGGACCGGCTTCGGCGCAGAGTACCTCTACCGGGAGGTCCCTCCCGGGGTAGCCTGGGACGATCCGGAAAACCGGATCATCATGGCCTCGGGGCCGGTCGGCGGGACGCAGCTCTCGGGTGCGGGGGCCTTCGCCCTGGTAACCAAAGGGCCGATGACGAACCTGGCCATCACCAGTCAGGCAATCGGGTTCTGGGGCGCCTTTCTGAAGTTCTGCGGCTACGACGCCGTGATCATCCAGGGCCGCTCCCCCGGCTGGGTCTACCTCCACATCGACGACGACACGGTCGCGCTGCGCGACGCTTCAGCCATCCTGGGCACGGACACCTGGGAGATGGAGGAGGCGATCCGTCGGGAACTCGGCGAGACGCGGCAGATGAGCGTCTTCGGGATCGGGCCGGCGGGGGAGGCAAAGGTCCGCTACGCCGTGGTCGCGGGCGACCGCGGCCACGTCTGTTCGAAAAACGGCTGCGGGGCCGTCATGGGGGCCAAGCGCCTCAAGGCGGTGGCCGTTCTCCGCGGGAAGCGGGCCGTACCCGTGTACGATAAGGCGCTGCTCAGCGAGAAGGCAGGCGCCCTCGTCGAGCACGCGAAGGTCTACCGACCGAACCTGTACAAATGGGGGACCGGCGGCGGGTTCTCCGGCCACTACAAGGCGGGGAGCCTCCCGGTGCGTAACTTCACCACCAACATCTACCCCGAGCACGAAGGGATGAACGGCCCCTACTTCCGCACCCACTTCGTCCACAAGAACAAGCCCTGCTGGGGCTGCAAGATCCTCCACACGAAGTACATCAAGGTCACCGAGGGCCCCTACGCCGGACAGGAGGGGGAAGAGCCCGAGTACGAACAGATGGCCGCCTGGGGGCCGGTGATCGGCAACACCGAACCCGGGGCGGTGGTGATGCTCGCCGACCTGACCGACCGGCTGGGGATGGACGCCAACGAGTCGGGCTGGGTGGTCGCCTGGGTGATGGAGTGCTTCGAGAAGGGGATCCTCACCAAGAGCGACCTGGACGGCCTAGACATGGGCTGGGGGAACGTCGAGGCGGTCCGGGAGCTGCTCCGGAAGATCAGCCGGCGGGAGGGGATCGGCGACCTGCTGGCCGAGGGGGTAATGCGGGCCTCCCACCAGGTCGGCGGCGAAGCGCCCAACCTGGGGGTGTACGTCCTCAAGGGGTCCACCCCCCGCGGCCACGACCACCGCGCGCGCTGGAGCGAATTCCTGGAGACCTGCGTGTCGGCCACGGGGTCCACCCAGTCGCTCGCCCCGGTCTGCTCGGCCGACGAATTCTTCGGCCTCCCCCCCTTCCCGAACATCTTCTCACCCTGGGAGGTGGCCGCCTCGAACGCGAAGATGGACGGCTGGTACACCTTCGTCGACAGCCTGGTGATGTGCCGGTTCATCACCATGAGCCCGCCGCTGACGATGGACTGTCTCAACGCCGTCACCGGGCGCGGGCTGACGCTGACCGACGCCATGACCATCGGCAGGCGGATGATCAACCAGCTTAGGCTTTTCAACTTGCGACACGGGCTGGACACGGCGCTCGAGGTCCCCTCCCCGCGCTACGGGTCCACCCCGGTCGACGGCCCGGCCAAGGGGATCTCGATCATGACCCATTTCGCATGGATGAAGAGCTTCTATTTCCAGGTGGCGGGGTGGGACCCGGCCACGGGAAGACCGCTCCCGCACACCCTGAAGGAGCTGGGGCTGGAGCGATTGCTTCCCGACCTGGAGCGATGACCCGGGCAGGTCGCCGGGACGGCAGGCCGCTCACCCGGGACAAGGGCAGCTGCGGATAGTACACCGGAAGGTGAATGAAACCCACACTACGACGATAAGGAGAAGGAGACGATGAGCACAGACTTAACCCCCTGGAAGGTGCCGGGCAAGTGGTCACTCAGCCCCTACGGGTTCGAGCCCGAGGTCCGGAAGGATTGGAAGCTCCCCCCGCGGGTCACGATTCACGACGTCACGCTGCGCGACGGGGAGCAGACCCCGGGCGTGGTGTTCCGCAAAGCGGAGAAACTGAAGATCGCCCACGCCCTGGAAGAAATGGGGGTCCAGCGAATCGAGGGGGGGATGGTCGCCGTCTCCGACGAGGATTTCGACGCCCTGGCGACGATGGCCCGGGAGATCACGCGGGCCGAGGTGTACGGGTTCTGCCGGGCCCGGCGCGACGACATGGAGCGGGCGGTCAAGGCAAAATTGCACGGGGCGATCATGGAGATCACGGCCCTCGACCCGATCATCAAGAACATCTGGGGCAGCCGGGGAAAGGCCGTCGAGGACATCGTCGGCCTGGCCAAGTTCGGCAAGGCCAACGGGCTGAAGGTGTGCTTCTTCCTGATGGAGAGCGCGCGGGCCCCCTTGGACCTGATCCGGGAGCTGATCGTCCCGGTCGTGGAAGAGGGAGGGGCCGACTCCGTGGCGATCGTCGACACCCGGGGGTCCTCCTATCCCCCGGGGTTCGCCTGGCAGATCAGCCAGGTGAAGAAGATGGTGAAGGTGCCCGTGGAGGTCCACTGCCACAACAACTGGGGCTTCTCCACGGCCAACACCCTTGCCGCGATCACCGCCGGGGCGGAGATCGCCCACACCTGCATCAACGGGATGGGCGGGAACCCGTCATTGGACGAGATCGTCATGGGGATCGAGGCGTTCTTCAAGGTCCCGACGGGGGTGCAGACGGAAGGGTTCCGGCAGCTCTCCGCCATGACGCGGGAGTTCGCCCGGGACGAGTGGTACAAGCCCTTCGTGGGGCCGCTGACCTCCCAGGTCGAGGTGGGGATCGCCACCCGCCAGATGTGGGACCGCCGCACCGAACACGGCTACGGCCGCGCGGAACTGCTCAACTACGAGATCGTCGGCGGCAGGGCGATCGAGGTGGTGCTCGGCAAGAAGAGCGGCCGCTACTCGATCATGCTCAAGTCCTGGG
>CAIYSL010000140.1 GCA_903928915.1 uncultured Syntrophobacterales bacterium | reverse complement strand
CCTGCGCCGATCAGGCCGGGGTTTCCGTATCAGATGTCTGTTACGTGCGACAAAATACGCAAAATGATCCGGGTTGCCGCGGTCCCAGCGCCAGCAAATGCGGCCGGTGATTCCACCTGCGGGGGGGCGGCTGTCGAGGTGTGGGGTGCCGGATCCTGCGGCCGACGCACACATCCGGCCATCGTTGCTTAACCATGCGAGGGTTTTGAGAGGTGAATGTCCTGTTGAAACAAGAGGTGAGAGAATGAACGATACTTTGAATCGTCAAGAGGGATTGAACGCCGTCTCCCGGGTATTGATCCGTTGTTTCGCCAGTTGCGTTCTTTTTCTGATCCTGTGGTTTTGCCTCTTCATCGTCGGCGGCGAGAGCGGCTATCGGTTGCACTCCCGCTGGTTTTCCCTCTCGAGACACGAATACGACCTGATCAACTACTGCGGCATGGGCTTGCTGAAGATCTGCAATTTGCTCTTTTTTCTCTTCCCATACCTGGCGATCCGGTGGACATTGAAGCGCAAAATAAGGGAAGGGGCGTGAAGAACGATGCATGAGATGCTTTCCACAAGGGAGAACCTGACGCGCTACTTCCGGTATCTCGTCTTGAAGTACGATCGGGACAAATACCCCCGTTTCGAGGGGAGCTATCAGTTCAACCTCACCGAAGGGGGGCTTTGCCATGCCTACAGTGTGACCGTGTTCCGGGGAGAGGCGCAATTCGCCGAGGGCGTTCATCCCTGCCCGGACCTGACGATCGAATCCCCGGTGGACGTCTGGCTCGCGGTCTCCGGCGGCCGGAGAAGCGGCACGGTCGCCTATCTGCTCGGCCTTTACCGAATCCGCGGACGCCTCCGGGAATTAAGAAAATTCAGCCAGATATTCGGGAAGAAGTTCACCCCGCTGGTCATGCGCGAGTCGGAGGAAGGCGACCATCGGCGGAGTAAGCCGACAGCCGCGGAGAGACGACGATTCACGCGGGCACTGGTCATTGCCGGGTCGTCGCGGGGGTTGAAGGGCTATACCGGCTTTTACCTTGACCACTTCGTCCGCGGCATGCGGGATGCGGGAGGCGAGGTGGAAGTGATCGACCTTTCCCGGTCGGATCTGGCTGTCGCGCCGTGCCGGGGATGTTTTCGCTGCTGGCTGCGCGATGGCGCCCCCTGCGTCATTGAAGACGACGGGGGATGGATCATCCGCAGAATCAATGAATCACCCTTGGTGGTGTACGCCCTCCCGCTTTACGCCGATTCGGCTCCCGCCAAAGTCAAGGCTTTGCTCGATCGGCAGTTCATCAACCTCCGGCCCTTCTTCGTGCCGGCAGGCCGCCTGACCCGTCATCCCCTCCGCCATCCGGCAACGAGAAGCCTGGCCCTGCTGGCCGTTTGCGGCTTTCCCGAAGCTGAACACTTCGCGCCGCTGGTGCAACAGTTCAAGGATTTCGCCCACAACGGCTGCTATGACTTCGCGGCGGCCATCCTGCGACCCGGGGGACAGTATTTTTACGAGGACCCGACCTGTATCGGGCCCTTGCGCAAGATCGCCGCCGCGTTGGAAGAGGCCGGTCGCGAACTGATGCTGAGGGGACGCGTTTCGCGCGGTCTGCTGAAGGCGATCGCGGGCGATTACGGGATATCGCGAGTGGTGTGGAGGGAGCAATCGAACATGTACTGGTATCTCAAGAGTGGGGGCGGAAAGGAGGCGGAGGGGCATGCCGTTGAATAGAAAAAGTCCGCGGACGGGAGCATGCGGTCTCGCGTCGCGCCTGGCGCTCGTCGCCCTGTTCCTGCTGTTGACGGCGGCGCAGGCGGCGTCGGAGGGAGATCGCGTGGCGCAGGCCTCATCCGAGGGGGATCGCCTGATAGGGATATGGGTTACGCCGGAGCAGGACCGGATCGAGATCTTCCGGAAGGATGGTCGTTACCATGGACGGCCCTTCGTGCGGCCGGGGCAGCCGCAACGGCTGGACGTGAACAACGCCGACCAGAGCCTACGGCGGCGGTCGCTCGCGGAGGTCATGATCCTTGAGGATTTCACCTACGACGGCAACCGCTGGTCGGGCGGCACGATATACGATCCGAAAAACGGCAAGACCTACCGGTGCGTCATCGGCCTCGAGGGCGAGCGGGAATTGCAGATCCGCGGCTACGTGGGCATCCCGCTCTTCGGCCGCACGGAGGTCTGGCGGCGGGCGGCCGACAATGTCTCTCCATAGCTAGTATTCGCCTACACGGTCGGGCCATTTCCTGAAATGTGAAATAGAGGGGAATGGGTCAATTAGACTGCCCTAAAATCAGAAAGGAGAAAGACGATGATGAGGATGAAGAGACGACAGCATGGGAAGCGGATGTTCAAAATTGATAAAACGGGGTTTTTATTGATGGTCACCGTCTTTTTAGTGTTTTCGTGGCTTGGCACTGCCTTGGCCGACTGTAACAATACGAAGTTGAGGTGCGAGATTTGGGTGCCATGTGTTTCCGCCGGGACTTGTGGCGAGGGAGAGTTATACATGGAGCTAGGTCAATGTGACGATGGCTGGGGAAGTTGTTCCGTGTCGAATT
>CAIYSL010000139.1 GCA_903928915.1 uncultured Syntrophobacterales bacterium | reverse complement strand
GTCGCTGAATTTCTTCTGCACGGCGGCCGCGTCCGGACTGATCCCCACGGCGTCCGCTCCGAGGGCGTTGAGCCTGGCCAGTGCGTCCCGCACGGCCTCGGTCTGCTTTGTTCACCCCGAGGTCCCGGCCTTGGGGAAGAAATAGACCAGGAGTTTCCGTCCCGTGAAATCTCCAAGCTTCACCGTCTGTTCCGTCGTAGCCGGCAACGCGAACGCCGGCGCATGGTCACCCTTCCTGAATGTTGTCATCACTGTTCGCCCCATTGTCTAGAAACATCCTGTAACATTCCAGCCGTAGCTCTCTATTTCGTAGCCAGCTCTTGCTCCAGCAGCTCGCCGACGATCTTGGCCGTCCGGCCGGTGAGGAGCTGGCATTCCCGCCGCTTGCCGCTCTCCAGGAAGCGCTTGACCTGCTCGGGGTCCCGCCAATCGGTCTGCGTGATGTCGCGGCAGAGGATCTTGCCGCCGGCCGCTTCTTCCTTGAACCGCTGCATCAGCAGATCGGAGCAGGTCCGCATCCGCCGGTCCTTTTCGCCGTCCGGCGCGGAGCGGCCGAAGGCCAGTCCGATGACCGCGAGAGCCCCGACGATCGCCCCGCACACCTCGCCCTGCGAGCCCAGGCCGCCGCCGAAGGCGTCCATGGCCTTGATCATGCCTCTGTCTTCGCTGCCCAGCCGTTCCTGCCCGACCGCAAGAATCGCCTGGCTTCAGCGCATACCCGCGGCGTAGATCCGCTCCGCCTTTTCCTGCATCTCGTCGGGTCGCACGGCCCCCTCCTCAGTCGTCTACCGCCAGTCCGCATCGGCGGGGTAGATGTTCGCCGTGGCATGCCGGACGATCTCCCGGTCCAGCCCCTTCTCCATGAACGCCGCCCACTTGGCGAAGTGCGGCATCTGCCGGTGGGCCTGCTGAGCCGCTTTGTCCTTGTAGACCTCGTAGAAGTAGAACTTCAGCGGATCGTCGTTATCGCGCAGGACGTCGAAGCGCAGGCACCCGGGCTCGTCGGCCTCGGAGTGCCGCGCGTCGTAGGTGATGGTTTCCAGGAATTCGTCGAGCATCGACGGCTTGACATGGACTTCGATGAGCATGCAGATCATGGTCGCCTCCTCCGTACATTCTTCTTACTCGTACCGGCGCGTGAATGCGTCGGGCGTCAGCTTGACGCTGCGGTAGCTGTTCAGGGCCGCCTTGTCGTCCTCGTATCCCAGGGATATGCCGATGACCAGCTTCTTGCCCTCGGCCACGCCGAGGAGCTTCTTGATCTCGGGCGCGTACCCGGTCACCGAGGCCTGCAGGCAGCTGCCCACCCCGAGGCTGTGCGCCGCCAGGATCAGGTTTTGGGCGAACAGCCCCATGTCGAAGATCGACCACTCGCCCAGCGATGCGTCCATGAACAGGAAGACCGCGCAGGGGGCACCGTAGAACTCGAAGTTGCCCAGCCGCAATTTTTCCCTCCCCGCCGCATCGTCCCGCGCCACGCCGAGGGCTGCGAGCCTGCGGGCGCCGTGGTCGTGAACCCGGCTGTCGATGGCAGCCGGCCAGTTCTTGGGCTCGGCTATGTCCCGGCTGGCCGGTGCCTTGGCCTTGGCCAGTGCCGAGAGGCTCTGCGCCAGCTCGTCCCGCTTCTTTCCGCTTACCACCGCGACCTCCCAGGGCTGCGAGTTGGTGTAGGAGGGGCTGGCGCTCGCCGCCCGCAGGATCTTGTCCAGGATGTGTCCGGGGATGGGGTCGGGCTTGAAGGCACGGACGCTTTTTCTCGATTCGATCGCTTCCAGGGTTTCCATCGTTCTCCTCCGCACTGATTTCCTGTCTCGGGTATGGGGGCATGCTCCCTGCCCGCAGGCAGGGGAGCGCGGGTTGCGTTTTCGGTCATTGTGCACACTTTTCCCGATCCGTCAATCCGCACGTCCGGTGCCTCTCCGCAGTCGTCAGGCAGACCCGGGGGGCAATCGCCCGTCCCATCACTGTCTTGATGCACCCTCCCTGCCCGTTTTTCCGGGCAGTCTAATCGGCTGCCTCCCCTCGGTCGGGGCAGGGCCGTACCCGGAAAGGCATGGCCCATCGCGATCCGCAGGAGCAGCCGCCGGCCGTGCGTCAGCGGGCGGTCCTGCGCAGGATAAGCAGCCCGCCGCGGCCGTAGGCCGCGGTGGGGGTGTTCAGCGCGATCAGCAGCCGATCGAGGCCGACCCAGTAGGGTTCGTAATACTCCCGGTCCACGTCGAGGACGAGTACGCGGTCCGAGGCGTTGTCATAGGCGCCGACGGGCGAGATGTGGGCATAGGGGCCGCCGGGGTCGGCGGTGAGGCCGTCCTGGAGGAAGTGGAGGAGCACGAAGTCGCGGTCCGATGCCTCGTTGGCCGAAAGGATGGAGCGCAGTTCGGACAGCGCTGCGGCATCAGCCGCCGGGAAGGAGCGGAGGGACGTTGTCCAGTCCGTGATCCCGTATGTCGCGAGCGCCCCCCGGACCGCTTCCTCCAGTTCGGCCAGCGTCAACCCCACCCGGCCGTTCCACCCGCCCGCGGTCACCCGTTCCTTCCAGTGCGCTGCCTTGACCTTCTCGACCACTCCGGCCTGCTGGAAGTTGGCGTCGCTTGCCCGCAGGTCCTCCCGGGTCCGGGCGATCGCGTTGAGCACCATCGTCACCGCCGCAACCGAGCAGGAGAGGCTGCCGTCCTGCCCTACATAGTGGGTGATCAGCTTCCAGAAGTCGGGCGCCGGGTTGCGCGCCGCTTGCAGGTATTCGTGTGACTGCCAGAGAGGGACCGCATAGGGTGCCCCTGCGGGTCCGTACTTGGGCGGGGGTGCGCCGCAACCCGGCGCCGCCCCTGCCGTTCCCGCCAGAACCAGAGAAAAGATCACACCGGCCGATACAATCTGACGAATCATGGTCCTCCCGAACGGGCAGCCCGCTCCTCCCGCCCACCGGCCGGCTGCGCGAAATCAGCGATGATTCTCCTTCTCATGGAAAAACTGGCAATCCATCCCGGAGCCCGCGAACATCTCCCGGGAGGGCATGCGGCGCGATTTGAAGCGGGCCGCGCGGCAGCCATAGGGAAACTGCTGCTCGTAGGTGATGAAAAAAAAGCGGCAGGAGAAGCAGTCGATCTCCCGCTCCTGTTTCGGGCTCCCGCTGCCGGAAGCCCCTCCTTCGCGGCCAAGGGGGTTCATCGATACCGTACCGTTTCCGTTCCAACCGGAACAACCGTTTCCTGAGGGCAGCGATAGTATGATGAAAATCGGAGAAATATCAATCCAAATGTGGTAGGGTGCGGCTACGAAACCACCGAGGAATGAACGCCCTATGCCGGGAACCTTCGACGTCGCGATCGAGACCCATTTTTCCGCCGCCCACAGCCTCAGGGGCTACCCCGGCGACTGCGCCCGGCTCCACGGCCACAACTGGATCGTCCGGCTGTCGGTCCGCTGCCGCGGCCTCGACAGGGCGGGAATCGGGATCGATTTCCGCATCCTCAAGGGGCACCTCGCGGCGGTCCTGACGGAGCTGGACCACTCCTGCCTGAATGACCTGCCCCCCTTTCAGGAGGCAAACCCCTCCGCGGAGAACATCGCCCGCTATCTGTACCTGCAGCTCGGCCGGCGCATCGATTCGGACCGGGTCCGGGTGGCCAGGGTCGGGGTTTCGGAGACCGCCGACGCCACCGCTAGCTACGGGGAGGGGTGAGTGGCCCTGACGGTCAACGAGATATTCGCCAGTATCCAGGGGGAATCCTCCCACGCCGGCCGCCCCTGCGTCTTCATCCGGCTGACCGGCTGCAACCTTCGCTGCTCCTACTGCGACACCCGGTATGCCTATGAGGAGGGGACGCGGCAGGAAATCGCCGCGATCGAAACGAAGGTCCGCTCGTACGGGTACCCCCTTCTGGAGGTTACCGGGGGCGAGCCGCTCCTCCAGCCGGGAACGCCCGAGCTCGTCCGGCGGCTGCTCGACGGGGGCTACACGGTCCTGCTGGAGACCAACGGCAGCCTGGACATCAGCGCCGTCGACGCGCGGTGCTGCCGGATCGTGGATGTGAAGTGTCCGGGGAGCGGCCAGGCCGACCACAACCGCATGGAGAACCTCGCGCTTCTCACCCCGAACGACGAGGTCAAGTTCGTCATCGCCGACCGAGGGGATTTCGATTACGCGCGGGGGGTGATCGCCGACCGGCTCTCCGGCCGCCGGGACCTGAAGCCTCCACTGTTTTCGCCGGCGTTCGGCCGGCTGGACCCGGAGCTTCTCGCCCGGTGGATCCTGGCGGAGCGTCTCGACGTGCGCCTGCAGATCCAGCTCCACAAGGTGCTCTGGCATCCGGAGCGGCGCGGCGTATAGGTGTGAGGAGGTTTCCCATGTCCGAACCCAGAGCGGTCGTCCTCTCCAGCGGCGGGATCGATTCGACCACGACCCTGGCCGTCGCCCGGGCAGAGGGGTATGCGCTGTACAGTCTGACCTTCGACTACGGCCAGCGGCACCGCGCGGAGCTGCTGGCGGCACGGAGGGTGGCCGACTTCTTCCGAGTCGAACGGCACCTCGTCGTCAGCCTCGACCTCAGGCCGATCGGCGGGTCGGCGCTGACCGACGCGATCGGCGTCCCCAAGGGGCGGAGCGTCGAGGCGATGGCAGCCGAAATCCCGGTCACCTACGTCCCGGCCCGCAACACGATCTTTCTCTCCTACGCCCTGGCCTGGGCGGAGGTGCTGGGGGCCGGGGATATCTTTATCGGGGTCAACGCCGTCGATTACAGCGGCTATCCCGATTGCCGGCCCGAGTTCATCGCCGCGTTCGAATCCCTGGCGAACTTGGCCACCAAGGCAGCCGTGGAGGGAGCGCTCCGGGTCCGCATCCGCACGCCGCTGCTCGCCCTGACCAAGGCCGAGATCATCCGCAGGGGGATCGAACTGGACGTGGACTACGGCCTGACCCTGAGCTGCTACGACCCGGGGCCGGAAGGCGGGGCCTGCGGTCAATGCGACAGCTGCATCCTGCGGCGAAAGGGGTTTGCCGAGGCCGGTGTCGCCGACCCGACCCGATACGGGAGCAGCCGCGGCTGAGCGGTACCCGCAGCCCCCGGCTGATGGACGACGTTGCGCGGGGCACGGACCTTCTTTCCGCCCCTGGCCTGGCCATCCCCGCAGCGCTGCGGCGGTATGGTACCCGAGAGAATCCCCGCGAGCGCCGCGGTGAAAACCCCGTCCCGTATCAAGTTGCGAATGCCCGACCTGCGCCCCATAAAAAACGCCCGCCCCCGGGCGTGCCGGGGGCGGGCGGTGCAGGAGGGTCGAAGATTCCGTGCCCTAAAAGATTCCCTCTTCCTGGATGCCGTACCGTTCCTCCATCGACCGGTAGGAGGGGAAATCCGGGATCGCTTCCCCGGGACGGTTCGCAAAAGCGTGCGACAGGGAGGGGCTGTGGTCGGTGCGCTGCTTCGGACAGCCGCCCTTCGCGGAGCTGGTGACGGTGCGAGTCTCGAAGCCGACGCTTCCCCTGGACAGTGTGCTCATCTTCATGGTCCGTACCTCCCTTCAGCCTGCGGTGTAACCCTCCGTGCGCGAATTGGCGTCACGGTAAATCTCGCAAGAAATCTGCCACATCCCGGCAGGCCCCTGCGCAGATGATAACTATCCGTATTTATTTAACTACCGGAGAAGTACCGCAGACCGGAAGAAACGGCTAAGCGAACGATATTGTAATATGGGGTATATCCAGCACAAAAATGTGCAGGATTTCTGCAGACGGTCCGACGAAAAAGCCCGTACAGGTTCCCACCCTGTACGGGCTCACCTTTCTCCCCGCTACCGGCCCCGGCGGCCGCAGCACTCGGAACGCCCTAACCTCCGACGGAAGCGGTCGCCATCAGACTGCCGCGTCCTTGACGATAGACTGTTCCAGCTCCCCCGCAGCCTTGCGCCGGTTGATGATCAGCTTGCTCAGGATGCAGACGAAGGCAACGAAGAACGCCATCACCGCATACTCCGTCCACTTGGGCGGGTTGAGCAGGCCGCGGACCCAGGGGTCGGTGATCATCATCTCGCCCCCGACCTTGCCCAGGATCGCCGCGCCGAGCCAGAGGATGATCGGGTATTTGTCCATCAGCTTGGAGAGCATGTTGCTCATGAACACCACGAAGGGGATGGAGAGCATCAGGCCGAACAGCAGCAGGAACAGGTTGCCGTGGGAGGCCGCCCCCACAGCCAGCATGTTGTCGATGCCCATGCTCAGATCCGCCACGATGATGACCCACAAGGCCTGCCAGAGGCTGCCGCACTCGTGGTCCTTGCACTCATCCTTGGCCCCCTCGGTGAGCAGTTTGACCGCGATCCAGATGATCACCGCCCCCCCGATCAGCTTGATGAACTGCATGTTCAAGAGCTGGGCCACCGCAAACGTGCAGATGACCCGGATGATCACGGCGCCGCCCGCCCCCAGGATGATCCCCCAGTGGCGCTGCTTTGGCGGCAGGTCCTTCACCGCCATGGCGATCACCACGGCGTTGTCGCCGGCCAGCACCAGGTCGATGAACACGATGCTCATCACGGCGGCGAAGAATTCCCAGGTAAACGCTATCTGTCCCAACCAACCCAAATCGATCATAGTTCCCCCTTTTTTTCCCGCCGCGGGCACAAAAAAACCTCTACCCGCGGCATCGGTATTACGATGTGGTGAGTAAAGGTCTTGCGGAATCCCGACGACAGTCGCGATGCCGCGCCCGGGTGGAATATCCACCGTGTTGACGGAACGCGGCCCGGTCAAACCTCGACCGGTTGCTACTCCCCCTTACGACTCGTGACTTGTAAAAGTGCGCGTGCTCCAGGGTAATTGTTCGATGCGGCCTTCTTTTCTTGAAGATCGAGCGTACGGGAAGGTTTTCGCCATGTCAAGCTAATTCTGGCGCCGACCGTTTCTCGCCGGATTCCCCTGGAAAAACAACTACTCCGCAGTCCGCCGGCATCGGTGTGGGCATCCCCGGCGAGGCCGATCACCCCTTCAGGTACTGCATGATCGCCCGAAACTGGCTCTTCCCGTCGAGCCCTGCCTCGGCCAGAACCATGTGCGCCTGCCCGCTCCCCAGGTAATGCCCCTTCCGGAAGGGATGGAGGGTCGCCTCCCGCCCCTGCGCGGACAGGACCCAGCGGTACATCGTCGGCAGGGTGAACCCGGTGATCCCCATCGCCCGCCGGGCGTGCTCCTCGGGGAAGATCTTCTCCCGGGCGGACCGCGGCAGGAGGTCGAACAGCTCGGCGCTGGCCACGTAGTAGACGTTCAGGTCGACGCCCCGTTTCTCCAGCAGCGGCAGGGCCTCCTCCACGAAGGCGTACCCCACCTCGCTGCCCTGGAGGACCACCACGCCGGCCTTTTTCCCGCGGCCGCGGCGCAGCAGGTAGACCCCGGCGGCGGCCGCCTCGGCGGGCGGCAGCCCCAGCGCCCTGCGGTCGGGGATGCGCTCGGTCGGCCGGGTGACGAAGGGGGCGATCACGGCGGGCCGCCGGTTCAGGGCCGCCGCGGTCAGGGGCCACAACTCCTGGGGGTCCCAGGGGGTGAGCGTGACGACCGTCCCCCGGGGGAAATTCTCCTGGAGGACCTGGAGCGGCTGCGGGTCCGCGTGGGTCGGCCCGTCCTCGCCGGTCTTCAGCCCTGCGTGGGCGCAGACCAGGATGATCGGCCGGTAGGGCCCCTTCTCCAGCGCCTGGCGGGCCTGGTTGGCGATGGCATGGAGGCGGGCGGCGATGTGGCCGAGCGGCGCCAGGAATGCCCCGTAGGAGGAACCGGCCCCGCTGTGGCGGCCGAAGGAGGCCAGCCCCGCCAGGATCGCCGTCATCGCATCCTCGCAGATGCCCCCCGTCGCCAGGATCCGGGAGCCCGGGTTGGCGGCGGCGTTGAAGTATCCTGCCGCGAACCCCTGCCCGGCGGTGATCAGGCTGGTAGAGCCGAGCAGGTCGGCGGCCGCGGCGAACAGGGCCCCGTCGCTGGCGCGGTTGTAGTAGTCGAGGATGCGTCCGAACTCGGCGCGAAGCGTCGTCGCCGCACCCGGGGCGAGCGTGAGCCCCGGCGGCGTCTTGACGGCGGATCGCCGGGCGATCTCGTAGACGGCCTCCAGCCGCGGCGCCCCGCTCCGGGGGGTGCGCCGGCGCCGTTCGAGCCGCCCCTGCGCCGCCCGGAGCCGCTCGACGATCATCTCCGTGAGCGGCCGGTTCCCCTCCAGCGTCTTCCGGACGCACCGCAGGGCCTCCCAGAAGCACTCCTCCAGGATTCCCGCGTCGCTGCCGCCGCGGCACCGCTGGCGGGAAGCTTCGCAGCGGGGGAGCGCTTCCTTGGCCGAGGCGGTGAACGGGTCGAGCGCCGTGAAGAACCCGTCGGCGCAGAGCTTGTGTCCCGCCCCGTGGGAGGCCTTTCCCTCCAGGCCGTACTGCCACCCCTTGACGGTCCGGTAGACGATGGCCGTGGGCTGGCTGTTGCCCATCTCCCGGGCCTTTTTCTGGGCCGCGAAGATCTGCTGCCAGTCCTTTCCGTCGGGGACGGCGATCACGTTCCAGTCGTGCAGGTAGGCCAGCTCCGCCGGCGTCCACTGGACGTAGTCGCCCGGCGTCCCATCCTCCCGGCAGACATGGTTGCTGTCGATCGACGCCTGATTCCAGTCCACGTGGAGGATGACGTTCCCGAGCGAGGCGGTGCCCGCGGCGGCGAGGGCCTCGCTGACCCGGCCGGGGGTCAGCCCGCCCTCCCCTTCGACGATATGGACCCGCGGCGCGTCCGGTCCGTAAAAATCGCGCGCCCCCAGGGCAAGGCCGATCGCGCTCCCCACGCCCACGCCCGAAGCGCCCGTGGCGAGGCGGACAAAGGGGGTCGCCGGCGTGGGATGGCCGTCGAGGACCTTGGCCTTGAACTTTTTCAGGAGGGCCGTCCGGGAAATGGGGTTCCGCCGGAACCCGAGGAGGTCCTCCAGGCGGAGCTGGAGCCGCTCGTCGGCGGGGAGGAGCTCGGGGGCCGCGATCCTGAGGGCCTCGGTGCGCATCGCCCAGAGCGAGTACAGGCCCATCGTCTTGTGCCCCGCGCCGAGGGAGATCGTATCGGCATCATCCCGGCCGGGCCGGGAGATGTCATAGTCCAGGAAGTCCAGGAGCAGCACTGCCATGAATCTGCCGGCCGAGATCGAACCGCCCGGGTGGCCCGACACCGGGACGTAGTTGTAAAGGAGCATGCAGAGGGTGCGGTAGACGAGGTCGAACTCCTCCAGGAGCTTCACCTGTCTTGCGGTGAGGGGAGGTTTCCCGCCCTTCAGCAGATCCGTAACGTCGCAATAGATTCCCCTTCTCGGCCCCAGTGTGAGTTGCATCATCCGCTCCTTTTCCGATTCGATTCCCTCCCCGGGCGGTCCCGGTCCGCAGCGGCCCGCGCCCCGCCCCGGCGGCTGCCTATATTCGTTCGGGACGGGCAACCTGTCAAGCGTAAAAACCGCTTCCGGAGAAACCCGCTTCTCCCCCCTGGGACCGCTGCGCTTCGACCGCTCGGGTCCTCAGAAAAATCGTGAAAGCGCGCCCGCAAAGCCGTCTCCACCGGATCGACCCGCTGCCGCTGTCCTGATTGTCTTGACGCACCGGGGAGCCTCGTATACAGTGCGCCGAAAGGGCCGGGCGGCTCCCGGACGGGCCGGTCACTACATCCATGGGGTGAGGGGAATGGACAGCGGAACCGGAGCGAGCGGACAGCCACAGATGCAGACGAACGTTTTCGATCGACGCCTGTGGAAGGGATTCTGGCGGATCGCACGGCTGTACTGGTTTTCCGGCGAGAAGTGGCGCGCCCGGGGGGTGCTGGGCCTGCTGCTGCTGTTCGCCTTCACCACGCTCAACGTGGTCCTGAACTTCGTGGGCCGGGATTTCATGACGGCCCTGTCGGAAAAGAACCTGCCCGACTTCAACCGGACGCTGCTTATTTACCTGGGGGTGTTCATCATCGCGATCCCGGTGAGCGTCTTCTACTCCTTCGTCAGAAAGCTCCTCGGGGTCAACTGGCGCCTGTGGCTCACCGACCATCTTCTGGGGAGATACTTCCAGCACCGCGCCTACTACCGGATCAACGACGCGAAGGCAATCGACAACCCCGATCAGCGTATCTCGCAGGACATCTCCTCGTTCACCGTCACGAGCCTCGGGTTCCTCTCCATCATCTTCTTTTCCCTGGTCCAGCTCGTCTCCTTCATCGGGATCCTCTGGAGCATCTCCGTGACCCTGGTCCTGGTGCTCGCGGGCTACGCCGCCATCGGCACCGTGGTGACGATGTTCTTCGGCAGGAAGCTGATCCACCTCAACTTCCAGCAGCTCAGGCGGGAGGCGGATTTCCGGTACGGCCTGGTGCACGTCCGCGACAACGCCGAGTCGATCGCCTTCTACCGCGGCGAAGAGCGGGAGGAAGGGCAGGTGAAAGGGCGGCTGCGGGCGGCCATCGCAAACCTGCGGTTCCTGATCGGCTGGGAACGGAACCTGGAGTTTTTCACCAAGGGATACGAGTATCTCATCCTCATCCTGCCGATCGTCATCATGGCCCCGCTGTACTTTGCCGGCGAGATCAAATTCGGCGTCGTGACCCAGGCCGAGAGCGCCTTCGTCCAGGTCCTGAGCGCCCTGTCGGTCATCGTGACCCAGTTCGAGCAGCTGAGCAACTTCGTCGCCGGGATCTCCCGTTTGGAGACCTTCTCCACGGCGCTGGAGCCCCCGGCGAAGGAACGGGGCGCGGAGCGTCCCGCGATCGAATCGGAGGAGGCCGGCCGGCTCGCCCTGGAGCGGGTCACGCTGATGACCCCCGATGAGCGGCAGACCCTGGTCCGCGACCTCACCGCCGAGGCCCCGGCGGGCAAGGGTCTGCTGATCACCGGGCCGAGCGGCGTGGGCAAGAGCTCGCTGCTGCGGGCCGTGGCGGGGCTCTGGAGCGCCGGCGCCGGAAAGATCACCCGCCCCCCCCTGAGCGACATGCTCTTCCTGCCCCAGCGGCCCTACATGGTGATCGGTTCGCTTCGCGAGCAGCTCCTGTATCCCCAGGTCGGCAGGGAGGTCGGCGACGAGAGCCTCCGGGCCGTGCTGGAGAAGGTCAACCTGGCGGACCTGCCGGAGCGGGTCGGTGGGTTCGACGCCGAGCTGGACTGGGGACAGCTCCTCTCCCTCGGCGAGCAGCAGCGCCTCGCCTTCGCCCGCCTGCTCTTGACCCGGCCGGCCTACGCCATCCTCGACGAGGCCACCAGCGCCCTCGACACGGCCAACGAGGCCCGGCTGTACGGAGAACTGCGGGAGGGAGGGACTACCTACATCAGCGTGGGACACCGGTCCAGCCTGCCGGCCTATCACGACCGGATACTCGAACTTCAGGGAGGGGGAAACTGGCGGATGAGGGCGGCCTGACCTACCATTTTCCTCCCATTAACCACCCCTTTACTATCCCCGGGGGAATGGGCAGATTCTTACCAGTGAACCGCCCTGCCCTCTTCACCCTTCGCTGGGGCGGAACGGGCCTGAGTCGCTGTATTCACGAACAGAAAGGAGATTGATCTCACATGAAACGCCACCTCGCACTCATACTCCTGGCCGGGGTTCTGCTTCTCCCGCCTGCCTCCCTCCCGGCGGGGGAGATGCGCGGCCACGGGATGATGAAGGCCGCCGTGCCGGCGGCCGACTATCCCCCCATGCCCGGCCCCGGTAAGAAGGTCCCGATCGGGGAGGGCGCGTATCTGATCTTTGGCTTCGATAAGCCGCTCAAGATGGGCACGGTGATCATGAGCGTCGAGGTCTTCACCGCCGACGGCAAGAAGGACACCTCGGTGGAGGTCAAGGTCGACGCCGACATGCCGTCGATGCGCGGCGCCCACGGTACGGGCGACCGCCCGCTCCAGGTTTCGAAGCGGGGAGATTACGTCCTGCCGGTCCACATCATGATGCCGGGCGATTGGGAACTTAAGCTCACCGTCCTCAAGGCCGGGAAGGTTATGTTCCGGGGGAGATTCAACTTCAATGTATAAGACACTGCTGGCAGGCGTCATGGGGCTTGCGCTGCTCGCCCGCGCCGGTGCGGCCGAGGCCGATTACCTCCTCTTCTTCGAGGCGCAGGGGGTCGCGGGCTACTCCTCGGAGGTGCGGCGGCCGATCACCTACTCGCAGAACCCCGACGCGGAGATGCAAAAATCCTCCGTGGGGTTCGACTACCTGCACCGCATCTCCGGTGAAGCGGGCGACGTGGCGACGATCGCCCTGCAGGGGCGGCTCGCCCTGACCGAGGACAACCCCCCGGGCACCGATTACGGCAGCCGGGACAACCGCCACACCTACGCCCTCGAGCCGCAGATCTACAACGCCTTCGTGAAGGTCAAGACCCCGCTGAGCTATCTCTGGGTCGGCCACAACCGGCCCGCCTTCGGCCTCTCCTCCTATTTCGACAGCCACGGCCAGATCTTGCGGACCCTCGCCATCCAGGGATTCGGGTACGACCGCGATTGGGGGGCGGGGCTGTACCGGGACTTTTCCTGGGGGGACGTCTCGGCCAGCGTCACCACCGGCACGGGGATGCCCGTTCACTTCAAGGGCAACTACATGACCGCGGCCCGGGTCTCCTACGGCGTCCAGAGCCGGGACAATTACAACCTGGGGTTCTCCCTGGGCTACGGCAACACCCTCGACACGATGGGCTATCGGCTCCGGGACCCGGAACCGCGGCTGATGCGGCTGGCCGGCGTCGACCTGACGGTGCTCCGGGACAACCTGGAACACCGGTTCGACCTGTACGCCGGCCGCTGGCTCGACCAGGACACCCTGGCGATGTCCTACCGCTTCGGGATCAATCTCGACCAGGAGGGAAGGTTCAAGATCGAGGCCCAGCCCTCCTACTGGAAATTCGGCGAGGAGTACGATTACGAGGCGGCCCTCTGTTTTTCGAGCCTCCTCACGGCGGACCTGACGCTCCGGCTGGGGTACTCCTACGGCCACAATAAGGACGACCACCGGTTCCTCCTGCAGCTGTACTACTACTTACCCATATGAGAACGGCACTGATGGAAAAACGCTCCGGCAGCGCGGCACGGGGATCCCGCAAACGCGCAGCGGCCATCGTTTTGAGTACCCTGCCTGCGAGCCCTTCCGTAAAGCGCCTGGCACTGCTCCTGGCATTCCTCATGCTCTTCGCGGGGGCTTCGCCGGCCTGGGCGGCCGTAGGGTGCGATCTGAACGACCCGGACCGCGACGTGGCCCGGCTCTTCCCGGAATCGACGGGGTACAAGACCGTCTACACCTCGATCCTCAAGAAAGGGGGCAAGCCGCTGCTGGCGCAGGTGGAGAAACGGCTCGGCGACACCTTCAAGGGGATCTACGAGACGATCGACGTCCCCTACACGATCTACGAGATCTTCACCGGTACGAAGAAGGTGGGCTACATCCACGGGGTGAACCAGAAGGGACAGTTCGGGGGGATCCAGGTGTTCGTCGTCCTGACCGTCGACGGGCAGATGCGGGGGTTCTACATCCAGAAGATGACCAGCCAGTACGCCGCCAAGCTCCGCGACGCGGCCTTCGGCAGGCAGTTCGCCGGCCTCACCCTGAAGGACTTCGAGCAGTACGACGTAGCCACCGGCAAGGCCGCAGGCAAGGTCGCAGGGATCAAGAACCCGGCGCCCGAGGCGGAGGCCGATTTCCGGGCGGCGCTCCGGGCGACGAAGAAAAACCTCATCCTGATGGATGAATTCGTATTTGAGGAGCAGAAGAGATGATCTCGAAATTCCAGGTTGCCTACAAGAATCTGCTCAGGAAAAAGGTCCGGAGCCTCCTGACCCTCGTGGGGATCGCCCTCTCCTCCTGGGTGCTGGTGAGCCTTCTGGGGTTCAACCAGGGGTACGAGACCTCGCTCAACCGGGACATCGACAACATGGGGTTCCAGATCATGATCATGGCCAAGGGGTGCCCCTACGAGGCGGCCACCCTGATGCTCCAGGGCGGGGCAGGGCTCCGGTACATGAAGGAGTCGATCATGGCGGACATCGCCAAGGAGCCGGAGGTGGAGCAGATCACCCCCATCCTGATGTCGGCCCTGTTCGACCCCAACAAGGGGGAGAAGGGCGGGATCGCCGGCTACTTCGGCATCGACGCCAAGACCTTCGCCGAGCTGAAACCCTTCCTCAGGTTCAAGCAGGGGGGCTGGTTCACCGCCCCCGACGCCCGCGAGGTCGTGATGGGCTACGAGGCGGCCGAGCTGGAGACGCGGGAGGTGGGCGATATGATCCTGATGCCCGAGAAGAACGTCCAGCTCAAGGTAGTCGGCATCCTCGAACGGACCGGCACGCAGGACGACGGCACGATCTTCGTTCCGCTCAAGACCCTCCAGAAGGTCCTGAACACCCCCGAGGATATCACCACCATCGGGATCAAACTGAAGAAGGGGGTGGACAGTGCCGGGCTCGAAGAGAAGCTGTACAAGCTCCCCGACGTCCAGATCGTCAGCCTCACCCAGGTCAAGGAGACGATCATGAAGCTCATCTCCACGGCCAAGGTCATGGTGCTGTCGATCGCGCTGATCGCCATCGTCATTTCGATGGTCGGGGTGATCAATACGATCCTCACCTCGGTCTGGGAGCGCTTCCAGGAGATCGGCATCCTCAAGACGATCGGCGCCATGCCCGGGGACGTCTTCCAGCTTATCTGGATCGAGACCCTGCTGCTGTGCACGACCGGCGGCGTGCTGGGGATCGCACTGGCCCTGTTCCTGTCCAAGGTGACCGACCTCGCGATGCGCGCCGTCCTCCCCTACGCGCCGGGGGGTGGGCTGGTGATGATCGACACGCGGCTGGTCCTGCTGACGCTCGCCGGGATCATCTGCATCGGCCTCGTCAGCGGCGTCTATCCCGCCTGGCGGGCGGGCAGGATCCGGCCGCTCGAGGCGATCCGCGGGGAGGCCGGCCGATGAACGGGAAAACGGTTGCCATCGAGACGCAGGGGCTGACGAAGATCTACACCCGGGGGATCGAGCAGGTCCTTTCGGTGAACGAGGTTTCGCTGAAGATCGCCCAGGGGGATTTCGTTTCGGTGATCGGCCCCTCGGGGTCGGGCAAGACCACGCTGACGAACCTGCTGGGCTGCCTCGACAACCCGACGCGGGGCGAGCTGGCCCTCGGCGGCAGGCAGATATTCGGCAGCGGGAAACGCCTGTCGGAGCGCGAGCTCACGCGGATCAGGCGGGAGACCTTCGGGTACATCTTCCAGAACTTCTACCTCATTCCCACCCTGACCGTCCTGGAAAACGTCCTGCTGCCGCTCACCTTCTACCGGAAGCCCGGTACGGAAAGCGAGGCCCTCCGGCTCCTGGGGCTCCTGGGGATCGACCACCGGAAGGACCACCTCCCGGGCGAGATCTCGGGCGGCGAGATGCAGCGGGTGGCAATCGCCCGGGCAATGGTCAACCGGCCCGAGGTGCTGCTGGCCGACGAGCCGACCGGCAACCTCGACACGAAACGATCGACCGAGATCGTCCAGGTCCTCAAGGAACTCAACCAGACCGCCGGGCTGACCATCGTGATGGTGACCCACAACCCGGAACTGGCCCGGCAGGCGAACCGGATGATCGAGATGCGCGACGGCCGGGTCACCGAGATGCAGGCCTGAGCCGCCGGCCGCAGACCCCTGCCGGCCGATTGAGCGTTTGTCGCCCGCAGGGTTACCGCGTCCGGCCGGCGGCCCTCTCCACCCGCCGGCGCGGCCGATACGCCGCGGCGGGACCGCGGCTCCCCTCGGCACCGCCGGTTCCGGTGGCTCACGCCCCTCTTCCCCCCGATAGCATCGTTATTAAAGTTTTTCGCTCCAATGACCGATGATACCCATGGTTGTGGGGGATTGCGCCTGTCTTGGCCATCGCCGTACCGCTGCCGGCGCGGATACGCCATTCCGCCGCCCCTGGGCAGCCGGCGGGCAGGCCGGGGGGAATGCGCCCGCCACCGAATTCACCGGAACAGGAGGACAGTTCTCTGATGATGGGTTACATCCTGTGGTACATCCCGGAAGCGAATCGGCAAGACCTCGATGAATTCCGGCGGGCACGCCAGTTCATCATCCTGACCCATATCTCGCTCATCTTTTTCATAGTCAACATGGTCAAGTGGTACAAGCTCGGGGCAGCCAACCTGGCCGTCAGCATGGGGTGCGTGATGGTGCTGATGGCGCTCGTCCCCCTGATCATCAAGTTCACGGAATCCTTCTCCCTGATGGTGAACTGCGCCATCCTCTTGATGGCCTGGCACTTCGTCTACCTGCCCTACCACACGGGCGGGCTGTACTCCTCGGCGCTCCAGTGGAACATCATCCTGCCGGGGCTCGCCTTCACGTTTCTCGGGGTCGCCTCCTCGATCGTCTGGTCAGTCGCCATGGTACTGGTCTTCATCGCCTTCATCGTCATGGCCGCTTCGGGCACCGCCCTGCCCACGATCCCGCTCACACCGGACCAGCTGTTCCAGACCCAGGTAGCGAACGTGCTCGGGCCGCTCGTGGTCCTGTCGATCGCCCTGTACTTCAACCGGAAGGGGCTCCAATCGGCCCTGGATACGCAGGCTGAGGCGATGAAGGTGGCCGAACGGGTCGCCGCGGAGCAGATACGCGACAAGGAGCATATCGAGGCCATGGCCGACACTACCCGGAAGACCCTCGCCGAAGTGGAGACCCATACGGACAGCCTCTCCGCCACGGCCACCCAGATCGCCGCCATGGCGGAAAAGAACGCCGGTTCCGCCCGGTCCGCCGACAGCCTGATGCGGCAGTCCGAGGAGGTGGTCAGCCGGGCGAACGGCTCGATGGCCCACCTGACGGGCGCCATGCAGGAGATCGCCGAGGGGAGCAGGAAGATGTCCGACGTGATCAAGACGATCGACGGAATCGCCTTCCAGACCAACCTCCTGGCCCTCAACGCCTCCGTCGAGGCGGCGCGGGCCGGCGAGGCCGGCGCAGGGTTCGCCGTGGTGGCGCAGGAGGTGCGGAACCTCGCCGTGCGCTCGGCCGACTCGGCGAAGAACACCGCCGCCATGATCGAACGGATCATGACCATGGTCGACCAGGGCAAGACGACCGTCGAAGAGACCAACCGGGATTTCCAGCAGGTCGCCGACCGGGTCGGGCAGACCGGGACGCTGATCCGGGAGATATCGCAGGCATCGGAAGAACAGAGCGCCGGGGTGACGAGCATCAATCGCGCCGTCTCCAACCTGACGAACCTGATCCAGACGGGCCGCGCCGAAGACTGAGGCGCCGCAGGGGCGTACCGGCCCCCTCAGCAGATCCGCGGCACCAGTTCTCCGGTCGGCAGGTCGATCTGCCGGGAACCGCCGAGCAGCGTCTCCATCACGAGCCGCCCCTGCCGGTCCGCGGTGACCTCGCCGATCAGGGCCGCCCCGCGGCCCAGTTCATGGCCCTGCATCGCCCCCAGGACCGCATCGGCTGCATCCCCCGCGCAGAACAGCGCCATCCGCCCCTCGTTGGCCAAAAACAGGGGGTCGAACCCGAGGATCTCGCAGATCCCCCGGACCTCCTCGCGGACCGGGATCAGCCGCTCGCGGATGGCGATCCTGTGCCCCGCCTGGCCGGCGATCTCGGCAAGGATCGCCCCCAGGCCGCCCCGAGTTGCGTCACGCATGCAGTGCACTGCCGGGCTCGCCGCCAGGACCGTTTCCACCAGGCCGTTGAGCGCCGCCGAGTCCGATTCGATCCGCGAGACGAACCCGAGGTCCTCCCGCGAGCTCAGGATGGCCGCGCCGTGGTCGCCGATCGGGCCGCTGACGATCACCGCGTCGCCCGGCCGGATGCTTGCGACCGAAAGCGGACCCGGGTACCGGACGATCCCGATCCCCGCGGTGGTGATGAACAGCCCGTCTGCGGCGCCCCGCGGGACCACCTTCGTGTCCCCGGTGACGACGCTGACGCCCGCCTTTTCTGCCGCCGCGGCCATCGACCGGACGATCCGTTCGAGCTCCTCCAGGCTGAACCCCTCCTCCAGGATGAAGGCCGCGCTCAGGGCGAGCGGACTTGCCCCGCACATCGCCAGGTCGTTGATCGTGCCGTGGACGGCGAGCGACCCGATGTCGCCTCCCGGAAAGAACCGGGGGTGGACCACGAAGGAGTCGGTGGTGAAGCAGAGCCTCGCCCCGCCCGCCGCGAAGACGGCCCCGTCCTCGAGCCGTTCCAGGAGCGGATTGCGCAGGAGGGGAAGAAAGGTGCCGGCGATCAGGTCGTTGGAAAGCTGCCCGCCGCTTCCGTGTTCCAGAAGGATCCTGTCGTAGCGCATGGTCACCTCGTCACTTAGTTCCCTCGACCCGCGCCGCGGCCGCGACCGCCTGGCCCAGGGAGATGCAGCCGTCGTTCGGGGGGACGAGCCGATGGCAGTATATCTCGAACCCGGCCCGCAGGAGCGCCTCCCGGCAGCCCCCGAGCAGGAGGCGGTTCTGGAAGCACCCCCCGCTCAGGGCCAGCCGGTTGATCCCCGTCTCCTCCTTGAGGATCACCGCCAGCGCTGCCAGGGCCTCGGCAACGAGGCGGTGGAAGGCGACGGCGACCTCCCGGGGGGAACGTCCCCCGCTGAGCGCCTCCGCCATCGCCCGGATGCCGGGGGCGATGTCCAGGATCCGCACCCCCTGCCCGGAGGCCCCGCAGAGGGGGTCCTCCGCCCCTTCCGCCCGGATGGTCCAGGGGAAGCGCAGGTCCGTGTCCCCCCTTGCCAGCGCCTCCAGCTCCATCGCGGCCTGCCCCTCGAAGCTCACCCTGCGGCGCAGGCCGCAGAGGGCGGCGACGCCGTCGAACAGCCGGCCGAGGCTGGAGGTCCAGAGGCTGCGGATGCGTCCCGCCATCACCCGCTCCAGGCCGGCGAGGAGCTCCTCCGCGGCCGCGCCGCCCGCGGTCCCCTCCCCGCCCCCCCCCTCCTGACCGGCAGGGCGGTCCCCCGCAGGCGGCAGGAGCCGCAGCCGGTGCGCCCACTCCTGCCAGCCCTGTCCGAAGGCGTCGCGCAGGAGCGAGGCCGCCATCCGCCAGGGCTCGCGGACCGACCGCTCCCCTCCGGGCAGGAGGATGTACTTGAAGTGGCCCAGCCGGGAGAAGGAGCGCTCGTCCGCCCGGAGGAACTCGCCCCCCCAGGACTGCCCGTCGCTGCCGTAACCGGTGCCGTCCATGGCCAGGCCGACCACCTCGCCGTCGAGCCGGTTCTCCGCCAGGACGCTCACGACGTGGGCATGGTGGTGCTGGACGCCGATCACCTCCCGGCCCGCCATCCCGCGACCGACCCGCGTCGTGTAGTAGTCCGGGTGGAGGTCGCAGGCGACGATCCGGGGGCTGCATTCGGTGAGTCGTTCCAGCAGGGCGACGTTCTCCTGGAAGAAGTCCCGCGCCTCCGGGGTCTCCAGGTCGCCGATGTGGGGACTCAGAAAGGCGGAGCCCCGCTTCAGGACGCAGATCGTGGACTTGATCTGCGGCCCCAGGGCCAGGACCGCGGGGTACTCCCTGCGGAGGACGACGGGCCGCGGGGCGAACCCCCGGGAGCGGCGCAGCGGAAAGGCGCCCCCCCCGGCGGCCGCGACCACCGAGTCGTCGCAGCGCACACGGATGTCCCGGTTATGGACGAGAAAGGCGTCGGCGATCCCCTTGAGCCTCCGCAGGGCCTCGCGGTTCGCGATGCAGATCGGCTCGTCGGTCCGATTGGCACTCGTCATCACCAAGACCGAGGGCCCTGCCCCGGCAAGGAGCAGGTGCTGGAGCGGGGCGGCCGGGAGCATGATCCCCAGGGTCGCAATCCCCGGGGCCACCGACGGGGCGACTGCCGCGGCGGGGAGGCGTTCGAGCAGGCAGATCGGCCGCTCGGGCGAGGCGAGGAGCGCCGCCTCGGCCGCCCCGATCACGGCCAGGCCCCGGGCCGCCTCCACGTCGCGCACCATCAGGGCCAGCGGCTTCTCGTCGCGGCACTTGCGCAGCCGCAGCCGCCGCACGGCCGCTTCGTTTTGGCCGTCCACGGCCAGGTGAAACCCCCCGAGCCCCTTGACCGCCACCACGGCGCCGTCGGCGAGCAGGCTGCGGGTCCGCCCGGCAGGATCGGCCGCTGCGAGCGGCCGGCCCTCCGCGTCCAGCAGCTCCAGGCGCGGCCCGCAGACAGCGCAGGCGTTCGGCTCGGCGTGGAACCGGCGGTCGGCAGGGTCTTCGTATTCCTTGCGGCAGGCGGGGCAGAGGGGGAAGCAGGCCATCGCGGTGTTCGCCCGGTCGTAGGGGACGCCGCTGATGATCGTCAGCCGCGGGCCGCAGTCGGTGCAGTTGATGAAGGGGTACCGGAACCGGCGGCAGCCGGGGTCGAACAGTTCCGCGAGGCAGGCGTCGCAGGTGGCGATGTCGGGGCTGATCAGCACGTCGCCCGGCCCCGCGGCGTCGCTGGCAGCGATCAGGAAGCCCCCTGTCCCGTCCCCCGCCGGGGGGAGTTCGGTGCGGGTGATCCGGGTGATCTCGGCCAGCGGCGGGAGCCGTTCCCGGACCGCGGCGAGGAAGGCCTCCACAGCGGCGGCCTCTCCCTCCACCTCGGCCACGACTCCGTCGGGCCGGTTCCGGACGAACCCGGCCAGCCCCCGGGCATTCGCCTGCCGCCACAGGAACGGCCGGAACCCGACCCCCTGGACCATCCCCTCGAAAAAGAACCGCGCCCTGACCCTCATGCCAACCGGATTCATTCCCTTTCGCAAGACTATGCCACCGTCGGATGGGGATGGGGCCGGAGCGAGCCTTTGTGAAATCAGCCTTGCTGATTTCACCTGGCGAGCGAAGGTGCTATCCCCTGTCGACCGAACAATACAGCTACCGCCCCTTCCCCTCCCGGACAGCGGAGACCCGGCCGGCCAGCCAGTCGAACCAGGCGGAGAGCCCCTCCCCGGTCCGGCAGGAGACCGCGAAGATCTCCAGGGACGGGTTGAGCGCCAGGCTGGCTCGGCGGGCCTTCTCCAGGTCGAAATCGAGATGGGGGAGGAGGTCGATCTTGTTCAGGAGCATCACCTGCGACTCGGTGAAGATCAGCGGGTATTTGAGCGGCTTGTCCGCCCCCTCGGGGGTGCTCAGGATCATCACCTTGGCGTCCTCGCCCACCTGGAACTCGGCGGGGCAGACGAGGTTCCCCACGTTCTCCACGATCAGGAGGTTGAGGCTATCCAGGTCGAGTCCCGGAAGCGCCTCGCGGACCATGTTCGCGTCGAGGTGGCAGCCGCCGCCGGTGTTGATCTGGACGACCGGGGTGTCGAGCGCCGCCACCCGTTCGGCGTCGGCGGTGCTCTGGATGTCCCCTTCGACGACCCCGATCCGGAACCGGTCGCGCAGGGCCAGGATCGTCTTTTCCACGAGGCTGGTCTTGCCCGCCCCGGGGGAGCTCATCAGATTGATGACATAGACCCTCTTCGCGGCGAACAGCCTCCGGTTCTCCTCGGCGATCCGGTCGTTGGCGGCGAGGATGTCGGTGACCACCTGAATCTTCATCTTCCGTTACCTCCTTAGGGAAACCCTCCGCCGTGCGTAGCGGAGGATCTTCGTTCCTCTATGAAAAATGCCCCCGGTCTCCCTCTCCCTCGACGGGGGAGGGCGGGGTGGGGGTGATCCCGGGCAGGGGATCAGCCGGATCCCCATCCCCCGCTACCCGTACCGGTAGCGGGCCGCGCAGGAGCCCTCCGAGGAGACCATGCAGGGGCCAATGGGGTTCGCCGGCGTGCAGACCCGCCTGAAGAGCGGGCACTCCGCGGGGTCGATCAGCCCCCGGAGGACTACGCCGCAGGAGCACCCGGGGTTCTCCTGGCCGGCGAACTCCGGGATCGCAAACCGCTTTGCCGCATCGAAGGCCTCGTACTCCCGGCGGAGGAACAGGCCGCTGGCCGGAATCGGCCCGAGCCCGCGCCACTGGGCATCCCCGGCCGCGAACACCTCCCCCATCACGGCCATCGCCCGGGGGTTCCCCTCGGGCCGGACCGCCCGGCGGTACTGGATTTCGACCGCCGGCCGGCCCTCGGCGAGCTGCTCCAGCAGCAGCAGGACCCCTTCGAGCACATCGACCGGTTCGAACCCGGTGATCACCGCCGCCTTCCCGGCCGCGGGGAGGAACCCGTAGGCCGCTGACCCGAGCATGATGCTCACATGTCCGGGGCAGAGAAACCCGTCGATGCTCACTCCCGGGTCATCGATCAGGAGTCTCAGGGCAGGCGGCACGACCTTGTGGACGGAAAAGAGCGAGAGGTTGGCGATCTTCCGCTCGCGGGCCCTCCGGAGGGCCGCGGCTACCGTGGGGGCCGTGGTCTCGAACCCGATCCCCATGAACACCACTTCCCGCCCCTGCTCCGCCTCGGCCAGGGCGACGCAGTCCAGGGCCGACGCCACGACCCGGACGTCGGCGCCGGCGGCCCGCAGCCGCTGGAGATTCTCCCCGCCCGTCCCGGGGACCCTGAGCATGTCGCCGAAGGTGGCGAAGACCGCCCCCTGGCGGCCGGCGAGCCAGAGGGCCCGGTCCACGTCGGCCGCGGCGGTGACGCAGACCGGACAGCCGGGGCCCGAGATCAGCCGGATGGCCGGGGGCAGGAGCTTCCGGATCCCGGAGCGTCCGATCGCCTGGGTATGGCTGCCGCAGACCTCCATGATCGTAACGGGCCTGTCGATCAGGGCCGCGGTCGCTGCGATCCGCTTCAGCAGCCGCCCGGCGAGCTCGGGGTCCCGGTATTCCTCAAGGTGCTTCATGTTCCAGGATCTCCTGAAGCAGGGCCAGGCTCTCTTGCGCCGCCGCCTCGTCGACCACCTGGATCGCATAGCCCGCATGGGAGATGACATAGTCGCCCGGACTCACGGGATCCGCCAGCAGGTCGAGGCAGACCTCCCGCTGCACGCCGCCGATGTCGACAACGGCAAAGCGCCCGTCCTCGATGGATAGAATTTCCCCCGGAAAAGCAATGCACATGAATCCTCCCTCGTCACCCACGGGGAATAGTGTAATGGAGGAACGGGCAGATGTCAATTTCCGGCAGCCCCTCTGGCAATTCTTCTGTCAGATCCTCTACAGTTGCTTCCAACGACGGATCCCCCTGCGGACCGCGCGCACGAGGCCGGGCATTTGGTTCGATCCTCTCAGGAAACAGGAAATGGGTAGCCAGTTCTGCCATGAGGATCTCTTCCATCCGCAGGAATCTTCCCTGCACCGCAGGAGTCATCTTCAGGTCCATATCGACGATTCGCTCCGGTACCACGCACAGAAAGGTCATCCCCGGGCATTCTCCCATCATCTCTGCCTTGCACAGGACATCGGAAAACTTCACTTCATGTGCCGACCTCGGCGGGGGGAGGTGGGCCTCCATCGCCTTTCGATCGAAACGGTACAGAGAGCCCGGCGTGTCGACCAGGCGAATACAATCGATGACGATCACGTGCCTGGCGCGGCAGATCGTATCCAGCAAGACGTAGCCCAGCGTGCCGCCGTCTATGATCTCCAGCCCCGGGAGAGGCCGGTAACGCCCTGCAAGCCATCGGATGAAGTGGACGCCGAAGCCTTCGTCGCCCATCATGATATTACCCAGCCCCAGAATGATGATCGGTCTTTCCCCCATCGCGTCTCCTGTGAATGCAGGGGGGAGGGCGCCCTCCCCCCCTGTGTGAAACCCTCTCTCTCCAACTGTTATTTGTGCGACCGATGGAAAAGCGTACCGCTGATCATCGAAGATACGGTCCCCTCCTTGAACAGATAATCGTGCAGGAAGGCCATGTTGACGTGGATCGCCATGAAGAGGATGACCCCCCACATCATGATATGGTGTATCCAGCGGATCGTGGCAAGCCCCCCTATCCAGATTTCGACCGGCTTGACTATCCTATAGACCAGAGCCGTAAGCCCCTGATCGTAGCCGGCACCCATCATAATCGTCCCCGTCAGAATCAGGCCGAACAGCATTACCATGAACCCCAAATAGGAAAGCGACTGAAGGGGATCGAAGAGATATTTTGCCTCCGGCGGCTCCTTGGAAAGGAGAAAATAGAATCGGAGCTCCTGCTTCACATTCGTCCAATTCGTCCAGGCGAGGAAGTCTTGCCAGTCCGCGTGGAACCGCGAGAAAAACGAGAGATAGAATCGCCAGATAAAGAGGAGGCCGATGCTCATTCCGAAGAATATGTGCCAGAAACGAACCTCCGCCATAAACATCTTCTCCCCCGTCCACCCCTTCTCGATGGTGTAGGGCTCGGCGATGTATAGCCCAGTGATAATGAGAAAGGAGATGCATATTACCCTGAGCCAGTGGTTCAAACGGATCGCCGCGGACCATTCCTTCTTGGGTGTAATCGTCTCCACGGATGCCTCCTTTCAGGACACTTTGAACTGTCTGATCGTGTCCGATTTCGGATCGATGATATGGACCGCACAGGCCATGCAGGGATCGAAGGAGTGAATCGTGCGGAGGATCTCCAGGGGCTGGTCCACCTTGGCCAGTCTTATCCCGATGAGGGATTCTTCATAGGGACCGCGCCGTCCCGCCTTGTCCCGGGGCGAGCAGTTCCAGGTCGAGGGAACCACTGCCTGGTAGTTGGCGATTACCTTGTCCTCAATGCGGATCCAATGGCCCAGGGCGCCCCGGGGGACTTCCGTCATCCCCCGGCCTTCGGCCTGGTCGGGAACTTCGCACCGGGTCCAGGTTCTGGTGTCGCCGGTCTTGATGTTGGTCACGAGCTCATTGACCCAGCTCTCGACATGGTCGCCGATATATTTCGTTTCCAAGGCCCGTGCGGCCGTTCGCCCCAGTGTCGAGAAGAGTGCGCTCGCCGGAAGTCCAGTGGCCTTCAAGGTGGAATCAACGAGACCCCTTATCTCCGGGTTTCCTTGAGCATAGGCGACCAGGAAGCGGGCGAGCGGCCCCACTTCGTAAGGCTCGCCGTCATAGCGGGGCGCCTTGCACCATGTATACTTCTCTCCTCCCTTCACATTTCCATTTGCGTCATAGCCGGTGTATTCGGGCTCCGTCGTACCCACGGAGGGGTGCTGGGACTCTGTCCCCCGGTACCAGGCATGGGTAACCTCTTCGGTGATTTTCGCCTCGCCGAGTCTCTGGGGTTTCGACAGATCGCGATCCTTCACAATCCCTCTCGGGAACAGGAGATTCCTCCAGCGGTCGTCCAGCGGGAAGCCGCCGTAGGAAAGGTAGTTCTTCACGCCGCCGCCTATCCCCTGGAGCCCCTCCCCTTTATAGTATGTTGCCGCGAGCAGGACATCGGGGATATAGGCCGTCTCGACGAAGGCCTTCACCTCCCGCAACCGAAAGAGGTACTCGCCGATGCGGTGGGCGTCAAGATCCATGATGGAAGTGACACCGCCCACGACGAGGGTCTGTGGATGGGGATTCTTGCCGCCGAAGATAGCCATCATCTGGGCACCGATCTTGGACACCTGGAGGGCGTCAAGGTAGTGGGAGACGATAACGAGGTTCGCCTCCGGGGGGAGCTTGAAGGAGGGATTTCCCCAGTATGCATTGGCAAAGGGACCCAGCCGCCCTGTTTTTACAAACCGGGCAAGGCGCTCCTGGACAGCCCGGTAATGGGTCTCCGAGCAGTTGAAGGGATTCGCGTGGTAGGATTTCGCCAGGTCGACGGCCTTCCGAGGGTCGGCAGACAGAGCGCTGACGATGTCCACCCAGTCCAGGCCGTGCAGGTGGTAGAAATGCATGATATGGTCCGTGAGGTACTGGCCGCCGTTGATCAGGTTGCGGATGAGCCGCGCATTGGGCGGCGGTGTGACCTTGAATGCATCCTCACAGGCAAGAATGCTCGCCTCATAGTGCGAATAGGTGCAAACGCCGCAGAAGCGCTGGGTCATCAGACCGGCGTCCCGCGGATCGCGTCCCTTGAGGATGGTCTCAATGCCACGCCACAGTGTGATGCTGCTCCAGGCATCCTTTATCACGTTGCTCTCGTCGACTTCGACTTCGATTCGCAAGTGCCCCTCGATCCTCGTGACGGGATCGACAATGATGCGCTTCGTCATTTCAATTCCTCCCGTTCTATTCCTTATGGGACGTTTCGTAGATGTGCAATTTATCCCTATGCTTGACCGCCATCAACCCTGCATGAGCACCAATTCCGGCCAAGGTCGCTCCCAGGAGGGTCACGCCGAGCGTATCGATGGTCTTCTCGCCGCCGCCCAGCGTCTTCTCATCGATCGGCTTCTCCAGGGGAGCCATGGTGTCCCAGAAGCCGGGCTCCGTGCAGCCCATACAGCCATGCCCCGCCATGATCGGCCAGGAGACGGCATCATTGAAACGCACCTTGCCGCAGTTGCCATAGGTATAGGGACCTTTGCACCCCATTTTGTAGAGGCACCAGCCTTTCGCGGCAGCCATGTCGCCCCACTCCTCAACGTATTCGGCGGCATCATAGTGGGGACGTCTTTCACAATAGTCATGGATCCGCATTCGGTAAGCCCAGATCGGGCGGCCCAGGGAGTCAAGCGCCGGTAATCCACCGAATAAGAGGTAGTGCAGAACGGTGCCGACAAAGTTGGCCGGGTTCGGGGGACAGCCCGCGATGTTCACGGTTTGGATCTTCAGCGCCCAGCCGATGCTTGCGGCGTCCGTCGGATTCGGCTTGGCTGCCTGCACGTTGCCAAAGGAGGCGCAACTGCCGATACAGATCACGGCAGCTGCCTTCGATGTGACCTCCCTGGCCAGCGCGATCCCCGTTTTCCCCTTTGGTCCGAGGGTAAGATACTTACCGTCCAGGCCGCGCGGCAGGGCGCCCTCAACGACGCAGATGAACTTCCCGTTGAAGTCAGCAAGGGCCTTCTCCAGGTTCTGCTCTGCCTGGTGTCCCGCTGCGGCCATGAGTGTCTCGTGGTACTCCAGCGAGATCGTGTCGAGCAGGATGCTGTCCACGTTGGGGTAGCTGGTGCGCAACAGCGCCTCGCTGCATCCCGTGCATTCAGCAAAGTGAAGCCATACGACGGGAAGGCGGCTGAACTGCTCGGCGGCCCTGGCCACCAGGGGTTTGAAAACCGGCGGCAGCATCAAGAGGGCTGTGGTGACCGAGGTCCACTTGATGAAATCTCGCCGACTGATGCCCTGGGAAGTTAGTTCCTCATGGAGATTCACCCGAGGCTTCGGTAATTCTCCCTCCATCCGGTCCAGGTTTTCCTGGCAATGGGAAAGCAATTCCCTGTATTGCGTCTTTACCTTCCTCCGATACGCGTCCCCTTCCGTTTCCATACCCTCCCCCTTTTTTTTCGCTTCAGTATGTACCTGTATGCTCCTGTATATACATTATTGGAGAAGACTGGACGTCTGTCAACTATTTTTTTCGTGATTATCCGTCATCTGATTGACAGTATAGGAGGGACCGGGAGGAGGTCCCGAGAATGCGGTGAAAGGTACTCACCTGATTCGGGCGGGGTCACGAATTGAGCGCAGAAGATAGGGCGCGGAGTCCTCTGCGCTAATCCACATCCAACTCCAGGAGTTTCAGATCTTGCGTTCCTCCCGTCAAGAGGACGTCGCAACTCCCGCAATGAGGACAGCAGGTTTCAAAGGGGCCTTCGCAGACCGAGTCCTTTCCACAAGCAACGCAGGCGAGCACAGCGGGCTGGATCGCGAACTCCAGCCGGGCCCCCTCGGCCACGGTGCCCCGGGCCTGGACGGCGAAGGTGAATTCGAGGGCCTCGGGGTCGAGACAGGAGAGGCGGCCGAGGGAGAGCCGGAGGGAGTTGACCCGGCCGAACTTCTCCCGCTGGGCGTATTCCTCCACGATCGCGAGCAGCGCCCCGGTTAGCGCAACCTCATGCACCGCCGGACCTCCCCGGAGGCCGGTGGCCGGTTCCCGGGCGGAGGACATCATCGTCCGGCAGGCGCCGCTCCCGGCGCCTATGCTCCGCCTTCGGTTCCATGCGCTGCTCTCCGCGCTCCCGCACCAGGGGGGTGCAGCTCCGATTCTCCGCGGAGCGATGCCAGAATGGTGCGCATCGCAGCGGCGGCTTCTCGCGCTACCTCTTCCGGAGACCTCGCCCATTGCACCGGGTTCGGACCTTCGTAGCTGAGGTAGCCCGAATAGCCCTTTTCGATCAGCAGTCCGAGAACCTCGCGCCAGCGCACAACGCCCCGCCCCGGGACAAGGCGATCGACCGGACGCGCCGTATCGGGCGCCAGCGGGGTCGCAGGGCAGTCGCTGAAATGAAAGGCGAAGATCTCCTGCGGCGGGACCTCCGCGAAGGCACGACCGCCGGCGCCGGTGCGTTCAAGGTGGTACGTGTCCAAAAGGAGGCCGCAGCTGGGATGGCCAGCCAGCGCCAGCATTTCCCGGGCCTTTTCGAGGCTGTTGATGACGTTGTGGGTGCAACTGAACTCGATCGCCAGCCGCAGGCCGTACGATCGGGCGACGTCGCCCGCTTCGCGCAGGCTGGCAGCCGCAGCGGAAATCGTGCCTTCGGCCCGCGGTCCCGGCGCACTCATCAGCATGTCGCAGCCGAGCGCCACGGCGTTGGCGCAGGTGTCGGCAAAATCCGCGAACAGCCGGCGCCGCTCCTCGCCCCGGGCAAAGATCCAGCCGTACTTGACGCCGAGGACCGAGACCGGCATGCCGCTTTCCCGGATCAGCGCCAGAACCTCGCCGTTGCCCATCCCGGCGCCGGCCGCAACCGCGAAATCGGCATTCCGCAGCTCCACCGCGTTCCAGCCCGTCTCCCGCGCCACGCGCAGCAGGACCGCCAGCGGCGTCGTCTCGAGGCTCCAGGGATGGAGCGCGAGTCTCGTCTGAAGCTGCATTTCATCCATGTCAGGTATCTCCGTCCGCTTTCGGCAGGGTTTTCGTTCGTGCCGTGCAGCATAAGCCGATTGCCGCTTTTCTGTCAATGGATTCGGCAGGGAGAATTGATCGCCGGTCGCTCCCGTTCCTGATCCTTCCCTCGCGGAGCGCGATGTACAAGCCGCTGGCCACGACCACGGCGATCCCGGCGATCGTCAGCCGATCGGGGAATTCGCCCAGGGCGAAAAACCCGAACAGCGTCGCCGAGATGATGGCGCTGTACTGGAACGGGGCGACGATCGAGGCCGGCGCGTTCTTGAAGGCGGCCATCAGGAGCCCCTGCCCCACCAGGGCGCAGAGAACGAACGCCGCGATCAGCGGGACGTCCGCCGCCCGGGGCGGGACCCAGACGAAGGGGACGGCGAAGGAGGAGAGGACCGCGCCGATCAGGACCGAATGGGCGAGCATCACCACCGCCGGTCCCCCGTCCGCGAGCCTCCGGTTGGCGATGTAGAACAGGCCGATGCTGATCCCGCCGACGACGGCGATGGCATACCCCGGGTTGAACTCCCGCAGGTCGGGCCGGAGGATCAAGGTCACCCCCAGGAACCCCACCACCACGGCCACCCAGCGGCGCAGGTCCACCCGCTCCTTCAATACCCACGGGGAGAGCGCCGTCACCACCAGCGGGGCCAGGAAATAGATCGAGGTCGTGCTCGCCAGCGGGATGTATTGCACGGCCCAGTAGAAGAACCCGATCCCCCAGAAGGTGAACACCCCGCGGAGAAACTGGAGCCCCGGCGGACGGGGCAACAGCATCCCGGCGCCGTACCGCAGGACGATGAACGGGGCGAGCACCAGGTAGACGATGCTGAACTGCGCCCAGATGATCTGGAGCGGCGGGTAAGCGCCGCCGAGGACCTTGGCCATCCCGTCCTTGACCGGGAGGAAGACCATGGCGCTGATCATCAAGAGGATGCCCCGCAGGGCGTTGTGGATCATTATCGCTGTTCCTTACCGATAGAAATGATTCCCCCGGGCGGCGTACTGCGATTCGCTTCCGTGCATCCCGGCTCCGGAGCGCCCCTGCCGGGGCGCGCCGCGCCTCCTGCCGGCGCCGGCGGCTGGGCAGTACCTGCCGCAGGCGAGCGGGTGCTATACGCCCGACGGCTCGGCCTGTCAATGGGTATGTCGCGCCGGAGGCGGCCCGCATCCCGCTTTTCCGCTGGATTCCGGCCTCCGCCGGAGTGGCGGTATCCCCGCTTGATCACCCTGCCGTGCAGGGCCCGGGGGGGAAAAGCGGCCGGTGATTTAGAGGAACCCCTTGGGCTTCCCGGCGGGCGGGAGGGAGCCGGGCGCGGTCCCGGCGGGGGGTCCTGCGGCGGGCAGTCCGCCCGGCGCGGCCGGGGGCTGCCCGCCGATCTCGAACCCCGACTCGCCGATCAGGTATCTGTCGTCGCCGGGGTCGGGCTTGAACTCGAGCTGGAGCTTCTTCGCCTCGCGGATGTAGGAGCCCTCCTTCAGGCGGATCTCGCCGTCCGGGACCACGACGATGGCGGAGTCCCCCTTCACGGGGCAGCGCTGCTCGCAGTACCCGCAGCCGTTGCACCGCGAGGCGATCACCACGGGCCGCCGGAATCCGTCGATCGGCCGAAACACGATGGCGTTGTACGGGCAGATCTCGTCGCAGATTAGGCAGAGCTTGTTCTGGGCCCAGACCAGGCACTGCTCCTTCTTGAGGATCGCCGTCCCGATCTTGGCGTGGTTCTTCTCCTCCAGCGACACCGACCGGATCGCCTGGGTCGGACAGACCCGACCGCAGACGTTGCAGTTCGGCTCGCAGGGGGCCATCCGGAGCTCCGCCTTGGGGGTCCAGAGCCCCTGCAGACCCGACTCCCACAGGCAGGGCTGGAGCGTGTTGGTGACGCAGGACTTCATGCACTCCCCACAGCGGACGCAGGTGCGCAGGAAGGCCTCCTCGGGGAGCGCGCCCGGCGGCCGGATGAGCTGCCGCCGCCCCTCCAAGAAGGTGAAGGGGCTCTGGAGCGTCACGAACCCCAGGGTCAGCCCCCCGCCCAGGGAGGCGATCGCCCCCCGGCGCGACAGGTCGAACCGGGAGTGCTCGCCCATCCCGGAAAGCGAGGCGGGGTAGGAGACGGCCCGCTCGGGGCAGACCGCGGCGCAGGTGCGGCACTGGATGCATTCGGGCGCCCGGGTGGCAAGCGGATCGGCGGGGATCGCCCCCATCGGGCAGGCCTTTTGGCAGGCCAGGCAGCGGGTGCACGCGGCGCTCACCCGGCGCTTGAACAGCCCCAGCGGCGCGATCAGGCTGAGCAGGGCCCCCAGGGGGCAGAGGAAGCGGCACCAGAACCGCGGCGCCAGCAGCCCCAGGCTGATCACCCCGCCGAAGAGCAAAAGCGTCAGGCCCGTCATGTAGAATACCGGCTGGGGATACCGCAGGTGGGAGAGGCCGACCCAGCCCATCGCCCCGGTCAGCGGCCGCAGGAGGTCCAGCAGGACGTTGGCCACCGCCACGGCCGCAGGGTACAGGACCAGGGCGTAGAACCGGGTCAGGAGCGCGATCGGGTCGAGCAGGTAGGCCAGCGAGACCCCGAGGAGCGCCGCGCCGACGATCAGGATCAAAAGCACGTACTTCGTCTTCCGCAGGTTCGTCTCCCCGCTCGGCCCCGGCCGGCGGACCTTCCGGAACAGGATGCCGTCGAAGCCGTCGATGGTCGCCCCCAGCGGGCAGAGCCAGGCGCAGAAGAACCGCCCGAGTGCCAGGGTCGCCCCGACCAGGACCAACGCCCAGAGGACCCGGGGGATCATCTCCCGCGAGGCTGCCACGGCGGTGAGCCCGATGAGCGGGTCGATCCGCAGGTAGATGTCGGCGGGGAGCCACCCGGGGAGCCGAAAGGTGGCCAGCAGGAACAGCAGGGTGAACAGGAGCAGCGACAGCGATTGGACCGCTCTTCTCATACGCTCGCCCTGCGGATTCGGAGCTTGTCCACGTCGATCTGCCCCAGGCCGCGCTGGTGGGCGGCCAGGAGGTGCTCCACCTGGCGGCCCCGGAAGCTCTGGCCGTACCAGGGGACAATCCCCACGCCGAAGGAGTCCACGGCCACCGGGTCTGTCCCGGCCACGACGAGGTTCGGCCGCTTGACCTCGCCCGGCCCCCCCGGACCGCCCGTCGTGAGGGCCCGGGTGGCGTCCAGGACGGTCAGCCGGGGGCGGACCACCGTGGCCAAATCCGCGATCCCCTCGTTGATGTTGAACTGGGAGTGGAAACTCTCCCGGTCCCAGATCAGCCCCATCAACCCCTTCAGCCCGAGGCTCACCCCGGTGGTGGAGTGGGACTTGGCCACGGGGACGCTGATCAGGACGCAGTCGTCGAGGAGGTCCCGGACCACCTCCACCCGCTCCAGCACCTTGCCCCGCGGGACCTTGACCTCCCTGAAGAACTTCCGGTCCTGGACGGCCAGGCAGTGGACCCCCGGGATGCCCCGGCAGGCCTCGCGGATCCCGGTCCGTTCGAGGCAGAGTTCGGCCCGCTGGAGCGTGTGGTCCAGAACCAGGACCTCCCCTGCCCCGGCCTCGCTGCAGGCCCGCGCCACCGCGGCGACGACCAGCGGGTGCGTGGTGGCGGCAATGTCCGGCCCCTTGGCAAAGGACATGTTGGGCTTGATCAGGACGCGCTGCCCCTTCTTCACGAACCGGGAGATCCCCCCCAAGGTCTCCAGGGCCTTGGCCGTGGCCGCTGCCGGCTCGCCCGAGATCACCGCCAGGTCCACCTCCTCTGCCGCGCCCGCGAAGCCGGGCGGGCCCGCCAGGCCGATCGCCACCCCGGCCGCGGTTGCCTTCAGGAATTGCCGTCGCGATATGCTCATACCAGGAACTCCTCCGGGACCTGCCGGATGCGGACGATGTCCTCAACCCGCTCCCGGACGGCGAACCCCTGGGGGCAGCGAACCGGGCAGACAGAACACTCCCCGCAGGGGCGCGGCGACAGCCCCAGAGAGACGACGAGCTCCCGGGCCATGCCGAGGTGCCGGTAGTCGTAGACGTACATCGCGGCCCGCATCAGGTCGGGGATGGGAAGCCCGGCGACGCACTGCCCGAGGCACGTGCGGCACCCCTGGCAGGTGAGCCCCGGCAGCAGCGACGCCGCTGCCAGCTCGCGCCGCTCGGCATCGGTCAGGCGGGGCTCCTCCATCACGGCCAGGTCCGTCTCCAGTTGGTCGAAGGTGGTGAACCCGGGGACGATCGTGTGGACGTTCTCGTCCTGGAGGACCCACTTCAGGGCAGCGGAGGCGCTCGGCACCGACGGACTCTGGCGGAACCCGCCCCGGATCGCCTTCATCCCCACGATCCCGATTCCCGCCCGGGCCGCGCGGCCGATCGCCTCCTTCACCTCGGCCACGTGGCGCTGCTGGTAGTTGTAGGAGGTGAGGATGACCTCGTAGAATTTCGTGTCCACCGCCGCCCGGATCACCTCCGGCTCGTTGGAATGGGTGGTGATCCCGGCATACCGGAACTTCCCCGCCTTCTTCGCCTTGGCCATGGCGTTGAGCACCGGCTCGTAAAAGGCAGATTCCCGTCTCGACACGTTATGGTGGTACAGGATGTCCACATGCTCGAGCCCCAGCCTCTTGAGGCTGAGGTCGAGCTTCTTCAGGAACTCCGCCTCCGTGGCCCCCTCGAGGTACCGGCCGGTGGTGCGGTCCTGGGGGAGCCCCACCTTGCTGCCGATCAGGAAGGAGTCCCGCGGCCGCCCCTTGACCACACTCCCGATCACCTCTTCGTTTCGCCCCTGCATGTAGGCATGGGCCGTGTCCAGAAGCACCATGCCCGCGTCCAGGGCGGCCCGGATCAGGCTGGGGTTGTCCGAGTTCATCACCCCCATGTTGACCACCGGGAGCGTGAGCCCCGTTCCGCCCAGCACCCGCGTGACCGGTTTTCTGGCCCTGGTCCCGGCATCGCCCCGCGTCTCCGCGGGTTTGTTCTCCAGAGCGGCGAGCACGGAAAACCCACCGAACCCCGCCAGCGTCGTCTTCATGAACTGCCGTCTGCCGATCTTCCCTTTTGCCATGGTCCCTCCCTCTCCTCCGCGATCGGTGCACCGTCCGCGGTCTCCCTCACTTTTCGCCTCACCGCCGCCCGAGCCGCTCCGCTGAGCTTATCTCACTTCCTTCATCAGCGCTTCGATACGCGCCAGGTATCCCGCAGACAGGTCGGGGTCCGCCAGATCGACGCTGCCCCAGATATACCGCCCCTGCCAGGACAATTCAACGGCCCCGTGGTGCGGGTCCCTGACCCGCAGGCGGCCCTCCTTCGGATCCTGCTCCGGGGCTTTCGTCTGCCTCAGGTACCGGCCCAGGAGCTCCCGGCACTCCGCCGCGTCCCTGGCCGCCAGGATGAACAGCCGAAACCTTCTGCCGGCGCGTTCGTACTCGGCGGTGAACACGGCGTTGAAAAAGGGGTACCCGAGGAAATTCCTGGTAAGGTACTTCTCCGAGTTTGCCCGCTTCCCCTCCGCGGGGAAGAGCTGCAGCTCCGGGGGCAGCCCCCCGTCCGTCCCCAGGCCGGAGGCCGTGGCCGAGCCGAAGCGCATCAGCACCTCCCGGTCCGCGGCCCCGGTTCCGGAGCTGCTGATCTTGACGTAATAGGGGCCGGCCACGAAGTTGAGGAGATTCGTGTCGGCGTACCCCTGGCTGCCCACCGGAACCGGAGGCGCTTCGGCCGGCCGTTCCTGGCTGTAGATCCCGAAGGCGTCCCGGGGGGTCCGGTGGCGGTACACCTCCACGACCACCGAGCCCTTCCGGTCGCTTGCGTACTCCGCCACCCACAGCTCTTCGAAATCGCAGGCCAGGTAGAGGTCGGCCGCGCCGTTGATGTACTCGTACAGGGTCTTGGGGAGGAACCGCTGGACCTCCGCTGTCAGCCGCCAGCCGTCGAGGCGGGGAAACCGGACCTCCTGCGCCGCGGCGGGACCCGCGATCGACACGGCGGCCAGTAACAGGCCGAGAACTAACTGCATCGCATCTCCTTTCCTCACCGGCGCCCCGGCGCATGCCGGACCGGGCAAGGGGCTACGGCTGCGATGTTAGCAGAAGCGCGGGCAACCTTCACTATGATTTTTCAGGGGGGTGCGGGGTGATGGGGCGTGCACCAGGGGACCCCTCACGACCAGACGCCGCCGATCGAGGCGCCGCAGGTGGGACACTTGCCGCCGTTGAGGTTGACCCTGCCCAGCCGCATATACGTTCGTTCGACGAGCGGCTCGCGGCACCGGGGGCAGAAGGTGTCGGTTCCCTCCCGGACGTTCCCCAGGTACACGTACCTGAGCCCTGCCCTGCGGCCGATGTCCCGGGCGCGCTTCAGCGTCTCCACGGGGGTGGGACCGCGGTGGTCGAACTGGTAATCGGGATGGAATTGACTGACATGCCAGGGGATGTCGCCGTCGATCCGGGCCAAAAACGCGGCGATCTCTCCCAGCTCCTCGTCGGAGTCGTTCTCGCCCGGGATGACCAGGGTGGTCACCTCCAGCCAGACGCCGAGCTCTTTCATGGCGGCGATGGTGTCCAGCACGGGCTGCAGACGGGCCTTGCAGGTGGTCCGGTAGGACTCGTCGCGGAAGCTCTTCAGGTCCACATTGGCGGCGGCGAGGTAGGGTTTGATCGTATCGAGGGCCTGCCGGGTCATGTAGCCGTTGGTCACGAACACGTTGGCGAGTCCCGCCTCCCTGGCCAGCCGGGCCGTGTCGTAGGCGTACTCGAAATAGATGGTGGGCTCGGTGTAGGTATAGGAAATGCTCCGGCAGCCGTGCCGTTGGGCCGCGGCCACGATCTCGCCGGGCGCCACCTGGCGGTCCGGCGGGTTGGCGCCGTCTCGCGGCGAAGCCTGGGAGATCTGCCAATTCTGGCAGAAGCCGCACTTGAAATTGCAGCCGACCGTGGCCACGGAATAGGAGGTGGAACCGGGCAGGAAATGGTACAGCGGCTTTTTCTCGATGGGATCGACATTGGCGGCGATCAGCCGACCGTATACCAGCGTCCGGAGGACCCCGGCGACGTTCTGCCGGACGCCGCAGATGCCAAAGTTTCCTGCGGGGATCCTGCATTCATGGGCGCACAGGTGGCACTGTCCCCGATTCCCCTCAAGTTTCTCCCAGAACAGGGCCTCCCGGGCCGCGTCGTTGCCTCTTGCCATATTCCGCAAATCCCTTCAGTTCGACGGACACCTCTTCGTCCGTCAGGTCGTGCCACTCCCGGTAGAATCCGGCTACGGCAAAGGGGGTGCGATGGGAAATAACGGGGCTCACCACCTCATCGACGACCGCGGCGAGCAGTTCCCGCGCGGTCGAGGAGGCGACCGGCGCCGCCGCCGCGACCGTTGCCGCGCCCCGCTGACGTATTGATTTAGATGCGGCCATCATCGTATATCCGGAAGCCAGTCCGTCGTCTATGATGATGGCCGCTTTCCCCTCAACGGAGGAGGGTCTCAGATATGTCCGGTATGCCGCCGCGCGGGATGGCCAGCACGATTGCCGCGGCGGGATCGTAGTGGTTCACGTACCCGGCCAGGACCCTGCCGGCATCGGTCCGATCTCGATAGGGAGGTTCCGAACCGTTCATCCTGCCTCCGGCCATGGTGACCGCCGATCCTTTCAGTCCGGCAGCTTCCGGTTTCCCTTCCACTTCTTGAAGGCTTCTATCTGCCTGTCCAATTCACCGGCCAGCGGTCTCCCGTGGGATTCCGCCAGCAGCTGGTACATCCGAATCACCGTCGCCGCCAGGGCGTCCTGGGCCCGCAGGATGAACACGGGCTCTTCCGCGGCAATCCTGGGGATGTCCACTTTTCCGTACTTTCCCGATACCGCCATGGCGAACCTTCTGCCCCGCGCGGGGCCTTCTTTGCCTCTGCCCCATCGCCCGGCCCCCGGGCGGACCTTTCTTCCGGCTGCTTACCGGGCGGCGGTCTGTTCCGCGCGGAACGCCTCCACGCCCGCATCAAAGGCCTTTTTCAGCCGGTCCTTCTTGCCCAGGTACGACTCCTTCTCCTCAACGGCCATCTTCTCCAGGGTCCGGTACGCATCCTCGTACCGGCTCTTCGCCTTATCCAGCAGCTCCTCGGCGGAATGACGGATGTCCTCCCGCGTCTCCTTTCCGCTTTTCGGGGCATACAGCATCCCCGCGGCCGCGCCGAGCAGGCCGCCTATCAGCAGTCCCTTGACCACGTCATCCGCTGCCATCTGCCTTTCTCCTTTCGCGTCTCGCCTTGTGCAACGGCGATGATTCCCTTTTGTTTTGCATCAGTGTATTGACCCTTCGGTCCGCAGGTCAACGCTGGTTGATAGTGGGGATATTGGTAGGGCCCAGCTACCAGAACGCGCCGCCGGCCCGGGCGCCCGTCCGGTCCCCCCGGCGTCCTGAACCGAGCCCCCGCCTCCGCATAAATCCAGTGGACAGAGGCCGAAAGTTGTGGTTATTCTTTCCGGGCACAGGGAATGGATTTCTGTACCGGAGGAGGCTCTATGATCGAGAAGGCAGCCAGCATGAAGGATCTCGTCGCCTATCAGGACGGTTCGATCGTCAGCAAGGAGATCATCAAGAAAACGACCGGGACGGTTACCCTGTTCGCCTTCGACCGGGACCAGGGGCTGAGCGAGCATACGGCCCCCTTCGACGCCCTGGTCTGCATCCTCGACGGCGAGGCGGAGATCATCATCGCCGGCCAGCCGCACCTTCTGACGGCAGGGGAGATGATCATCATGCCCGGCGGGAAACCCCACGCCCTGAAGGCGCCCAAGCGGTTCAAGATGATGCTGGTGATGATCCGGTCGTAGGGCGGGGACGGCATGACGGTACGGCGGGGACGACCGATGGCGGATGAGCAGGACACCGAGGCGCACCGGCGGCTGCAGCGGAAGAACTTCCGGCAGAACCTTTACCGGATCTGGGAGATGGTCAAGGCCGGCAGACGAAACGAGCTGTCGGACAAGGAGAACGACCTGGCGCTGATCCTGATGGACCATCAGGAGTACGGCGACCATTTCGAGAACACCGCCATCCTGGACGGCCGCGAATACGACGCGGGGTCGCAGTTCAACCCTTTCCTGCACATCAGCACCCACCAGATGGTCGAGGATCAACTGGCGGCCGACGCCCCCGTGGAAACGGGGCTGTTCTGCGAGGCGATGGAGGGAAAGGGGCTCTCGCGGCACGAGGCGGTCCACTTCGTCATCATGATCCTGCTCCACGTGCTGTACACCTCCGCGGCGACGGGGCAATCCTTCGACAAGGCCCGGTACCGGCGGCTGCTGACCGCCTGCGGCAGGGTCGAGCCCGCCGAGATCGAGGGGATCGTCGCGCAGGAGTTCGCCGCGGGGAACCACCGGAAGGACCTCCACTGAGCGGGGCCGCCGGACCCCGCTGCGGGTGCAACCGATGATCGATGTCGTAAACGACGTGTCGCTGGTCCTGAGCGGAGGCGGCGCCCATGCCGCCTACCAGGTGGGATTCCTGCGCTGCCTCGCCGACCACTGCCCCGGGATCCGCATCCCCATCCTGACGGGGATCTCCGCCGGGGCGATCAACGCCGCGTTCATCGCCAGCCACCCGGGCACCTTTCCGGAGGCCATCGGCAGCCTCAGCGAATTCTGGCGCAACCTCAGCATCGATCAGGTGTACGACGCGAACGCCGGGAGTCTGGCCCAGCGGGCGCTGCTCTGGGGGTTCCAGTTCCTCACCGGCGGGCTCTCCGCCGCGGAGCCCCCGAAATCGATCGTCGACACGGCGCCGTTGCGGAGACTGCTCACGCGGGGGTTCGGCTCCCCCGGGGGCGGGATCGCCGGGATCGGCGAGAACATCCGGCAACAGCGGCTCAAGGCCCTGGCCATCACCGCCACCAACTACACCACCGGCCAGGCCGTCACCTGGGTGCAGGGGAAGAACATCGAGATGTGGGAGCGGCCCCACCGGCACAGCGTGATGACGGAGATCACGGTGGAACAGGTCATGGCCTCCACGGCCCTGCCGCTGTTCTTTCCCGCCGTCCGGGTCGGGGATTCCTGGTATGGTGACGGCGGGATCCGCCAGTACGCCCCCCTCTCCCCGTCGCTGCACCTGGGCGCAAAATGCATCGTCGCCGTCTCCACGCGCCACAAGCCCGCGCCGGCCGAGGCGGGCCACGTGGTGAGCCGCGGCTACCCCTCCGTCGCCCGGATCCTCGACGTGCTGATGAACGCGATTTTCGTGGACCTCCTCGATCAGGACCTGCTGGGGCTGGAGCGGGTGAACCGTCTGCTGGAGAGCCAGCCGCCGGAGGCGGCCTCCGCAGTCAGGCTGGTCAAGGCCTTCACGCTGCGCCCCTCCGTCGACCTGGCCGAAATCGCGGGGCGGTACGAGCCGCGGCTGCCCCGCTCCTTCCGGTTCCTCACGCGCCGGCTCGGCACTTCCAAGACCGGGAGCTACGAGTGGCTCAGCATGATCATGTTCGACCCCGCCTACATCCGGAACATCATGGAGATCGGCGAAGCGGACGCCCATGCGCGCCGGGCGGAGCTGGAGGACTTCCTCGCATGAGCGGCCGCCGAAGCGGAGACGCGAGCAGGGGGGCGGCGTAGGCCATGTGCGGACGGTTCATCCTCCTGACCGACCTGGCAGCCCTGGCCGAGGCCTTCGACGTCGAGGAGATCGCCACCGAATACCGGCCGGCGGCCGACATCTGCCCCACCCAGCAGGTCGCCGCGATCGTTCTCACGAATAAGAAGAAGCTCGTCACCCTCAGGTGGGGGCTGATCCCCGCCTGGGCCGACGACCCCTCCCTCGGGAGCCGCATGTTCAACGCCCGGGCCGAGACCCTGGCGGAGAAGCCCAGCTTCAAGGAGGCCTTCCAGAGGCGGCGCTGCCTGATCCCCGCCGACGGGTTCTACGAATGGCAGAAGGCGGGCAACCGGAAGCGGCCGCTCCTCTACTCCCTCACGTCGGGCCGCCCCTTCGGCATGGCCGGACTGTACGAGACCTGGGTCTCCCCGGCGAGGGAGCGCATCCATTCCTGCACGATCATCACCACCGACGCGAACGACCTGATCCGCCCCGTCCACGACCGGATGCCCGTGATCGTCCCGAAGGAGAGCGAGGCGGCCTGGCTCGACCCGCGGAGCGTCAGGCCCGCCGAGCTCGCACCGCTCCTGAAACCCTATCCGGCCCGGGAGATGGCGGTCCGCGAGGTCGACGCGAACATGCTGCCGCGAGCGGATGGGTAGCCGATTGTCGCGTTTCCCGCACAGTGCGTCGATCCCGTACCGGGATTCCCCGCCCGCCATTCCGGCATGATTCCCGCAGCGCAAATCTGTGGCAAAGACAGGCATCCCTGTGGTATGGGAAACGGGACCCCCGGGCACATGCCGAGTGAGATCGGGTGTCCAGCGTTCCGCAAGCCAACCGACCGCAGGAGAAGGGATCGGGTAATGGTCGAGCATTTGATCGGCGGGTTCGTCCCGCTCATGCAGTGGAACAGCATCCTGGCCATCGTCGGCGGGTCGGTGGTGGGCTACCTGGTGGGGGCGCTGCCGGGGCTCAGCGCCACCATGGGCATCGCCCTGTGCCTCCCCTTCACCTTCTACCTGACCCCGCTGCCCAGCCTGCTGTTTCTCACCTCGCTGTACGGCGCCGCGGAATACGGCGGGTCGATCACGGCGGTCACGCTAAACATTCCCGGCGAGACTGCGGCCACCCCCACCACCTTCGACGGCTACCCCCTGACACAGCAGGGATTCCCCGCCAAGGCCCTGGGGATGTCGATCGTCGCCTCCTTCTATGCCGGCATCGTCAGCACGATCGCCCTGATCCTCACCGCGGTCCCGCTGGCCGGCATGGCCCTGAGCTTCGGACCGCCGGAATATTTCGCCCTCGGCCTGTTCGGTCTGACCGCCGTTGCGGCCCTGGCGGGCAAGTCCTGGGTAAAGGGGGCGATCGGGGTCCTGTTCGGGCTCTTGATCAACACCATCGGCATCGACGACATCAGCGGCACGAGCCGGTACATCTTCGTCAACGCCCTGTATGAAGGCCTGCCCCTGGTCCCCATCCTGATCGGCCTGTTCGCCATCTCGGAAGTGCTGATGACCATGGAGGCTCTGACGCAGAACGTGGCGTTCAACAGGATCTCCGGCTCCCTGCCCACGCTCAAGGAATACCTGCGCTGCCACCGGGCCATGGTCCGCGGGACGCTGATCGGCTATCTCGTCGGCATCATCCCCGGGGCCGGCAAGGCGGTGGCCTCCTTCATCGCCTACAACGAAGAGAAGCGCGCCTCCCGGCACCCCGAGCTGTTCGGCACCGGCATCCTGGAGGGGGTTGCCGCCCCCGAGGCGGCCAACAACTCCGTGGTGAGCGGGGCCCTCGTGCCGCTTCTGACCCTGGGCATCCCGGGCTCGGCCGCCGCAGCCGTCCTGATCGGGGCCTTCACCATCCAGGGCCTGCAGCCCGGGCCGCTGCTGTTCGTGAAGCAGCCGGAGCTGGTGTACGGCCTGTTCGCCGGGCTCCTGGCCGGCAACGTGGTCATGCTGGCCATGGGGCTCATGGGCACTCAGCTCTGGGCGATGGTCCTCAGGGTGCCGAAGAGCATCCTGACCCCGATCGTGCTGGCGGTGACGCTGTTTGCCTGCTACGCCGAATCGAACAGCCTCTTTTCGCTGTGGCTGGCCCTGGGGTTCGGGATTTTGGGGTACGTCATGCGGAAGTTCGGGTTTCCGATCGCCCCGGTCGTGCTGGCGATGGTGTTGGGAAAGATGATCGAGACATCCTTCCGCAAGTCGCTCATCCTCTCGGACGGCAGCGCCATGATATTCTTGGAACGGCCGGTGACCATCATTCTGCTCGCGGTCGCGCTGCTGTCGATCGCGTTTCAGGTCTATCGGTCGAGAAAGAAGCGAACGGGCCCGACTCGGGTCGTCTGACCCGTTTCGCCCAAACGGGCTCGTAAGATGCCCCATCGGGAAAGGAGGAGCAAGAACATGAAATCCAGGAAGAATCGGGGAAAGATCGTTCTGACCGCACTGGCGGTGATCGCGCTCGCGGCTGGGTATTCGTTCGGTGTAACTCCCGCGGAGGCTGCGGACAAGTTTCCGGCCAAGCCGGTCACCATCCTCAATTCGTCGCCCGCCGGCTCGCCCGCCGACGTGATGGCCCGGCAGATCGCCCAGAACGCGAAGAAACACCTGAGCCAGCCGATGGTGGTCGTCAACAAGACGGGCGGCAGCGGCGGGGTGATGTTCGCGTCGCTGATGGCGGACCCGGCGGACGGGTACACCATCTCGACGATCACCAGCGCCCTGATCACCGGGCTGCACGGCGACCTGAAGAAGGACTTTTCGATCGACCAGTTCGAGTTCCTCGTCCATGTCCAGAAGGAGCCCTTCTGCATCGTCGTCAGGAGCGACAGCCCCTTCAAGACGCTCAACGAGCTGATCGACCATGCCAAGAAGAACCCCCGGATAAAGATGGGCGGCCAGGCGACCTATTCGGCGCTGCACCTGCTGGCCCTGGCGGTGGCCGAGGAATCGGGCATGCCCATGTCCTACGTCCCCTACGGCGGCGGGTCGGAGATCATCACCAACCTCCTGGGCGGCCATATCCCGGTCACCGTCTCCTCGCCCACGACGATGAACCAGTACGTCGCCTCCGGCAAGGTGCGGGCCCTGGTGGTGAGCGGCGAGAAGCGGCTCCCCCAGTGGAAGGACGTGCCCACGCTCAAGGAGCTCGGGTACAACATCGTCATCACCCAGTACCGCGGGTTCGGCGCCAAGAAGGGGCTTCCCGCCGACGTGCGCGCGACCCTGGTCGAGGCGATCAGGAAGGCCATGGAGGAGCCCGGGTTCAAGGACTACCTGGCCAAGAACTCCCAGTTTGCCGAGTTCATGGGGCCGGCGGAGTTCACCGCCGCGGTGCGCGCCGATTACGAGTACATGGGCAAACTGCTCCAGAAGGTGGTGAAGAAATAGGTCTCGCCCCGGGATCGAGTCCGGGGCGGCCGGTATGCGTCGGGAAATGATTTGCCCTGTGGTCGGGAAACAGGGGCAGGAGGAACGGGCGTGCAACGGAGAGCGGAGATAGCGATCAGCGCCGGGATGGCCGCACTGGCGGCCCTGTTCTATTTCCTCGGCGGATTCACCCAGAGCGTCAATCCCGACGATCCGGGTCCGGGGCTCTTCCCGCGCACGCTCTCCCTGCTGCTGTTTGTCGCCGCTGCGGCCCAGATCCTCCTGTCCTGGCGGAAGAAGGCGGCGCCGGTCGAAAGCGGCACCGGAGACGCGGAGGGGGGCGTCTTTTCCTGGCGTGTGTTTGCCGGAACGATAGCCCTCAGCGTCCTGTACGGGTTCGTGTTCGACAAGGCGAGCTACCTGATCACCACAACCGGGTTCCTGCTCGCCATGATGCTCTTGGGGGGCGTGCGCAAGTGGTACGTCCTGCTGTGCGTGGCCGCGGGGTATTCCCTGGCGACCTATTTCCTGTTCGGTCGGGTGCTGATGGTCCCGCTGAAGTGACCGGAGCTGGTCCCGCGCCGCGGACGCCCGTGAATTTTGCCGCAGCCGGGCCATTCTCGCGGTTTTCGCTGCGGCCCGTTCCCCGCTGCCGGGCCGCGCCTGTTGAGTCACCTCGCTGAAGGAGTCTGCCCTATGCCCGTGATGGACCGATTCACTCTCCGCAGCCGAGTCGCCCTGGTTACCGGGGCCGGCCGGAACCTGGGCAGGGAGATCGCCTTGGCCCTGGCCGAGGCCGGCGCGGACGTGGCCCTCACCGGCCGCTCCCTGTCCGAGCTGGAAAAGGCGGCGCAGGAGGTCAGGGACCGCGGCCGCAAGGCCCTGGCCCTGACGATGGATGTCACCGACTATGTGCAGGTGGAAGCGGCGGTGCGGAAGATCGTGGCGGAATTCGGCCGGATCGACATCCTGGTGAACAACGCCGCCACCCGGTCGCACAAACCGGTGCTCGACCTGTCGCCCGAGGAGTGGCGGACCGTAGTCGACACCAACCTCACCGGCGCCTTCCTCTGCTGCAAGGCGGTTGGCCCCGTCATGATCCGCCAGGGGGGCGGCAGGGTGATCAACATCTCCTCCCGGGCCGGCAGCCGCGGTCGGGCCGGTGTCAGCGCCTACTGCGCCAGCAAGGGGGGGCTCGACCAGCTCACCCTGGCCCTCGCAGTGGAATGGGCGCCCCACAACATCCTCGTGAACGCCGTTGCCCCGGGGATCATCAACACGGACCGCTCCTACGCCGGCGCCACGGCCATTCCCACCATCCCGAAGGAGCGCCTGGCCGAGATCCCGCTGCAGCGCCCCGCCGAGCTGGCAGAGGTCGTTCCGCTCGTCCTGTACTTCGCCTCGGAGGCATCGAGCTACACCACCGGACAGGTCGTGCTGATCGACGGCGGCTGCACGGCAAAGTGAGGGGGACATGTCGAAGGAAATGGTGTCGCGGCCCGCAATGTTTCTGATCATACTCATCCTCTGCGCCTTCAGCCGGCCGTTATGTTCCGCAACCACCGAGTACCTGAGCGTCCAGGTCAAGCAGGGACAACTTCGCGCCACCCCGTCTTTCTGGGGAAACATAAAAAGCGTTCTCGCCTACGGAGACAGGGTTGCGCTGCTCGAAGACCGGGGCGCATGGAAGCTGGTCGCGATCCGCAAGGTCAAGGGCTGGATGCACGTCTCCGCCCTGAGCAGCAAACCGATCGTCCTGCAGGCGGGAAAGACCGATGTCATGACCTCGGCGACGAGCAGCGAGCTGGCCATCGCCGGCAAGGGGTTCAACGCCAAAGTGGAAGCGGAATTCAAGAGCAAGCATACGGGCATCGATTACACCCGCGTGGATAAAATGGAGGCCCTGGCGATCAAACCCGGCCAGATGCAGGCGTTTCTCAAGCAGGGGCAGGTTGCCGCGCCCAAGGAGCCTGCGCCATGAAGAAACGGCTTTTCTTCCTCTGCCTGCTTCCGACTGCCCTGTTCCTCCTGTGCGGCTGCCAGGCAATGCTGACCTCGACCGTGAAGGCGACGGACAAGGCAGAGCAGTCAGGGATGATCGCACCCGCGACGGCGGTGTCGATCAAGAAGAGCACCACTGCAGTTTCCCGAACCATGGAAGGGTTCACGCCCGAGCAGGAGTACTACATCGGACGCTCCGTAGCGGCGGTCATCCTGACCAAGTATCCCTCCTATGCAAGCCGGCAGGCGAACGAATATCTGAACCTCCTCGGCCAGACACTGGCCCAGGCCTCGGACATGCCGCAGATTTTCCTCGGGTACCGGTTTCTCGTGCTGAACTCCGACGAGATCAACGCCTTCGCCACGCCGGGCGGGCACATCTTCGTCACCCGGGGGCTCTTGCGCTGCTGCCCGAACGAGGACGCGGTAGCGGCGATACTGGCTCACGAAATCGGACACATCCAGCTCAAGCACGGGATACAGGCAATCAAGAAGGCGCGCGTCACCGACGCCGTGAACACGATCGCCACCGAAAGCGTCAGGGTGCTGGCGCCCGGCGAGGCAGACCGTTTCACGGAGACCTTCGGCGGCGTGATCTCGGATATCACGACCATGATCCACAACGGCTACTCCCGCTCCTTCGAATACGCCGCCGACGATGTCGCGCAGACCATTCTCAGGCGCGTGGGCTATGATCCGAACGGGCTCGTCGCAATGCTGATGGTGATGGAAAAGAAACTGAACCCGGGAGACGAAGCCGGGTTCGCCAAGACCCATCCCGCGCCGCAGGACCGCATCAGTGAGGTCCTGCGAAGAGCAGGCGGCACCTATACCCCGGTGAAGGCCCCCAAGGCTCGACAGGCCCGCTTCCTGAAAGCCGTCGGGAAGATCTAGGGGCACCGAGGGGCCTGGGGGATCTGAACGAACGAGGGGCTGACCGCATCGGGTCAGCCCCTCGTCTGTGTGCTGGAGCCGATGAGCAGGATCGAACTGCTGACCTGCTGATTACGAATCAGCTGCTCTACCGTCTGAGCTACATCGGCTTTTTTTATCCGTCGACGGGCATGCACCCGTGGAAGGTTTGACTATCTATCGCAACCCTTCGTCCTTGTCAAGATTTTCATGCACCGCCGTTCAGGCACGATAAGCATGTCCCCCCTGACGGAACCGGAAACAGGTCGCCCCCGTTCCGGCGGGGTGCAGCCGGGGACAGGGGGCAAATCTACGTACCGCATTTGCCTTGACTTGCGGGGTTTCTCTGGTATGATTCCCGGAACTTAGCCCCGGGAGCCCGTTCGTGAAGGCACGCTTGCAGAAGATACTGGCCGTGACGCCGCTGAAGATCGCCCTGGCGGTGATCATCCTGGCCATCGTGCTGTTTTTCGTCGACGCCCCCTTCCTGAGGTTCATGGAGCTCAAGGCCCTGGACCTCCGGATGGTCTCCCGGGGGGTCGTCCCGGCCGGGGGCGAGACCTGCATCGTGGCCATCGACGAGCGGAGCCTGAACGAGCTGGGGCGGTGGCCCTGGCCGCGCACCACCGTCGCCCGGGTGGTAGACGCCCTGAAGGGGTACGGCGCCAAGGCGGTGGGGTTCGACATCGTGTTTGCCGAACCGGACACGAACTCCGGCCTCAGGACCGTGGCCGAGCTCTCCCGGGAGGCGAAGGAGGCGGGGATCGGGGATGCGCGGCTCTTGGGACTGCTCCGGGCAAAGGAAAAGCTCGCCGACACCGATGCCGCCCTCGCCCGGTCGATCGAAAAGGCCGGGAACGTCACCCTCGGCTACTTCTTCCACATCACCGACAAAGAGGTGGCCCATCTGACCGCGGACCAGCTCGCCGCCGGGGAGAAGGAGATCGCCAATTCCCGCTACCAGATGGTCCGCAGCCAAAAGGACGCCAGCGAAGCCCCCCTGGTCCGGGCGCACGCGGCCCAGCCGAACCTCCCGGCCTTTTCGGAGGCCGCCGAGAACAGCGGGTTTTTCAACTCCTTCCCGGACAGCGACGGCGTCATCCGCTGGTCGCCGCTGGCCATCAGGTTTAGGGACAACTACTACGCCTCGCTGGCCCTGTCGCTGGTCGTCCAGTACCTCAACTGGCCGATGATCGTGCTCAACCTGGCCGAGTACGGCGCGGACGGGGTGACGCTCGACAAGCTGACGATCCCCACCGACGAGCACGGCAGGATGCTCGTCAACTACCTCGGCCCGGCCAAGACCATCCCCCACTACTCCGTCTCCGACCTCCTGGCCGGCAGGCTGGCGGCGGAAAATTTCCGTGGGAAGATCGTGCTGATCGGGGCCACGGCCACGGGGGTGTACGACATGCGGGTCACCCCCTTTTCCGCCGTCTACCCGGGGATCGAGATCCACGCCACCGTGATCGACAACATCCTCCACCGGAATTTTCTCATCCATTCGGGCTGGACGCGGTTCTTCGACGTGCTCACGATCATCGCCGCGGGACTGATCATGGGGATAGCCGTCCCCCGGATGAAGGCCGTGGCGGGCATCGCGCTCTGCGCCGCCCTGATCGGCTCCTTCGTCGTCGTCAACACGGCGCTGTTCGTCCGGTTCAACCTCTGGATGAACCTGATCTACCCGGTCCTGACGATGCTCGCGATCTACCTGGGGATCACGGTCTACCGGTACGTCACCGAGGAGCGGGAGAAGAAGAAGATCCGCGGCGCCTTCCAGTACTACCTCACCGCCTCGGTGGTGAACGAGATCCTCAAGGACCCCTCCAAACTCAAGCTGGGCGGCGACAGGAAGAACCTCTCGGTGCTGTTCTCGGACATCCGGGGGTTCACCTCGATCTCCGAGAAACTCACTCCGGAGGAGCTGGTCCATCTGCTCAACGAGTACCTGACGGCGATGACCGACGTGGTGTTCAAGTACGACGGCCTCCTGGACAAGTACATCGGCGACGCGATCATGGCGGTGTTCGGGGCGCCGCTCGACCAGCCCGACCACGCGCTGCGGGCCTGCCGGACCGCCCTCGGCATGACTTCGGAGCTCCGCCGGCTCCGGGAGAAGTGGGCGGCCGAGGGGCGGCCGGACGTGGACATCGGCGTCGGGATCAACAGCGGCGACATGGTGGTGGGGAACATGGGCTCGGAGATGCGGTTCGACTACACCGTCATGGGGGACCACGTCAACCTCGCCTCCCGCCTGGAGGGGACCAACAAGGAGTACGGGACGAACATCATCATCAGCGAGTTCACCCACGAGATGGTCAAGGGGGAGCTCTTCTGCCGCGAGCTCGACGCGGTCCGGGTGAAGGGGAAGAAGCTCCCGGTCCGGATCTTCGAGCTGCTGGGTGAGCGGAAGGACGCGGCCCCGTGGAGCGACTTCGCGGACCGCTTCGCCGCGGCGCTCGACCGCTACCGCGCCGGCCGCTGGGACGAGGCGATCGCCGCCTTCGAGTCCGTGCTCGGCCTGCGGCCCGAGGATGTCCCCAGCCGGATGTACCTGGAGCGGTGCCGCCAGTTGCAGGCAAACCCTCCCGCCGGGGAGTGGGACGGCGTGTTCACGCTGACGAAGAAATGACGAGCCCCCGGGCGGGGCGAGGGAACGCGAGGCAATGACGCAGAAGGAGCAGCAGGGATACCGGAACTGGGTCGAGGTGGACCTCGGCAGCTTCGCCGCGAACTGGGCGGAGATGCGGCGGCTGGTGGGGCCGGAGGTGAAGATCATGCAGGTGGTCAAGGCGGACGCCTACGGCCACGGCGCGATCGAGATCTCCAACGCGGCGATCGAAAACGGCGCCGCCTGCCTGGGCGTGGCGAACGCCGACGAGGGGGTGCAGCTCCGGGTGAGCGGGATCACCGCCCCGGTCGTCATCCTCTCCCCGGCCACCGGCTCCGAGATCGACCAGATCATCAAGTACACGCTCACCCCCTCGGTCTCCGACATCGGGTTCGCCCGGGAGCTCCAGAAGCGGGCGAAAAAGGCCGGGGTCCGGACGCCGATCCACTGCGAGGTGGACACGGGGATGGGCCGGGGCGGGACGATGCAGACAGAGGCCTGCCGGATCATCGGCGAGATCGCCGGCCTTGCCAACCTTTGCGTCGAGGGGGTCTTCACCCACTTCGCGGAGAGCGAGATCCCCTCCTCCTACAACGATCAGCAGTGGCGCTCCTTCCAGGAGATCCTGGCCACGCTGGCCGGGCAAGGGCTCGCGATCCCGCTCCGCCACATCGCCAACAGCGGCGCCATCCTGAACTACCCCCAGTACTGCCTCGACATGGTGCGGCCGGGGATCATGTCCTACGGGATCTATCCCTCCCCGGAGACCCGGCCGAAGGCGGCCCTCAGCCCGGTGATGAGCTTCAAGACCCGGGTCGTGCTCGTCAAGGAGTTCCCCGCGGGGTACAGCATCGGCTACGGCCGCACGTACATCACCCGGCGCCCCACCCGGATCGCCACGCTCCCGGTGGGTTACGGCGACGGGTTCGGCTGGCTGCTCTCCAACCAGGGGGAGGCGCTGATCCGGGGGAGGCGCGCCCCGATCGCCGGCCGGATCTCCATGGACATGTGCACCCTCGACGTGAGCCACATCCCCGAGTGCGCCATCGGCGACGAGGCGGTCCTGATGGGGGAACAGGGGAGCGAAGGGATCACCGCCGACGAGATCGCCGCGAAGGTCCGCTCGATCAGCTACGAGATCCTCTGCGCCCTGGGGAAGCGGGCGCCGCGGGTTTTCCTCCACAAGGGGCGGGCCGGCCGGGTGGAGCCGCGGCTGAGGCGCATCTTCATCCCCGACGAGGAGAAGTCGATCGCCCGGATCGACAGCATCGTCCGCCACTGCTTCCAGACGCGGGCCCGCAACGAGGAGCTCGGCGACGCGATCTACTACGAGATGTTCGAGACCCTCTTCGGCAAGGAGGACCGGCAGCTGGAGCTGCGCGACGACTTTACGTACGCAATCCGGGTGACCGAGTTCACCCCCGCAGAAGAGCCCGACGCGCAGGTCCGGCAGGACTACTTCAAGGTAACGACCCGGGCGGAGTATACGAAGGCCCTCCGGAACGCCCGCTTTCTGATCGGCTGCGCCAAGGACAACGAGCAGCTCGCCTCGTTCTTCGCGGACAAGCGGTGCGAGTACCGCTGGCTGCTCAACGGCGGCGCGCACCTGGCGGCGGAGCGGGATTTCCGGGTGAACCGCGTGCAGGTCGACGGCGCGGACGTCCCGATCGTCCGGGCGGAGAGCACCGCGCGGGGGTTCGAGGTCTGGTGCGGGGCGGAGGAACTCGCCGGGAGGCTCAACCGCCAGGTCCGGATGGCGATCGAGATCGAGACGAAGAAGCTCAAGAGCAACGGTCTGTTCTCCGCGTATCTGGTCTATCCCACCCGGGGGATGGAGATCTCCTTCCGGTACGACGGGACGGGGATCAAGAACGTCCGGGACATCGGGTTCTTCGCCGGGAAGCACCCCTACCCGGAGGTCACCCGGGAGCAGGGGAAATCGGTCACGCTGAGGCTCGGCAACGACGCCTGGATCTTCCCCACGAGCGGCGTGACGTTCATCTGGGAGTTGTGAGGGGTAGGAATGGGGAAACGGGGCTTGTCAGGGGGGCTCAGGATCTTTTTCCGACCGTGCTCGTCCTCGCTGTGCTGCCGGGAAAAAACTCGCGCCTTGCAGGCGCTCAGACAGTTTTCCCGGCGGACGCTCCGCTGCGGCGGCACGGTGGCCCGGAAAAATCTCCAAATCGCCCCCTGACAAACCTCGTTTCCCTCATTGGGTGGGGGGAGTGTAGCGGGGAAAAAGGATAGAGGAGTTGTTTCCATTTTCCGGCAGGCTGCCGGTGACGTAATACGGGAAAGAAAAGGTACTGAAGGAATGGAAAAATTGCGGGTGGGGGTGATCCTGGGGGGGATGTCGTCGGAACGGGAGGTCTCCCTCAACAGCGGCAGGAACGTGTTCGACAACCTCGACCGGGAGGCGTACGATCCCCGGGCGATCTTCATGGACGACGGAGGGCGGCTCTGGGCGATCCCCTGGCAGCTCATCTCCCAGAACACGACGAAGGACATCTCCGAGCGGCTGGAGGCCGAGGCACGGCGGATCTCCTACGAGGGGCTCCGGGATGAGATCGACTTCGCCTTTATCTCGCTGCACGGGAAATACGGCGAGGACGGCTGCGTCCAGGGGCTCCTCGAGCTGCTCGGCCTCCCCTACACCGGCCCCGGCGTCCTCGCCTCTGCACTGGGCATGGACAAGCACATCCAGCAGGCGATCCTCCGGGCCGCCGGGATCGGCGTCCCGGCGAGCGTCCTGGTCCGCGAGGAGCAGTGGCGCACGGAGCGCGGAGCGACCGCGAAGGCCCTGGCCGACCGGTTCGGGTTCCCGCTGTTCACCAAGCCCCCGCGGGAGGGCTCGAGCATCGGCGTCACCCTGGTCCGCGACGCGGAGGCCCTGGTCCGCGGCGTCGAGGAGGCGCTCCGGTGGGACCGGGCCGTCCTCGTCGAGGAGTATCTGCGGGGGAAGGAGTTCTCCTCCATCATCCTGGAGGAGGAGGGGGAGCCGCGCGCCCTGGAGCTCACCGAGATCACCCCCCAGAGCGATTACTTCACCTACGACGACAAGTACATGCCCGGCCGCTGCCGCAAGTTCACCCCGCCCCGGGGCATCCCGGCCGACGCCCTGGAGGCGATCAAGCGCGAGGCAGTGCGCGCCTTCGTGGCCCTGGGGTTCCGGTCCTACGGCCGGATCGACGGGTTCTATCTGCCGGACGGCCGCATCCTGATCACGGACCCCAACTCCGCCTCCGGCATGGCCCCCTCGTCGTTCTTCTTCGAGCAGGCGGCCTGCGCGGGGATGCTCCCGGCGATGGTCATCGGCAGGCTGATCGAAAACGCGCTGGTGATCCACCGGCAGAAGAACGGACCGCTGTAGGGCGGATTGCCCGCTACAGAAATGCGGGGAATCCGCCGATACTAGTACGAGACACGGCAGAGGAGGTACCCGATGCTCCGACGAACGATGATCGCGGCCCTGATGATCGCGCTTCTGGCGATGACGCCCGCGTGTTCGCTGTTCCGGTCGATAGACAACAGCTCGCCCGAGGAGATGCAGAAATTTCAGGCGACCAAAGACGAGCTCTGGGATCAGACGCAGGCGCTGGAGCGGGAAAAGGCCGCGGCCCGGAAGCAGCTCGCCGACCAGGAGGCGGAAATCGCCCGGGTCAAGAAGGAGCTGGCCTACTGGCAGAATGAAACGGCCCAGGCGGACGGACGGTTCGTGGAGTTGAACAAGACCGTCGAAGCCCTGAACAACCAGCTGAAGCAACCGCCGGAACCGGCGCCCCAGCCGCCGCAGAAGGCCGCCCCGCAGGGCAAGCAGCTGCTGATCAAGGTCCTCGCCGGCAACGGGAAGATCGCCGCTGCCCACCGGCTGGCCAAAAAGCTGGAGGGGATGGGATACCGGATCGAGGGCACCGACCTGGCGCGCCGGTGGGACTACAAGCTGACGACGATCTTCTACGGTCCCGGCAGCAAGAAGGACGCCGCCGTGATGGCGAAACGGCTCGGCACGGGGGTCGTCCTCAAGCCCCGCACCTGGCGGTCGGTGTTCAACCTCGTGGTCGTCTCGGGACGGAGGCCCTGAGGGAGACCGCCGTTGCTGCCGGGGATCGGAGGGCGGGCGCGGGCCGCCGTTTTCGTTTACTCATTCCGCCTTCGCGCTGCGGCGGCAGCCTCCGGCAGCGATTCCCGTTGCCGCTTTTGTCCCGCCGATTTCTCCTTTCGGTGACAACTTCCCGAGAAAACTATTGACTTACGCGACCGTTCTTCGTACCCTTTCCCCAAGCCGTCAGGCCCCGGCGGCCGGTACGGTTTCCCCGCTGCCGGGAAGGGGCGCATCCCGTGGGAACCCGCGCCCTGCCCCGCGGCGGTGACGTTCGGGTGTTTATCCCGGACGAAACCGCCCGGCATCCGGGAAATCCTGCGACAACCCGTTCGGAGGTACGCCATGTCCACGCGAAGGATGCTTGCTGTCTCGCTGTTCCTGCTGCTCATCACAACGGCGGGGTGCGCGAGCCTCCCCCTGTTCGGGGAATCCTCTCCCGAAGAGCAGCAGAAAGCCCAGCTGTCCAAGGATGACCTCTGGAACCAGACCCAGGCCCTGGAGAAGGAAAAGGCCGCCTACCAGAAACGGCTCGCCGAACAGCAGGCGGAGCTCACCCGGCTGACGCAGGACCTGTCGGATCAGCAGGCCGAAATCGCCCAGGCGAATAAACAGGTCACCGCCCTGAACAGATCCGTGGAAGACCTGAACCTGCAGATGCGGCTGCTCCAGGAAACGCAGCAGCGGGAACGCCCGTTGAAGGAAGTCGAGCTGCTGCCGGCGAAGAAGGAAAAGCCGAAACCGGCCAAGAAGACCCCGCCCCCGAAACGGGCGGTCCGCAAGCCCCCTGCCAAAGGGGAGGAGCAGGAGCAGGACCAGAAACCGGCGGATACGAGCGAGGTGATGAAACAGATCGCCGAAGCGAAGCAGAAGCTCGCCGCCGGGAAACCCGATTCGGCGGCGTCAGTGCGGAAAAAGGAACCGGAAAATCTGCCGGAAAAAGCCGCGGAGGCGAAGCCGGAGGCCAAACCGGAAGCGCCGGCGGCAAAGGGCCGGGACGTGCCCTCCCTGGACGACCTGGCCCTCCAGATGAAGCTATTCGAGGAGGGCGGGCAGGGTCAGGGCGCTGCAAAGGAACCTCCGCCGGCGCCGGCGAAGAAAGAGGCGCCCAAGGAAGAAAAACCGGCCGCAGGGACGAAGCAAGCCGGCCGCGTCGCGCCGGCGGCGCCGAAGCCGCGCCCGCAATCCCTCAAGGTCAAGGTCCTCGCCGGCGACGGAGACCTCGCCTCGGCAAAGGCCCTGTCGGCGAAACTGGGCAAGATGGGCTACCGGGTCCAGTCGGTGGACAAGGCCCCGCGGTCCGATTTTGACGCCACCGTCGTGTTCTACGGAAGCGAACACCGCGCGGCCGGCGAGGCAATGGCAAAACGGCTCGGGAGCGGCACCGCGGCCCGGCCGCTTACCTGGTCATCCTCCTTCGACCTCATCGTCGTGTCGGGACGCAGGAACTGACTGGCAGCACCCGGCTCCGCACCCCCTTCCTCCGTCCCCCTTCCGGCCGGCCCTCCCCCCGGAAGGGGTTACGCCCGAAGCACGTACCGGCGTCCCTTCCGTTCGATGAACGCCTCCCGCTCCAGGGCGAGCAGGTTCTTCTCCACCCGGGCCGCCTCCACGCCCGTGGCCCGGACGATTCCCGCCGCACTCAGCGGCGACCCGGCGACGAGCGCCTTCAGGATCCTTCCCCGCGCCTGGCGGTCCGAGTTTTCAAACCGGCCCTGACGGGCGTAGTGGGCGCTCCGCTGGTTGGGGTTGGCCCGCCCCGCCTTCAGCAGGGCGCCGTAATCCATCAGGGCGTTGTACCACCGGCGCGGGTTGCGCCGGTCGAGGGTCTGGAGGAGCAGCGGGAGGATCTCGGCGTCACGGACCTTCTCCCGGCCGGGGAAGAAGGCGTCGAGGTAAACCCGCCGGATGTTCGTGTCGAGGAATACCACCGCCCGGTTGAAGGCAAAGGCCATGATCGCCCCGGCGGTGTAGGGGCCGATCCCCGGCAGTCCGCGCAGGATCTCGGGATCGGCGGGCAGACGCCCCTGATGGTCGGCAACGACCGTCCGGGCGAGCGCGCGGAGCATCAGGGCGCGCCGATTGTACCCCATCCCCTGCCAGATCCGCAGCAGCCGCGGGAGCGGCGCCGCAGCGAGGGCCGGGAAATCGGGAAAGGCGGCGAGGAATTCGCCGTATTTGCCGATAACCCGCTCGACCTGCGTCTGCTGGAGCATGACCTCGGAGACCAGGATCCGGTAGGGGTCCTCCGTGTTCCGCCAGGGGAGATCGCGGCCGCCGGCGCGGTAGTGGGCGTTGATCCTCTTCCGGAAGGCCTGGACGGCGGAGGGGGCAAGGGGGTTCATGGGACCGGGACGGTACGAAAAAGCGTTCCGCCTGTCAAGAGAAAATGCGAGAGGAGACCATGATCCACAGCGCTTCTCTGATCAACGATCCCTTCGGCGATCCCGGCGTGTAAGTGGATTTCAATTACCGCAACGAGGCATTCCTGTTCGACCTGGGCGACCTCCGCCCCCTGCCGCCGCGCAAACTCCTGAAGATCGGCCACATCTTCGTCTCCCACACCCACATGGACCATTTCATCGGGTTCGACCATCTCCTGAGGGTCTCCCTGGGGAGGGACCGGCGCATCCGTCTGTTCGGGCCGCCGGCGTTCCTCGCCAACGTGGAGGACAAACTCAACGCCTACACCTGGAACCTGGTGGCGAACTACACCAACGACTTCGAACTGCTCGTGACGGAGGTCCGTCCCGGGGAGCTCGTCACCCGGCGGTACCGCTGCCGGGACGCCTTCCGGCCGTCCGGGGAGGAGCGGCGCACCTTCGACGGAACGCTCGTCGCCGGGGAGTTCTTCACCGTCCGGGCGGCGTTCCTCGACCACGGCACCCCCTGCCTGGCCTTCCGGTTCGAGGAGAAGACCCGGCTCAACATCAAGAAGAACGTCCTCAGGGAGATGGGGCTCCCCACGGGGGCCTGGCTCCAGGAGCTCAAGGAGCGCATCATCCGGGGGGCCCCGGACGAGGAGCCGCTGCGGGTCCGGTGGCGCGGCGCCGCCGGACCGGAGGAGAGGACGGTGGCGCTGGGGCTCCTGCGCGAGCAGGCCGTGAAGGTGACGCCGGGCCAGGTCGTCGCCTACGTCACCGACGCCGCGGCCGGCGCGGAGAACAGCCGCCGGATCGTGGAGATCGCCCGGGGCGCGGAGCTGTTGTTCATCGAGGCGACCTTTCTCGGCGCCGACGCGGAAACCGCCCGCCGCAAGCACCACCTGACGGCCGGGCAGGCGGGGACGCTGGCGCGGCAGGCGGGCGCGAAGCGGATCGTCCTGTTCCATTTCTCCCCCAAGTACACGGGGGCGGCGGGGCTGATCGTCGGCGAGGCGATGGAGGCATTTCAGGCAGAATCCCGTTGACAGACGAGACGGTTCCTCGTATCGTTTGACAGGCGCTCAGCCGGACGCACACGGAAACCCCGATCCGGCCGGAGACCGGGGGAACGGGAAGGATAACGGGGGGGCAGGCGAGGCACGAATCGCATGGACGAAGAACTGCAGCGATGCGAGATCTCCGCTGAGGACCTGCGGGCGGCCCTGAAGGAGCTGAAGGGCTACGTGGACGTCACCGAGGACGACCTGAAGCGGATCTATGCGATCGCGCTCCGGCATGCGGCGCGGCGGACCGCCCCCCGGATCTTCGTCCGCGACGTGATGACCAAAGACGTCGTCACGGTGACGGCCGATGCGGACTTCGCCACGGTGACGAACCTCCTTTCGGAGCACCGGATCAGCGGCCTGCCGGTAGTGGATGAAGGCAACCGGGTCGTCGGCGTGGTCACGGAGGCGGATGTCCTGTCGATGGCGGGTATGCGCCGGGAGCGCACCTTCAAGGACATCGTCCGCCAGATCCTCGGCGAACCGCTTCCCCGGCCGCAGGAAGGCGGGCGGCTCCGGGACGCGATGAGTTCGCCGGCCATAACGACCGGACCCGACGCGGACATCCGGGACGCGGCCGCGAGGCTCGACGAAAAGCGGATCAAGAGCCTCCCGGTGGTGGACGGCGCAGGCAGGCTGATCGGCATCATCTCCCGGGCGGACATCGTCCGGGCAATCGGGGCGGCATGACGGTTCGTGGCTACCTGGCAAAGATGAAGGGCGGGGCGAAGAGCCCCCCGGGAGTGGGCATCGCAGAGGTGCTGTGGGCCTTCGCCGGCTCGACGCTGGCGATCTGCCTCTGCGGGTATCTCTCGCTGCACTATTTCGAACCCCGGGACCTGACGCTGATGGTGGGGCCGCTGGGGGCATCGGCAGTCCTGGTGTACGGCGCGATCAGGAGCCCCTTCGCGCAGCCGCGAAACCTGGTGGGCGGTCATGTCATCTCCGGGCTCGTGGGGGTGGCCTGCTTTCAGTTTTTCGGCCAGACCCCCTGGCTGGCGGCCTCCCTCGCGGTATCGCTTGCCATCGCGGCGATGCTGGCGACGAAGACCGTCCACCCCCCCGGCGGGGCGACGGCGCTGATCGCCGTGATCGGCGGGCCGAAGGTGCACGCCCTCGGGTTCCTGTATCCCCTGATCCCGGCGGGGCTGGGCGCGCTGGTCCTGCTGGCGGTCGCCCTCGTGGTCAACAACCTCTCGCCGCACCGGAAGTACCCGGAGTACTGGATGTGACCCCTGCCCCGCACACCGCCCCATCCCCTCCCCGCGGAGAAGCCGCGCACGCCGCCGTGATGGACCGGGACATCTGCTGTCAGAATTGGCAGGGGATGATCGCGTACATCAGGAACCACTACGGCGAACCGGGGGTGCGCGGCCTCCTAGAGGGGCTGACGGACAATCCGCGGTACCTGATCCGCGACAAATACGACCCCGCGGCGGTCCATACGGTCCGGGAGTCCCATCTGACCGATCCCGCCTACTGGGTGTCCAACGAATTCTCCCTGGCCCTGTTCGAAAACGTCTCCAAGGTGGTGGCCGCCCCGAATCCGCTGATCGAGCTGGGCATCGGCGCCGTTCAGGAAAACTTCTCCCGGCGCATGCTCTTCGCCGCCCGGCTGCTGGGTCCCGTCGGCACGGCCCGGCAGGCGGCAAAGATAAACGCCCGGTTCAACAAGACCAAGGACGTCCGGCTGGTCGATTCGACCGACGGCTCCCTGTCCTTCGAACTGCGGTACCGGCCGGGCTTCCGGGTGACCAAGAACGTCTGCCACTGGAACATGGGCATCTACACGGGGATCGCCCGACTGACCGGCGTGACGAACGTGCGGACGGAGGAGCCGTGCTGCGTCGTCGACGGCGCCGACCACTGCCGCTTCCGGATCACCTGGAGACCCGCCCCCCTGCACAAGCAGCTCCTCCGCGGGCTGCTCAACCGGTTCATCCGCTGGACGGCGCGGGACCTGCTCGAGGAATACGAGACGACGGTCCACGACCGGGACCAGCTGATCGAGCGGCTCATCCGATCCGAAGCGCGGTACCGAACGCTCTTTGAAGATTCGCTCGACGGCATGAGTCTGACCACCGCGGGGAAGATCGTCGATGTCAACCCGGCCTGGCTGAAGATTCACGGGTATGCCCGGAAGGAGGACGTCCTCGGCATGGACGCGATCAACGTCCTGTATCCGGAGGACCGGCACATCCTGGCGGCCCGCCGGAAAAGCTGGCCCGCCCTCCCGGAGCGGTTCTACCGGCTCAGAGACCTGCGCAACGACGGCTCCTCCCTGGACGTGGAGGTGTACTCCTTTCCGATCGTCATCGGCGGGGAGGCCTCCCTGCTGACAACGGTCCGCGACATCACCGAATTGAAGCGCACCGAAGAGGCGCAGCGGCAGCTGGAGGCCCGGATCACGCGCGCCGAGAAGATGGAGGCCCTGGGAACCCTGGCGGGGGGTGTCGCCCACGACCTCAACAACATCCTCTCCGGGATCGTAGGGTACCCCGATCTCCTGCTGATGCAGCTCCCGCCCGGCGACAGCGCCCTGCGGGAACCGGTGCAGACGATCAAGGAGAGCGGCCTGAAGGCGGCGGCGATCGTGCAGGACCTGCTCACCCTGGCCCGGCGGGGGGTTGCCGCCAGCAGGATCCTCAACCTGAACGGCATCGTCGCAGAGTACCTCCGCAGCCCCGAATTCGACAAGCTGCAGACCTACTACCCCGGCGCCCGCGTGGAAACGCGGCTGAGCCCGGAGTTGATGAACGTTTCCGGCTCGCCCGTCCACCTGGTCAAGACCGTGATGAATCTCGTGACCAATGCTGCCGAGGCCATGCCCCTCGGCGGCGTCATCTCCATCGGCACCGGGAACGTCTACGTCGACCGCCCGATCCGGGGGTATGACGAGATCCGGGAGGGGGACTATGTCGTCCTGACCATCGCGGATGCGGGGGTCGGCATCGCTCCGGAGGACCGGGAAAAGATCTTCGAGCCCTTCTACACGAAAAAGGCGATGGGGCGCAGCGGCACGGGACTGGGGATGGCCGTGGTCTGGGGAACCGTGAAGGACCACAACGGGTACATCGACGTGGAGAGCGCCCGCGATACGGGGACCCGTTTCACCATCTACCTGCCCGCGACGAGGCGGGAGGTCGAACTCTCCGACGCCCCCGTCGACCTGGGGCAGGTCCGCGGACGCGGGGAGACCGTGCTGATCGTCGACGACATCGCCCAACAGCGGGACCTCGCCCGGCGAATGCTCGCCCGGCTGGGATACACCGCAGCCGTGGCCGCCAGCGGCGAAGCAGCCGTGGCCGCCGTCGGCGAGCGCCGCTTCGACCTCGTGCTGCTGGACATGATCATGGAGCCGGGGATGGACGGACTGGATACCTACCGGAAGATCCTCGCGCTCGCCCCCGGCCAGAAGGCCCTGATCACCAGCGGCTTTTCGGAAACCGACCGGGTAAAGGAGGCGCAGCGGCTGGGCGCGGGGGCCTACCTGAAGAAGCCCTACACGGCCGACCAACTGGCCCTCGCCGTGCGGCAGGAACTGGACAGAGAAACTTGTTGACAGCCGCGGCCGTCCCTCGTATCCTTCCCCGGCAAAACGTGCGTTTGTCCTGCCGGCTTCCGAGGAACTGAGATGCTCGAAACGATACGCACCCTGCTGGAGAACAGCGACGGCCGCTACAGCCCCTCCGGACCGACGATCGGGGAGATCGAAGCCCTGGCGGCGGGAATCCGGGAGCGTCTGAGCGGGCGGGACGTACCCGCGGCCGAGCCGGTGTGCCTCTGCATCGCGGAGCGGTCGCATCTCCTGGCCGCGCTGCTGGCGACGCTGGCCGGCGCGCCGCCGGTGATCCTGCCCCATGCCCTTCACCCGCAGGTCCTGGCCGAGGTACGGGACGTGCGCCCCTTCCGGCTGATCCTAGCGGATACCGCCGTCGAGCCGCCCCCGGGGACGACCGTGATCGGGCTTCGGGAATGCAATCCGGCCGGACGCCTGCCGGAATTCGTCCGCGCGCCCGACGAGGCGTTCCTCTCGCTGTTCACGGGCGGGTCCACGGGGAAACCCCGGATCTGGTCCAAGACCCCCGCAAACCTCTTCGGGGAGGCGCTCAACCTCAGCCGGACCTTCGCCGTCGGGGCGAACGACCTGATCCTGCCCACGGTCCCGCCGCAGCACATCTACGGCCTCCTGTTTTCGGTCCTGCTCCCCTTTGTCGCCGCGGCCCGGGTGCTCGGCCGCACCTGCACCTTTCCCCAGGAGATCCTGACCGCCCTCGAGGAGGAGCGAGCCACCGTGCTGGTCGGCGTGCCGATCCACTACCGGGCACTGAGGACCTGCGGTATCGGGCGGCATTCGCTCCGGTTCGCCTTCTCCTCGGCGGCCCCGCTCGACGCCGAGGACGCCGCCTTCTTCCGTGAGCAGACGGGGCTGGCGATCACCGAGGTGTACGGGTCGACGGAGACGGGGGGGATGGCGATCCGCACCTCCGGGGGGGAGCACGGATCCTGGGAGCCCTTTCGCTGCATCGACTGGAAGATCCGCGCGGGCCATCTCTGCGTCCGCTCGCCCTTCGTCTCTCCGGACCTGCCGTGCGACGCCGAAGGGTTCTTCCTGACGGCGGATCGCGTCGCCGAGGACGCGGGGGGACGACGGTTTACCCTGGCCGGCCGGGCGGACCACGTCGTCAAGATCGCCGGCAAACGGGTGGACCTGGAGGAGGTCGGGGAGAAGATCCGGCGGATCCCCGGCGTCAGGGATGCCTACGTCGCGGCGCTCCCGCTGAAACGGGCGCGGCAGGTGGAGATTGGGGCCCTGGTGGTGAGCGACGCGCCGGCCCGCAGCCTCCGGGCGGCCGTCCGGTCGCTGGATGAATCGTCCGGCCGACCGAGGCGGCTGCGAATCGTCGACGCCCTCCCGGTCCTGCCGAACGGGAAGATCGACCGGCAAGAGGTCGACCGGCTCCTCGCCCTCCCCCGGCAGGTAAGACCGGGGACGCCACCCGGAGCGGAGGGCTGACATGCGAACCCCTCGCCGCTGGAGATGGCTGCTCCTGCTGGGGCTCGTATCGCTCGTCCCGGCCGTACCGGCATCCGCCCGTGCCGCAGCGGAGAAACCCCTCTGGGAGGTGGGCGCCGGGTTCGCGTTTCTGCAGCTGCCCGACTACCGAGGCTCCGACAAGAACCGGCTGTATCTGCTGCCCTACCCCTACTTCATCTACCGCGGCGACATCCTGCAGGTCGACCGGGAGAGGATCTCGGGACGGATCTTCAAGACCGACCGGGCCCTTCTGGACATCAGCCTGTACGGGCAGGTGCCCGTCAAGAGCTCGGACAACGACGCCCGCCGCGGCATGCCCGACCTCGACCCGACCTTCGAAGTGGGGCCGTCCCTGAAGGTCACGCTCCTGGAAAACCGGGGGGACCGGTATCGGATGGACCTCTCCCTGCCGGCGCGGGCCGTCTTTTCCACCGATTTCCGGTCGCTCCGCCACGAGGGGTGGGTCTTCAGCCCGCATCTGTCCTTCGACAAGGGCGACGTCATTCCCGGAACCGGCTGGAACCTGGGGCTGTCGGCAGGCATGCTGTTCGCCGACGGCGGGTACAACAGCTATTACTATTCCGTCGATCCCGCCTATGCCACGGCCTCGCGCGGCGCCTACGACGCCGGCGGCGGGTACAGCGGCTCTCTGGTTACGCTCAGTCTGAACAGGGCGTATGGACCGCTGCTGATCAACGGATTCGTCCGGGTCCACTTTCTGCACGGCTCGGTCTTCGCGGACAGCCCGCTGGTCAAGTCGCGCTATTCCGTGCTGAGCGGCATCGCGGTCTCCTGGATCTTCTGGAAGTCGGCAACGAGCGTTTCTGCGGAACGGTAGGCGTTCCGTCCGGGGGCTGAGTGAGATGACGAGGAAAACTGCCAGGGAGCGCCGCAGACCCACAGGACTATGAAGAACTGCCTGATCATCTACAATCAGCCGGCTGCCGACGCCTTGCCCGACGAGGTCGATGTCCTCGACCAGGTGCATTTCATCCGGGAGGTCCTGCGGGAGATCGGTCACCGGGTTTCGCTCCAGGGGATCACGGACGACCTTGTCCGCGAGATAGGGAGCATCGCCGGTCAGGGGTTCGATTACGTCTTCAATCTCGTCGAATCGATCGGGAACAAAGCCGAGATCCTGTACTTCGCACCCGCCCTTCTCAACGCCCATCACATCCCCTACACGGGGTGTCCGCTGGAGGCCGTGTTCGCCACGGCCAGCAAGGTCCTGGCGCGCCGGATCATGGAGACCAACGGCATTCCGGTCGCCGGCGGCTGCCGGGTGACCGAGGCGGACAGACTCGTCCCTGGGAAAAAGTACATCCTCAAACCGGTATGGGAAGACGGATCCCTGGGGATCACCGAGGAGTCGGTATTCACCTTTGACGGCACCCCGCCGGAGATGCTCGCCGGCAAGCACGACGCGCACTGGTTCATCGAGGAGTTCGTCGACGGGAGAGAGTTCCACATGGGCGTCCTGAGCGGCCCCACAGGGCCGGAGGTGATGCCGCCGGCGGAAATGGTCTTCCGGAATTATTCCGACCGGCTCCACAAGATAGTCAGCTACAAGGCCAAATGGGTCGAGGGTTCATTCCAGTACAAGAACTGCCGGAGGGTATTCCCGTCCGACCTGAGCGAAAAACTGCGGACCACACTGCGAAAAACGGTTCTCGACTGCTGGCACACCTTCGGGCTCAGAGGGTATGCGCGGATCGACATGCGCACCGACCAGGAGGAAAACGTGTATGTGCTGGAGGTAAACGCAAACCCCCGCATAACGAAGTACAGCGGCATCGTTGCGGCGGGCGCCGCCGCCGGTTATTCCCATGCCGAGATCGTGGGCCGGATCGTAACCGACCTCAACGCCTGTTCCGCCCACCGCAAAGGTTGATGGCCCCGCTTTTCCCGCCGCCCGGTCCGATCCGGGCTTTCTTGCGTTATTGAATGTATCCCGTATGTTCAGACGATTGAAAGGGTCAGAAGATGCAGGAGATCGAAATCGATTTTTTCCAGCCCGAGGACGCCCCGGGCGTAGCCCGGCTGTTTCGCCAGGTGTACGGCGAGGGCTACCCCGTGGACGTCTACTACCGGCCGGAGCGCCTGTGCGAAGAGAACGCCGCGGGCCGCGTCCTCTCCAGCGTGGCGCGGACGCCGGAGGGAGAGGTCGTCGGCCATGACGCGCTCGTGCTCCTGGACCCCGCGAGCCGCCTGTACGAAAACGCCGCCGGCGCGGTGCGGGCGGAGTGCCGCGGCCAGGGCGTCTTCTTCCGGGTGTTTACGCATTCGATCGTCGATGCCGCGGAGCGCTTCGGCGCCGAGGAGGTCATCGGCGAACCGGTCTGCAACCACCTCCACCTGCAGAAGATGTGCCACCGACTCGGCTACATCGAGACCGGCCTGGAGGTGGACCTGATGCCAGCGGCTGCCTATACTGCGGAGCAGAGCGCCCGGGGCCGCGTCTCCGTGCTCCTGGGATATTTCCGCCACAAGCCGGCGCCGCGGAGACTGTACCTGCCGCCGGTCTACCGCGACCCGCTGGCGTACCTGTACGCCGGCATGGGGGTCGAACGCTCGTTCGCGGAACCGGCCGGGGAGCTTCCGAACGCAGGAGCGACCGAGGGGGCAATGCAGCTCTTTCCCACCGCCCAGGTCGCCCGGATCGCGATTCAGCGCATCGGCGCCGACTTCGCACCCTTTGCGGCCGAGCGCGTGAACGAGGCCGCCGGGAAAGGCGCCGAGGTCTTCCAGCTCTGGCTGCCCCTCACCTCGCCCTTCGCAGCAGCGGCTGCGGATATCCTGCGTGGCTGCGGCTTCTTCCTCGGCGGCGCGCTGCCGGGCTGGCACGGCGGGGACGGCCTGCTAATGCAGAAGCTCTGCGGCGAAACCGACTGGGCGGCCATCGCGCTCTACTCCGACCGGGCCGAGCGCATTGCGGAAATCGTACGCAGCGATCAGCAGGCCGTTCGCCGGTAACTGCGGGAGGGACAACGGTTATCGCCTCAGGATCGGCGACTGGCGGGTCCTGTATGAACTGTTGGACGACCGGCTAATGGCCCTTGCCAAGGCTAACCGGGTGAAATCTTCTCCCCCTCCTTACCGCACGTCTGCTCTCCCAGGAACGGCTCGAAGTGGAACCATTCGGAGGGGTGGGCGCGGGCCGTTTCCTCCAGGAGGTCGGCGTAGGCCTGGGCAGCCGCGGCTACGGCGCTGTGCCGCTCGCCCCGCGTTGCCGCGGCCACGGCAAGGGGCGGTTTCGTGACGAGGTGGTACTCCCCCCTCCCCGTGCGGTACCCGAAAAAGATCAGCAGCGGCGCCCCGGAGATCAGCGCCAGGATGTAGGGGATCTCGGGGAGACGGGCCGTACAGCCGGCGAACCGGACGGTGACGGCCTGCTGCAGGGGGCCCCACAGCCGGTCCCCCGTCAGCGAGACCAGCCCCCCCTCCCGGAGGAACTTCAGCCCCTCCAGGATGTCCGTAGCCGAGCCCCCTTCCTCCGGAACCGAGACGATGCGGATGCCGCTCTCCGCGACGCTCCGTTTCTGCCGCCCTTCGATCTGCTCCCGGTGCTTTTCCCCCAGGTAGAGCATCAACTTCATGCCCTGATCTTGTTGCCCGTACCGCATCAGGAGGTGCGCGGCGACCTCCCAGCTCCCCAGGTGGGACATCAGGATGATCCCGCCGCGCCCGCTGCGCGCCGCGGCGGTGATGTGCTCCCATCCCTCGTAGGTCGTCGCGAGCTTGGCCCCTTCCAGCAGGAGGAACCGGTCGAGGAAGACATGGACGAAATGGTGGTACTGCTGCCAGGCGCACCAGAGGGCATACCGCCGCGGACGCCCCGGGAAGAGGCGGCGGTAGAACCGGACGCTCACGGCGACCCGGCGGGGAAAGAGGAGAAAATACCCCAGCGCCACGTGCCAGGCGATCAGCAGAAACACCCATCTTCCGAAGCGTCTCGTCAAGACCATCAGGATCCGGTAGAAGAGGTCCTTCACGGCGTTCCCCCTGCCGACGCCCGCCGGTCGGCGATCAGCCAGAACTGCTCGCTCTGCGGCGCCGCCCGTTCCACCGTCACGATCCGAAACCCCGCGCCGGCGATCATCGCCTCCAGTAGATCGCGGCCCCGGTACCGCGGCGCGATGTGGCGAAGCTTCAGACGGAACTCCTCGATCCGGCCCATCCAGGGCCGGCGTCCGCCCGCCGGGATCGTCACCCGCAGGACAAGCCTGCCCCCGGGGACGAGCTTCTCGTTCAGGACGGCCAGGGTCTCCCTGAGCTCGGTGTCGGCGAGCATGTGGATCACGTCGAGGACGAGCGCCGTGTCGGCGCCGCCGGGAAGTCCTCCGAGCGCCGGCGCCCGGCCGACGCGGACCTCCCCCCGACTGCCCCAGGCGCGGCCGGCCACCCGGACCCGCTCCCCGTCGGGATCGATGCCGGAGACCGTGGCCGCGGGGAAGAGTTCCATGAGCCAGGCCGACGGAACGCCGTAGCCGCAGCCCACGTCGAGGATCCGCCGCGGGTCCTTCAGGAACCCGGCGAGCCGGGGGAACATCGGGTCGAGCCGGAGCTTCCCGCGGGCGAACAGCCGCGGGGTGGTCTCGACGGTGCGGTACCGCAGCAGCGTCCGCTCGCTGTGGCGGGGCGACCCCGCGCTGAGGTGTTCCGCCGGAAGGTCGGCGGGAACGAGCGCGGCCTTCACCAGGGGGGGGACGATCAGAAAGGCCCCGGCAAGCGAATAGGCGATGCCCAAGAGCGAAGTCAGGCCGATGCTCCTGAGGACCGCATGCTCCGCCAGGGCCAGGACGCCGAACCCGATCAGCGTCGTCGCCCCCGCCAGGAACATGGCCTGGCGGATGAGCGTCAGCGACGGGTGGCGCTCGTCGAGGTACCGCTGGTACGCGCAGGTGTAGTAGATCCCGTAGTCGATCCCCATCCCCATGATGACGATCCAGAGCATGATCCCCGGGATGTCGATCGGACGCCCGAGGAGTTTCAGACTCCCCAGAGTGGCCACCAGTGCGAACAGCACCGGCGACAGGACGATCAGGGTAAGCCGCCAGTCGAGAAAAAAGAAGACGACCACCAGGACGATCCCCGCTGCCGTGATCACGGCGATCTCGGAAAAGAGCGTGACCAGGACCTCGCCCAGCCGCCGGCTGAACAGCCCCGCGTCGAAGATGCTCGCCAGGTCCGCCGCCGCGTACCGGGCGAAGAAGGCCTCCGCGTCGTAGGCCGGCCCCGGGGTCACCAGGGCGACCTGGAACACCGCGGCGCCCTCCGCCGCGATCCCGAGCAGGCCCCAGAGCCGCTCGGGAACGGGGACCGCGGCGGGCGGCGGACCGGCGAGCTGCGCCAGAAAGGGGGTAAAGGCCCCCCGGGCGAACCCCAGTTCCTTCCCGGTCTGTCCGAATTCACGTTCGAGGGCGGCCACCCGGCCGGGGGTCCAGAAGGCCCGCCAGTCCGCGGCGCGGCGGCCCGCGAGTTCCTCCCCGGGGTACAGGTCGGCCAGGAGAAAGGCCGCCCCCAGGACGCCTCGGTCACGGTCCCGGCGGACCATCTCGGCCAGGCGGTCGCTCTTCGCCTGGAGCTGACTGAGCGTTGCTCCCTCGATCATCACGGTGACGCGGCTCGTCAGGTCCCCCCAGACCCGCTGGAGGGTCTGTTCCGCGGCAACGGACTCCGGACTGAGCGAGTTCATGGCGCTGATGTCGACGAGAAATACGGGACGGGCGAAGAAGAGCATGGCCGTGAAGAACAGCGCCGCCGCGGCAAGCTTCACCCTCCCCCCCCGCAGGGCGATCCCGTCGAGGAGGCGGCCGAGCCGCGCACCCCGGTGCCTCAGGGCCGGCGGCATCACCGGAAAGAGCCGGGGGAAGACCCAGTGAACGAATCCGTAGGTGAAGGCCACCCCCAGGGCGGCGAACAGTCCGATCTCGGCCAGGACGCGAAATTCGCTCACCAGGAGCAGCAGAAAGGCCCCGATCGTCGTCAGGGCGGCCAGGACCTCGCCCGACTGGACCTCGCGGGCCGCCTGCCTCCCCGATACCTCGCAGGGGCGGTCGAGGAACAACAGGTAGGTGAGCCCCAGATCCACCGTGAAGGCCATGATCGCCCCGCCGAAGCTGACCGCCAGGATCGACAGGGAGGGGAAGAAGAAGGAGCAGATCAGCAGGCTGAAGACCGCCCCGGCCGCGGACGGCAGGAGCGCGAGGAGCCCGATCAGCGGCCGGGGAAAGGTAACGACGAGGAGCGCCGCGATCCCGACGGTCGTCAGCAGGATCGCGGTCCGCATGTCTCGGCGCGCAGCGGTCTCGTTGTCCAGGGCGGCGCGGTAGGCCCCGACCGGGGTCAGGGTGAACCGGACGCCGCCGGCCTGTCCGCTGTTGAGCTTCTGTTCCAGGGCGACGATCAGGGGCGGGATCTGCCGCGCATAGGCCGCATCGGTTGCGGCCCCCGTGAGTTCGGCGATGACAAGCGCATGGGTCCCGTCGCGGGAGATGATCTTTCCCTGGTGAAGCTGGGCGTCTTTGCTCGGAATCAGCTGGGCCATCCGGCTGAGCACGAGGTTTCTGAGGCCCAGCGGGTCGCGGCTGACGAGGTCTGCCTGGCCGATCCCCTCGAGCCCCTGGAGCGCCTGGAGATCCTCCGCCAGGATCCGGCGCACATCGGAAGGGGCAAGCAGCGGCGCCACCTGCGCTTCGAGCTGTTCCCGGTCGAACAGCAGCGGAAGATGGGAGGCCGCATGGCCGACAAGAGCGGGGAAGAGCTCCTCCATCCTGCCGGTCCCGACCTCGCGGAACAGACCGCTCTCTCTGAGCCCCGCTTCGATCAGCCCGGCGGCGGCGACAAGGGCGTTTCGGTCCCCGCCGCTGATCGCGCAGTCGACGATCAGACGGTTCTGGCCGGGCAGATGGGGGACGATGCGGTGGGCTGCGGCCAGGACCGGGTCGCGGCGGGGGAGTGAGGCCAGGATGTCCGTCTCGAGCCGGATGCCGGTCGATTCGTACAGCAGGGCCGCCCCCAGGATCACGACGACAGCGGCGATCAGGGACCAGCGGAATCGGTAACGCTTTAAGAACTTCATCGTACCTCTGAGCCGTTGCGGGCTGCGCAGGGAGTGGTAATTCAGCGCCTGCGCCGGAAGAACCGAAGCCAGATCAGCCGCGTGAAGGTCGCCGAGTTGCGGCAGAAATCGACAAAGGGCCGAAAATGCGAGATCCGCCTCATCCCGGGCCGGTAGGAGACCCCCACCGGCGCCTCGACCACGGGGATCCCCGCCCACCGGGCGCGGACGAGTACCTCCACCTCGAACTGGAAACGGCGGGCCCGGACGCCGAGTCCCGCCGCCTCGGGCAGGGGGTAGATGCGCATCCCGCTCTGCGTGTCCGCAAGCGAAGGGCCGCCGGCGCAGCGGACCCAGAAGTTGGAGAACCCCCGTCCGAAGCGGCTCGTCCAGGGGACATCGGCGCCGACCATCCCCTCCCGCCGGCCGATGACGATCGGGCGCACCCCGGCGGGGATCGCCGCGATGAGGCCGGGGCAGTCGGCCGGGTCGTGCTGGCCATCGGCGTCGAGCGTGACCGCCCAGTCCGCCGTTCCCGCGAGGGCGGCAAACCCGGTCAGGAGGGCCGCCCCCTTGCCGAGGTTCCGTTCGTGACGGATCAGGTCGATCCCCCCGATCCCCGCGAGCACGGCCGCGGTGCCATCGGTCGATCCGTCGTCGACGACCCAGATCGGCAGCCCCAGTGCCCGGGCCCGTTCGATCACCGGGCCGACCCCGGCGGCGTGGTTGTACGCCGGGATGAGGATCGCGAAGCGGTCATTCATGCAGTACTCCGAACCCGGATCTCCCGGTAGCGGGATCCGGGCTTTCGCCGGTAGGACATCTGTCTCTACGGCAGGAAGGCAACGCCCCAGGTGCCCGGCCCCATGTGGGCGCCCGAGGTGAGGGACATGGGGCTCAAGAGGATCTCCGCCCCGGGGTACCGGCCGGCGATCTCCGGCAGCACCGCTTCGGTCACCCAGGCGGCGTTGTCGGTGTACTCCAGCATGATCAGCGCCCCGGTTCCGTTCCCGGCCAGCCCCTCTTCCAGCCGCTCCCGCGCGAACCGTATCTGTCCGTCCCCGTCCCGGACGACCCCCATCTTCCGGGCCCCGTCGGGCTGGGGGGAGATGACCGGCTTCATGTGGAGCATGTCGCCGAAGAAGGCGCTCCCCCTGGAGAGACGCCCGCCGGCGGCCAGGTACTGGAGTCGGTCGAGGAAGACGTACTCCTGGCAGCGCTCCAGGGTTGCGCGACTGAACCGGACCACCGCCTCGGCGTCCGCCGCCGAGCGGGCGAAGCGGGCCACGGCCACGGCCAGGAGCCCCAGGCGTCCCGAGGCCGCGCCGGTGTCGATGATCGTGAAGCGGTCCGCCCGGTCGTTCGCCTGTTTCCACTCCGCGGCCGCGCTGACGTTCCCGGTGTAGGCCGAACCGACGGCCAGGTACAGGACCCGCCGGTGGCGCTCCAGCACGCTCCGGTAGCGCTCCTGCCGTTCGAACAGCGAGGCCTGGGAGGTGGAAACCTTGACGCCCCGTCGCATCGCCGGGTACAGCTCCTCCGGACTGAGGTGGGTCTCGGGAAGCGACCGCCCCGCGATGGAGATGTAGCTGGCCAGCAGGGTGATCCCCAGCCGGCCGGCCTCCTCGCGGGTCAGCGAGCCCGCGGCGTCGGTCATGATGTGCACCGCCTGCCCTGCGGGCCGCTTCCGGAAGGCGTCGACCTGGGCGCCCAGGTCGTCGACGGACCACCGCACGACCTCCCCCAGGGCCGCGATGTCGCTGCGCATCTGCTGCCCGTCCCGGGCGTGGAGATGGACCTTGAGGCATCCCTCCCCCCTAAGGACGACGACGCTCTCGCCGAGGGCGGCCAACCTGCCCGCGACGGCCTCCTGATCCCCGTCGATTGCCAGCACCGTGTCGATGCAGCACCCCCCTTCGCCCTCCTCCCGAAACCCCGGGGAGATGGCAAGCTGGCCGCGGAAGGTCTCGGTGACCGGCCGGGACGTCCCGGCCTGGGCCGTGAGCGAGGCGAAGAATCCCTCCAGGAAGATGAAGGCCCCCAGCGCCCCGGCATCGACGACGCCGGCCGCCTTGAGCCGCGGCAGGAACTCCGGGGTGGAACGGACGGCCGCCTCCAGACGCCCCACGACCCGGCCGTGCCAGTCGGCATCGTAGGCGCCCGCCCCCTCCTCGACGGCGGAAACGAGGGCGTCGAACACCGTGAGCATCGTGCCGGGGCGCGGATCGCGCACCGCCTCCCAGGCCCGGTCGCGCCCCTGCCGGATCGCGTCGGTCATCTGTTCGAGGCTGTCGGCCGCAAGCAGCCCGGAGAAAAACCGGGCGGCGATGTTGCCCGAGTTCCCCCGCGCCGCCAGGAGGAGCTCCCGGACGGTCTCCTCGCGGCCCCGGGCCGTCCGGCGCAGAGGCGCCAGGCTGACGACGAGATTCCGGCCCGTGTCGCCGTCGGCCACGGGAAAGACGTTGATCTCGTCCAGGAGGTCCGCCCAGGCGGTGACCCGCTCCACACCGGCGATCAGGGCCTCTGCGAAGGGTGCCCCCATCTCAGCCCCCCAGCGCCCGGCGGATATCTGCCGGGATGGAGAATTCCAGCTCCATCTCCGGCTCCCGGACGGCGACCTGCTCCGTCGCGCCCCGGGCGCAGATCGTTCCGTCCTTGACGAGTCTGATCTCGAAGGCCACCACGATCTTGGTAGCCGCCTCCTTCACCGTGGCCCGGCAGATGAACTCATCCCCCCGCTTGAGCGGCCGGATGTGTTTGACGGAGGAGCGGATGATCGGAAAGATGTACCGGGTCCGGTCATGGAAGGCGAAGAGGTCAACCCCCAGGCGGTCGTACAGCTCCGAACGGGCGATATCGAAATACTTCAGGTAGTTCCCGTGCCAGACGATCTGCATCGGGTCGAGGTCGTAGAAGGGAACCTTGAGCGTCACCTCGCAACTCGGCCGTTCCTGCGTCTCCATCACGTCCCTCCCGGAAATCCCGTTGCCGCGATCCGGCCGGCCACGGCCTCGATGTCGGCATCCATCGGCCGATCCTCGAGCGTCGGCCCGGCCAGGGCGCGGAGCGCCATGACCAGCGGGACCAGGCGGGGGCGGCACTCGACGCGGCCCCGGATCTCGCAGGCCTGGACCGCGGCCAGCAGATGGATCGCCGCGACCCGCTCGGCAAGGGTGCAGACCCGGGCGGCGTCGCGGCTGGCGATCGTCCCCATGCTGACCTTGTCCTGGTTGTGGGACTCCGTCGACCGGGAGAAGGAGGCGGCGGGCATCGTCGCCTTCAGGGCCTCGGCCGCGAGCGCGGAGGCGGAAATCGACATGGCCTTGAACCCGTGGTGGCGCAGCCGGGCCTCCCCGGTCAGGCGGACGAGATCGGCCGGAAGCCCCCGGTTCACGTTCGGGTTCACCAGGAGCGCCACCTGCCGGTCCGCCATGTCGGCGAGCGACGCCAGCGCCGGTTTCAGTGCGTCCATGGCGAAGGCGATGTGGCCGCCGTAGAAATTCCCCCCCATCAGGGGGTGGTCTGCCGACCGGTCGAACAGGGGGTTGTCGTTGGCGCTGTTCGCCTCCACCTCCACCCAGGGCCGCATCCAGGCCAGGGCGTCGGCCAGGACACCCATGACCTGCGGGGCGCAGCGCAGCGAGTAGGGGTCCTGCAGGGCCTCCGGCCCGTCGGCCTCGAGGCCCGCCGCCGGGCCTTCAACCGCCAGGAGCTCCCGGAGCCGGCCGGCCACGGCGATCTGTCCCGGGAAGGGCTTCGCCGCGCCGATGGCCGGGTGGTAATGGTGCGCCTTCCCGCGCAGGGCGTGGACGCTCAGGGCCGAGGCGGCGATGACCGCCTCGAGCAGGTGCTCGGCCCGGTCGAGGCAGACCGCGGCGATCCCGGTCATCACCGAGGTCCCGTTGACCATGGCGAGCGGCTCCTTGGGCTCGCAAAGGTAGGGTTTCAGCCCTGCCATCCGCAGCGCCCGGGCAGCCGGCATCCGTTTGCCGCGGTAAAACACCTCCCGTTCGCCCGCCAGGGCCGCCAGGAGGTACGACAGCGGGGTGAGATCGCCCGAGGCGCCCACCGATCCCTCGCAGGGGATGACCGGCGTGATCCCCCGGTTGAGAAAGGCGGCGAGCCCTTCGAGCAGCGGGAAGGAGACCCCCGAACAGCCCCGCGCCAGACAGAGGAGCCGGCAGAGCATCGCCGCGCGCGCCTCCTCGACGCCGAGCGGCTCCCCGGTCCCGCAGCCGTGGAACCGCATCAGGTTCTCGCCGTTCTTCGGGACCGCCCCCCCGCTCAGCCGGTTCCCGCAGGACTTACCGTACCCCGTGGTCACGCCGTAGACCGGGACCCCGGCCGCGATGGCCTTCTGGAGGAGTCGGCGGGATGCCTCGATCCGTTTCCGGAACGCGGCCTTCCCGCTCAGGGCCACCTGCGCCCCGCGCCGGGCCACGGCGATGATCTCCGCCAGCCCCAGCGGCCCTTCGCCCACCGTCACGGCCGCAATCTCTTTTTCCTCTCCTGCCATTTCTATCCCTTCAGTGCAGTATGCGTGGTGTGAAACACCGGCCTTCCTCTTCCCCGGGAAACGGCGGAGGTTACGCCTCCCCCTCCCGTCCGAAGCGTCTCCCCGCCAGCGACCGCTGCCGGGGCCGGAAGGAGCCGTCCTCCTTTTCCCGTTCGATGACCCGTTTGAACAGCTTGAACATCTTGTAGTTCTGGGGTTCGTCCCGGTAGAAGGTATCCCAGGCGTAGGCGTACAGCTCCTGGAGCCGCTCGGGACTCATCTGCCGCGGCTGAAAGACCACCCGGTCGGCCGTGTAGGCGTCCCAGTCGTGGGTCAGGATCCGGTTGTCCCGCTCGAACTCCTCGTACGTCCGGGTATGGGGAAAGGGGGTCAGGATCGTGAATTCCGCCAGGTCCAGCTCCACCTCCCGCAGAAAATCGATCAGCCGCTTGATGCCGTCCTCGCTGTGCTGGTCGAGGCCTAACAGGACCGTCCCCTCCACGGCGATCCCGTGGTCGTGGTAGCGCTTGATCCGGTCGCGGATGCGGTCCGAGGTGTCGAACACCGCCTGGTAGACGTACCAGGCCCCGGCCTGCGCGGCCAGGTCGAGGACCTCGTCGTCCTCCTCGATGGGGTGACAGCACCATTTCTTCTTCAGCGGGATCATCTCGCGAAACAGGTCGAGCTCCCAGGCGCGGTCCTGGGCGAGCGAATTGTCGACGATGAACAGGCGGTTGTTGTCGATCGCGGCCATCTCCGCGATCACCTTGTCCACGGGGCGGGGGCGGAACTGCCGCCCCCCCAGGTAGCTGACACAGCAGGGATAGCAGTTGAACCGGCAGCCGCGCGAGGCATGGACCAAATCCACCATCTGGATTCCCTTGTAGTTGTACAAGGCCCGGTTGAGGATGTCGCGCCGCGCCGGGCCGATGGCCTCGGTGGGCGGGTGAGCGCCGAAGTGGTCGTAGAGGGGTTTGAGGCGGCCCTGTTGCAGGTCCCCGAGGACCTGCTCCATCCTCCCCTCGGCCTCCCCGAGGAACACGGCGTCGGCGTGCTTCGCAGTCTCTTCGGCGTGGAGCATCGTCCCGATCCCCCCGCAGATCACCGGGATGCCCCGGCGGCGGTAGTCGTCGGCGATCTCCCATCCGCGCTTCACCTGGGCGGTGAGCATCATCGAGATCCCGACGGCGTCGGGGGAGCCGTCCGCGGGAAGCGGCTCGACGTTTTCGTCGATGAACTCCACCTCCCACCCGGGGGGAAGCGCCGCGGCGAACACCACCGGCCCGTGGGGGGGCAGGTGGAATTCCGTCTGCCGCTCCAGTTTCTTCCAGCGGGGGTAGATCAATCTGAACTTCATCGCATCGTTCCTCTTCCGAAGCCGCCGGTCAATCGACGGGTTCCGCCTCGATCAGCCGCAGCCGCAGCCCATAGGAGGGCCAGCCCTCGCCCCTGATCTCCAGCTCGCCGGCCAGACCCGGCCTCTCCAGGAAGAGAATCTTTACCCTTTTCAGGAGCTCTTGTCCAGCCCCGTAACGCCTGATTTCCCGGGGGCCGGATGCTTGCGCAAGGACGTCCACGAACCCTCCCTCCGCCAGCTCGTACCGGCAACCGCGCCCCCCCTGCTTTGCCTCCCCCCAGCGGACCGGTTCCGCCCCGGCGGGGGGGAAGAAGGCCAGACTGATGTCCTCGGCCATCCGCTGCGCGAACCCGGGCGGGTCGAAGGGGGGCACGGCCCGGTGGACCCGCGGGACCGCACCGGCCTCCACGTCGAACAGGACCATCCCCTCGAGGGTCATCAGGACCGACCGGAAGCTCCTCTCCCGCGGATCGGCAACCAGGACGCCGATCGCCGTCGCCGTCCCGCCGCCGGGGAGCTCGGCCGCAATCCGGTGGACGAGACGGTACTTCCGGGGCAGGAAGGGCTGGCCGCACTCCGCGAAGACGGCGGGTCTGAGGGTCTCGGCGAGGGGCTTGAGGGGCGCCGGGCCCGCGCACCCGGCAACGAGGAGAAGCGTGAGCATCACCAGCAGAGGCCAAAGCGGCTTCCGATCGGCACGCGGATGGAGGGGCGGGGCTTCATCGTTCACGAAACCGCGGGCCGCAAACGAGTGCGTTGCCGTCGATGCATGAACGGCCGTGACGGCTTCGCATAAAGTCGCGCGGGTATGGCGCGCACGGCCCGAGGAGTGCGGCGTACCTTTTCGTACGCCGCATGCCTGCCCCGGCGAAGGCCGGGGAGGGGCGAAGCGCAACGAAGCATCCGGGCTTTTTCCGCAGCCGTCGTCTCTGCTCATTCCGCCTTCTCGAACAGGGAAGCCGGCAGGGGCCGATTGAGTCTGACCTGGTCGAATTCGAGGAGGGTGAAGCTCGCCTCGTCCTCCACCACCCGGACGCTCTGCATGACGCCCGCGTGCTCGCGGGACAGGGTGAGCTCGATCTGCCGGATCATCTTCTTCCAGGAAGGCTCTTTCGGGACGAGGACCACCCGGGTCGCGGGGCTGGCCTCGAGCGTGGCACGGAAATGGGGATTGGCGTCGAAGCGGCCCTGCTGCCAGTTGAGGATCTCCTCCAGGACCGTCTGCATCGCCGTGAGGGGGGCGCCGCCTTCCTCGCGCCAGCCGCCCTTGTCGCCGAGGTAGCGTTTCACCGCCCCCCCGTGCATCAGCAGGACGCTTTTCACCGGCCGGTCGTACTCCCACCGGAGCGACCCGGGCTTCTGGAAGGAGAACCGGCCCGACGAGACAAAGGGCTTTGCCAGGATGGGAAGCGTCTTCTTCTGGGTGAACCGCGCCTCGACCGAGGTGATCGTACGGGAGGCGTCGCGGAGCCCCTCCCAGGTGTCGGCCCAGGCGATGAGGAGCGGGACGAGCAGGAGGAGCCCGCACAGGGCCGCCCGCGGGGGGCCCGCTGCCGGGAAACCGCGTGGGCTCACACCATCCCCCCGTTCACCGAGATCACCTGGCCGGTGACGTACGAGGCGTCGTCCGAGCAGAGGAAGCGGACCACCTTCGCCACCTCCTCGGGCCTGCCGACCCGCCCCATCGGGATCAGCTGCTTGACGTGCTCCCGCGGGAAATCCTTGATCATCTCCGTCTCGATCGGTCCCGGCGCCACCACGTTCACCCGGATGCCGAGCCGCGCCGTCTCCGCGGCCAGGACGCGACTGGCGGCGATCAGGCCGGCCTTGGCTGCGGCGTAATTCGCCTGCCCCCGGTTCCCGACCAGGGCCGAGACCGAGGCCAAGGAGACGATGGCGCCCGACTTTTTCCGGAGCATCTTCCGGAGCACCGGTTTGGTCATGTTGTAGAACCCGCTGAGCGTGGTGTCGAGCACCGCGTCCCAGTCCGTGCGGGGCATCATCAAGAACAGGCCGTCGGCGGTTATCCCGGCATTGTTGATCAGGGCGTCGATCCGCTCCCGGCGGCTGAGCAGTTCGTTCAGCCGCGCCTCAGCCTCGGCCGCGTCGGCCACGTCGAACTTCAGGGCCTCCCCGCCGCCGCCCGCCGCACTGATCAGCCGCAGCGTCTCCGCGGCCGCCTCGTCGTTTGCCCGGTAGGTGATGTCCACGTCGTAGCCGCAGACGGCCAGCTCGACGGCGACCGCCCGGCCGATCCCCCGGCTCCCGCCCGTGACGATGGCTTTCTTCCGTTCCTCCATCCCTTCATCCTCCCCTGATGCTGCAACGCCCGTTCAGCGAAGCATCTCTCTGAGCCCGTTCTTGAGGATCTTCCCCGTTGCGTTGCGGGGGAACTCCGCGACGAAAACCACCTTCCGGGGGAGCTTGAACGGGGCAATCTTCCCCCGCAGTCCCTCCAGGAGCGCCTCCTCGGTGAGGCCGGCCCCCTCCGTGGGCAACACGAACACGGCCACGACCTCCCCCTTCTTCCGGTCGGGCATCCCCACGGCGGCCGCCTCGCGGACTCCGGGAAGCGCCTGGACGGCCCGCTCCACCTCGGCGGGGTAGATGTTCTCACCGGAGCTGATGATCAGCTCCACCTTCCGGCCGACGATGTACAGGAACCCCTCCTCGTCGCGGCGTCCCATGTCGCCGGTGTGGAACCATCCGCCGGCCATCGCCGCGGCGGTTTCGGCGGGCCGCCGCCAGTATCCGGAAAAGACGTTGGGACCCTTGACGATGATCTCCCCCGACTCCCCCGGCGTCACGTCCTGCCCGCTGTCGTCGACGATCCGCATGAGGACGTGGAGCACCTCTTTGCCCACCGATCCGGCCTTCCGGATCGAGTCCGCCAGGTCGAGCGAGGTGAGGCGGAAGGTCTCGGTCATGCCGTAGCCCTGGGAAAAGAAGACCCCCTTGTCCTGCTGGTATTTCCGGATGACCTCGAGCGGCATCGGGGCGCCGCCGGCGATGAAGAAGCGGACGGAGGAAAAATCCGCCGTGGGCCACTGCTCGGTCTTGAGCAGGAGCTGGAACATCACCGGGACGGCGAACAGGTAGTTGATCCCGCCGCGGGAGATGAGCTCGATCACCTCGGAGGCGTTGGTGAACTCCTTCAGGACCAGCGAACCGCCGGCGTAGAGGATCGGGAGCGCCGACGCCCCCAGGGCGCCGATATGGAACAGCGGGGCCACGACGAGCGACCGGAAGGAGCGGTCGATCCCGCACCCCACGACCGTGTTGATCGACCCGAACAGGACGTTCATGTGGGTCAGGACCGCCCCCTTGGGGTCGCCCGTGGTCCCCGAGGTGTACATGATGAACAGCGGGTCGTCCAGCGTTACCTCCGCTGCCACGGCCGGCTCTGCAACGGAAAAGGCCGCTGCGGCATCGGCCAGCGGCGGGTCCTCCCCCTCGGCGCCGCCTTGCCGAAGGAAGCGCAGCGCCCCGGGCAGGGCGGCCCTCAGCTCCCCGGCCTTGGCGCTGAAGTCCGCCGAATAGACGAGGAGGCGGGGGGTGCAGTCCCTGAGGATGAACACCAGCTCCGGTACGGCCAGGCGGAAATTGAGCGGCGCCATGATCGCCCCGGTCTTGGCGCAGGCGAAGAAGATCTCGAGGAACTCGGAGGAATTGGCCATCAGCACCGCGACCCGCTCGCCCCTGTCGACCCCCCAGGCCGCAAGCGCGTGGGCCATCCGGTTCACCCGTTCGTTGAACGCGCGGTTCGTGAACGAGCGCCCGTCCTCCTCCAGGAACGGCCCGTCCGGATAGGTTGCGGCGCGCTTGAACACCCACTCTCCGACGTTCATGCGCCCCCCGTCAGACGAAGAATCAGGCCCCCCGCCAGCAGGCGGGGCTTCGCTCCGTTTCGCGGCGGCCGCCGCGCCCGCCCCGGATACGAGCCCTGCCGCATCGCGCGGTATCTACCCAATGATGCCGGCAAAGTCAAGGCGTACCCCCGCCCGCTTCCCCTTTCCGCGGGGCCTTGCCCGCTGCGCCTCTCTTCTTGGCCCGCGAGACGAACTGGTTGCGCCCCTGCAGGAGCCACACGCGGATTGAGTCTTTATCCATGCGAAAATCATCCAACAGCCGGGCGGCTTCATCGTCCGGCAACTCTCTGTCGAATTTATCGAGCCCGGGAATGGATGATTGGAAGGCTGCGAGCAGTTCCTGCACTTCCCGTTTATGTTCCGCGGCGATTTCCGCCAGGACTTGCATAAACACGTCACTGCGGGTCATCGTTCAATCCTCCGCGGAAGATGTACCTGAATAGCGCGGCCAAAGTCAAGTGAAAGGGGGGAAGGCCCCGCATCCGGAGGCGTACCGAATGATGATGTGCCCCGCAGCGGCGGGGATCAGGCGTCGATGCCCGCGGAGAGACCGAGCCCGATTGCGAGGGCCTGGCGGTTCATCTCGAGGAAACTGGGGTTGATCTGCGTTTCGAGCACCTTCATGATCGACTCGGGCTTCACGAGCCCGGTCAGCCCGAGCACCGCCCCGAGCATGCAGATGTTGAACACGATCGGCCGGCCGATCTTCTCCAGCACCGTCTCGTACATCGGCAACTCCACCTGGCGGGCATCCACCTTCTTGCCCAGTTTCACGAAGTGGCTGTCCGTCACGAACAACCCCCCCGGACGGAGGATCGAATGGTAGTTCGAGTAGGCCTGCTGGGTCAGGCAGACCAGGACGTTCGGCTGGATCACCTTGGGGAAGTAGATCGGCGACTCGGCGATGATGACGTCGGAGCGCGTCGCCCCGCCGCGCGCCTCAGGCCCGTAGGACTGGGACTGCACGGCGATCAGATGCTCGTGCAGTACGGCCGCCTCGGCCAGGATGATCGCCGCCGTGATCACCCCCTGCCCGCCCGAACCGGAAAACACCATCCTGCATCGCTCCATCGTCAGTTCCCCTTTGTCGCCCGCTCGATGATCTTCTGGTACTCGGCGCAGTACTCCGGCATCTCCTTCTTCACGAACACCCCCCGCTCGATCAGGGCGGGGTTCTCCTGTTTCGCCTTCGAGCCGATCGGCGTCGTCATCGTCTTGAGCTTCTCCATCATGTCCACGGCGCTGCCTTCCCGGTTCTTCCTGCCGAAGTAGGTCGGGCAGGGGGTCATCACCTCCACCACCGAGAACCCCTTGTGGCGGATCGCCTCCTCCAGGATGTCGGCCATCTGCTGGACGTGGTAGGCCGTCGTGCGCGCCACGAAGGTCGCCCCCGCCGCGGTCGCCATATCCACCACGTCGAACTGCTGGTCGATGTTCGAATAGGGCGCAGTCGTCGCCATGGTGCCGTAGCCCGACAGCGGCGAGTACTGCCCGCCCGTCATCCCGTACACCTTGTTGTTCATCACGATCGCGGTCATGTCGATGTTCCGCCGGCAGGCGTGGATGAAGTGGTTCCCCCCGATCGACAGGGCATCGCCGTCGCCCATCGGCGCCAGCAGCGTCAGCTCCGGCCGGCTCATCTTCACCCCGATGGCGAAGGCCAGGGCCCGGCCGTGGATCGTGTGCAGCGTATGGAAGTCGAGGTAGCCCGCGATCCGGGAGGAGCAGCCGATCCCCGACACCATCACCACGTCGTTCTTCTTCAGCCCCATGTTCTCCACCGCGTGGAGCAGACCGTTGAGCGCGATCCCGTGGCCGCAGCCCGGGCACCAGATGTGCGGAAAGAACTTCTCCCGGATGTAGTCCTTGATGGCCATGTCAGACTCCTTTGCCCTGGATCAGCCGGAGGATGTTGCGGATGTCGAAGGGGGTGATCAGCACCCCGTCGACGCGGTTGGCCAGGAAGACCCGTTCCGGCCGGTCGACGGCCACCTTGACCGACTGGAGCACCTGGCCCATGTTCATCTCCACCACCACCACGTACCGGGCGTGCTTGGCCTTCTCCTGCACCAGGGCCGTGGGAAAGGGCCAGAGCGTCTGGAGCTCCAGAAGCCCGATCCGCTCCCCGTGCTGGCGGCGGTCCATCACCACGTGGAGCGCCGAACGCGCCGCGGACCCGTAGGAGATCAAGAGCAGCTCCGCGTCGTCGAGGTAGTACTCCCGAAAGCGGGTCACCTCGTCCACGTGGCTTTCGATCTTGTCCACCAGGTGGCGCAGGAGTTCGTGGACCACCTGCGGGTTGTCCGAGGGGAACCCCCACATGTCGTGGAACAGCCCCGTCACGTTGTACCGGTGCACCCCCCCGAAATCGGACATGGGCAGACGCCCGTCCTCCCGCGGCAGGTAGGGATGGTAGTCCACCCCTTCGCGCACCGACGTCTTGAGCCGCTCAACCAGGGGAATCTCCCCGGACTCGGGGATCAGCAGGCGCTCCCGCATGTGGCCCACCACCTCGTCGAACAGCAGGATGACCGGCGTGCGGTAGGTCTCGGAGAAGTTGAAGGCCTCCACCGTCATCGCGAACACGTCCTGGTGGTTCGAGGCGGTCAAGGCGATGATCGAATGGTCCCCGTGCACCCCCCAGCGGGCCTGGTTGATGTCCCCCTGGCTCACCTTCGTCGGCAGCCCTGTCGACGGGCCGCCCCGCTGCACGTCCACGATCACGCAGGGAATCTCCGCCATGATCGCGTACCCCAGCCCCTCCTGCATCAGCGAGAACCCCGGGCCGCTGGTGGCCGTCATCACCTTGCTTCCCGTCAGCGACGCCCCGATGATCGCGCAGATCGAGGCGATCTCGTCCTCCATCTGCATGAACCGCGCCCCCTTCTGGGGCAGGCGCACCGACATCAGCTCCGCGATCTCCGTCGAGGGGGTGATCGGGTACCCCGCGAAGAAGTCCAGCCCCGCGTACAGGGCCGCTTCCACGCAGGCCTCGTTGCCCTGGACAAACGTCAATCTGCCGCCCATATCACTCCTGCTCCGTCGCTACCTCGATCGCCAAATCCGGGCACCGCAGCTCGCAGAGCTTGCAGCAGACGCAATCCTGCGGCCTGGCCGCCACCACCTTGTCGTGTTCATCCAGCTCCAGAACCCGCTTGGGACAAAAATGGACGCAGATCCCGCATCCCTTGCACCAGTCGCGATTGATCACGTGTCCCTTCAGCTTTGGTCTTGCCATATCCATCCCTGCCCGGTCGAGATTCACAAAGGGGGTTCACTGCCGGCCGCCACGTTACCGCACTCCGCGGGAAAAAACAATACGTCAAGAAGTCCGCAGCGGAAGCGCGCTTCCGGTCCTTCTGCTCGCGGATGCCCTCACGACGCCGTCCCGCGGCCGGGTTTTGTTCCCACAACCGTGAACGCCGTGAGGGTGCAGAGGAAGGCGCCCGCCCGGCTTTGCTCTTCCAGGTCCGCAAGCCATCGCGCGGCACGTGCGGGAGTGACGCGGCCCCCTTTAACGGCCCGCTCTGCCGTCTGGCGGAGGTTGTAGACCCGATCGGCCAGTGCGAAATCGTCGAGCACGCAGACCGACGGAACCGCCGCCACTTCGGCGAGCCCCGCCTCCCGGAAGTAGCGCCTCAGGTACCGGCCGATCCAGCGGTTGGCGAAGGAGTCCCCCCAGAGGGTCTCCATGATCCGCGTGCATTCGTCGTCGCTGCCGCTCAGGGAGAAGGTGCCCCAGTCGTTGTCATACGCCAGCAGGAGTCCGCCCGGTTTGAGCGTCCGTGCCATCTCCTGCAGGACCTGCCCGGGGTGCTGGATATGCTGGAGGGTGCGGTCCACGCGGCACCGCGCGAAGCTCGCGTCCCGAAAGGGGAGGCGGCGGGCGTCGGCCCGGTGCAGTGCGACCTGCGGATGTGCGGCGAGCCGGGCGCGGGCCGCGGCGATCATCCGGGCGCTGGCATCGACGCCGACCACCGTCCCGCCCGGGGCGACCCTCTCGGCCATGCGCAGCGCGTCGTCTCCGATACCGCAGCCCACCTCCAGGACGGTCATGCCCGCGGAGAGTCGGAGAAGGTCGTAGCTGCGTTCCTTGGTGCGCCGGAAGTAGGGCAGGGAGTCGAGCAGAGAGAGGCACTGCCCGTACGCTGTGGCGTCCCCGCGCGCATCCACGTCGGAAAATCCTGATGCAAGGTATTCGTCGCCCATCGGATCACCCCTGCCGTGCGAAGCAGTCCTCTTCCAACTGCCGATAAAAACTTGTTTTTCTGCGGTGCAGAGGATAGGGGAAGGCCCTGTGCCTGTCAAGGTGATTATTGACTGCATCTTTGTGTTGCCCGGGCGAATCGATTGGTGTATCCAGACCGACGACACCGACCGGCCGATCCGGAAACGGGAGCCGGCGGTTCGAAGGCAAGAACGTCATGCAGAAAGGAACAGCGAATATGACCATGCGATTCAGCGGGGGCGCTGCCCTTCTGCTTTTCCTGCTCGCGGCGGTTCCGGCGGTTGCCGCGACCCGCGAGGAGCCGGCCCTCCGGCTCACGGACCGTCTCTCCCTCGGCGTGACTCTCCAGCGCCTGGCCGCAAGCCACACCTCCTACGAATTCGGGAATCCCTACCCGCCGAAGCAGGTGCCCCTGAGCCGCCTGGAATTCCCCCTCGACTCCTGGTGGGCCGGCGCCGAGCTCCGGGCCGACTTCCCGCGGTTCTCGGTCGGCTTCGAGGCCCTCACGAACCTGTCGCGGGAGGTCGAAGGCCGGATGTACGATTCAGACTGGGATGATGAGGGAGACCCCGACCGCAAGACCGTTTTCAGCGAATCGCGCTTGCGCCTGGAGCGGAGCTACATGCTCAAGGCGGACATCGACCTGAAGACGTCGGACTGGCTGGGGCTTCCCGGTTGGGTCGACCTGCGGCCGGTCGCGGGGGTCCGCCGGCAGCGGTTCAGCTTCACGACGCACGACGGGACGCAATGGGACTTGACGGGGCAGGAGCCGCCGACCCCGCTTCCCGGGGACGGCATCGCCTTCGAGCAGGTGTACATGCACTATTTCCTGGGGCTCAAGGCCGGGTTCGACCTGCCCAGACCAGCCGGACTGGAAGGCCTTACCGCCCTCGTCCAGCTCGACTGGGCCTATGTGGAAGGCCGCAACCGGGACCACCACGTCCTGCGCGCGGGGGAGCGGTACACCTACGAGGACACGAACGGCCACGCCTGGCACGGATCGATCGGCCTCAGGCTGGGGCTGACCGGCCGTCTTTCCCTCTCCGCGATGGCGGACTTCCTGGCAATCGAGACCAGGGGGGACCACCGCCTGGTGAACTCCGCCCCGGGCATCGACTTCGCCTTTCCCGACGGGGTAAAGGCCTGGTCGGGTCAGAATTGCTATTCCCTGCTGCTGCGGTACTGCTTCTAAGGCAGGAAGCCGAATCAATGTTTCCCGGGAAAAGGCCGATACCTGATCTGTGGCGCCTCGTATCCTCCCTGCGGTCTGCGGAGGCGGATGAGGAACAATCTAAGGAGGCTGACCTATGCGCGAGGGCTGTATCGTTGGCTTGTTGATCTGCTGCGCTCTCCTCTTCGCGGGAAACGCCGGGGCTGCACTCTACACCTGGGTGGATGAAAAGGGTGTGACCCATATTTCGGATGCGCCCGTTGCGCAGGAGGACGACGGCACGAAGCTCAAGACGCATCACACTGAGAGGGACGACATTGTCTGGTTCGATTGCCGGGAGTCCATGCAGCGGGCACGGATCGCCGCCGTCGAGTATCTCGAACAGCGGGAGGGATGGCCGACCGTGCCGGATGTGAGCCGGCAGACCAAGCATATTCAGAATATGCTGGATTCCCGGGTGGATCATGCGTTCGAGGCCCGGCTGCCCGATGACGTCGTCAAGAAGGCCGGCTGCACCTCCGGGCAGCAGGAGGTGAAGGTCAGAACGGAGCCCGATATCAAGAATCCCAAACAGTGCCGGATCACGAAAGTGGAGCTGGGAAGAAAGAAGTTCTCGCCCGCCGCATGCATGAAGGGCAAGAAGCCCTGACCCGGCCCCGGGGACGCGGCCTGTTCGCTCGTCGCAGGCAGGTTCGCCAGCCCGTGCCGCCATCCGCATAGTTCCCCGCATGCCATCGATGCCGGGGGCCTCCCCGGGACTATTCCCCGTGGTCACGGGCGCAGCGCCGATTTTCCTTGACCCCATCGTTGGTTTCTCCTATTGATCCGGCATGAAGCCGAAATCGTGGTCCCCTGTCTTCGGTCGCCCTGACCGCAGGAAACGGTCCGTGGCATCGAGGAGCTCCGGTCCCGCGCCGGCCCCGCCGGCCGCCGCTCTGAACCATGCGTGAGACGGGAAGAACGAGAAAGCCCCTCTTCGTATCCCTGGCGCTCGCGGCGCTGTCGTGCGCGCTGCTGTCGGCCTGCTGCCTGCTGGGCACCACCTACCGGCTGACCAAGGGGGCCGTAGTGATGACCTACCAGGTGACCAAGTTCGCGGGCAAGACCGTCTACACGATCGGCGAATTCACCTTCGACGTGGTCACCGCGCCGCTCTCCTGGCCGCTGACCCGCGACGAGATCGAGACCATCGACGGCCTTTCCCCCAAGGAGGCTATCGCCCGGGGGCGCGTCAAGGCATCCCCCTACGTGGTGTACGGCAAGCGGTACGTTCCCCTGTCGGTCAAGCAGGCCGAGACCTACCGGCAGGAGGGGATCGCCTCCTGGTACGGCTACGAGACCTACCGGCAGCCGGGCGGGCGGATGACGGCCAACGGCGAGGCCTTCAAGCCCGACGGCCTGAGCGCCGCCCACAAATACCTGCCCCTGCCGGTGTTCGTGCGCGTGACCAACCTCTCCAACAACCGCAGCATCGTCGTGCGGGTGAACGACCGCGGCCCCTTCGTGGAGGGGCGGATCATCGACCTGAGCGCCGGGGCAGCCCGGAAGCTGGGGTTCTACGAACAGGGGACGGCCCGGGTGCTCGTGGAGACCGTGAACCTGGAAGGGTGAGGGCGCCCAACCCCGATTTTCCTTGACCTCGCCGCGGTTTTCCCCTATGCAGCGAGACATGACACCGAAACCCTGGCCCCGCATCTCCACCCGCCTCGACAGCTCCTTTCGGATCTTCGACCTCCGGATGGACCGGTCCGTCTCCCCCCGCACGGGCGAGGCGCACGATTTCATCTGCCTGGAGTCGGCCCCCTGGGTGAACGTGATTGCGCTGACCGACCGGGAAGAGGCCGTTCTCATCCGGCAGTTTCGCCACGGCACCCGGGAGGTGACCCTCGAAATTCCCGGGGGGCTGGTGGAAGCCGCCGACGGGCCGCCCGAGGCGGCGAAGCGGGAGCTGCGGGAGGAGACGGGGTACCGGGCGGAGAGGTGGGTCGATCTCGGGTTCGTCCACCCCAACCCGGCGATCCAGAACAACCGCTGCCATACCTTCCTGGCCATCGGGGCGACCCCGGCCGGGGCCCAATCGCTGGACGCTAAGGAGGACATCGCGGTCGTCCTGGAGCCCCTGGCGGAGATCCCCCGTCTCATCCGGGAGGAGGCGATCACCCATGCCCTGGTGATCTGCGCCTTCTGGCGCTACTTCATGGAGTATCGCGCGGGCCTGCGATAGGACGGCATGAAAGAGGAATCTCCGCACTACGGATGGGTCGTCGTCGCGATCACGTTTATCACCCTCGGCATCACCTACAGCGTCTGGTACTCCTTCTCCGTCTTTTTCGTGGCCCTGCTCAAGGAGTTCAACTGGGACCGCTCCACCGCTGCGGCCGCATTCTCGCTGTTCATCATCGTCCACGGGGCGGTCGGACCCTTCGTGGGGAGGATGGCGGACAAGTTCGGCCCGGGATGGGTGTTTCTGGCGGGGGCTTTATTCCTGGGGGGAGGGCTCGCGGCCTGCAGCCTGATCCGGTCGCACTGGCAGTTCTACCTGTTCTTCGGGCTCGTCACCGCCATCGGCGTGGGGGCCACGGGCTGGGTCCCCAGCGTGGGAATCGTCCAGCGCTGGTTCAAACGGAAGATCGGCCTGCCGATCGGGATCATCTCCGCCGGGATCGGGATCGGAATCCTGCTGTACGTCCCGGTGGTGCAGCACCTGATCAGCCTGATCGGGTGGCGCAATGCCTACCTCGCGATGGCCCTGTTCATGCCGCTGGTGTTCCTGTCCGCGGCCGTCGTGTTCCTCAGGAGGTCCCCGCCGGCCGGGACGGCCCCCGCGGGAAGCCTTCCCGGGGCCGCGGAGATCGACCGCTCGATCGTCGATCAGGAATGGGCCGCCAAGATCTGGACGGTCCGCGAAGCCGCGGCCACGAAGCAGTTCCGGTATCTCTGCCTGCTCCTGTTTTTTGCCAATCTGAGCGTTCAGGCGGTGCTTGCCCACCAGGTGGCCTTTTTCGTCGATCAGGGGCTGACCACCCGTTTCGCCGCCGCTATCGTCGGCATGATCGGCGTCATCAGCATCGCGGCGAAGATCCTCTGGGCGATCCTGTCGGACTGGATCGGCAGAGAGAGGACCTATTCGCTGGGCATGGCCTGTTCGATCTGCGGGATCCTGATTCTGATCCTGTTCGCCCATACCCCTTCGCCGTATCTGCCGTATTTCTACGCCGCCTCCTTCGGGGTGGGATACGCCGCCACGGCATCGCTTCCGCCGCTGATCATCGCCGACCTGTTTGCCGGCAGGAGCTTCGGCGCCATCCTGGGGACGCTCTGGATCCCCAACGGGCTGGGGGCGGCCTGTGGGGTGTGGCTTGCGGGGCTGCTGTACGATCAGAATAACAGTTATGTCCCGGTCTTCTTCATCATGATCGTCTGCAGCCTCGTCGCCTGCCTCAGCATCTGGCAGGCGGGCCCGGGAAGGATCAGGCTCGTGCCGGGGCGGACAAAATGACCCTTCACCTGCGGAAGCCGGGCCGGCGCAAGCATGCCGCCCCTGCCACGGCCGCGGCGATATTCGCCTGCCAATATTGGGTGCGCTAGAGATTGGCTCGTTGCCCGTTCAGGACTTGAATGAAATACTCGGGTGCGCCTATCTGTCCGCCTTTTGAAGCAACCTGGAGGCCTGCAAAGGCTGCATTAGGGGAGAAGGCGCGGCAGAGAGGCGCCGCCGGGGTGATCGGCATCAGCAGCTCGAGCGAATGGATATCCATCTGCCGCAGGACATAGCTGCACGTATCGCCGCCGGCGACGCACACCCGCTTCAGCCCCGTTGTCTCCACCAGTTCACGCAGGATCAATCCCTGCTGCCTTCCCAGATGCTTTCCGACTTCGCCGGGATCGATGCCCAGGGATTGCATTCTGTCCTTGGTTTCCTTGAGGGAGGGGTCATCGGGGCCGACGGTGGAGAAGAGGATGATGCTTTTCCCCGTGCGGAGGAAATCCAGGGAGAGGCGGATCGCCCGGTTTCGTTCTTCACTGCAGGTTTGCGGATCGATCAGCAGGTCCGGGCGCAGGCGAATACCCGCGAAGCCGTGCTCCAGGGAGTACCTGATCTG
>CAIYSL010000138.1 GCA_903928915.1 uncultured Syntrophobacterales bacterium | reverse complement strand
TACACATCGGATGCTGCCTTAGTTGCCCGTCTTGGAATTGGCCACTGGAATCAAGTATATTGATGCGGAACAAAGATTATCCCAAAGGGGTGAACTATGCATGAGGAAACAACTTTTCTAACACAGACCGCTTTGACCCATAGGTCGAATGATCTGTCTTAGAGAGTGACGATTAGCGAGCCTGCTTAACTGCTGAGGGTTGGAAATAGGGTTGGAAATTCATTTTATTAAAAAGAGCAAGGGGCCGGAAATGATATCCAACCCCCTGTTTTCTTTTATGGTAGTCCCACGGGGAGTTGAACCCCGGCTTCCGGCGTGAGAGGCCAGCGTCCTAACCACTAGACGATGGGACCGTTGTGGAAGGTGTTTTTTAATGAATGACGGCGGAAATGTCAAGAGCTAATCTTTTAGACACCCCCACCCTGACCCTCCCCCTCAAAGAGGGGGAGGGAAATTATCCGGGGGGCTCCTAGGCCGGCCGCGGCAGGCCCGTGACGATCTGGGAGCGGATCAGCCTCGGCAGCATCAGGTGGTGCTGCGGGCAGATCGACCGCGGGTTCTGGTAGACGCCGTTGGCAAAGGCGACCAAGTAGCCCCGGATCGCCTCGAACCGCACCACCTCGTCCACGAACCCCTTCTTGGCGCAGTAGATGGGCTGGGAGGTGAGGCGGTAGTGCTCCACCATCTCGTTCATCTTGGCGATGACCGGCCCCAGGGGGCGCCCTTCGTCCTTCTCCTTGACCAGGCGGCGGGCGTAGCTCGCCGCGGCCGCGGTCTCGCCGTGCATCACGTTGATCTCCGTGGCTGCGGTGCCGAGGGTGAAGGCGTTGTTGTTGTTCGCCGTGGGGCCACCCATCACGTAGTGGGCCGCAGCGGTGCCCTTGCGGAGGACCACCAGCATCATCGGTAGGTCGGTCGACTCGATCGAGTAGATGAGCGACTGGCCCAAGCCCAGAAGCTCCGCCTTCTCGGCGATGTCGCCCACGTCGATCCCGGAGGTGTCCTGGAGCCAGACGATCGGGATCCGGTCGCGGCCGCACTGGGTGACGAACTCGTTCATCTTGATCAGCCCCTGGCGGTAGAGCTTGCCGCCCACGCCGCCGTAGGCGTTGGTGTACTCGGGGTAGTTGGGGATCAGCCCCTGGCGGTTGCCGATTACGGCCATCAGGAACCCGTCGATCTTCACGAGCCCGGTGTAGACCTCGGGGCCGTAGCCCTTGCGGAACTCCAGGTGCTCGGAGTTGTCCACCAGGCGGGCAAGCACGTTGTCGAAATCGTACACCGCCTTGGTGTTTACGGGAACCAGGAAGGGGATCTCCGCGGGCGCATACTTGGGCTCGGCCGGTTCGGCCACCCTGAAGAACCGCGGGTTGTAGGCCGGCATGTCCGCCATGTACCCCTTGATCGCATCCAGGACGTCCGTCTCGGTCTCGAACACCGCCCGGAAGAACCCGGTCTCGTCGTGGTGGATCTTCACGCTCCCCGGGGGGACCTGCTTGAAGTGGCGGGTCGCCTCGATGAGCTGCTCGGCCCCCTCCTCGTCGAAGGACCCCTTGGGGCTCATGCCGCTCACGATCCCGCCGCCGCCCACGGCGATGTTGGCCTTCTTGTGCGCCAGGAGGATCGTGGGGCTGATCCCCTGGTATCCGCCGCCCGCGGGGTTGGTGCCGTAGATCCCGGCGACCACCGGGACCCCCATCTGTTCCAGCTCGGCGTGGCGGAAGAAGCAGGTTCCCTGGCCGCGGCGGTTGGCGTACACCTTCTCCTGCTCCGGGAGCTTCACGCCCGAGCAGTTGACGAGCCACACCAGAGGCAGGTTCATGATCTTGGCGATGTCGGTCACGCGGAGGTTGTTGTCCGCCTGGCCCGCGATCCAGGCCCCGGCGATCCACTTGTTGTTGAATCCGATCAGGACGCACCACTTGTCCGCGATCCGGGCCAGGCCGTCGACCACGCCGGTGCTCCCCGACTCTTCGCTCTCGGGGTCGTAGATCGTGTGCAGCGGCCGGAAGGTGCCGGGGTCGACCAGGTACTCGATCCGCTCCCAGACCGTCATCTCGCCCCGCTTGTGAACCACGTCCGCGGGGATGCCCACGTTCTTGATCCGCTCCTCTTCCGCCTCGATCGACTTCATGATGGCCTCGATCGCGGCGATGTTCTCCTTCATCCGTTCCTGCTGCGCCGGCCGCAGGGGCTTGCCCAGGTCGTCCATCTTCGCAAAGTAAGGTTTCATCGCTCCTCTATTCCTCCATACGATTCCGCATTGACAGATCGCGCGCTGAAATAGTGCTCCTCGTTGCGCGGTCCGGGAGCAGCGGTTCCCGGAAGCGCGATTGGGAGATTTTTTCGGGGCACCCTTGCCTCCGCAGCGGAGCGCCCGCCGGGAAAACTGTTTGAGCGCGAAGCGCGAGTTTTTTCCCGGCAGCGAAGCGAGGAGGCGCAGGGTCGAAAAAATGTCCTGAGCGCGGAGGGAATCGCTGCTCCCGGACCGCGCCGCCCTCCTACCGGTTCGCCTTCCGGATCCCGAGCTGGTCCTGGGCCACGATGAACTTGCAGATGTTCGCCGAGCCCTCCACCATGGCGTAGGTGGGCGCGTCGCGGTAGTACCGCGCCACCGGGTATTCCGTCGAGTAGCCGTAGGCCCCCAGGATCCGCATCGCGTACTGCGAGCACTTGTAGGCCAGCTCGCCCGCCATGTACTTGGCCTGCGCCACCTCCAGGTTGTTCCCGAGGTTCCCCTGGTCCTTCTGCCAGGCCGCCTTGTACACCATCAGCCGCACCGCCTCGATCTCGCAGACCATCTGGGCGATCAGGTCCTGGTTCATCTGGAAGTTGCCGATCGCCTGGCCGAACTGCTCGCGCTCCATGGCGTACTTGGTCACCGCGTCGAGGCAGGCCTGGGCCACGCCCACGCCGCCGGCGGCCGCCGAAAGCCGCGTCTGGGAGAGCGACCCGAACACGATCTTGGTGCCGTCGCCGACCTTGCCCAGGAGGTTCTCCTTCGGGACCTTCGTGTCCTCGAGGATGATCTCGCCGGTGGGCGAGGAGCGCGACCCCATCTTGTCCAGATCGGTCACGGTGATCCCGTTGAACTTGTCGAGCTCGATGATGAAGGCCGAAAGGGCCTTGCCGCCGTCCTCCTTCTGGGCGTAGGAGTAGAAGATGTTGATCCCGCCGACCGTGGCGTTGGAGATCCAGGTCTTGGTGCCGTTGATCAGCCAGTGGTCGCCCTTGTCCACGGCCAGCGACTTGATCGCCATCACGTCCGAGCCCGCCTGGGGCTCGGTGATCGCAAAGGCGCCCAGGATCTCGGCGTTCACGAGCTTCCGGACGTACTTCTCCTTCTGCTCCTTGGTCCCGTACCGGTAGATCGTGTAGGCGCAGCCGATCTCCTGCATGTTCACCTGGACCCGGAGCGAGCTCGACGCCCGGGCAAGCTCCTCGGTGATGATCATCGCGGCGAGCCACCCCATGTTGTTCCCGCCGTACTCCTCGGGGATGACCGTGCCGAAGAGGCCCAGCTCGCCCATCGGCTTCACCACCTCCTCGTAGGGGAAGTAGTGCTTCGCATCCCACTCGTCGGCATAAGGCGCGATCTTGCCGCTGGCAAACCCCCGCACCATGTCCCGCAACATCACCAACTCTTCGCTCAACCCGAAATCCATGGCTCGTCTCCTCTCCTGTTCCTGGTTGGCCGATCCGGCCGGGTCATCCCCGGGCCGATTGCGGCTTTCCCTCGGTTATCGTTATGGCAAAATCCGGACAGACGTACAGGCACTTCAGGCACCCCACGCATTTCTCCGAGCTCTTGACCACGGCCGGCTTGAACCCGGCGGCGTTGAAGGTCTCGGAGGTGGCGAAGATCTCCATCCCGCACATCTCCGCGCAGTAGCCGCACTCCTTGCAGACCGCGGGGTTCACCTCCACGGTGTACTCCCGGATGTCGCAGGAAAGGCAGCGGCCCGCCTCGCGGCCCGCGGTCTCCTCGTCGTACCCGAACTCCACCAGGCCGAACCCCTTGATCCGCCCCGCGGGCGGGACCCGTTCCGGCCGCGGCCGGCGCGCCCCCTGGGGGGCGGCTTCGGGCGGTTCTGTGGCCCCGTCGGGGACGGCCTCGCTGTCGATCTTCCCCGCGCCGCCGAGGTACCGGTCGATCGACGCGGCGGCCTTCCGCCCCTGGCCGATGGCCTCGATGATCGTCTTCGGCCCCGAGACCACATCCCCGGCGGCGAAGATGCCCGGAGCCGGCGTCTCCAGCGAATCACCCACCCGGGCGGTGCCGTCGCTGTTGGCCGCGAGCTTGAGGCTCGCCGCGTCGGCCCGCTGGCCCACGGCCATGATCAGGCTGTCGCAGGAAAGCTCGAACTCGCTGCCCGCGATGGGCTCGGGCCGGGGCCTGCCGCTCGCGTCGGGCTCGCCTGCCTGCATCCTGAGGCACACCACACTGCCCCTGGCCGCCTCCACCGGCGCGGCCATGAACATAAGCCGCACCCCTTCCTCCTCGGCCTCGGCGACCTCTTCGGGGGCAGCGGGCATCTCGGCCCGGCCCCGGCGGTACAGCAGGGTGGTGTCCGCGCCCATCCGCACTGCGGCCCGGGCCGCGTCGATGGCGGTGTTCCCGCCCCCGACCACCACGACCCTCCTGCCGACCGTGTGCCGCGCCCCGGTGTTCACTTCCTGGAGAAAGACGAGCCCGTCCATGACCGAAGCAGCGTCCGCGCCGGCGGGGCCGCCGACTGCCGACTTCCAGGCGCCCGACGCTGCGAGGACCGCGTCAAAGCCCTTTTCCCTCAGCTCGGCCGCGGACTGGACCGGGGCGTTGGTGACGATCTCGACCCCGCGGCCTTGGATCGCGGCGACCTCCCGGTCGACCACGCCGTTCGGAAGCCGGTACTCGGGGATGCCGTAGCGGAGCATCCCCCCTGCCTGGGGGAGCCGCTCGAACACGGTCACGGCGTGCCCCAGGCCGGCCAGGTAGTAGGCCGCGGTCAGGCCGCAGGGGCCGGAGCCGATGATCGCCACCTTCTTGCCCGTGGGCTTGGCCTTGTGCTCGTAGACGAGCCGGCCGCGGCTCCGCTCGTAGGCGGCCCGCTTCAGCATCCGAATCGCGATCGCCTCGTCGTACTGGACGCGGCTGCATGCGCTCTCGCAGGGATGGACGCAGGCGTGGCCGCACACCGCGGGAAAGGGGATTCGTTCGCGGATCACGGCCAACGCCCCGTCGAAATCGTTGCTCCGGATGCACCGGATGTACCGGGGGACGTCGATCCCGGCGGGACAGGCCTCCCGGCACGGGGCGGTCGTCTTAGTTTCGGTCTTGGGTTCTGCCATCGCTTTTGCTTTTCGACTCATCTCGTCCTCTTATACAGCGAGCGCGATGCCCGCCTCCAGGGCCTTGAGGTTTGCCTCCCGGGTCTTGCCGGAGAACCGCCGCTTGATCACCTCGGCCAGGCTCTCCGTATCGACGATCCCGTTTTTCTTCGCCATGTAGCCGAGCGCGATGATGTTGACCATCCCCACGTTCCCCATCTTGTTGGCCATGTCGGTGAAGGGGTGGCCGAAGAGCCCCTTCCCCGTGCGCTCCTTGATCAGGGTGGTGTCGTACACGACCGTTGCCCCCTCCTTGGCGAGCGGCTCGTACATCTCCATCGTCTCCTCGGTCAGGGCCAGGACCACGTCGGCGTTTTCCACCTCCTGGAAGATGATCTCTTCGGAGTCGATGATCACCCCGGCCATGGAGAACCCGCCCCGCACGTAGGTGCCGTACGAGACGGTCTGCACGGCGTTTTTCCCCTCCAGGATCGCCGCCTCGGCCAGCATGATGCCGGAGAGCACCAGCCCCTGGCCGCCCGAGCCCGCCAGGATCACCTCGTACCGCTCTTTCTTCTCAGCCATTGCGCTTTGCACCTTCCTCAGCCCTTCTTTGCCGCCATTGCCTTCTGCCGGATCTCTTCGTAGCGGGCGTTGAAATCCGGTTCGTGCCGATCCACCAGTTTCCCCACCGGGAAGAACCCCTCCGCCGCCTCCTTGTCCAGCCGGTTGTACTCCTCCGCCGGGAGCGCCTTCTCCTTCAGCCAGTGGAGCATCTGCCGGGTTTCCTTCATCTCGTTGTTCTTGCCGAAGTGGGTGGGGCAGGGGCTGAACACCTCCACGAGGGAGAACCCCTTCCTGCCGAGCCCCTCCTTGATCGCCTCCTTGAGCTCCCAGCCGCGGTAGGGGGTCTCCCGGGCCACATAATTGGCGCCGGCAACCTGGGCCAGGGCGCAGATGTCGAAGTCCCGCTCCGGGTTCCCCCAGGCCGTGGTGCTGGTGAACCGGCCGCCCGGCGTGGTGCCCGACACCTGGCCGCCGGTCATGCCGTAGTTGAAGTTGTTGATCACGATCGCCGTCAGGTCCATGTTCCGGCGGGCGGCGTGGATGAAGTGGTTCCCGCCGATGGTGACGCTGTCGCCGTCGCCCATCACGGCCACCACGTTGAGTTTCGGGTTGAAGGCCTTGATCCCGGTGGCGTAGGCCAGGGCCCGGCCGTGGGTGGTGTGCAGGGCGTTGGTCACCAGGTAGTCGTCGAGCTTCCCGGTGCAGCCGATCCCGGTCACCACCACGGTATCGCGGTTCGTGTACCCCAGCTCCTCGAAGGCCCTGAGCATGGCCCCCATCATGATCCCGATCCCGCAGCCGGGGCACCACATGTGCGGCAGCACCCCGTCTTTCAGATAGCGAATCCCCGTTGCGTGCGACACCTCGTCTCCCCCTCGTTTCTGCGAATCTTCGCGGGCTATTGGACCGCCTTCAGGATTGCGCGCGGCCTGATGATCTGCCCGTTGTAGCTGTTGACCTGCCGGATGTCGGCCCCGCTTCCCAGCACCCGGCGCACCTCGCCGGCCACCTGGCCGCTGTAGTTCATCTCCGTGACGACCACGGTCTTCGCCCGGCCGCCAAGCTTGGCCACCTCCCGATCGGCAAAGGGCCAGAGCGTGACGAGCTGCAACACCCCGGCCTTGACCCCCTGCTTGCGGAGCTCCAGGGCCGCGGCCCGGCTGGCCCGGGTGGTGGCCCCGAATGCGATGAACAGCACCTCCGCGTCGTCGGCGTCGAATGTCTTGGTGATGACGATCTCGTCGCGGTGCATTTCGAGCTTCCTGTGGAGCTGCCCGACCCGCCAGGTGGCGTTGGCGGGTTCGTTGTTGCTGTACCCCTCGGGGCCGTGCATCGAGCTGGACACGTGGAAGACGTAGTCCCCGCCGTAGGCGGCCAGGGGGGCCACGCCGTCGGCATCGGCGGTGAAGGGCTTGTAGGAGGCAGGCGCCCCGGAGGGCTGCTTCCGCTCGATCACTTCGAGTTCGCCCGGGCCGGGGATGATCACGTTCTCCCGCAGGTGGCCCACCACTTCGTCGGGGGCGATGATCACCGGCACCCGAAACTTCTCGGCAAAATTGAAGGCGGTGACGGTGAGCGAGAAGCACTCGGCCACCGTTGCCGGGCAGAGCGCGATCAGCGTCTGGTCGCCGTGGCGTCCCCAGCGGATCTGCATCACGTCGGCCTGGGCCGGCTTCGTCGCAAGCCCCGTGCTCGGCCCGGCCCGCTGCACGTCGACCACCACGCAGGGGACCTCGCCCATCACGGCGAGCCCCAGGTTCTCCTGCATCAGCGAAAACCCCGGCCCGCTCGTGGCCGTGAAGGACTTGGCCCCGGCAAGCGACGCCCCGATGATCGCCCCCATGCTGGCGATCTCGTCCTCCATCTGCATGTAGACGCCCCCCACCAGCGGCATCCGCTTCGAACACTCCTCGGCGATCTCCGAGGAGGGGGTGATGGGGTACCCGGCGTAGAACCGCGCCCCGGCGTAAAAGGCCCCTTCCGCAATCGCCTGGTTTCCCTGCATCAGCTTCGCTTCGCTTCGCACCTGCCCTCCCTCGCCCCTCTGCCGGGAATCGTCCTCCCGGATGGTGCATGCCCTGCGCCGGCGGAGCCGCTTGCCGGCCGGGCAGCATCCTCTATTGTTGTAGCACTCTCATAAATCTGAAATTTCACATTTTAGAAATCCTCATTTCATACCGGCGCCCTGGTTGTCAAGCTATTTTCGCCTAGCCTCACCTCCCGGCCTGGGATCGCTTTCCTGAGAAATGTCTTGACATTGCCCAATTGTTGTGAGATTTGCAGATTAAAAATGTGATATTTCAGATTTAATCAGTCTTGGTAGGACAGATGAACACGGACCAACAAGCGTCGCCGCTGATCGATGTGACCAACATCAACGAAAAGGTGTATCTGCTGATCAAGCAGAACATCATCAAGTTCGTCTATCCTCCGGGCCACAACCTCAACATCACGGAACTGAAGGAGACCCTGGGGGTCAGTCCGACCCCGATCAAGGACGCCCTGTTCAAGCTCGCCGGGGAGGGGCTGGTGGTGATCTACCCCCGCCGGGGGACCTACGTGAAGGACATCACCGCCGAGGATATCCACGAAATCATTCAGACGCGGCTCATCCTGGAGACGGCGGTCATCGGCGAGATTGCGGCCCGGATCAGCGACGAGCAGCTGCGGCTCCTGGAGGAGCACTACCGGAAGGGGATCGCGAGCAAGGTGGACCGGGACAACGTGGACGATTACCGGGCCTACATGGAGAGCGACAGCGAATTCCACCTCTCCCTGTTCCTGTTTTTCGGGAACAAGCGGCTGACGGAGCTGTACCGGAACCTCAACGCCCACATGCAGATCGCCCGGTACCGGCTGATGCACCACACCCGCAGCAAGAACCCCTGGACCGACCAGGAACACCGGGAGATCCTCGCGGCGCTCCAGGAGCGGAACCCCGCCCGGGCGCAGGAGGCGGTGCGCCGCCACCTGCTCAGGCTGGAGACGGCCTGCCTGGAGGCGGCCCACACCGAGGCCCCGGCCGCGCCGGCGGTCTGAGCGACCCTCCCCTTCTTTTCATTTCTCAGCCCTGACGGCTCGCGGCGATCGCCCGTTCGATGCGCCTGAGGGCGCTCTCCTTGCCGATGGTCACCATCACCTCGTCGATCCCCGGGCTGACCGTCTTTCCCGTGATGGCTACGCGGAGCGTCTGGGCGATCCACTTGAGCTTCGTCCCCCGCTGATCCGCCAGGGCCCGGAGAAAGGCCTCCACGCCGTCCTTCGTGTAGTCGGCCAGGCCGGGAAGCCCATCCCGCACCGCCTCCAGGTGGCCGGCGTACTCCGGGGTCAGGAACTGGGCCGCAGCCGCGGGGTCGTAGGCCACATCCTCGCGGAAGTAGAAGGTCCCGCTGTCGGCCATCTCCACCAGGGTCTTGGCGCGCGGCCGGAGGTCCGCTGTGATCTTCCTGATGAAGCGGTGGTCGGAGGTGTCGAACCCCCGCTCCCGCCAGAAGGGGAGCATCGTCTCGATCAGCCGCTCCTCTTCGTAAGACATGATGTAGTGCTGGTTCAGCCAGAGGAGCTTGTCCGGGTTGAACACCGCCGCCGATTTTCCCACCGCCTCCAGGGAGAACATGCCGATCAGCTCTTCCATCGAGAAGATCTCCTGATCGCCGTGGGACCAGCCCAGCCGGACCAGGTAGTTGATGATCGCCTCGGGCAGGTACCCCATATCCTTGTAGGCCATCACCGAGGTGGCGCCGTGCCGCTTGCTCAGCCGCGCCTTGTCGGCGCCGAGGATCATCGGCACGTGGCCGAACAGGGGGACCTCGTACCCCAGGGCCTCGTACAGGTGGATCTGCTTGGGCGTGTTGTTCACATGATCGTCGCCCCGGATGACGTGGGTGATCCCCATCAGGGCGTCGTCCACGACCACGGCGAAATTGTAGGTGGGATAGCCGTCGGCGCGCTCGATGATCAGGTCATCCAACTCTTCGTTATTGAATGATATATTTCCCTTGATGAGGTCGCGCAGGACCGTCGCCCCCACGTCGGGGCAGCGGAACCGGACCACCGAATCGGCCGATTTCGCCAGCCCCCGCTCGCAGCAGGTCCGGTCGTACTTCGGCTTGCGCCCCTGCGCGAGGGCCTGCTTCCGCTTCGCCTCCAGCTCCTCCGGCTGGCAGGTGCAGTAGTAGGCCTTGCCTTCGTCGATCAGCTTCTCCACCATCTCCTGGTGGATCTTCACCCGGTCCGCCTGGAAATAGGGACCTTCGTCCCAGCACAGGCCGAGCCAGCTCATGGCGTCCAGGATCGCCTTGGTCGATTCCTCGGTCGAGCGGGCCTGGTCGGTGTCCTCGATCCTCAGGATGAAGGTCCCCTCGTGCTTGCGCGTGTACAGCCAGTTGAACAGGGCCGTCCGGGCGCCGCCGATATGGAGGTACCCCGTCGGCGACGGGGCAAAACGCGTTCTCATCTTCTCACTTGTCATTTTCCCTCACCCGATATATCCTCCCGCTGGGGTTGTGGGGACACCCCGCCCGGGCCCCGCGCCGGGTCGCCCCCGGTGCGGGAAATGGCGAAGCCCCCCGCAACAGGCTGCGGGAACGCTTCGCTCCCCCTCTGTGGGGAAAGTCCCTTCGCCTCTGCTCGCGTACGCCGCAGGGGATGCGCTCGCCGGCGAATTCACGCCATATAGGACCGCAGCCCCGGTTTTGTCAAGGACGATAAATTATCCTTGACAATACAGCCGGTTTGTAATTTACTTCCTCCCTTTGTACGCGGCGCCCCGGAAGGGGCGTCGCCGCGTCCCGTTGTGGGAGGGGAGCGGTGAAGATCAACGTCAGCAAAATACCCGAAGGGGGGATGAACCTCCGGTTCGAGAAGGACGGGGCCTGGTTCCGCGGCTTTCTCCCGGAGACGGAGCCCTTCGATTGCACCCTCCGGCGGATCGAAATCGTCTGCACGGTCAGGCGGATGAAGGAAAACGTGTTCATCGAGGGGAGCGTGACCGCCTCCGCGGAGGCCCCCTGCTGCCGCTGTCTGGAGGCGGCGCGGTTTCCGCTCGCGGCCTCCTTCAAGTACACCTTCTCCCCGGCCCCCGACGAGCCGCAGGACGAGATGGAGCTGAACACCGAGGACCTGGAGCTGGCGTACTACGAAGAGGATATGATCGACCTGGACCGGCTGATCTACGAACAGATCATGCTGCAGATCCCGATCAAACCGCTGTGCGCGGAGGCCTGCAAGGGGCTGTGCCCCCAGTGCGGGACCAACCTGAATGTGGCAACCTGCGCCTGCGAGGCCGAACCCTTCGACGAGCGGCTGAGCGTGCTGAAGCAATTCAAGGTCAAGCCTAAAACCCAGTAATAAAAGGAGTCAACCGTCATGCCGAACCCAATAAAGCGACATTCCAAATCCCGGAAGAACATGCGCAGGGCCCACGATTTTCTCAAACCGGCCATCGCCTCCGCATGTCCGCAATGCCACGCGCCCAAGCTGCCCCACCACGTCTGCCCCAACTGCGGCACCTATAAGGGAAGAGAAGTGGTCCCGATCGAAAAGGCGTCCTAGCCCGACCGGTATCCGCGGACCCTTCTGCGGGTCGCGCCCGCGGGGCGGACGGATCAGCGCCCCGGACTGTCCCTGCCGGAGCCGGATGGAGCCCGGCCAAGATGAGGAGCGCCTGCCCTTCGGGGGGCGGCGAAGAGCACCCCCCCGCCGACGCGGCAGGGCGTATTTTCAGCAAGGAGGATTTTTCCATGACAATGGAAGAAAAGGTGATCAGCATCATCATGGAGCAGTTGGATGTGGCCCGCGAGGAGTGCGTCCCCGAGGCCTCGTTCACCGACGATCTCGGCGCCGACTCGCTCGACCTCGTCGAATTGATCATGGAGATGGAGGAGACCTTTGACGTGCAGATCGCCGACAACGAGCTGGAAAGGATCCGTACGATCAAGGATGTGCTTGAGTATCTGCAGGGCAAGGGCGTCGTCTGGCATGAGTAAGGGGCGGAGCGCAAGGGGGAAGGTTCGTTGAAAAATAGAGTGGTCATCACGGGCATGGGCGCCGTTACGCCGCTCGGCAACTCGGTCGCGGAAACCTGGGCGGGGGTCTGTGCGGGGAAATCCGGGATCGGCCCGATCACCAAGTTCGATACGACACTGTTCGAGACGAAGATCGCCGGGGAGCTGAAGGGGTTAGATCCGCTGCAGTACGTCAACAGGAAGGAGCTCCGGCGCGTGGATGAGTTCATCCTCTACGCCATCGCCGCCTCCGAAATGGCCATGGCCGATGCCGGTCCGGTCCTCGGAGCGGGCAACGGCGAGCGGCTGGGGGTGATCATCGGCTCGGCGATCGGCGGGCTGGCCACGATCGAGAAGGAGAAGGAGGCGGTCCTCGCGGGCGGACCGCGGAAGATGTCCCCCTTCACCATCCCGGCTGCGCTGGCCAACCTCGCCGCGGGCCATGTCTCCATCCGGACCGGCGCCAAGGGGCCGATCGGCTGCCCGGTGGCCGCGTGCGCCTCGGGCACCTGCGGCATCGGGGACGCCTTCCGGCTCGTCAGCGAGGGGTATGCGGACGCCATGATCGCCGGCGGCGTGGACGCGGCGGTGACCCCGATGAGCGTCGCCGGGTTCAACGCCATGCGGACCATCTCGAAGCGGAACGACGAACCGGAGAAGGCATCCCGCCCCTTCGACCGCCAGCGCGACGGGTTCGTCATCAGCGAGGGGTGCGGCGTGATGGTCCTCGAATCCCTCGCCCACGCCCTGGCGCGGGGCGCGCGAATCTACGGCGAGCTGGTCGGGTACGGAAACACCAGCGACGCCTTTCACATGGCCGCGCCGCCCGACGGCCACGAAGGGGCCCAGCGGTGCATGCGGGCCGCCCTGCAAAACGCGGGGATGGATGCCGCCGAGATCGACTACATCAACGCCCACGGGACCTCCACGGTCATGAACGACGCCTTCGAGACCGAGGCGATCAAGGCGGTGTTCGGGGAGCACAGCCGGACGCTGGCCGTCAGCTCGACGAAATCGATGACCGGCCACCTGCTCGGCGCAGCCGGCGGGATCGAAGCGATCCTCTGCGTGCAGGCGATTGCCGAAGGAATCCTGCCGCCCACGACCAACCTGGAGCACCCGGACCCCGAGTGCGACCTGGACTACGTTCCCCTTCACGCCCGGAAACGGGAGATCCGCACCGCCATGTCCAACACCTTCGGGTTCGGCGGGGTGAACGCCGTCCTCATCTTCAAGAAATTCGAGGGATAGCAATGACCGCGGAGAAGATCATCATCGGGGCGGACCACGCCGGATTTCCCCTCAAGGAGGCGATCAAACCGCTGCTGGCCGGGATGGGGATCGAGGTCACCGACGCCGGCACCGACTGCGACCGCTCCGTCGATTACCCCGACTTCGCCGCCTGCGTGGCCAAGGCGGTCGCCACCGGCGCCTTTCCCCGGGGGATTCTGATCTGCGGCTCCGGCGTGGGCATGGCGATCGTGGCCAACCGGTTCCCCGGCGTCCGGGCGGCCCTGTGCCTCGACGAGGAAACGGCGCGCCTCAGCCGCATGCACAACGACGCCAACATCCTCGTCCTAGCCGGCAGGAAGACTGAGCCCGCCGAGGCGGAGGGGATTGTCCGGGCCTGGCTGACCACCCCCTTCGAGGGGGGACGCCATCAGGCGCGTCTCGACAAGATCCGGGCGACGGAACAGCAGCTCCAGGGGGAGACGGAGCAGCCTGTGGTCGCGCAAGACACCCGGCGAGGTCCGGTATGAGGGAGGGAGTACACCAACCCATGTCCTATTTGATGCAGGCCGACCCCGAGGTTGCGGAGGCGATCCGGCAGGAGACGCTCCGGCAGGCGGGGAAGCTCGAGATGATCGCCTCGGAAAACTTCGTCAGCGAGGCTGTCCTGGAGGCCCAGGGGAGCGTCATGACCAACAAGTACGCCGAGGGGTACCCCGGCGCCCGGTACTACGGCGGGTGCGAGTACGTCGACATCGTCGAGCGGCTGGCCATCGAACGGAGCAAGCAGCTCTTCGGCGCGGAACACGTGAACGTCCAGGCCCACGCGGGCGTCCAGGCCAACATGGCCGTCTATTTTTCCGTGCTCGAGCCCGGGGACACGATCCTGGGGATGAACCTCTCCCACGGCGGCCACCTCTCCCACGGGAGCCCGGCCAGCTTCTCCGGCCGGTTCTACCGCGGGGTGTTCTACGGCGTGGACCGCGCGACCGAAACCATCGACTACGGCCAGGTGGAGACCCTGGCGATGCAGCACCAGCCCAAGATCATCGTCGTCGGCGCGAGCGCCTACCCGCGGACGATCGATTACGGGAAATTCCGCGCGATCGCCGACCGGGTGGGGGCGCTGATCCTGGCCGACATCGCCCACATCGGCGGGCTGGTCGCCGCCGGCCTGCACCCCTCCCCCGTCCCGATGTGCGAGTTCGTCACCATGACCACGCACAAGACACTCCGGGGACCGCGGGGCGGACTGATCATGTGCAAGGAGCCCTTCGCCCACGCACTCGACGCCAAGATCTTTCCGGGGATGCAGGGCGGCCCGCTGATGCACATCATCGCCGCCAAGGCCGTGGCGCTCAAGGAGGCGCTCAGCGACGACTTCAAACGGTACCAGGCCCAGATCGTGAAAAATGCGCAGGTCCTGGCCGAGTCGCTCCTGGCGGCCGGCTTCCGCCTCGTCTCGGGAGGGACGGACAACCATCTGATGCTCGTCGACCTGACCCATCTGGGCATCAGCGGCAAGGAGGCGCAGGAGACCCTCGACCGGTCGGGAATCACGGTCAACAAGAACGCCATCCCCTACGACACGAAGAGCCCGAGCGTCACGAGCGGCATCCGTCTCGGGACGCCCGCCCTGACCACGCGGGGGATGAAAGAGGAGCAGATGCGGCAGATCGGCGCCATGATCGCCCACGTCCTCGGCGACATCAGGGACGAGAAGCGGCTGCTGGAGGTCCGCGAAGAGGTCACCCGCCTCTGCGGGCAATTCCCGCTGTACGCGGAACGGATCCGCGAACGCAGGTAGCGAACCCGGAGGCCCGCGATGCGGCGGACGAACCAGCCAGACCGGCAGAAGGGGGCCACGCCGCCCGCACGGCCCGCGTGGGACGACTATTTCCTCGACATCGTCGGCATCGTCGCCAACCGCGCCACCTGCATCCGCCGCCGCGTGGGCGCGGCCTTGGTCCGCGACCGGCGGATCCTCTCGACGGGGTACAACGGCGCCCCCTCGGGGCTGCGCCACTGCCTGGAGATCGGCTGCCTCCGCCAGCAGAATAACATCCCCTCCGGCGAGCGCCACGAGCTCTGCCGGGGGCTCCATGCCGAGCAGAACGCGATCATCCAGGCCGCGCTGCACGGGGTCGGCGTAAACGGGGCGACCCTGTACTGCACGAACCACCCCTGCATCATCTGCGCGAAGATGATCATCAACGCCGGCATCGTCCGGATCGTCGTCGCGGGCGACTACCGCGACGACATGGCCGAGGCGATGCTGGCCGAGGCGAAGGTGGAGGTGACCCGGCGATGAAATGCCCCTTCTGCGCCCATGGCGAGAACAAGGTGATCGATTCCCGGATCAGCAAGGACGGCGACGCCATCCGGCGCCGGCGGGAATGTCTGGGCTGCTCGAAGCGGTTCACCACCTACGAGTTCGTCGAAGAGGTGCTGCCGATGGTCGTCAAGAAGGACGGCCGCCGCGAACCCTTCGACCGGACAAAGATCCGCAACGGGATCAAGAAGGCCTGCGAAAAGCGCCCGATCAGCACCGACGCAATCGAGGCGGTGGTGGACAAGGTGGAGCGCGCCTGCCAGGAGTTCCAGGACAAGGAGATCCCCTCCTCCGCCATCGGGGAGCGGATCATGTACGAGCTCCAGAACCTCGACGGCGTCGCCTACGTGCGGTTCGCCTCGGTGTACCGGCAGTTCCGGGACGTCAGCGAATTTCTGGAAGAACTGAAGGACCTTCTCCACGCCAAGAAGGAGGGGGAGGGCGGAAAGCACGGGGGGTAGACGGGTGTTCACCGGAATCGCGGCGGCCATGGGGTCTGTCCGGCGCCTGACGCGCCGGGGCGACGACGCCCTGCTGGAGGTCGAGACCTCCCTGAAGCTGGACGACGTCCGCATCGGGGACAGCATCGCCGTCAGCGGCGCCTGTCTCACGGTGACGGCCCTGGCCGGCGGGGGATTCACCGCCGACGTGTCGGCGGAGACCCTCAGCCGGACCACCCTCAGGGACACCAAGGCGGGAGACCGGGTCAACCTGGAGAAGGCGCTCCGCGTCGGCGACCCCCTCGGGGGACATATCGTGCTCGGTCACGTGGACGGCGTGGGGACGATCCGGGAGAAGACGGTCCGCTCCCGCTCGGTCATTTTCGCCTTCGAGGTCGATCCGGAGGTCAGCCGGTACATCGTCGCCAAGGGGTCCGTCGCCGTCGACGGGGTCAGCCTCACCGTCAACGGCTGTGAAAAAAACCTGTTTTATGTTAACATCATCCCCCACACCGCCGCCGCAACGACCCTCGGGGGCAAATCGGTATCGGAGCGGGTGAACATCGAAACGGACATCCTGGCGCGGTATGTGGAGAAACTGCTTCCGGGCGGGATGGATTCCCGCGGCACCGCCGGCGGGGCAGCGCACGGCGGGGTCGGCATGGATCTGCTCGCCCGCCATGGCTTCTTGAAATGAGGGACGGAAATAGATCCTGAGACCAGGCGAGAATCCGGTTCCGCGGCGCGAAGACGAGTCAGCCCGTCCCGGACACCGGCCGTGACCGGCGTGACGCAGAGGGCATGCGTGTCACCCAGGACTGCATGAGTAACAATGGCCACCGACTGGCGGTGGAAGATGAAGGAACAGAGGCAGGTACCGCAATGGGAGTCAGCAGCATTAAGGAAGCGATCGTCGACATCAAGAGCGGCAAGATGGTGATCCTCGTCGACGACGAAGACCGGGAGAACGAGGGCGACCTCTGCATGGCCGCACAGTTCGTCACACCCGAGGCGATCAACTTCATGGCCCGGTACGGCCGGGGGCTGGTCTGCCTCACCCTGACCGAGGAGGCCGCGGAACAGCTCCACCTGATCCCGATGGTGCGCGACAACCGCTCCTGCTTCGGCACCGCCTTCACCGTGTCGATCGAGGCGAAACAGGGGGTCACCACGGGCATCTCCGCGAAGGACCGCGCCACCACGATCCTCGCCGCCGTGGCCGACGGCGCCAGGCCCGACGACCTGGTGAGCCCGGGGCACATCTTTCCCATCCGCGCCAAGCGGGGGGGGGTCCTGGTACGGACCGGCCAGACCGAAGGCTCCGTCGACCTGGCGCGCCTCGCCGGCCTGAAGTCCGCCGGGGTCATCTGCGAGATCATGAAGGACGACGGGACGATGGCGCGGATGCCCGACCTGGAGCTGTTCGCGAAGGAACACAACCTGAAGATCATCACCATCGCCGACCTGATCGACTACCGGCTGCAGCACGAATCGCTGATCCGCCGGGCCGCCACCGCCACCCTCCCCACCCAGTACGGCGGCGAATTCAGGCTGATCGTGTACGAAAACGACGTGGACAACATGCAGCACGTGGCCCTGATCAAGGGGGAGATCACCCCCGACGACGAGGTCCTGGTCCGGGTCCATTCGGAATGCCTGACCGGCGACGTCTTCGGCTCCGAGCGGTGCGACTGCGGCGATCAGCTCCACCGGGCCATGCGGATGGTGGCGGAGGCCGGCAAGGGGGTCATCGTGTACATGCACCAGGAGGGGCGCGGGATCGGACTGGTGAACAAGATCAAGGCCTACGAACTGCAGGAACAGGGCAAGGACACCGTGGAGGCGAACATCGCCCTGGGGTTCAAGGCGGACCTGAGGGATTACGGCATCGGCGCGCAGATCCTGGCGGACATCGGGGTGCGGCGGATGCGGCTGCTGACGAACAACCCCAAGAAGCTCGTCGGCCTGGAGGGGTACGGCCTCACCATCACCGAACGGGTCCCGATCGAGATCCGGCCGAACGAGAAGAACATCCAGTATCTCCAGACGAAGAAGACGAAGCTGGGACACATCCTGAAGGTCTGAGGACCCTGCGGCGGGCCGCGGGCCCGGCGGGCACAACCCGATTTGCGAGGAGAGCGATCAATGGGAAAAATCATCGAGGGGAAGATCATCGCCAAGGGGATGCGGTTCGGCATCGCGGCCAGCCGCTTCAACGACTTCATCAGCGGCAGGCTGATCGACGGGGCGGTCGACGCCCTCACCCGGGCCGGGGCCGAGGACAAGGATATCCAGATCGTCCGGGTCCCCGGGGCGTTCGAGCTACCGCTCGCGGCCAAGAAAATGGCGAAGAGCGGGCGGTTCGACGCGGTGATCTGTCTGGGCGCCGTCATCCGCGGCGCCACGCCCCACTTCGAGTACATCAGCGCCGAGGTCTCCAAAGGGATCGCCAGCGTGGGGCTGGAGACCGAGGTCCCGGTGGCCTTCGGCGTCCTGACGACGGACACGATCGAACAGGCGATCGAGCGGGCGGGCACCAAAGCGGGGAACAAGGGGTGGGATGCCGCCATGACCGCCATCGAGATGGTCGACCTGTTCAAGAAATTGTAACGGCGACGGAACGTTCACCGGGGTCCCCGCGGCGGGGACCCCACGAGGGATCCATGCACCAACGGCGTAAGGCACGGGAAGTAACCCTGCAGGTTCTTTATGAGCTCGACGTTCTCGGGATCGGCATCCAGGAGGCCATCGACCGCTTCTGGGCCAATTTCGAGGCCCCGGAGGAGGCCAGAAAATTTTCCTCCTTTCTGATCGAGGGCACCTGGAACAACCGGGAGGAGATCGACGGCCTGATCGGCGGAAGCTCGGAAAACTGGACCATGGCCCGGATGTCGCGGGTGGACAAGAGCATCCTGAGGATGGCCGTGTACGAACTGTTGTACTGCCATGATATCCCGCCGAAGGTAACGCTCAACGAGGCGATCGACCTCGGCAAGGTCTACGGCTCGGAGAACTCGGGGGCGTTCATCAACGGCATCTTGGACGCCCTGTACGGAAAGCTGCGCAAGAAGGATGAAGATCACGATATCGACGGCCTCACCGGATCTGCTGGCTCGTGAGACCCTGATTCTGGGATTCTTTTCCGACGAACGGCCGCCCAAGGGGTATTGCGGCCTGGTGGATTGGCGCCTCAACGGAAGGATCTCCGCCGAGATCGCCTCCGGACGGATCTCGGGGAATTTTCTGGAAAAGGTCGCCTGCTCCTTTCCCGGGCGTCTGCCCGTCTCCCGCTTCCTCCTGATCGGCATGGGGACCTTGGCCGAACTGACCTACGACCGGCTGTACAACGCCGGGTTCGAAATCGGCCGGACGGCCAGCGGGATCGGCGCGACCGACCTTGCCCTCCCCGTGCCCGCCGCCGGGAGGGGGCCCCTGAAACTGTCCGGCATGACCGAAGCCCTGCTGACGGGGTTTTTCGACGGAGGCGCCCCCGGGGCGGAGGGCCGCGCGGCGCTGGGCGTGGAGGTGCCGGTGCAGGACGATCAGGCCTTCGACGTCCTGCAGGGACTCGACCAGTTCCGGAGGCGCGCCGGATCGGACCGGGGCGAAACCCTGGAGATCGAAACGCGGCTGCCGGACCGCACGGAAGCCCCCGGCAGCGGCGGTCCGGACGGGATGCGCGGGGCAGAACCGCAATGAAGGTAATCATCATCGGGGCCGGCGAGGTCGGGTACCATATCGCCGATGTCCTCTCCCATGAGGGGATCGACACCGTCGTCATCGACAAGGACGAGGAGCGGCTCCGGGACATCGCCGAGACCCTCGACATCCAGACCGTCGTCGGGAGCGGCAGCAGCCCGGAGGTGCTGAAACGCGCCGAGATCGTCAATGCGGACATGGTCGTGGCGGTCACGGACAGCGACGAGACCAACATGATCGCCTGCCTGCTGGCCTCCACCCAGTCCCGGATCCCGATCCGGATCGCCCGGATCCGCAATCCCGAACTCGGCGGGGACTGCCTGCTGTGCAACAAGGATCACCTCAACATCGACCTCAGCATCAACCCGGAGCTGGAAGCGGTCCGTAAGATGACGGCCCTGCTGGAGTTCCCCGGGGCGGCGGAGGTTTTCAGCTTTGCCGGAGGGCGGATCCGTCTGCTCGGGTTCGGCATCGACCCGGACGCCGCCGTGGTGGGAAAACGGCTCTCCGAATTGCGCGCCCTGACGCCGGGACTCAAGGTCCTTATCACCTCGATGGTGAGGAACGAAAAGTTCCTCGTCCCCACCGGGGATTCGGTGATCGAGGCCGGAGATTATCTCTTCGCTGTCGCCGACGCGGCCCGCTCCGGGGAACTCCTGCGGTTCTTCGGAAAAGATACCGATCCGCCCCGCCGGATCATCATCATCGGCGGCGGGAACACGGGGTTCATGCTCGCCGAAACGATCGAGAGGATGGGGGTCACCGTCAAGCTGATCGAAAAGCGGCGCGACAAGTGCGAGCACCTTTCCGCCCGCCTGGAGAAGACCGTGGTCCTGCACGGAGACGGCACGAGCCAGGAACTGCTCAAGGAAGAAAACATCCAGGATACCGATTTTTTCATCGCCGTCACCAACGACGAAGAGGCCAACATCCTCGGAGCGCTCTTGGCAAAGCAGCTGGGGGCCCGCAAGGTGATCTCCCTGATCAAGCGCGTCGACTACATCCCGCTCGTCGGCAGGGTCGGGATCGACGGGGTGATCAATCCCCGCCACGCCGCGGTCAGCCGGATCCTCCACTTCATCCGGAAGGGGAAGATCATCTCCGCCGCGCCGCTCCGGGATGAGAAGGCGGAGGTGTTCGAGTTCGTCGCCCTGGAGACGTCGGACATCACCGACCACCCCTTCAAGGAGATCCACTTTCCGCGGGGCACCATCGTCGGGGCCATCGTCCGCGGCGAGGAGATCATCATCCCGGGCGGTGACTCCGTCATTCGGCCCGGCGACCACTGCGTCATCTTCACCCCCCGGTCGGCCATCGCCCAACTGGAGAAGCTCCTCACCGTGAAACTGGAATACTTCGGATGAATGCCAAGCATGTCATCCACATCCTCGGGGCCTTCCTTGTCATCCTCGGCCTCACGATGCTGGCCCCGCTCGCCTGCTCGCTCCTGTACGGGGAGGAGGACGGCCCTGCCTTCATCGCTTCCCTCCTGATCACCTCCGGCACCGGGCTGCTGCTGTTCTTCGCGGGCAGGCCGCAGGGGGGAACGACCCTGCTGGGCCACCGCGAGGGGTTTCTGATCGTCTCGGCCGGCTGGGCCCTGGCCTCGTTCTTCGGGGGGCTCCCCTACCTGATCCACGGCGCCCTGCCCGCCCTGACGGACGCCTATTTCGAGACCATGTCCGGGTTCACCACCACCGGGGCGACGGTCATCAACAAGATCGAGGCCCTCCCCCACGGGATCCTCCTCTGGCGCTCGCTCACCCAGTGGCTGGGCGGGATGGGGATCATCATCCTGTCGATCGCCATCCTCCCCTTCCTCGGCGTCGGGGGGCGGCAGCTGTTCAAGGCGGAGGTCCCGGGGCCGATCAAGGACAAGCTGGAGCCGCGCATCGTTGAGACGGCCCGCTCCCTCTGGATCGTCTACGTGATCATCACGATCGCGGGGTTCATCTTTCTGCTGTTCGGCGGGATGGGTGTGTTCGACGCGGTCAACCACATCTTCTGCGCCATGGCGACCGGGGGGTTCTCGACGAAGGATTCGAGCATCGCCTTCTTCAACAGCGCCTACATCAACGGGGTCCTGATCGTCTTCATGATCATCGCCGGGATGAACTTCACCCTCCACTTCCAGCTCCTCACGGGGAATTTCCGGGCCTTCGCCCGGGACAGCGAGGCGCGCTTCTTCCTCGGCACGATCCTCCTGGCCACGGCCCTGATCACGCTGGACCTCAGGCTGAACGTGACGGCCAGCCTGAGCTGGGCCTTTCAGCACGCCCTGTTCCAGGTAGCTTCGATCATCACGACCACGGGGTTCGTCACGGACAACTTCTCCAAATGGCCCGCCTTCTCCCAGGTGCTCCTGATCATGCTGATGTTCATCGGCGGCTCGGCCGGCTCCACGGGCGGGGCGATCAAGTGCGTCCGGATCATGCTGGTTCTCAAGCACGGCTACCGTGAGCTGTACCGTCTCGTCCACCCCCACGCGGTGACCCAGGTCAAGCTGGCGGGCGAGACCATCCCTCCGGATGTGATGAAGAGCGTCCTGGGGTTCTTCGTCCTGTACCTCTCCGCTGCGGTCCTCGCGACGATTTCCCTGGCGGCGCTGGGACTGGACATGATCTCCGCCTTCGCCGCCGTGGCCACGACCCTGGGAAACGTCGGCCCGGGACTCGGGCTGTACCACCCGGCCACCACCTTCAGCGAGGCGCCGGTCGCCGCCAAGTGGATCCTCTCCTTCTGCATGCTCGTCGGAAGGCTGGAGATCTACACGGTGCTGGTCCTGCTGATCCCCGAATTCTGGAAAAAATGACGGCCTCGTGAGAAGCCCGGATGCGGCGTTGCGCTTCATCCCTCGTCATTGCGGCGTACACCAAAGTACGCCTCATTCCTCGGAATTCGCGCGCCTTGCCTGCGGGCTTTTTCCGCGACCGTCCCACTCCCCGGCTTTGTCGGGGTCATCAAGACAGAAAATGGATTGAAAGGGGCGGCGCGATGTGCTACGAAGTGCGCCGAACCCTTTGAAAATCATCAGGGAGCAGATCCATGGACATCAAGTACACCCCCGCGGAAATCGAACTGAAGTGGCAGACGCACTGGCAGGAGAAAGGGATCTTCACCGTCAGCGAGGACCCCGGCCGGAAGAAATACTACCTGCTCGAGATGTTCCCCTACCCCTCCGGCCGGATCCACATCGGTCACGTCCGGAACTACACGATCGGCGACGTGGTCGCCCGATACAAACGGATGAAGGGGTTCAACGTCCTGCACCCGATGGGGTGGGACGCCTTCGGGATGCCGGCGGAGAACGCCGCGATCGAACGGGGCATCCACCCTTCCGTCTGGACCCATGAAAACATCGACAACATGCGCAAACAGCTCAAGCGGATGGGGTTCAGCTACGACTGGGACCGCGAGCTGGCGACGTGCGAACCGGAGTACTACCGCTGGGAGCAGCTCTTCTTCCTCTGGATGTACGAAAAGGGGCTCGCCTACAAGAAGAGCTCGACGGTGAACTGGTGCCCCAAGTGCGAAACCGTTCTGGCCAACGAACAGGTGGAGGCCGGTCTCTGCTGGCGGTGCGGTTCTGAGGTGGGCGAAAAGTTCCTGAGCCAGTGGTTCTTCCGGATCACCGCGTACGTGGAGGAGCTCCTGGCCTGCTGCGACAAGCTTCCCGGCTGGCCCGAACGGGTCCTCACGATGCAGAAGAACTGGATCGGGAAGAGTTTCGGCTGCGAGGCCGCGTTCCCGATGGCCAACGGCACGAGGGAAATCAAGGTCTTCACGACCCGCCAGGACACGATCTTCGGCGCCACCTTCATGCTCGTGGCCGCGGAGCATCCCCTGGTCATGGAACTCGCCGCGGGCAAGCCCTGCGAGGAGGCGGTCCGGGAGTTCGTCGAGAAGATCAAGAAGCAGGACAAGAAGATGCGGACCTCCGAGTACTACGAGAAGGAGGGGGTCTTCCTCGACACCTACTGCCTCAACCCCGTCACCGGGCGGAAGATGCCGATCTACGCGGCAAACTTCGTCCTGGCCGATTACGGCACCGGCTGCGTCATGGCCGTGCCCACCCACGACCAGCGCGACTTCGAATTCGCCAAGAAGTACGACCTGCCGCTGATCGTGGTGATCCAGCCGCACGATAAGGCCCTGAACGTCAAGACGATGACCGAGGCCTACATCGACGAGGGGATCCTGGTCAATTCCGGCCCCTTCGACGGGATGGAAAATCTCAAGGCCCAGGAGGCCATTGCCGCCCATCTCGAGAAGATCGGCCGGGGGAAAAAGACGGTGCAGTACCGGCTGCGCGACTGGGGCATCTCCCGCCAGCGGTACTGGGGGGCCCCCATCCCGATGGTGCTGTGCGACGACTGCGGGACCGTTCCCGTCCCGGAGCAGGACCTTCCGGTCATCCTCCCCGTGGACGTGGAATTCACCGGCGAGGGGGGCTCGCCGCTGGCCCGGTATGCCCCCTTCCTGGAGACGACCTGCCCCCGCTGCGGCAAGGCTGCGCGCCGCGAGACCGACACGATGGACACCTTCGTCGAGTCCTCCTGGTACTTCGACCGCTTCTGCTCGGCCCGCCACGACGCCAGGCCCGGGCTGGACCGGGCGAAGGTGGACTACTGGATGCCCGTCGACCAGTACATCGGCGGCATCGAACACGCCATCCTCCACCTGCTGTACTCCCGGTTCTACACGAAGGTGCTCCGCGACTTCGGGGTGCTGGGGGTGGACGAACCCTTCACGAACCTCCTCACCCAGGGGATGGTCTGCAAGGAGACGACGCGCTGCCCCGAACACGGCTATCTGTTCCCGGAAGAGGTCCGGGAGGGGATGTGCACCCAGTGCCAAAAACCGGTCGCGATCGGGAAGACCGAAAAGATGTCCAAGTCGCTCAAGAACGTCGTGGACCCCGATTACCTGATTCAGGCCTACGGCGCCGATACCGCCCGGATCTTCTGCCTTTTCGCCTCCCCGCCCGAGAAGGACCTGGAGTGGAGCGACCAGGGGGTCGACGGGTCGTTTCGGTTCCTTGCCCGGACCTGGCGGATCGTCGTGGATTATCTGGAGATGATCGGCGGGGCGGCCCCCTTTGCCGGCGACCGGGAGCTCGAGGGAGACCTGAAGGCCCTCAGGCGCAAGACCCATCAGACGATCCGGAAGGTCACCTCCGACATCGAGGACCGGTTCCATTTCAACACGGCGATCAGCGCCGTGATGGAGCTGGTCAACGCCCTCTACCAGCTTCCCCGTCCGGCAGCCAACGACGCCCTGGCGCTGTCCGTGGTGCGGGAGACGGTGGAAACCATCATCCTGCTTCTGGCGCCCATCGTTCCCCACATCACCGAGGAGCTCTGGCAATTGATCGGCCGCCGGGAGGCGCTCGCCGACGTGGCCTGGCCGGTCTTCGACCCGGCCGTAGCCTCGGAAGAGGTGATCACGATCGTGATCCAGATCAACGGGAAGGTCCGCAGCCGGATCACCGTCCCGGCCGACGAAGAGGGCGAGCAGATCACGGCCCTGGCGCGGGCCGACGAGCGGATCGCCGCACAGATCGCGGGGAAGAGGATTCTCAAAGAGATCTACGTTCCGAAGAAGCTGGTGAACATCGTCGTCCAGGGGTGAGGGGCAAGAGCGTGAACAGGGAATCCCGGCAGGAAAGCGGGCAGTCTCACCGGTGGGTCCTGTACACGGCCGCAGTGCTGATGGCTTTTCTTCCGGCCGGGTGCGGGTACCGATTCGCCGGGGGGGAATCGGTCCATCCCGCGGTCCGGACCGTGTTTGTGGATGTCTTCACGAACCGGACAAGCGAAGCCCATGCCGAGAACATCTTCCGCAGCGCCTTCATCAACCGGCTCGTCCAGGACGGCCGCTTCCGGCTGGCCGCCAGCCGCGGGGAGGCCGACGCGGTGTTCCGCGGAACGGTGAAAAACCTGCTCACCTATCCCCTCTCCTACAAGGCGGGCAACCTCTCGGCCGAAGACCGGCTCGCGGTCACACTGGAGCTCGCCTTCGAAGAGCGGCAAAGCGGCAGGCTTCTCTGGTCGGACAATGGATTTACCGGGACCGGGGACTATTTCGTCACCGCCGCCGGGGCGACGGAGACCAGCCGCAAAAATGCCCTCGTCAAGCTGGCCGACGACACAGCCGAGAGGGCATACCGATTGATCATGTCGGGATTTTGAAGAAGACTATGCCTTCAGGGTATTGACCCGTTTCGCCAGGCGGGAGATCTTGCGCGACGCGGTCTTCTTGTGAAGCGCACCCTTCGTCGCTGCCTTGGCGATCGCGGGCGCCGCCTTTGCCAGCGCGGTCTTCGCCGCCTCCGGGTCCTTCTTCGCGACCGCCTCCAGGACGGTCTTAACCCCGGTCTTGACGCTGGACTTCGCGGAAATGTTCCGTTCACGGCGCTTCAGCGCCTGCCTGCTTCTCTTGATCGCGGATTTGTGGGTAAGCAAAAAACGTCCTCCTTCGGGTCGTGTTCGGTAAGTTGTGATTCCTATACGAATTCCCTTCGCCTGTCAAGATGAAAATCACCCGCAGGCAAAGAAAATATCCTTGACAGGCCAAACCGCATTTCCTATTCTGACGCAACCCCCACCAAACAGGCATCCCCCGGAATATGCGGAGGAATGCCGGTTCCCGGAGGGGAACGATAACAGGCGTGTCATCTGAAAGGAGGAGATCGATGAACAAGGCATCAGCGGTGAAGATCTGGGCGGGCTTCCTGATCCTGGCCCTCTCACTGGCAGGGTATCCGGTCGCCCTGGCGCAAGATTTTCCTACCAAACCGATCACCCTGATCAATCCGATGGGGGCGGGAGGGTCCCACGACCTGACGCTGCGCGCGGTGACGAGCGTGGCGAACGATTACCTGGGACAGCCCATGGTTGTCCAGATCAAATCGGGCGGGGGCGGGGCGATCGGCTCCGAGTTCGTGGCCAAGTCGGCGCCCGACGGCTATACCCTGGCGATCGGCGGCCCCGGCTGGAACACCACGCTGCCCGCGATCGAGGGGCGGTCGAAGGGACCGGACGACCTGCAGCCGGTCTGCAGGATCAACTACAGCGCCAACAACTTCGTCGCCCGGGCCGACGCGCCGTTCAACACCCTCCAGGAGATGATCGCCTGGGCAAAGGCCAACCCCGGACAGCTGAAGTTCGGCCACAGCGGCCTCTGGGGTGCGGCGGACGTACCCTGGAAGGAGCTGATGAAGAAGACCGGGATCACCTCCAAGGTCATCCCCTACGACGGCGGCGGGCCCTGCATGGTCGCGCTCCTGGGCGGCCACATCGACGTGACGGCGAATTTCGCTGCCCAGGCCCTGCCGCAGATCAAGGCGGGCAAGATGAAGATGCTGGCCGTGCTGGACGACAAACGCAACCCGACCTACCCGGACTTCCCCACCGCCAAGGAGCAGGGGGTCGACGTGGTATACCTGATGTGGCGCGGCGTTCTGGCCCCCAAGGCGACCCCGCGGCCGGTCATCGACAAGCTGGCAGCCGCCTTCAAGAAGATGACCGAGGACAAGGCCGTAGTCGCCATGATCAAGAGCTTCGGCGATGTCCCCAACTTCCTGGGGCCCGACGAGTTCGGCAAGCTCTGGCGTGCGGAGTACGAACTGCACAAGGAGATGGGAAAGATCTACAAGAAATAGCCAGGTGACCGGGTCCGGCGCTTTTCGCCGTCCGGAGACCCGGTTGCGGGCGCCCGGGCCGCTGCGGCCGGCGGGCGCAGGGCGAAGCGCAGCAGGCCCGGGGAGCGATCCCCGGGCCTTTTTTGTTTCCCTCCCTCGGCGCCTCAGAGCGACCAGGCGCGGACGAGCCGGTCGTGATTGCGGATGAGCAGGTCGAAGTAATCGAGTTCCAGGGCGATCATCTGGCGGTCCTCTTTCCGCAGCCATTCGGACAGCCAGGCAAACCGCAGGGCGATCACGAACTCGCTGAAGTGGCGCCAGCTGATATCGGCGTAGAGCCCCGCGCCCCTCAGCTGCGCGATCAGGTTCACGACCAGATCCCCCACCAGGCTGGAGGGATGCTCTACCCCGAGACAGCCGACCATGTTGGCCAGGTCGTAGACCTCCGGTTTGGCCCCCGCAAACTCCCAGTCGATCACCGAACGGATATCGCGCTCCCCCCAGATGATGTTCAGCGGGTGGTAATCGCCGTGGCAAAATCCCGTCGGCAGGGCGTCATGGATGGCCATGAATCCCTGCTCCAGGAATGCGATGATTGGATCGACCCGCGGCATCAGCGCCGGTTCGCAGCGTTCGATCCGGGAGCAGAGCGTCCGGATGTACGTCGTAAGCGAAAAGGGCTCTGCGGGCGAAGAATGGGGGAGCCCCCGGGATGCCTCCTTCAGTTCGATCAGGAACCGCGCCAGGACCCCGGCGCGCCACCCCTCGTGGATATACCGCTCGCGGTCCAGGGGAACGCCGTCCACGAAGGGGACGAGCTGCCACAGCCCCCCGTCGCGGGCATGGAGGTACTCCCCGTCGCCGTCGGCCCGGTACGGCGTGATCCCGGCAAGACCCTTTGCGGACAAAAACTCCAGCACCCTGATGATGCGCATTTTCGCGCAGCGGGCCGCGGTAGGGATCTGCTCCAGGATGAAGCGGCCGCCCTGGGCGTCTTCGACGACGACGCGGAAGAGCGTGCGCTCGGGGCTCCCCGCGGGGATCAGCCGGGGCCGGAGGGCCTTCACGCGGATCCCCCAGGAGGCGGCGACCTCCTTGAGCCACTCCCGGGTGTGCAGCGTGGACGGTTCGCAGGCGATAACGGCACGCCCCCCCGCGGCGGGGAGGGTGCGGACGAATTCCAGCCCCAGGGCGCACCCATTGCCCCGCAGCTCAACGCCCTGCTCTCCCCGGACGGCGATCGTCAACCGGCAGCCGTTCGGACAGCTCGGGCAGATCAGGTCGCGGCATTCCTCTCCTGCCGCAGCGGGACTCCCGTGCACTCTCCTGCGCCTCTGCCGTACGCCCGCCTCGCTGCCCTGCCTGCCTCTGCTCATGCTGCGAATAATATTCCCATATCTTTTATGGCCGCTCTTCCCGTGGGAAGAAAAATCGCACCCGATACTATCCGGTTGCCGGGAAAAAGACCACGGCAATATTTGCCCGCGCGCGGGAAATGCCCAATACTATCTGATCAAGGGTGGTTGCGTACGGCTGGCACGGCCTTTGCTCATCCCGGGGATGGACGGCGCAATCTTTCGGGCCGGTGAGCAGCACACCGCGGGGATAGATCATCCGCGGGAGGCGGCCCGAACAGAGATAGGACCGATGGGGCTAGCCCATTGATTTCCCAAACGGAATGATTAACTTTACGTATAACGGCATGTTCACGGCACCAACGCAAACCACGAAAGGAGAAAGAACATGAAGAAATTGATGCTGGCGACGATGGTGTTTTTTTGCATAACCGGTTTGGCGATTGCCAAGGACTTTGCGGTGACGAAGAAGGCGGGGGATTATACCGTCGTGGTAACCATCGACAAGAATCCACCCACGACGGGCGACAATAATTTAGCCGTCGCCGTCAAGGACAAGTCCGGCGCCGACGTGACCGACGCCAAGGTTTCCGTCGAGTATTCCATGCCGGCCATGCCGGGCATGCCGCCGATGAACTACAAGACGAATGCGGAATTGGCGGGCAAGCAGTACAAGACGAAACTGAACTTTTCCATGTCCGGGTCCTGGAACGTGACGGTCAAAGTGGCCCAGGGTGGGAAGACCGCGCAGGCAAAATTCACCGTGGATGCGAGGTAATGTCATGCGGAAATTTCGGCCGCGCGCGATCGCGGCGTACAGCCTGGCACTGGCGCCGCGGTATCTCTCCCTTCTGCTGGGTTCGCTCTTTCTCGCGGGGTCGTGCATCCTCATTCTCACGACCGGCAGGGCCTTTGCCGCCGAGGAGCCGCTGAGACTCGCGGACCTGATCCGGGAGGCGCTCAAGAACAATCCGGAGATCCACGTGGCCGAAGCGCGAACCGAGGTGTCGCAGCACAAGATCCCCCAGGCCAAGAGCCTGAGCGATCCCATGTTCATGGTGGGCTACGAAAATGAAGGGACCGATCGGCTCTACTCGTTCAATAAGGACGTGAAAGACATGCCCGCCGATTCCCGGTGGATGTTCCAACTCTCGCAGATGTTCCCCTACCCGGGAAAACTCGCCCTGAAAGGCGAGATGGCGACGCGGGACGCCGAGGGGATGAAGGCGATGGCCGATGCGATGCGGCTGAGTACCGTCGTGCGGGTGCGGGAACTTTACTACGACCTCTTCCTCGCCTACCGGAACATCGATCTCCTGAAGGATCAGGCAACCCTGTTTGCCCGGATCGAGGACGCAGCCCTTGCCCGCTACAGCACCGGTATGGCGCCGCAGCAGGAAGTCCTGATGGCGCAGACGGAGAAGTACATGCTCCTCGAAAAAGAGGAGATGGAGCGCCAGAAGATCCGCTCCCTCGAGGCCATGCTCAACGCTGCACTGGGAAGGCAGGAAGGCGCCGCCCTCGGCAGACCGGAGGAGCCGCTGGATGCTCCGTACGGCCGCGGCACCGAAGAACTGATTGCGGCCTCGTACGAACGGTACCCGCCGATCCAATTCCGGCAAAAAATGGTGGCCGGCGCCGAGGCAAAGGTCGAGATGGCGAAGAAGGAGTACTACCCGGACATCACGGTGGGAACCACCTACTTCGCCCGGCCGCCCCAGTTTCCGGACATGTGGAACGTAACGGCGACGATCAACATTCCGCTTTTCTACCGGACTAAACAGCGGTCAGCGGTTCTGGAGGCTCAGGCATCCCTCCTGGAGGCCAAGCGGGAAGTTGAAACGGCGCGGCTGATGGCTTCCTCGGCCATCCGGGACAACTATGCCATGGTCAAGACCACGGAAAACCTGATGAAGCTGTACCGGGAAGGGCTGATGCCCAAGGCACGGCAGGACTACGAACTGGCGCTCGCCGGGTATGTCACCGGCAAAGTGGAGGCGATAACCGTCATCACCCGTATCAAAGCGCTCATCGATTACGACTTCCTGTACTGGCGGCAGTTCACGGACAAACAGAAGGCCGCAGCGCGGCTGGACGGGCTGGCGGTAATAAGGGATTTTGGAGCGGACGCAAAATGAATAAACGAAACATCACGATCGTTGTCATCTGTTTGCTCGTCATCGCCGGCGGCCTTGCATATCTTTACCGCGTTGAATTGAAACGCACGGCGGAGAGGATCGGCCTGTTCAAAGGTGCACCGGAGAGCAAACCGGCGGCCGGACATCAGCATGGAGCGGTACCGGTTCCGGCGGAGACAAAGGAGGCGCAAGGGGCGGCCGCACAGCCCGAGGAGGCCCCCGCCGTCGAGGTGCCCGCGGACAAGCAGCAGCTGATCGGCATCAAGTCCGTGAAGGCAGCGATTCTACCGATGACCCGGGTGATCCGTACGGTCGGACGCATCGAATTCGACGAGCAGAACCTGGCGACCGCCAACACCAAGGTCGAGGGGTGGATCGAGAAACTCCACGTCGATTATGTGGGCCGCTTCGTGCAGAAGGGAGAGCCGCTGGCCGAGATATTCAGCCCCGAGTTGGTGGCCACCCAGCAGGAATTCTTGAACGTGCTGCGCTGGGCGAATCAGGGGCAAGGGGTGAAGGATGAACGCACGGCGCAGCTCCTGGTCAAAGACGCCCGGACGCTCCTGGAAGCGACGAAACAGCGACTGCGGCTGTGGGACATCGGCGACGAACAGATCGCAAAGATCGAAGCCACCGGCAAACCGGTCCGGACGCTGACCGTCTACAGCCCCGCAAGCGGTTACGTCACTCAGAAGATGGTAGTCCAGGGCATGCGCGTCATGGCCGGGGAAAAGCTGTTCGACGTGGTCGATCTTTCCAGCGTGTGGATCGTCGCGGACATCTACGAATACGAATTGCCGCTGATCAAGATCGGGCAGACCGCCCGGATCGGATTGAGCTATGTTCCGGGAAAGGAATTTTTTTCCCGGGTGGATTATATCTATCCCGCGCTGGCGAGCGACACCAGAACCGCCAAGGTGCGGTTTACCATCCCCAACCCCGACGGCGCATTGAAGCCCCAGATGTTCACCAACGTGGAGATCGGGATCAATCTCGGCAGCCGGCTCGCCGTGCCGTCCGAGGCGGTCATCGATACGGGCGTCCGGCAGATCGCCTACGTCGACAAGGGCGACGGGCAGTTCGAACCGCGCGAAGTGAAAACCGGCCTCAAGATCGATGACCTCGTGGAGGTGACGGCCGGGATCAAGGCGGGGGAGAAGGTGGCATCGTCGGCCAACTTCCTGATCGACTCGGAAGCCCAGCTGAAGGGTGTCGCCCCGTTGAGAAGAAAATAGGGTACCCATGATCGCAAAGATAATCGCATACAGCAGCCGGAACAGGTTCATCGTCTTTCTGCTGGTGGCTGCCCTGGCCCTCTGGGGATACTGGACCTTGACGAAAACCCCGCTGGACGCCCTGCCCGACCTGAGCGACACGCAGGTGATCATCTACACGGAGTGGCAGGGCCGGAGCCCCGATCTGGTGGAAGACCAGATTACCTATCCGATCACTTCCACCTTGCTGGCGGCGCCGAAAGTTCAGTTCGTCCGGGGATTTTCCTTCCTGGGGAGTTCCTTCATCTACGTCATCTTCGATGAAGGAACGGATATCTACTGGGCCAGAAGCCGGGTGCTCGAATACCTGCAGGCGGTGAAGGCCAAGATCCCCGCCGACGTCAATCCCGTCTTGGGTCCCGACGCCACGGCGGTCGGGTGGGGCTTTTCCTACGCCTTGGTCGACCGGACGGGCCGGCACGACCTGGCGGAGCTCCGCACGATCCAGGACTACAACGTGAAACTGGCTCTCGAGAGCGTGCCCGGCGTATCGCAGGTGGCAAGCCTCGGCGGATTCGTCAAACAGTACCAGATCACGATCGATCCCAACCGGCTCGCGGCCTACAACATCCCGCTGATGGCGGTGATGGAGGCGGTGAGAAAGAGCAACCGCGACGTGGAAGGCCGGGTCCTGGAGTTTTCCGGGATCGAATACATGATCCGCGGGCGCGGCTACCTCAAAGGCCTCAAGGACTTGGCCGGCATCGCCGTCAGTGTGGACGGCCGGGGCACGCCGGTCCTGCTGAAGGACGTGGCGGACATCAGGCTCGGTCCGGAGATCCGCCGGGGGCTGGCGGACATCGACGGCCAGGGAGAAGTGGCGGCCGGCATCGTCGTAGTCAGGTTCGGGGAAAACGTCCTCAACGTCATCGAACGGGTCAAGGAGCGGATCAAGAATGATATCACCCCCAGCCTGCCCAAAGGGGTGGAGATCGTCACCACCTACGACCGCTCGGATCTTATCGAGCGTTCCATAGATACCTTGAAGGAAGAGATCATCAAGCTGTCGGTCGCGGTGAGCGTGGTCTGCATCGTCTTTCTGTTCCACCTGCCCAGCGCCCTGGTGGTGATCCTCACGCTCCCGATCGCCATTCTCATCTCCTTCATCTGCATGTACTATCTGGGCCTCACGTCCAACGTGATGAGCCTGAGCGGCATCGCCATCGCCATCGGCGCCATGGTCGACGCCTCGATCATCATGGTGGAAAACGCCCACAAGAAACTCGAGGAGTGGGAAGAGCAGGGGCGGCCCGGGAGCCGCACGGAGGTGATCGTCGAGGCGGCCAAGGAGGTCGGCCCCTCGCTGTTCTTCGCGCTGCTGGTCATCAGCGTCGGGTTCCTGCCCGTGTTCACGCTCCAGGCCCAGGCGGGAAGGCTGTTCAAGCCCCTGGCCTACACCAAGACCTTCGCCATGCTCTTCTCCTCGTTCTTGGCCATCACCCTGACCCCGGTTCTGATGACCCTGTTTGTCCGGGGAAAGATTCGGCATGAGGACAGAAACCCGATCAGCATCGCCTTGCGCTGGCTGTACCAGCCGGTGGCGTCCATGGCCCTACGATTCCGGAAAACGTTGATTTTCCTGGCGATCGTGGTTATGGCCCTGACGGCCTACCCATTTATGAAACTGGGATCGGAATTCATGCCGCCCTTGTATGAAGGAACACTTTTCTACATGCCCGTCACGGTGCCCGCGGCGGGGATCACGGAGGTAGCGAAGCTGCTCCAGCTCCAGGACCGGCTGCTGAAGAAGTTCCCCGAGGTGGCGCAGGTATTCGGCAAGGCCGGCCGGGCCGAAACAGCCACCGATCCGGCGCCGCTGGAGATGTTCGAGACGGTGATCAACCTGAAGCCGGAGGCCCAGTGGCGGCCCGGCATGACCGTGGAAACCCTGAAGAACGAGATGAACGACGCCCTGACCATACCGGGCGTGGCCAATTCCTTCACCATGCCGATCAAGGCGCGCACCGACATGCTGTCCACCGGCATCCGGACGCCCGTGGGGATCAAGGTGCTGGGCCCCAACCTGGACCAACTGGAGAAGATCGGCAAAGAGCTGGAGAACGCCGTCAAGGACGTCCCCGGCACACGCAGCGCCTATGCCGAACGGGTTACCACCGGGTATTTTCTCGACATCGACATCAAACGCGAGGCAATCGCCCGGTACGGACTGAGCGTGGACGACGTGCAGGAGATTATCCAGACGGCCCTGGGGGGGATGAACCAGACCATCACCGTGGAGGGCAGAGAGCGGTATCCCGTCAACGTCAGGTACGCACGGGAGCTGAGAAACGACGTGGAAAAGATCAAGCGGGTGCTCGTGCCGCTTAAAATCGGCGCCCCCTCGTCCGCCAGCGCAATGGGGATGGGCGGACCGTCCGCGGACCGCGGACGCCAGATCGCCCAGGTGCCGCTGGGGCAGCTGGCCGACATCCGGATCGTCAAGGGGCCGACGGCCATCAAGAGCGAAGAGGGGCTCCTGGCGCTGTACGTCTACGTCGATTTTTCCGGCCGGGACGTGGGCTCCTACGTGGACGACGCGAAGAAAGCGGTGGCCTCACTGAAGATACCCAACGGCTACCGCCTGGAGTGGAGCGGCGAATACGAGTACCTGGTGAAGACCCATGACCGCCTGAAGGTCGTGCTGCCGCTCACGGCGCTGATCATCTTCGTCCTGATCTTTCTGAACACGCAGAGCATCACCAAGACGATGATCGTCCTGCTGGCAGTGCCGTTTTCCCTCGTCGGGTCGTTCTGGCTGCTGTACCTGCTCAATTACAACATGAGCATCGCCGTCTGGGTCGGGATCATCGCGCTCGCCGGACTGGATGCCGAAACAGGCGTCGTCATGCTCCTCTACCTCGACCTTGCCCACGAGAAATGGCGTAAGGAAGGAAGACTGAACAGCCTGCGGGACCTCAGGGAATCCATCATGGAGGGCGCCGTCAAGCGGATCCGCCCCAAGCTGATGACCGTCAGCGTCATCCTGGCCGGCCTGATCCCCATCATGTTCAGCCACGGCACCGGCGCCGACGTGATGAAACGGATCGCCGCGCCGATGGTGGGGGGCGTGGTCACCTCGACGATCCTGGAGCTGGTGATCTACCCCGCCATCTATATGATCTGGCGGGGCAGGGAGTTCAAGCAGCGATGATATCTCACCTGGCCCCTCCTACCCGGCCGCCCCTCTTCGCCGAACGCCGGGCAGGCGAATCTTCTGCCGGCCGCCGCGCCGGCATTCGGCCTGATCCTGCGGCCTATGGCCGGCGGTGCGGTGAACATACGAATAAGTTCTTGACAGGATAATTATTTGGGAATATATTCCCAAATATGCTTCCGTCCATTGCCAAGACCCTAAACAGCGCTGTCCTGAAACTTCTCAGGCCGCTGGTCCGTTTGCTGCTCAGCAACGGTGTTTCCTATCACCTCTTTGCCGACCTGGTCCGCTGGGTGTATGTAGACGTCGCCTTTAATGATTTCGGTATTCCGGGGCGTATCCAGACCTCATCCCGGGTTTCGGTGATCACCGGGCTCTCCCGCAAGGAAGTGCAAAAACTGCGCGATCTTGATATCCCCACAGTCACGGACGCTCCGGAGCGATACAACCGCGCCACGCGGGTCATCAGCGGTTGGATTCGCGATCCCCTCTTTTCCGATAAGGCGGGCAATCCTCAGCCTCTTCCGTTGGAGGGACCGGTTTCTTTCAGCAGCCTGGTCAGGAAGTACAGCGGCGATATGCCGGTAAGAGCGGTCCTCGACGAGCTGATCAACGTAGGCGCGGTCGCGCCCGAGCAAGACGGGACAATCAAACTCCTGACCCGCGCCTATCTTCCCGGCGCCGATAGAGCGGCTCAACTCGACATCCTCGGGACGGACGCAGCGGATCTGCTGGCAACAATCAGTCATAACCTGCAGGAGAAGAATTCCCCACCGTTCTTCCAGCGCAAGGTATCCTACGACAATATACCCGCAGAATTTCTGGAGCAGTTCAAGAGTTTGAGTTCTGAAAAAGCGCAAGCCCTGCTCGAGAAACTCGATACGTGGCTGGCAGACCACGACCGCGATGCAAACCCCGCTGTGCAAGGAAGCGGCCGCAAACGGGTGGGGCTGGGCATTTACTATTTTGAAGAAGACGTGGGTGACAGTATCGCCCAAGAAACGCAGGGAGACAACGTATGAAACGCATACAACCTATATATAACGCAAGATTATTCCTCAAACCGCGGTGGCTGTTTCTGCCTCTTCTTTTCATCATTCCGGTCATGGCCTCCTCCTGCGGAGGCGGCGGCGACGTGAGTCTGGCCGGTGGAGGAATCGGAGGAAGCGGTTATACCAGCGTCGGCGCAGTCACCGCGCTGGGCAGTATTTTTGTGAACGGTGTCGAGTTTCAGACCGCCGGCGCATCCGTCACGCTCAACGGGGTGAGCGCCGATGAAAAAGAGCTGCAAGTCGGCATGGTCGTCAAAGTCGCAGGGAGTGTCAATGCGGACGGCAAGACAGGCAAGGCCGATAGGGTTGTGTTCGCTCCCAACGTGGCGGGGCCGGTCAGCAGCATCGATCACGGCAGGAATACGCTGCACGTTATGGGCCAGACGGTATTCGTCGATGGGCAAACCGCTTTTGCCGGCCTTTCGGGCAGCTCTGCGGGACTCTCCGGTATCGGGGTCAACGATCCGGTCGAGATCAGCGGCCTGACCGATGCCGACGGCTCCATCAGGGCCACCCGCATCACCAGGAAGGCGGCCGGCTTTCCCTTTGAGGTCAACGGGCGGGTCACCAACCTGACGAGTGTCACATTCAGATTCAACAACCTCACGATCGACTACAGTAAACTGGCAGCAGGAGGAATCCAAGACGGTGATTGCGTCACTGTACGAGGCGCCCTGACCTCGTCGACGACATTGTCGGCGGATTACATCGAAAGGAAGGTCCTCGACGCCGCGGAAGACAGCCCTGTCGAGATCGAGGGTTTCATCACCAATCTCTCGTACTCGGGCATGTGGGCAGGCGGTTTTGCAATTTACACTCCCTACGGTCATCACCGGGTCGAATTCGACGCATCAACCGGCTGTTCGGGCGGACGGCTCGACACAATGAAAGCGGGTGCCAGGGTGAAGGTGCACGGCACTATCCGCAACAATACGATTCATGCCGGGCACATGATGATGATGTAACGCATACGCACAGGCAGCGCCATCGCCTTATCGATGAAGAAGTCGGTCCGGAGATGACGCTGCCAGGCGTGGAAAACGGTGAAAGGAGGGAGGGGGTTATTATGAAACGGACAGGCTGCAAGACACGACAACTGCAAATTGGAAGAATGGAGAAGAACATGAGCAAAAGAACTTTGATGATCGCGGTGATGGTTTTCCTGCTTTCCGGAGGCAGCGCTTTGGCGCAGATGGGCGGAGGGCACATGGGCATGGGGGGAGGGCCTTACGGCGCCCCCGGCACGGGATTGGGAACGGCACATATGGGCAGCGGCGCGGGCTACGGCTACGGAATGGCCTCAGGAACCGGGATGCCGGGACCCGGCGCCGGACATGGATACCTGGTGACGCTTCGCCCCATAGCGAGCGCTGCCGCCGCAGAAGCGGCCTTTCAGACCTTCATCGCCACGGCAAGCGGCGCACTGCAGATTTCCGAGCTCTGGGAATACGGCGCCGTATACAAGGCGGAAATCGCGTACGCGAACGGGGGAAAGGCCTTCGACCTGATCGCCGACAAGTTCACGGGAGTGGTGACCCAGGAGATGGGGATGTCCATGATGGCCAACGGGAGCTATGGAAACGGCCTCTCCGGGTATCCCACGGGAAGGCAGTTGGCGCTCACCGCGGCCCAGGCGCAGGCGGCGGCCCAGACGTTTATCGATACCAATAACCTGGGGTACACCCTGCAACCCGCCGAGACCTATCCGGGCTACTACAAATTCCACACCACTCTGGGAGCGGGCTTCGGCATGGACATCATGGTAAATGGGTACAATGGCGGCGTTTGGATGCACACACTCCTCGGCTTGCCGCTCGGGAATTTTTAACCGACCTTCGGCTGATTCCCTCTGGGTGGGGCGTGACCGTCCAGTCGCGCCCCGCCTCCGCCTCAAGAAGCGCGGGCCATGGCCGAACCGACCGCGATCGCGCAGGTCCGGCAGGGCGCTGACGATTACGCCGGTCCAGGCTTCCGTTACCGCATCTTACGCGTAACCACCGCCCGGTATACGGCGCCCGGCGGCCGGGCGGGAGGAAGGAAGAGACCGCCCGGCAGCGCCGGCGCCGTTTCTGCGCGGGGTAGACGGCGGCTAGTGCGCGAGTATGCCGTCGGCCACCCTGAGGACCCGGTTTGCGTAGGCCGCATACTCCGGGTTGTGGGTGACCATGATGATCGTCATCCCCTCGGCGTTGAGGGTGTTGATGATCGCCATGATCTCCTTGCCCGTCTTCGAGTCGAGGTTGCCCGTCGGCTCGTCGGCGAGAATGATCGGCGGACGGCCGACGATCGCCCGGGCGATGGCCACCCGCTCCTGCTCCCCCCCGGAGATCTGACCGGGGAGGCGTCCCGCCTTCCTGGCAAGGCCGACCCGTTCGAGGGCGGCAAGGGCCTTGGCCCGCTTCTGTGCCTTCTTCTCCCCGACCGTCGCCAGCGGGAGCATCACATTCTCGGCCAGCGTGAGATAGGGCAAGAGGTTGAAATTCTGGAACACGAACCCGATCGATTCCCGCCGGAAGTCGGCCCGGGCATCCTGCCCGAGGGCGTAGACGTCCACGTCGTCGACCATCAGCCTCCCCGTGGTCGGTCTGTTCAAGGTCCCGACGATCGACAGGAGCGTCGATTTCCCCGACCCCGACTCCCCCATGACCGACACGAACTCGCCCGGCTCGATCGTGAAGCTGACCCCCTTCAGGGCGGTCACCGCGGTGTCGCCCGTTCCGTACCGTTTTTCTATCCCCTCGGCCTGTATCCGTTTCATCGGTATGTATCCTCCTAGAGTGCCCTGAGGGCTTCGTTCGGGTCGAGGCGCGACGCCGTAAAGGCCGGGTAGCTGCTGGCTGCAAGCCCCACGACCAGCGACAGGACGAACGCCCCTGCCGCAAGGATCGGATCGAAGGCCACATGGGCGCCGTGGCCGCCTTCGGCGAACAGCGGGATCAGCAGCTTTGTCGCCCCGAACCCGAGCAGATAGCCGAGGACGCCGGCGAGACCCGCAACGATCGCCGCCTCCATCAGGATGATCCGGATGACGTGGCTACCCCGGAACCCCATGGCGCTGAAGATGCCGATCTCTACGGTCCGCTCCCGGACGCTCCCCATCATCGTCACCAGGACCATCAGGCTCCCCACCAACAGGACCAGTCCGGAGATTCCGTAGGAGAACTTCTCGAAGTGGCCGAGCGTCTCCATCCGCCCCTTCACCACCTGCTGGATGGCCATGACGTTCGCCCCCGGGAGTACCGCGGAGATCTGTTGCACCATCTCGGGGATCGGGCAGCCCGAACAGAGGGCGGCGACCTCGGCCATGGAGATCCGCCCTTCCTTCCCGAGGAGTTCCTGGGTCATCGCCAGGGGGGCGAAGATCAGGCCGTCGTCCTGCGACCCCGTCACATCGAGGACGCCCGACACGGTGAGCTCGCGGCCGTTGATCGTCAGCCGCCCGCCCGTCGCAAGCCCCAGGAGGCGCGCCGCCTCGGCGCCGAGCAGCGCCCCGCCGTCGTCGGGCTCCTGGCCCTTGACGACCCACCAGGGCCGCAGGACCCGGAAGGCCTGGAAATCAACCCCGGCCATCAGCAGCTGTCGGCCGCCTACGGTCACCGGCCCCAGGACCATCGGCCCCACGGCGGCGACGTTGTTGGCGTTCGGAATCTTGGCGATGTTCGCCAGCTCCTCTTCCTTGATCTCACGCATCTCGAAGGAGACCCCGCCGAGGGAGAGGCCGCCGTAGGTGAGGGAGAGGTTTTCGGTCTTCGGGACGATCAGGACATTGGCGCCGTACATCTCCAGCTTGTGGTTGATGTCCTCTTTCATCGCCGTGACGAGGCTCAGCAGCGCCACCACCGTGGAGACCCCGATCAGAAGCCCGGCCAGAACGAAAAAGGCCTTCCCCTTCCGTCGCCGCAGGTTGCCTATCGCAATATCGCCGAGGGTCATGACCGGCCACCTCCTAAGCTGAAGAAGCGCTTCCCTTCCAGGATATGCGCCACCTTGATGACGACCCTGCCGTTCTCGGCGGTTCTCGCCAGCGGTGCCGGGTTGCAGCCGCCGGAGACCACGTTTATCCGCGCGGAGGGAAAGCGCATCCCGCAATTCCGGCAGACCATGAAGTCGTCCTTCTGGGCGTACCCCTTCTTTTCCCGCCAGCAGACGTCGCAGGCGTCGAAGGCCGCCCGGATGACGCCGTCGGAACTCTTGATCAGGAAGTACTTGACCGTGACGCCGTCGGCGCTCTTGTACTCGAAATGGCGCGCCTTGCCGTTGTCGAACATGCTCGCCGGGTACGTCACCTCGCCGTTTGCAGGGGCCGGCGGCTGTGCCTCGGCACGCTCGGGCGCGCCGCCCCCCAGCACCCCCGCAAGGACGATGGCCATAAGCAGCACCCCGGCGCCGCCGGATGAAACAGCCGCCCGCCCGGAGAGTCCCGTTCTTCCCGATCCGCTGCTGCGGAATATGCCCCAACCGCTGTGTGACCTGTAAGACATGCTAACCATCCCCTCTCCCCATCTTCACCGGGGTGTATCAATTTTCCGTAATCCGTCCGTCCTGATAGGCGTATGATTTGAGAACCCTGCCGCCCTTTTCCACATCCACCTGGAGGTGACAGCCAAAATCGGTGACCCGCGCCTCCACCCCTTCGCCGGCCGGATCGGTCTTGCGGTACTCGGCAAGCGCCGCCGCGCCCGCCTTTTCCTTGCTCTCCTGGGCCGCCGGCCCCGTAACGGAGCCTTGCGAGCAGCCGCCGCCCCTGCCCCCGCAGCCGCTGCCGCTCCTGCCGTATCCCGTCGAACAGCACGACCCGACTCCCGGCAGCCCGACCCGCCGGGGGGCGACCGCAGTGCTCAGGGTGATCCTGGCGGTCTGCCGCGCCTGCACGAGCCAGAGGCTGGCGCTGCGGTCGGGATCGTCACCCGAAGGCGCCTTGGCCCTGCCCACTTCCCGAAACAGGAGCAGGTTCCGGACCTGATCGGCCAGGTCCTCCGGGGAGATTCCGTCGGCCTGAAGACTCGCCAGGCACTGCTGCCACGACCCATACACCTCGCTGCCGATCCGGTGCATCTCCTGCTCGACCCGGGCGTCGCTGATGGTTACGTTCAGCCGGCGCGCCTCCTGGGCCACCAGCCGCTCCGCCACCATCTTCTCCAGGACTTCCTGTTCCAGCTCCGCCAGGAGCGCCTCTCCCCGTTCCCCGAAGAAGAGGTCCCTGCCGTACTCCCGCTCCAGCATCCGCTTTCCCGCCTCGACCCGCTGCCGCGCCGCGGACCGGCCGATAGGCTCGCCGTTGACGATCGCCGCGGGCCGCCCCGTGAGGGCATCCCAGGAATAGTCCCAGGGGTTCAGCTCCCCGTAGGCATACACCACCCCCACAAGCAGCAGGCCGGCCACCGCACTGGCCAGCCCCCAGCTGCTGTTTCGTCTTTTCCTGCGGACCTCCGCGCCGCAGTCCGGGCAGTATTCCTCCTGCCCATCCGTGGCCCCTGTGCCGCACCGGCGGCATTGTGCCTGCTCCGTCATACCGCTCCTCCGCTTCCCGGCGCAGCGACTCCGCGCCGCTGCGCTTACCGCTCACCAGGAGCAACCGGCGTGCCAGCAAGCAGCGCTGAGCGACGATGAATATAACATGCGGGCATCATTATTTATTATTGAAACTAACGGCTGGCGGGCGGCAGAGGCCTTGGCCGGCGGTGCGGTATTTATTCTCACTCTGCCGGCCGTCCGGGGCCAGGTGGGAATGTTTTCGGCACCCCGGATCGGACAGGGGCGCCACAGGAGAGGGAGGTCGATTAAAGTCTGCGGCAGGAAAGACCGATATCAAGCTCAAAAGGACGGTCTACGGTGTGCGTTATTCGTTCAGGAAAGTGGAAATCTAATACATAAACCACCCAGGGGCCTATTGGTGATCATCACCCGCAGAAGGCCGAGTGCATGGAAATGTGATTCCCACTGAGAACAAAGACGGCATTTGTGGATCCCGCCCCCCCGGAGGGAATTGATTCCTGCCGGGGGTTTTTATCGGTGCACAGGTGCGCCGGTCACTGCGCTTCTGCAGGCGGGGCGGCCAGACCGTACTGTCTGAGCTTGTTCTGGAGGGTGCGGCGGTTGATGCCGAGGATCTCCGCGGCCCGGGTGCGGTTGCCGCCGGTTTCGTCGAGGGTCTTGACGATCAGCGCCCGCTCCATCTCGTCGAGGCTCATCCCGGAGCGTATCGCCGGAGGGTCATCCCCCTCCTGCTCCGAAAGCATCCTGATCTGGGGCGGGAGATCGGCCGGGACCAGGACCTCGTCGCGGCAGAGGATCACGGCCCGCTCGATCACGTTTTCCAACTCGCGAACGTTCCCCGGCCAATCGTACCGGACGAGCAGGTCGAGGGCCTTGCCCGAGATCGCCTTGATCGGCTTGCCGTTCTTCTCGCGGAACAGGGCCAGGAAGTGGTCTGCCAGCAGCGGGATGTCCTCGCGCCGCTCCCGGAGCGGCGGCAGGACGATGGGCACCACGTTCAGGCGGTAGTAGAGGTCCTCCCGGAAGCGCCCCTCCTTGACCTCCCTTTCCAGGTCCCGGTTCGTGGCCGCGATCACCCGGATGTCCACCTTGACCGTCCGGGCGCCCCCCAACGGCTCGAATTCCTTCTCCTGGAGGACCCTGAGGAGCTTCGTCTGCAGGGCCGGGCTCATCTCGCCCACCTCGTCGAGAAAAATGCTTCCCCCGTGGGCGAGCTGAAACCGCCCCTCGCGCCGGGCCACGGCGCCGGTAAAGGCCCCCTTTTCGTGGCCGAACAGTTCGCTTTCCAGGAGCGTCTCCGGGAGGGCGGCGCAGGAGACCTTGATGAAGGGCTCGCCGGCCCGGGGGCTGTTGTGGTGGATCGCATTGGCGATCACCTCCTTGCCCGTGCCGCTCTCCCCCATGATCAGGACCGTGGCGTCGGAGGGGGCGACCATCGCCAGCGTCTCCAGGAGGTTCTTCATCTTCGGGCTTGCGGCAATGATCCGGGAGAAGTCGAATCGGTCGCCGAGGCGCTCCTTGAGGACCAGGTTCTCGCTGCGGAGATGGTAGTGGTCCATCGCCTTGTCGATCAGGACCTTCAGCTCCTCGATGTCCAGCGGTTTGGTCAGGTAATCGAAGGCTCCCGTTTTCAGTGCTTCCACCGCCGTCTTGACTGAGGCATAGGCGGTCATGATCAGGACCGGAACCTGCGGGCTGATCTTCCGGATCTCGCCCAGGGCCTCGATCCCGTCCATGTTCGTCATCCGGATGTCCATCAGGATGACGTCAAAGGCCTCTTTTTCGGCGGCCGCAACGGCCTCGGTGCCGTCGGCGGCCTCGGTCACGGCATACCCGTCGGCGCGCAGGACTGCCCGGAGCATGATCCGGTGGCTCTCTTCGTCGTCCACAACGAGAATCTTCGGCTTCTCCGTCATATCGGCTCCCTTAGACCGCCCGAGGGGAAACAACCGCCCCGTTCCCCGGCAGGATTATCCTGAACGTCGTCCCTCTGCCCGGTTCACTTTCCACGCCGACCTCCCCCCGGTGTGCGGCGACGATCTGGTGGACGATCGCCAACCCCAGGCCGGTCCCTTTTCGTTTCCGGCTGAAGAAGGGCTCGAACACCTTTTCCCGATCCTCGGCCGGGATCCCCGCCCCCGTGTCGGCGATGCGGACCTCGACGCCGGCCGGAGCGGCGGCGCGCCGAATCGCGATGCGGACCGTTCCTCCCTCCTCCATCGACTGGAGGGCGTTCAGCAGGACGTTGATGAACACCTGGGTGATCTGATCACGGTCGACGGCGATGGGCGGCAGGTCCGGTTCGTACTCCCGCTCCACCGACACCCCCCGGCTATCGATGTCGGGGGCGAGCAGGTTCAGGGCATGCTCGGCGATCTCCGCAACCAGGTGCGGCTCCCGGCGCGGCTCTCTTGCCGCGGCGAACTCTAGGAGTTCCGTGATCACCCGGTTGAGACGGTCCACCTCGCCCACCATGACCGCGGCGTACCCTTCCTCCTCGGCCTGCCCTTTGAACCGCCTCTGGAAGTACTGGGCGAACCCCCGGATGGAGCTCAGCGGGTTGCGGATCTCATGGGCGACGCCGGCCGCGAGCCTGCCGAGCGACGCCAGCCGCTCGCTGCGGCGCACCTTCTCCTGGAGCTCCCGGATCTGCCGCATGTCCTTGATCAGGATGACCGAGCCCAGCTCCCGCCCCGCGTCGTCCCTGAGCGGCGCGGCGCTGAGGCTCAGCGGGATCCGCGTCCCCGCCCCTCTCGGGATCTCGATCTCCCGGTCGCGCACCAGCGCCCGCGCCTCCGGAGGCCCCAGGATGCCTTCCACATCCTTGCCCAGCAGGTCGGTGATGCCCCTCCCCTCCGGGTGCTCCCGGCCGAAGATCTCGGCTGCCCGCCGGTTGAGGGTAACGACCCGCCCCTGACGGTCGATGGCGATCAATCCGTCCGCCATGCTCTCCACGACGTTTTCCGTGTAGCTCTTCATCCGCGCCAGCGACCGGTCCACCAGGGAGTAGTTCTGCACGACGAAGATGAAGTACAGGGCCCCGATCCCCAGGGCGACGAGGATCGCCGCCATCAAGAGCGTATGGTGCCGGTCCTCCCGGCGGGCCGCGGCGAAGGTCTCCAGACGGAGACTCAGGACGATCATCTTGTCTGCGGCCCAGCGCCGCAGCGGCTGCTCCGCCTGGACCACCAGTTCCTCCACCGCCCCGAGCCGGGAGGGAGAGGCATGGTAGGTGAAGGGGCGGAAGGGCTGGACGACCTCGAACACCTGCGCCCCCTCCGGCAGCTGGCGGTATCGGGTTATCAACCCCTTCTCCCGCAGCAGCAGGCGGAAGGAGGCGGCGCCGCTTACCCGGTCCGGTGTGGCCGGGGGCGTGCGGCTGTCGGCAAGGACCCGCCCCTCGCCGTCGAAAATCAGGATGGCGGCGATCTCGGGTTCGCGGGCAATCTCCGCCACGAGTTTCCGGAGCCGCTGCTCCTGGGGGGGCGTGGCGGCGGAATCGGCGCGCACGCCCGCCTCGATCGCCCGGATGATGACCAGCCCCTCCCGCAGGAGGGACTCTTCCATCCTCCCCGTCTCCCGGCTCATATTCCGGTAGGTGGAAACGGCGATGACCGTCAGAAGGGCAACGACGGCAGCCACGATCGACCAGGCGGGCAGGTAGAGGGAGCGGTAACTTTTGCCCTTCTTCATCCAATACCCTTTCGGAACGGGGTGCGCGTCATCTCCGCAACCACTCGCTTCTTTGCGAACGATATAGAAAAAGGCAAAGGGGTGTCAAGGGGAAAGGGTCCGCTGGAGGAGCCGGGAAAGGTCTGCCCGCCCCAGGAAGGCGACCGAGCAGAAAACGATCGCAAGCCCTCCGATTACGACCGGGGCCGACAGCAGTTCGGCAGGCAGGTATTCGTACAGGCCGGTGAGGCCGAACCCGACGAAGATCAGCGCCGCGACCCATTTGACCGCCCGCTCGGGTATCTTCCTGCCCAGGTTGACGCCGATTACGATGCCGATGGCGTCGGCGATCAGCATGGCGATCGTCGTCCCGGCCAGGACCGGGATGACGGACTGGTACTTGGCGGCAAGGGTCACCGTGGCCAGCTGCGTCTTGTCGCCCATCTCGGCGAGGAAAAAGGCAATCGTCACCGACCAGAAGGGAGAGAAGCTGAACCGCTTGTCTTCCCCCCGCAGTTCGTCGCCGCGGATGGTCCAGAGCCCGAAGAGGATGAACGACGCGGCAGCGGCTACCTGGATGTACCGCACCGGCACGACGTCGGTGAGGTAGTTGCCCGCCAGCACGGCCAGGAAATGGTTGCAGGTGGTCGCGGCGAACACCCCCCAGAGGACCACGGAGGCGCGGTAGCGGGTGGCGAAGGCCATGGCCAGGAGCTGGGTCTTGTCCCCCATCTCCGCCAGGACGACGAAACCGAGTGAAAACAGAAAAGCCGTCATAGCGCAACTCCATCCGGGCAAAAAAAAACGAAACCTCGGTGCGACAGGTCACACCAAAGGTCTCGCTAATCGGCATCCGCCGACGGCAAGGCCAGGCGTATCCCGCCAGCATGTTGACCTTGCCCGCACTAGCTACTCCCCTTCAGGGGGCATAGCTTCTATCCCGGAGAGCCTGCCAAGTCAAGCGAAATCTGCAACCGCCAGGGGGCCCCTGCAGGGAACGACCCAAACGGCGGAATCAGCGCATCGAGAGCACTGCCCTGACCATGCCGACTGCCGAGGCCGCGTCCTCGGCGTAGCCGTCCGCCCCGATCTCCCTGGCAAAGGCCGCCGTGACTGGCGCACCGCCGACCACGACCTTCACATTCAACCCTTCGGCACGAATCAGTCGTACGGTTTCCTGCATCTGGGCCATCGTCGTGGTGAGCAGGGCGGACAGGGCGATGACCTGGGCTCCCTGCTCCCGGGCAGTCTCGCTGAAGCTTTCCGCAGGCACATCGATACCCAGATCGATGATCTCGAAACCGCCACCCTCCAGCATCATCCCCACCAGGTTCTTCCCGATATCGTGCAGATCCCCCTGGACCGTTCCCAGCACCACTTTGGCCGCCCTCGGTCCCGCCGATTTCGCCAGGGCGGGGCGCAACACCCCCAGCCCCGCATGCATCGCCCGGGCGGCGATCATCATTTCGGGCAGGAATATCTCGCCGTCCCGGAAACTCGCCCCGATGATGTTCAGCGCTTCGATCAAACCCGCCAGGACCGATCCGGCGCTCTCCCCGCGTCCCAGGGCTTCCTGAGCCATCTCCTTGATCCGGCTTGCATTTCCCTCTGACATGGCCTGGTAGTACGTGGGGCTTGTCATGGAGCCTCCTCAATCCCGTCCTTCCCGATATCGCCCTAGTCCGCAGAGCGTCATCATGGGCAGCTTCAGCAACGGCGCAGGCTATTTCGCCGGGCTTTCCTTGACCAGTTCCACCATCACTTTGGCGATCTTCTCGGATTCATACTGCAGGTAAGCGCCCATCTTGTCCCCGGGGACGAACCGGACTTCATCGCCGGAACTCTCGATCAACTCGATGAATTTCTTGTCCTCGGCCACCAACTTCGAAACCTCCCGGAGCCTCGTCACAATAGGTACGGGGGTTTTCTGGGGGGCGACAAATCCGACCCAACCGGAGAATTCGGCAGCCAGCCCCAGTTCCTTCACCGTGGGGACGTCCGGGTATCCCTTCAACCGCTGGTCGCCTTGCACGGCAAGCGCTCGGATCTTCTTGCCCTGCACCAGCGGAAGCGTCGGTCCTGGATACATGGTGGCAAAATCGATGTGCTTCCCCACCAGGGCGGCCAGCGTGGGCCCCCCCCCGGTATAGGGCACATGCCTGAATTTCAGGCCGGCAGCCCGGGCGAATATTTCGGCGGGCAGATGAGACATGCCATAAAGTCCCCCCGAGCCCAAGGCGTAGAAGCCCGGCTTCGCCTTGGCGTCCCTGATCAGGTCGGCCAGCGTCTTCCACGGGCTTTCGGCGTTTACCACGATGAGCGTCGGGCTGTTGGTGAAAATCGCAATGGGGGCATAATCGCTCCAGGTGAACGGCGGCTTCTTCCCGCTGGCGATCTCCTTCTGGAGGGCTGCATTCACATTTGTGGAGGTGACACCCAGGGTGTAGCCGTCGGGCGTCGCCTGGGCCGTCGCCAGTCCGCCGATCATGCCCGCGGCGCCCGCCTTGTTGACCACGACCAGGGGCTGTCCCAGCGTCTTCTCCGCCACGGCGCTGAACGATCGGGCGACGAAATCATGCCCGCCGCCGGGGGCCATCGGACTGATCATGGTGATGGATCTGGTTGGATAGTCCGCCCCCACTGCAACACCCAACGTGAGCATCAAACAGAGCGGAGCGACGACGCTCGTCAATAATCCATTCCTCATTGCTTGCCTCCTCATTCCAGGTTAGACAAACCTCATACCATTCCGCTGCCTCAGCTCTTCAGCGGGTAGGTTCCATACGCCTTTGCCGCGCGGAACATCTCGATGATATTGGCCGCCGGGATCTCGGGAACGATCGTCTGGGCTGCGGCCAGGATGTACCCCCCGCCCTTGCCCATCTCCCGGATGCGTTTCTGCACCTCCTCCCGGACCTGTTCCGGCGTCCCCCGGGAAAGGACCTGCTGCTGGCTTATGCCGCCGTGGAAGGTCAGTCTGTCGCCCCAGGCAGCCTTCAGCACCGCCGGCTCCATCCCCTTTACTGCCGCCTCGATGGGATTGAGGATTTCCACACCAATCTCAACCAGGTCGCCCAGCAACGCGGAGATGGCCCCGTCGGAATGGTAAAGGATTCTCGCATTCGTCCTTTCCTTAATGTCCGCCATCAGCCGTTGCTGCTTCGGCTTGATCAGCTCCCGGTACATCTTCAGTGAAAAGTATGGGGCCATCTGGGTGCCCAGGTCATCGCTCGTGTGTACGATCTGGACATACTCACCGACCTCCTCCAGGTACCTGCCGTACAGCTTGACGTGGTAGTCGGCTATCCGGTCCAGCAGCGCGACGGCGAACTCCTTGTTCAAGGCCAGGTCGACGAAGAAGTCCTCCATACCCCGCATGTAGATAGCCTGGGTCAGGACCCCATACATGTGGCCCGGCTCTTTGGCAATCAAGGCGTAGGGCGTGTTGTTGGCGAGGTACTCAGCCTGCTCCCGGATGCCCCGGAAGCGCCTCTCATCCCCCGGATCCGGCCAGGGGTATTTATGCAGGTCGTCCATCGTCGCATTCTTCAAGGGATGCTCGACAGGCGACCAGAAGGCCGCCACCTTGGCCTTTCGCCAGCCGATGCCCCAGACGTCCCTGAGCATCCCGCCGGGCTCGATGTGCTTGTCCTCGGGAACCTCCCGCAGCCCCACCCGCCGAAAATCGATCTCCAGCGCCTGGAGAAAACGTTCGTCAAATCGGTCCACTACGTCGCGCGGAGACAGGGCGAACTCCATTTCCCCCAGCCCCAGACTTTCTCCGGTCCTCCGATAGGGCTCCAGGTATATGCTCGTCTGCCTTCCTTCACCGAGATCGATCGGGACCCTGTCCGGTTCTCGATGGGACAGCGCGATGTCTACCCGTTCGCGTGATGACAGACTGGCCATTACTCCTCCTGATGGGTACGAGGTTTACCGTCCTGCGTTCTCATCACTTCGTCAAATCGTGTAATTGTCCGGTGCGGCGCGCTCCCGCTTCGCCTCTTGCCGCTTGACCATATCCGCCAGGGTATATTTCCCCAGGACCGCTCCCATGCCCCGGGACACCTCGCTCCAGAGGTCGCGGGCGATGCAGACGGCGAGCCGGTCGCAGGCCCCGGGTTTCTCGACGCAGTCCACGAGGCAGAGCGACCCCTCCAAAGCCTCGACGATCTCCTTCATCGTGATCAGTGCCGGGTCCTTGCCCAGCACGTACCCGCCGTGGATTCCCCGGGTCGCCTCGAGGAGCCCCATCGACTTGAGGGGGTTGACGAGGTTCGACAGGTACTTCTCGGAGATCTCCTCCCGCTTGGCGATTTCCCGGAGCAGCACCGGCCCCTCCCCGTAATGGGTAGCCAGGTCGATCATCAGCCGCACACCGTAGCGGCCTTTCGTCGATAACTTCATGCTCATCTTTCCCTATTCATTTACATAAACTCGATAGGATTAGTAGCTAATCATCGTCTTCCACCCTTGTCAAGTAGAATTATGGTGTTGTGAGTCCCTCAGTGACTTCTTACCCGGCGAGGGGCCCGGCAGATCAGGGGACCACTCCGATTTCACCAACCCGGAGCGCTTTCAGGGGCGAAAGAGGCGCCACACCTTCTCGGCCGTTGCCGGCAGATCCGTAATCCGGACGCCGGCGGCAGCGTGGATCGCGTTGACGATGGCGGGCGCCGTGGGAATCAAGGCCGGCTCGCCGACGCCCTTGGCCCCGAAGGGACCTGTCGCCTCGGGCGCCTCGGCGATGAGCGACCGTATCTCCGGCATGTCCAGGGCAGTGGGGAGGAAGTACTGGCTGAACCCCGGCTTGACCATCCGTCCGTTCTGCAGCAGGATCTCCTCGCTGAGGCTGAAGCCCAGCCCCATGGAGACGGCCCCCTCGATCTGCCCCTCCACAGCTTTGGGGTTCACCGCCCGTCCCACGTCGTGGCAGGCGACGAACTTGAGGACCTCCACCTCCCCCGACTCCTTGTCCACGCCCACCAGGGCCGCCTGCGTGGCGTAGGCATAGGTGCCCATCGGCTCGCCCTGGCCGGTCTCCGGGTCGAGTGGCGTGTAGGACGGATCGAAGACCCCCGTGCCGCAGAGTTCGCCGCCCTTCTGCCGTGCTGACCGGACAACCTCGGCCACCGAAACCTGGCGCCCTGCTCCCTCCACGGTCCGGAACGCCTTACCATCGTACAGAACCTTCCCGGGGGCGCTCCGCAGGAACCCGGCGGCGAGGTCCCGCATCTGGGTCAACAGGTCCTCGGCGGCCATATGAACGGCATTGCCCACGATGTAGGTCACCCGGCTGGCTGCCGTGACCCCCGAATCCGGACAGGAGGCCGTATCCCCGGCCACGATACGGATCTCCTCGACGGGACGTCCGAGGACCTCGGCGGCGATCTGGGACATGGCCGTGGATGAGCCCTGTCCCACGTCACCGATCCCGATGAACAGGGTGAAGCGGCCTTCCTCGTCCACCTCGATCCGCGCCCGCCCCGGGTTGGGACGGGCCGACTGGCCGATCCCGTAAAACATGGAGGCGATCCCCCAGCCGTACCGCTTCGTGGCCGTGGCCGGCGGCGTCCCGATCGCCGCTACCTCGCGGCGGACCCGCTCGATGGTCTCGACCAGCCCTACCGAATCGCCCAGTCCGTGCCCCGTGGCGGTCACGCTGCCGGGCCGCATGGCGTTCTTCAGCCGCAACTCGAAGGGGTCCATCCCCAGTTTGCGGGCCAGCAGGTCGATCTGGGACTCATGGGCGAATGCCGTCTGGGGCACCCCCAGGCCGCGCATCGACCCGCCGACCGGATTGTTGGTGTAGGCAAAGGTAAGCTTCATCCCCACGTGGGGGATGTCGTAAGGCCCTGCCGCGTGGATCAGGGCCTTGAACAGCACCGTGGGGCTGGATGCGGAATAGGCCCCCGCGTCGGCGAGGATGTCGATCTTGGCCGCCACCAGCCTACCCTCCCTGCTCGCCCCCAGGGTGTAGTCGATGCGGAAGGGGTGGCGCTTACGGGTGGCGATGAAGGACTCCTCCCGGGAGTAGACCGTCCGGACGGGCCGGCCGGTATTCACCGCCGCAAGCGCCGCGAAAAATCCGGCGGAGAGGGAGACCTTGTCGCCGAAGCAGCCGCCGATGGTGGTGTTGACAACCCGGAGGTTCTCCGGGGCCAGACCGAGGACGGTTGCCAGTTCCCGCTGGTCGGCATGGGCATACTTGCTGGGCATCCAGACCGTCGCCCTGCCGTTCTCGAAAACCGCCACCCCTGCCTCGGGCTCCAGATAGGCATGCTCCACCATCTGCGTGCGGTAGGCGGTGCGGATCACCACCTCGGCCCCGGCCAGGGCCTGTTCGGGGTCGCCCTTCCGCAGGGCGTGCTCCTCCAGGAGGTTCCCGTCTTCATGGATCTTCGGGGCACCGGGCCGGAGCGCCTCCTCCGGCGTGAACACACCCGGGAGGTCCGCGTAGTCCACCTCCATCAGGGCCAGCGCCGCCTCGGCCGCCGCCTCGGTTTCGGCGACCACGAGCGCCACGGGGTCGCCCACGAATCGGACCTTCTCCGCGCAGAGGACCTGCTGGTCCGGCTTGACCTGGCCGATCACGTTCTTCCCCGGGATGTCGGCATGCGTCAGGACGGCGACCACGCCGGAAGACGCCCGGGCCTTTGCGGTCCGTATCGCCAGGATCCGCGCATGGGGGCGATCGCTCCGGAAGACCCTGGCATGGAGCATCCCCGGGACAGAGATGTCGCCGGCATAGCGGGCCTTCCCGGTCAATTTCCCCTGGCTGTCGACCCGCCGTACGGACCGGCCGATCACCTCGCAGCAACTCTTCTCATTCATCCTGGGACCTGTCCAACCTCTGCGGTTATGTGTGCAACTCCCTGCCGCAGGGCAGGGCCGCCCGCTAAGGGAGAAAACCGTTTTCCTCCCGCCCTTACCCCGGCCCGACAGGCGGGAGTTGCGGGACGCGCTCCCGGTCGACCCCGGCCGGCGTGGTGGCCGCCTCTCCCCTAAGGAGCGCCGCGCCCCGGACAATTGCGGCGACGATCTTCGTGTAACCGGTGCACCGACAGATGTTGCCCGAAATCGCCCGCTTGATCTCCGCCTCCGTGGGCGAGGGGTTCTCGTCGATCAGCGCCTTGGCCGTCATCACCATCCCCGGGGTACAGTAGCCGCACTGCACCGCTCCCTCGTCCTGGAAGGCCTGCTGGATCGGGTGGAGCCCCTGCTCCGGCGTCAGCCCCTCGACGGTCAGGATGTCGGCACCCTCGGCCTTCGCAGCGGGGATCAGGCAGGCCAGGAGGGGCCGGCCGTTCAGGATCACGGTGCAGGCCCCGCACTCCCCCTCGCCGCACCCCTTCTTCGTTCCCGTAAATCCGAACTCCTCGCGGAGCAGGTCGATCAGCAGCCGATCCGGGGTCGTCTCGGCCTCCCGCCACTGCCCGTTCACCTTCATCCGAATCTTGACGCCGTGATCCATACCGTGCGTTTCCCCGTAGTTCCCCTGTCGTATCTTCGTTCATCCCGGAGCGCCGCAGGCATCGCGGTCCCGCTCCCTCGGCCGCATCAGCCGATGTCCAGCATTTCCCAGAGCGTCCGGGTCAGATAGAGACGGATCATCGCCCGCCGATACTCCTCGCTCCCCCGGATCAGGCTCGTCCGGGGGGTCGCCTCTCCGGCGGCCAGACGCGCTGCTTCCTCCAGGAGGGCCGCGGTGATCCGGTCGGAGGTGAGGCAGGCCTCGGCCTGCCGGGCCCGGAAGGGCCGGGCCGCCACGGGCCCCAGGGCGATGCGGGCCTCGCGGATCCGACCGGCATCCCCGTCCCGCCAGAGGCAGACCGCTCCGTTGAGAACCGGCAGGGCCAGGGCCTTGCGGCGGGCAAGCCGGAAGAAGCGTGTCTTCGCCCCGGCCCCGGGCCGGCGGAAGCGGATCTCCGTGGCCACCTCCCGCGTAGCGTCGATCGCGCTTTCCCCCACCCCCCGGTATGCCTCTTCCAGGGGGACCCACCGTTCTCCGGCCGCGGAGACGACCCGCAGCTCCGCCCCCAGCGCCGTCAGGGGTACTGCCGCGTCCGCCGCTGGCTGCGCAGTGATCACGTTTCCCATCAGCGTGGCGATGTTGCGGATCTGCGGTGAGCCGACCATGCCGCACCCCTCGGCCAGTACCGCGGCCTCCTCCCGGAGGAGGCCGCTGGCCGCCGCCTCGCGGTGGGTCACCGCCGCGCCGATCCGGATCCACGCCCCCGAGGCACAAAGGCCCCGCAGTTCATCGATCCCCGTGACGTCGACCAGGAGTTCGGCGCTCTTCTGTCTCTGCCCCAGTTGCAGGACCAGGTCCGTACCGCCGGCAATGACCCGCCCCGTTCCTTCCGCCCGGTCCAGCAGGGTCAGCGCCCCGTTCAGATCGCTCGCCCGCTCATACCGCTTCCAGTTCATCCGGCCCATCCCAGTCTTGCGGCGGTTTCGCTCATACCGTTCCCGCTCCTCTTGCCGGCCATCGCCGGCACTCCGCAGTGGTTTCGATCATATGCGAACCCCTTTGTCACTGTCAACAGGAAACCCCGGGCGGCCCCGCCGGTCGACACGACCGACCCGGCGCGGGCCCATTCTTCCGGAGTTCCGATATGCTCTTCCCGGGCCATCGCTTTCATAACTGAATCTCCAGTGGCATGAGAAACCGGAAGGACAGATATCCCTTGACAAGCAATCACCGCCCCCCTATGCTGAAACAGCCTAAAAGCAGCGTCTTAGGGAACAAGAAGTCCTGGGCAGCCAACCAAACCTACAGCCAGTCGGAAGGAAGACGGTCATGATGAAACGTTTGTCGATCCTGTTTGTCCTGGCATCGCTGCTTTCGATTGCGCCTCAGCTCTCTGCGCAGATCTATCCCGTCCAGCCCATCAACCTGGTGCTCCCTCTCGCGCCGGGGAACGCGGACGATGTGGCAGGACGTACCATGGCAGAGGAGATGTCAAAGCTGTTGAAGGTTCCGGTCGTGGTCCAGAACAAACCAGGCGGAGGGTTGACGATCGGCACCGACCTGGTGGCGAAGGCCAAGAAAGGCGGCTACTCGATCTGCCTGACCGGGAACACGCCCCGTTCGGGAAAGGCAGCTGCTCAGTGACCGAAAAGCATTTGCAAGACCTCATCATCCTGGTGAAAGGCGGGGGCGAGATGGCCTCGGGCGTTGTTCAGCGGCTGGTGCGCTCGGGATTGCGGGTCTGCATTACGGAGCTGCCCGAACCGATCGCCGTGCGCCGGCGAGTCGCCTTCTGCGAAGCCGTCTTCACCGGCAAAACCGAGGTCGAAGGAATGATCGCCAGGCGGGTTTCCGGGGAGGAAGCGATCCGGCGATGCTGGGAGAAGGGGGAGGTGCCGGTCGTCATCGACCCCGCGTGCGCCATCCGCGAGATCCTGGCGCCCGATGTCCTGGTGGACGCGATCGTCGCCAAGAGGAATTCCGGCACGGCCCTGAGCGATGCCCCGCTGGTCATCGGCCTCGGCCCCGGGTTTCGCGCAGGAAAGGATGTGCACGTCGTCATCGAGACCAACCGCGGTCATCACCTGGGCAGGGTGATCGAAGCGGGGGAGGCCGAACCCGACACGGGGAACCCCGGCAGTATCGGCGGGTACACCCGGGAACGGGTCCTGCGGGCCCCCGCCTCTGGGGTTTTCCGGGCAGGGAAGCGGATCGGAGACCGGGTCGAGAAGGGCGAGGTCGTGGCGGAGGTGGGCCGCGTTCCCGTGGCGGCCGCCATCTCCGGAGTAGTGCGGGGGATCCTGCACGACGGCCTTATGGCGGAGCCGGACATGAAGGTGGGGGATGTGGACCCCAGTGCCTCGCGGGAGCACTGCTTCACCGTCTCCGAGAAGGCCCGCGCCATCGGCGGCGCCGTCCTGGAGGCCGTGATGGGGAAGTACAACCGATGAACCGCCGACAGTGAGGCTCCCGTGGGTTTTCCGGCCATGATCTCAGCGATCCTCCTTGCCGCAGGGGAATCCAAGCGCATGGGCCGGCCCAAGCAGCTTCTGGAATGGCAGGAAAACACGCTCCTGCAGCATTGTCTCGAATCCATCATGCGCTCCGCTGTGGATGAGACCATCCTGGTCCTGGGACATGAAGCCGACCGAATCGGAGCGCGCCTGCCTCCGCTTCCCCTTACGATCGTGATCAACCCCGACTATCGGCAGGGGATGGCTTCATCGCTCAGGCGGGGTTTGCTTTCAATGGATCCGGGAAGCGAGGCCTTTCTGGTCCTCCTGGCGGACCAGCCCGGAATCGCCCCGGAGATCATCAACACCGTCATCCGCGCATTCCGCCAGGCCGACCCCAAACGGGGAATCGTCAGGCCCGTTTATCGAGGCCGGCCGGGACATCCGGTCCTCTTCGGCGCACAGTACCTGCAGGAAGCCCTGCACCTGCGGGGCGATGTGGGGGCGCGCCGGATAGTGGCGAATCACCCCGCGGATGTATTGGAAATCAACGTGGAGGACGCTGCCGTCCTGCAGGACGTCGACACGCCCGAAGAGTATCGGAACTATACGAAGCGAGCGAGGCCGGGTGAATCATGACCCTGGCAGAGGCCTTTTCCATCGGCGCGCGAGAAGTGGTAAGCCTCGTGGGGGCGGGCGGGAAGACCACCCTCCTGTATGCCCTGGCAAGGGAGCTCTCGGCGTCGCTTCGCCCGGGAGTCATCCTGACCACCACGACGAAGATTCTTGAGCCGGAGCCCTCCCGGTTATTCCTTCAGCACCTCTCACCGGAATTGAGCGCGTTGAAAAAATGGACGGCGGAACAGCTGAGCCGTTATCGCTGTCTTCTCCTGGCCAGGGAACGGCTCCCCGACGCTAAACTCGCGGGCGTCCCTTCCGAATGGGTGGACGAGCTGTTCCGTATGGATGGCGTTTCGGCCATCGTCACCGAAGCCGACGGCGCTGCCGGCCGGCCGCTCAAGGCCCCGCGCAAAGGCGAGCCGGTGATACCCGCCAATACGACCCTGCTGGTAGCCGTGATAGGGATCGAGGGAATGGGCCGCCCCCTTGCCGAGGAAACGGTCTTTCGGTCGGCCATCGCCTCCCGACTGCTCAATCTGCCGATCGGAAGCACGATGACTGCAGAAGCAATCGCCCGCCTCCTGGGCGAATTGATCAAAGGAAGCCCCGCCGGTAGCCGCGTCATCCCCTTGATCAACAAAGTGGATCTCCCCGGGGGCCGCGAAAAGGCTGAAGAACTGGCTCGCCGGATACTCTCTCTCTTCCCGCAGCGAATCGGCCGGGTCGTCCTCGGCCGTCTGCGGCATACGTCCGCCGTGGAGGTGATCGACGCATGACGCCGGCCGTGCCGGTCAGGGGTGCGATTCCTGTCTGATGGATCAGGACGGTTTCCCGGAAGTTCCGACGGGCGCCGGCGGGGATCAGATCCCCGCGCCCCGCTCGAAGGCGTCCTCGCGGCTCTGGGCCTGGGTGATCCGGCTCCCCGGCGGCACGCCGTGAACGAGCCAGACATTCCCGCCGATCACCGACCCGCGGCCGATCGTCACGCGGCCGAGGATCGTCGCGCCGGAGTAGATCGTCACGTCGTCCTCGACGACCGGATGCCGGGCGACCCCGCGGACCGGCTTCCCCTCCCCGTCCACCTGGAAGCTCTTCGCCCCGAGGGTGACCCCCTGGTAGAGGCAGACGCGGCTTCCGATGACGCAGGTCTCGCCGATGACCACGCCGGTCCCGTGGTCGATGAAGAACCGCTCTCCGATCCGCGCGCCGGGGTGGATGTCGATCCCCGTGGCGCTGTGGGCCAGCTCGGTGATCATCCGGGGGATGATCGGCACGCCCAGGAGGTGGAGCTCATGGGCGAGACGATAGTTGGTGATCGCCGTGAGCCCGGGATAGCAGAAGATCACCTCGTCCTGGTTTGCCGCCGCCGGGTCGCCTCCATAGGCGGCGCACACGTCCAGGGCCAAAAGCCGCTGCACCTTCGGCAGCTGCCGAAGAAATTCTCCGGTCAGCTCCCGCGCCCGTGCGTCGCAGGCGGGCAGGCAGTCCGGTCCCTCTTCGCAGGAAAAGCACAGCCCCCGCTTAATCTGTTCCTGCAGGCCGCGCCGGATGTGGTCCAGCGTCGACCCCACGTGAAACCGGATGCTCTCCGCCTTGAGCTCGGGAAACCCGAAGTAGCCCGGGAACAGGACGGAGCGGAGGGATTCGATCAGCTCGCCGATCACCTGCCGCGACGGCAGCGCCTGCTCCTGCCACCGCTTCTTCAGCCCCGCGGTAGAGCCGTTCTTCAGGCTGGAGAGCGCTTCCACGAGCCCCGAGAAATCGTTGTCCGTCTGTATCCGCGGCGGCGCGGCCTCTTTTTTATCGCTGGTTGCCATGAGCTGCCCTTCATTTTCCTGAAACATCTTTCTTCTCGTCCGCATGTTCACCCCCACCCTTCCTCCCCGTCGAGGGGGAGGGGTAACAGGAAACACCTTGCCTCCGTCGAGGGGGGAAGAAATCAGGGGACATCCCGTGGCGCCGCAGGACCCGCATCTCCCGAGGACACCGCGTTGCCGGCGGGCGCGGAGCCTGTTTCCCGCCCCGGCATATCGATCCGCTCCTGCCCGGCATAGACGTTCATCCCGCCCCCGCGGACGAACCCGACCAGGGTGATCCCCAGCTCCCGGGCGAGTTCCACCCCCATGTCGGTGGGCGCCGATTTGGAGATCAGGACGGGGATGCCGCTTCCGGAGGCCTTGAACAGAATCTCTGAAGAGGTCCGACCGCTGGAGACGAGTATCCGGTCGCTGACGGGGATCCCCTCCAGCAGGCAGCGGCCGAGCACCTTGTCCACGGCGTTGTGCCTGCCGATGTCCTCGGCGAACACCAGGACCTCCTGCCGGTCGCAGAGGGCTGCGCTGTGCACCCCGTGGGTGCTCTTGTACAGCTCGGAGGCGCCCTGGAAGCGCCGGCTGAGGCTGAGCACCTCCTCCGGCGTCACCTTCAGGTCGGACAGGACCTTCTTCTTGCGGTCCAGGTCGGCGTAGCTGTAGAAGGCCATGCCCCGGCCGCAGCCGGTGGTGAGGACCCGCTTCATGAAGAGCTTCCCGTCAGCCTTCTTGTCGCCGGCGGTGCGGATCCGGACGATCCCCCGCTCGGCGTCGAGCGTGATTGCCGTGATCTCCTGCTTCGTCCGGATCATCCCCTCGCTGTACAGGAATCCCACGGCCAGCGCCTCCAGCTCGCCGGGGGAGCAGAGGACCGTGACGAGCTGTTCGCCGTTCAGGAAGATCGTCAACGGAAACTCGCGGGCGACCCACTCGGTCCTGGGTGCACACCCCTCGCGGTCGATGTGCAGCGCCTCGACGCCGATGCGGTTTTCCATGACCGACCCTCCCTGTCAGCGGCCCACGTTGAGCATCGCCTCGATCGACCGCCGGGCCCGTGCGGCGATGTCCTCGGCCACCTCGATGCGGTGCGTCATGTCCTCGAGCGACCAGAGGACCTTTTCCAGCGTGGTCTTCTTCATGTTCGGACAGGAGACGAACTCCGAAACAGGATGGAAGATCTTGTCCGGGATCTCCTTCTCCAGGCGGTGGATGATCCCCGGCTCCGTGCCGACGATGATCTCCCGGGCCGGCGTCTCCTTCGCGAACCGGCTCATCCCGCCGGTGGAGATCACGATGTCCGCCAGCGCCGCCACCTCGGGCCGGCACTCCGGGTGGACCATCACCGCGGCCCCGGGGTGGCGGGCGCGCGCCGCCTCGATGTGCTCCGGCAGGATCCGGGCGTGGGTCGGGCAGAACCCCTGCCAGGTGATGAACTCCCGGCCCGTCTTCCCGGTCACGAACGCGGCGAGGTACTTGTCGGGGATGAAGATGATCTCGGGGGCGTCCTTCAGGACCTCCTCCACCATCCGCACGGCGTTGGCGGAGGTGCAGCAGAGGTCGCACTCGGCCTTCACCCCGGCCGAGGTGTTCACGTAGCAGAGGACCTTTGCCCCGGGGTGCTCCGCCTTCAGGCCGCGGAGCTGCTCGGCGGTGATCATGTCCGCCATCGGGCAGCCGGCGTTCTGATCGGGCAGCAGCACGGTCTTGGCCGGCGAGAGGATCTTCGCCGTCTCCGCCATGAAGTGCACCCCGCAGAACACGATCACCTCCGCATCGGTCTGCGAGGCCTTGATGCTCAGCTCCAGCGAGTCACCGACGAAATCGGCTGCGTCCTGGACCTCGGCGATCTGGTAGTTGTGGGCGAGGATTACCGCCCGGCGCTCCCGCTTCAGTTTGGCTATCTTTTCAGCAATCTCCACGTTCTGTCTCCTTGATGATTCCTCCGCCCAGGCAGGTCGGGCCGTCGTACAGGACGACGGACTGCCCCGGGGCCACGGCCTCCTGCGGCTCGGCAAACCGGACGAAGAGCCGGTCGCCCTCGCAGGAAACCCGGCAGGCTGCCCCCCGGTGGCCGTAGCGGATCTTCGCCCAGGCCTCTGGGGGGAACGAATCGACCAGCCGGTTTACCTGATCCGCCTCCAGCCCCGCTGCCCCGAGCTCCCCTTTCGGTCCGACCACAAGGCGGTTTCGCGGCCCGTCGATCGCCAGCACGTACAGCGGCACCGGGGAACTGATCCCCAGCCCCCCCCGCTGGCCGATCGTGTAACAGGCGATCCCCCGGTGGCGGCCGATGCTCCTACCGGCCCTGTCCACGATCTCGCCGGGTTCGACGGAAACGGCGCGGCGGCGGAGGAAGGCCTCGTGCCCCTCCGCCGGGATGAAGCAGATGTCCTGACTTTCCGGCTTGTCGTGGACGGGAAGCTTCGCCCGCGCCGCGATCCCCCGCACCTCGTCTTTCGTATATCCGGCCAGGGGAAAGAGGACCCGGCTGAGCGCCTCCCGCGGAATCCCATGGAGGAAGTAGGTCTGGTCCTTCCGGAGGTCCTTCGGCCGCTTCAGCCGGTACCCCCCGCCCGTCTCCTCGACGCCGGCGTAGTGGCCGGTGGCGATCCCGTCGAATCCCCAGGCGCGCGCCCTGGCCAGGAGCGAGCCGAACTTGATGCACCGGTTGCAGACCACGCAGGGGTTGGGGGTCCTCCCCCGGGCGTACTCCCGGACGAAGGGGCGGACCACCTTCTCCTCCAAATCGTCGGCAAAGTCAACCACATAATGGCGGATCCCGAGGGCCAGGCAGACGCGCCGGGCGTCTTCAACCTCCCGGGGGCCGCAGCACTTCACCCCTTTGCCCGCGGCAGGGGCGACCCCCAGACACATGGTCACGCCGGCCACGTCGTACCCGCTGGCCTTGAGCAATAGGGCGGCAACCGCGGAATCGACGCCGCCGCTCAGGGCGACGGCCACCTTCTTCAGCACGCTTCTTCTCCCCCGTACCGCGGCGCAAGGGCTCGCAGCCGCCCGACCACCTCGGGCAGCGTCTCCAGGACGGCATCGATATCCGCCTCGGTCGTCTGCCGCCCCAGGCTCAGGCGGAGCGATCCCTGCGGCGGGTCCTGCCCCAGCCCGATCGCCGCCAGGACGTGCGACGGCTCTACGCTGGAGGAGGAGCAGGCCGATCCGGTCGCGGCGGCGATCCCGAGCATGTCCAGGCTCAGGACCATTCCCTCGCCGTCCACCCCCTCCACGGAGAGGTTGACGTTGTTCGGCAGCCGCCGCGTCGGGTGGCCGTTCAGGCGGACCCCGGCGAGCCGGGCGAAAAGGCCGCCGATCAGACGGTCCCGGAGGGCGGTCAGCCGTGCCGCCTCCGCGCCGAGCTCTGCCGCGGCGAGCTCCGCCGCCTTCCCGAAACCGACGATCCCCGGCACGTTCAAGGTGGAGGAGCGTCTGCCCTTTTCCTGCTCGCCGCCGTTCATCTGCGGGCAGATCCGCGTCCCCTTCCGGATGTACAGGAGCCCCACCCCTTTGGGGCCGTACAGCTTGTGGGCCGACACGCTCAAGAGGTCGCAGCCGAGTTCCCCGACGGTGAAGGGGAGGTGGCCGAAGGTCTGGACCGCGTCGGTATGGAACAGCACCTCCCGCTGCCGGGCGATCCGCCCGATCTCGGCAATGGGTTGGATCGTCCCGATCTCGTTGTTGGCGTGCATCACCGAGACGAGGACCGTCCGGTCGGTGATCGCCGCGGCTACTGCCGCCGGGTCGACCATCCCCTCCCGGTCCACGGGGAGGTAGGTGACCGCGAACCCCTCGCACTCGAGGACCCGGCAGGTCTCCAGGACGGCGTGGTGCTCGATCGCGGTGGTGACGATGTGGTTGCCCCGGGCCCGGTTCGCGTAGGCAACCCCCTTGAGTGCAAAATTGTCGCTCTCCGTGCCGCCGCTGGTGAAGACGATCTCCGCCGGGTCGGCCCCGAGGACGGAGGCGATCCCGGCCCGCGCCCCTTCCACGGCTGCCAGCGCCTCCTGGCCGAAGGCGTGGATGCTCGCGGGGTTGCCGAAGATATCCCCGAAGTAGGGGAGCATCGCCTCGACAACCCGGCTGTCCGTGGGTGTCGTGGAGGCGTAATCCAGATAGATCTGACCCATGTGCACTCCCGCGGGACGCAGCGGCTCCTTCCGGACCGGCCGCACTCCCCGTCTTCTCCGCGCCGCTCCGGTCTCCAGCGGCCCGTATATCACAGAATCGGCGCTGCCGGCGAAACCGCGCGCCGCCTGCCCCCCTTGTCCGTTCCGACCTTCCGGCCGAGGGCGACGATCCGGCGGCTGAGGCAACTTTGGCACTGTTGGGCAGTCTCGCGGATGCAGGCCTTGGCGGGGTAGATCTCGTAGTCGGCCCGGTAGGCCACGGGCGTCAGGTTCGGCATGACCACGTTGGCGCCGCGGGAAAGCCCCAGCTCCCGCCCCTCGGCCAGGTTCAGCGTCGCCAGGGCGGTCGTGCTGGGGATGTTGGCCTCCGGGCAGAGGAGCCTCGCCAAGGCGATCGTCTTGTAGGTCATCAGCTCGTCGGCGGGGACCTGCTGTCCTGCCGGTGCGACGGACCTCTCGACCGCCCCCCCCAGCGGCGTCCCCGGATGGGGGATGAAGGGACCCACGCCGATCATGTCCAAATCCAGCGCGCGGAACAGCTCGATGTCCCGGGCCAGGTCTTCGTAGGTCTGGCCGGGGATACCGACCATCACGCCGCTGCCGATCTCGTATCCCATCGCCGCGAGGCGACGCAGAATTTCTATACGGGAGCAGCCGTCGCCGCGCCGGGGATGGATCCGCTCGTACAGCTCTTCGTTCGACGTCTCGAACCTGAGCAGGTACCGGTCCGCCCCCGCCTCACGCCAGGCGGCGAGGTCGTCGTCGGCCCGCTCCCCCAGGCTGAGCGTTACGGCCAGCGGCGTCTCCCGCCGGATCCGCCGGATGATCCCGGCCATCCACTCGGCAGTGATCCCCTCGTCCTCGCCCGACTGCATGACTACGGTGCCGTATCCGTAGGCGGTGGCCTGGGCCACACACTCCATGATCTCCGCCTCCGCCATCCGGTACCGCCGGAGGCCGCGGTTGCCCGCCCGCAGTCCGCAGTAGTGGCACTCCCGGCAACAGCGGTTGGAGATCTCGATCAGCCCCCGGAGGTGGACCTCATCCCCCACGTGCCGCTGCCGCGTTTCGTCGGCCTCGCGCCAGAGGAGCGCAAGTTTCTCCGCACGCTCCTCGCGGAGCCAGTCGACGATCCGTTGCCTATCCATTGTCTGTCGTCGCCTTCCCCTTCGAGAGCAGGAAGATCGCCCCGAGGGCCCGGAGATTGGGCCAGAGGGTGATCCTTTTATGCCCGCTTAAAAAAGAGGCCTTCTCCACCCGGAAGCCGTTGTCCCGGCAGAAACGCCGGAAATCGCTGATGCTCAGGAACCGCACGTTGGGGGTGTCGTACCAGCGGTAGGGGAGCGACGGCGTCATCGGCGCCTTCCCGAGGAAGAACAGCGAGGCCCGGGCGCTGATATGGGCAAAGTTGGGGAATCCGATGATGACCCGGCGCCCCACCCGCAGGGCTTCCCGGACGAGGAACAGGGCCTTTCGGACCTCCTGGAGGCTCTGGTTCAGGATCACATAGTCGAACGAACCGTCGGGGTATTCCGCGAGCCCGCTCTCGATGTCGCTCTGACAAACGGGGAGCCCCTTCCTTACACACTCATAGATCGCCTGCTCGTCCAGCTCGATCCCCTGGACCCAGACATTCTTGTCCCGCATCAGGAGGTGGGTCAGATCGCCGCTGCCGCAGCCGAGATCAAGGACGCGCGATGAAGGCTCGATCATGTCGAAGATGATCCGGTGATCGGGGCGGATGCCTTCAGCGGTGCTTGCCATTTCCGCCTCCGTTTCCGTTCCCGTTTACCGCCCCGGTGTAGGTCCGCTCCAGAAAATGGCTGACCAGCGTCCCCTGCCCCTCCGTCTCTACCAGGAAGGCATCATGCCCGTAGGTCGATTTCAACTCGCAGTACGTAGCGTCAATCTGTTTGCGCTTCAGCAGCCGGACGATCTCCTGGGACTGGTAGGAGGGGTAAAGCCAGTCCGACTGGAAGGAGAGGACGAGAAACCGGGTATCGATCGCGTGCCCGCCGATCAATTTTTCGCCCGAGAGGTCGAAATAGTCCAGCGCCTTGGTGATGTACAGATAGGAGTTCGCGTCGAACCGTTTGACGAAACTCGCCCCCCGATAATGGAGATACCCCTCCACCTCGAAATCCGGATCGAAATTGAAGCTGAAGTGGCCCTTGCCTTTCTTGAGCTTCCGGGAAAACTTCTCCTCCATCGACTGGTCGCTCATGAAGGTGATGTGACCGATCATCCGCGCAACGGCAAGGCCCCTCTCGGGCTGGCCGCTCTCGTAGTAGTGCCCCCCGCGCCAGGCCGGATCGCCCATGATCGACTGCCGGATCACCTCGTTGAAGGCGATCTGCTGCGGCGAATGTTTGAGCGCCGTGGCGATGGGGATGGCGGACCGGACCCGTTCCGGGTAGGAGGCCACCCACTGGAGGACCTGCATCCCGCCCATCGAGCCCCCCGCCACGCAGAGCAGACGCTCGATCCCCAAAAAGTCGATCAGGTGCCGCTGGGCCGCGACCATGTCGGCGATCGTGATGAACGGAAAATCCGTCCCGTAGGGTTTCCCGGTCTGGGGATTCAGGGAAGAGGGCCCGGTGCTCCCCTTGCACCCGCCGATCACGTTGGAGCAGATGACGAAATACTTGTCCGTGTCGAAGGGCTTGCCCGGTCCGATCATCGCGTTCCACCACCCGGGGGTCGATTCTTCCTTGAGGATTCCCGCGGCGTGGGCGTCCCCGGAAAGGGCGTGCAGGACGAGAATCGCGTTGGACTTTTCGGCGTTGAGCTGCCCGTATGTTTCGTAGGCGAGCGTTATCGGTCCCAGGGTCTCGCCGCTTTCGAGCTTCAGCGGATCGGGCCCTTCGGCGAAGGTGAATTCCCGCGTCTCAACGACGCCAAGGGAGCCTTTACACACCTCCAACTGGGTTTCCGCTGCCTTCTTTTTTGCCGCTGCTTTCATATTCCCTTTTAACTTTCTTTGAACAGCCAGGTGGAGAGGTACCGCTCTCCCGTATCGGGCAGAACGACCACAATCAGCTTCCCCTCGTTCTCCGGCCGCTTGGCGATCTCCAGGCCGGCCCAGAGGGCCGCGCCGCAGGAGATGCCGGCCAGGATCCCCTCCTCGCGGGCAAGACGCCGAGCGGTGATCCCGGCGTTGTCGTTGGAGACCGTTACGATCTCGTCGATCATCCCGCGGTTGAGCACCCCGGGGACAAAACCCGCGCCGATCCCCTGGATCTTGTGCGGACCGGGCTGGCCCCCCGAGAGTACCGGCGACGCCTCGGGCTCGACCGCGACGGCCTTGAACCCCGGCCTCCGTTTCTTGATCATCTCGGCGACGCCGGTCAGCGTCCCGCCTGTCCCGATGCCGGCCACCAGGATGTCCACCTTCCCGTCCGTATCGGCCCAGATCTCCTCGGCCGTTGTCTTGCGGTGGATCTCCGGGTTCGCCGGATTGTTGAACTGCTGGGGCATAAAGGCCCCGGGTGTCGTGGCGACCAGCTCCTCGGCCTTCCGGATGGCGCCCTTCATCCCCTCGGCGCCCGGCGTCAGGACCAACTCGGCGCCGAAGATCCCCAGGAGCTGCCTCCGCTCCAGGCTCATCGTATCGGGCATCGTGAGGATCAGGCGGTATCCCTTCGCCGCCGCCACAAAGGCAAGGGCGATCCCGGTATTCCCGCTCGTCGGCTCGACGATCACCGACCCTTCCTTCAAGAGCCCCCGTTTCTCGGCGTCCTCGATCATGGCGACGCCGATCCGGTCCTTCACGCTGGAGAGGGGGTTGAACGACTCCAGCTTCACCACCACCTGCGCCTTCAGCTCCTTTGCCATGCGGTTCAGCCTGACCAGGGGGGTATGCCCTATTGTCTTGGTAATGTCATCATATATTTTCATCGTCTGCCTCCTCCCCATTATCCGTGATCCCCTCAGCCCGCCGACTGCTTGAGGGCCTGATCGAGATCTTCTTTGATATCCTCCCCGTTCTCCAACCCGATCGAGAGCCGGATGAAATCTTCCGTGACGCCCGTCGCCTCCTGCTCCTTCTTCGTCAACTGCTGGTGGGTCGTCGATGCCGGATGGATGACGAGGCTCTTCGCGTCGCCGATATTGGCCAGATGCGACAGGAGCCGCACCGATTCGATGAACTTCTTCCCCGCCTCCAGCCCCCCCTTGATCCCGAAGCCCACCAGGGCGCCGAAATGGCCGCCCAGGTACTTCGCCGCCAGGGCGTGGCTCGGATGTTCCGCCAGCCCCGGATAGCTGACCCAGTTCACCAGGGGGTGCCCTTTCAGGAATCGGGCCACTTCCAGGGCGTTGAGCGAGTGCTGTCGCTGCCGAAGCGGCAGGGTCTCGAGCCCCTGGAGGAACAGGAAGGCGTTGAAGGGGCTGAGACAGGCCCCGAGGTCACGCAGCAGGTGCACCCGGGCCTTGATGATGAAGGCGACGTTGCCCATCCCGGGAACGTTTCCGAAGGCATCCCAGAATTTCAGGCCGTGGTAGCTCGGGTCCGGATCGGTGAAATCGGGGAACTTGCCGCTTCCCCAGTCGAACTGCCCCGCATCGACGATCACGCCGCCGATGGAGGTGCCGTGGCCGCCGATGAACTTCGTGGCCGATGCGCACAGGATATCGGCCCCGTAGTCGATCGGCCGCACCAGCCCCACGCCCACAGTGTTGTCCACGACAAAGGGGATGCCGGCCTCGTGGGCAATCCGGGCGATCGCCTCGAAATCGGGGACGTCGAGCTTGGGGTTCCCGATCGTCTCTGCGTAGATGGCCCGCGTCTTTTCGGTGATGGCCCGCCTGAAGGCCCCCACATCCTGGGAATCGACGAACTTGACCGTCCGGCCGAGCTTCGGAAAGGTGTAGTGGAACAGCTGATAGGTCCCGCCGTAGAGGTTGTTTGCGGAGACGATCTCGTCCCCCAGCCGGGTGATGTTGAGCAGGGCCAAGGTCTCCGCGGCCTGGCCGGAGGCCACCGCCAGGGCCCCGGTCCCCCCCTCGATCGCGGCGATTCGCTTTTCAAAAACGTCCGTCGTGGGGTTCATGATCCGGGTGTAGATGTTCCCGAACTGCTTGAGTCCGAAAAGGTTCGCCGCATGGTCCGTATCCTTGAATACGTACGACGAGGTCTGGTAGATCGGCACTGCCCGCGCCCCCGTCGTCGGATCGGGGGCCTCCTGGCCGGCGTGGAGGGCCACTGTCTCAATTCTGTTTCGCCCCATGAGAAGTTCTCCTTTCTCGTTCAACTGTAATGACTGACCGTTGCGCATGCAATAAAAAACCCGCTGGACCCTCACCGGTCAGCGGGTTGTCACATCCATGGAGTCTCACACCTTCACATGAATAGACCTCCCCGGCCGGTGTAAAGACACATGCACATCATCAGACTCAGTACGTTTACCCTCTGTCTCACCTTTCCGGTGTTCCTCCCTTTCCGGCGCCAATCACTACTATTCCTACTACTTTGGTTGACATTATAATCCCAAAATCCGCGCTGTCAAGAACATTTTTCTATTTTTTTTAGCTCCGCAAATGTCCTTGACACTCAAGCGCGTTTTGTGGTCTCCTCCGGACGCTCATCGTTTTTCCATTGTAATCACCTCAATAGCGGGGGCGCCATGGCGAATGCGCACGACCGGCTCGTGAACGTGGTCCGCAGGTCCAAGCTGTACGTCCCGGTGAACCGGGAGAAATTCGTCGCAAAGGCGTGGACCCGCGGGGCAGACGTCATCATCCTGGACCTCGAGGATTCCATCGCCCCGGCAGACAAGGCCTCCGCCCGGAAGCGGGTGAAAGACGTCATCCCCCTCGTCAGGCAGGGCGGGGCAGAAGTCCAGGTGCGCATCAACCGGGAGCACGAGGAGGAAGACCTCGAAGCCAGCATGGTCCCGGGACTCGACGGCGTGATGATCCCCAAGCCCGAGTCGGCCGAGGAGATTCAGCGAATCGACCGGCTGGTCACCTGGCTGGAACAGGAGCGGGGCTTCCCCGCCGGAACGGTCTATTTCGACCTCATCGTCGAGACCGCGGCAGGGGTGGTGAACATCGACGCCATCGCCAAGGCATCCCCCCGGACCGCCCAGATGAACATCGGCCAGGCAGACCTCTCGGTCAGCATGGGGTTTCCCCGGCTCACGGCAATGAACTTCGAACAGTATTTCTATGCCGAAAACCGGCTGCTATTCGCGGCCCGCGCCGCGGGCGTGCAGGCCCACGGCCTGGGGGCGCAAAACGGCGTCGATTTCACCGACATCTCGCAGGGGCGGGAGGCGATGGTCGCGGCCTGCCGGCGCGCCCAATGGCTCGGGTTCACGGGGACGAGCCTCATCCACCCCGGCTGGGTGGAGGCGGCCAACGAAGGGTTTGCGCCTGCGCAGCAGGACCTCGCAATGGCCCGGAAGGTGAAAGCGGCCCTCGACGACGCCTACGCCCAGGGGAAGGGGTCGGTGAACGTGGACGGCAGGATGTACGATGTGGCCAACATGAAGCATGTGGACTACATCCTGGCGCGGTCCGCGGCGGTCGCCCGGCGCGAGGCCGAAAAGGCGACGGCGCTCGCCGGCCCGAAGGGGGCATGATCCTGCCCCGCCCGTGAAGCCCCCGTGCCGGGAGTCCCCGGGAACCGCTCCCTTTTCTGATAGCCTTGCCGACCGCAGTTGTGGTATTGATCCTCCTGCCGCCCCCATCCTCCGGCTGCCCACGGCGCCGACGGGGTGACCTCCCGCGATCGGGACGGAGGCCGGCACATCCACCACCCGAACAGACACGGAAAGGGGGAGATCGCCCTGATGGACGTGATCACCGCGGCGCTCGCCGGGGGAAGGAGCGCGCTCAACGAGCATGAGGCGAAAGGGTTTCTGGCGGGGTTCGGAATCCCGGTCGGGCGCGAGCTGTTCGTCCCGGACCCGGCAGCGGCCCTGACCGCCGCCGCGGAGATCGGGTACCCCGTCGTGCTGAAGGCCGCCGGCGAAGGCATTCAGCACAAGACGGAGCTGGGGGCCGTCAGCCTGAATCTGAAGTCGGAGGCGGAGGTCCGGCAGGAGGCCCGCCGCCTGCTGGCGATCGCCGGCTGCGAGGGGCTGATCGTCCAGGAGCTGGTCCCGGGGGAACGGGAGCTCGTCTGCGGCCTCACCCGGGACGCCCGGTTCGGCCCCTGCGTGATGTTCGGCCTGGGCGGGATCTTCACCGAACTGATCGACGACGCGGTCTTCCGCGTCGCGCCCCTGGGAACCTCCGCGGCCCTGGAGATGATGGCGGAGATCCGCACCGCGAAGATCCTCGGGGCCTTCCGCGGCCAGGCGGCCGCGGACCGGCAGGCCCTTGCCCGGATCATCGTCGGCCTGGGGGAGATCGGCTGCCGGTACGACGAAGTCGGCGAGATCGACATCAACCCCGTAAAGATCCGGCCCGACGGAACCCCCGTGGCAGTCGACGCCCTGGTCGTGCTCCGGGCCGCTCCGGCAGCATCCGGCAGGCGCCGGCGGCCGGAAGACCCGAACCAGCCCCCCGGAGGCACGCGATGAAGCGCGATCTCACCGCACTGTTCGAACCCCGCGGCGTGGCGATCATCGGCGCCTCCGCCGTGCCGGGGAAGCCCGGCCACGAGGTGATCAGGAACATCCTCGCCAACGGCTACCCCGGGAAGCTGTACCCCGTCAACCCGAAGGGGGGAACGATCCTGGGGATCGGGGTCCTGACCTCCATCGCCGCCCTGCCGGCCGATTGCGACCTGGCCGTGATCATCCTCCCCGCGGCGGCCACCCCCGGGGCGCTGGCCGACTGCGCCGAGCGCGGGATCCGCAATTTCGTCCTCTCCTCCGGCGGGTTCGCCGAGGTGGACGAAGCCGGCGCCGCGATCCAGGAGGAGCTCGTCCGCATCATCGCCGCCAAGGGACTCCAGGTACTCGGCCCGAACACCTCGGGCCATACCTCTACCCCGCAGGCCTTCACCTCGACCTTCTTTCCTCAGGGGAAGATCCGCCCGGGCCGCGTCTCCTACATCGCCCAGACGGGAAACTTCGGGACCCACACCCTGCGCGCGATCATGACCGGCGAGCATTTCGGCGTGGCGCGCGTCGTGGGGCTGGGGAACAAGATCGACATCGACGAAACAGAGGCACTGGAGTACCTCGGGGCGGATCCGGAGACGGCGGCAGTCCTGATCTACGTCGAGGGATTCAAGCGGCCGCGCCGCTTCCTGGAGGTGGCCGCGGAAGTCACCCGCAGGAAGCCCGTGGTCCTGCTGATCAGCGGCGCCACCGAGGCAGGCAGGCAGGCCGCGGCCGCCCATACGGCGGCCATGGCCTCGCCCGACCGCATCGTCGACGGGATGCTGCGCCAAGCCGGTGTCGTCCGCATCTCCGAGTATTCCCATCTCGTCCTGGCGGGGAAGGCCCTTTCGATGCTGCCGCTCCCCCGGGGAAGGGGGGTCAGTTTCCTGGCGCCTTCGGGCGCTATGCTCGCGGTCCTGTCGGATTTCTGCGTGCGGCTGGGGCTCGCGATCCCCCCCCTCGACCCGGGCACGGTTGCCAGGCTCCAGGCGATCAGCCCCGCCTACATCCGGATGCGCAACCCCGTGGACATCTGGCCCGCGGCCACCGCGACGGGGGTCGAGTACGCCTACCGCGAGGGGATGGAGATCGTGCTCAAGGATTCCGCCGCGGACGCCGTCGTAGCGGTGATGATGCTCACCCCCGAGACGGGTGTTCCCGACTCCCGGTTCATCGTGGAGCTGGCGGCGAAGTACCCCGAAAAACCGATTCTCGTCACCTTCAGCGGCGACAAGAAGTGCATGGATGAGTACAAGGAGGCGCTGGAGCCCCAGGGGATCCCGACCTTCCCGGAAATCGAGCAGCCCTTCGAGGCCCTCGCGATCCTGGCCAGGTGCCGCGAGGCGATGAACCGCCCGCAGAGCGATTCGTGAAGGGAGACCGCAGCGTACCGGGGAAATCGGATCCCGGGAAGCGCTGAGGGGAGATTTTTCGGGGCCCCCTGCCCCCGCAGCGAAGCGAGGAGGTGCAGGGTCGAAAAATGTCCAGCGTGCGCAGGGATTTGATTTCCGAAGATTTCAAGAGATGAAGAGGGAGATCGTCAAACCGATGGATGCACAACGCCGCAAAGAACGGGCTGCGCTCCTGTCGGTCTTCTCCAACACGACGCTCGTGGTGCTGAAGCTGATCGTGGGCCTCTGGATCGGTTCGGTGGCCGTCGTATCCGAAGCGATCCATTCCGGCGTCGACCTGGCGGCGGCCGTCATCGCCCTGTTTTCGGTGAAGACCTCCAGCCTGCCCGCAGACGGGAAGCACCCCTTCGGCCACGGAAAGATCGAAAACATCTCCGGGACCGTAGAGGCGCTCCTGATCTTCGTCGCCGCGGGGTGGATCATCTGGGAGAGCGTCGCGAAGATCCTGGCGCCGCTCCCGATGGAGACCGCGGGGTGGGGCGTGGCGGTCATGCTCATCTCCGCCGTTGTCAACGTCTTCGTAGCCCGGATGCTCTTCACGGTGGGCACGGAGACCGACTCGGTCGCCCTGATCGCCGACGGCTGGCATCTGCGCACCGACGTGTACACCTCGGCGGGGGTGATGGCCGGACTTGCGGTGATCTGGGCCGGCGAGTCGCTCTTTCCCGCTGTGGAGCTCCACTGGCTCGACCCCGTCGCGGCGATCGGGGTCGCCCTGCTGATCATCAAGGCGGCCTGGGACCTTACCCGGCAGTCGACGGGGGGGCTGATGGACGAGACGCTCCCCCCGGAGGAGGAGGAGGAGATTCGCCGGCGGATTTGTTCCCTGCGGCCGGACATCCACGGCTACCATCAGTTGCGCACCCGCAAGGCGGGACACTTCCGGTTCGTCGAGGTCCACATCCAGGTGGATGGGCAGATGACCGTGGCACGTGCGCACCGCCTCAACCAGGATCTGGTCAGGCGGATCAAGGAGCGGTTCCCCGCCGCGACGGTCACGGTCCACACGGAACCGTGCGATGGCCGGTGCGCGGAGAAATGCCTGGCGGGCTGCCTCCTGAACGAGGAGGAGCGGAACCGCATCCGGCAGGAAGTTCCCTGACAACCAATACCCAGCGAAAGGAACCAGCTATGCGTATAACCATCATGGGACAGGCCGCCTTCGGCGCAAAGGTGCTCGAAACGCTCGCCGACCGCGGCGAAGACCTGATCGCCGTGTGGCTGCCGCAGGGGAAGGCCGGGGCGAAGCCCGACCCCCTCGAGGCTGCCGCCAGACTGCGGGGGATCCCCGCCCATCGTCCGGAAACATACAAATCCGCCGAGACTCTGCGGGCCGTTCAGGCGTTACAAGCCGACCTCCTGATCATGGCCTTTGTCACGGACATCATCCCGGCCTCGATCGTCGGGGCCCCGGCGCAGGGGACGATCTGCTACCACCCCTCGCTCCTCCCCCGCCACCGCGGCGGGAGCGCGATCAACTGGGCGGTGATCATGGGCGACCGCGAGACGGGGCTGACGATATTCTGGCCGGACGCCGGGATCGACACCGGCCCGATCCTCCTGCAGAAACGGATCCCCATCGGAGCGGAGGACACTACCGGGTCGCTGTACTTCAACCGGCTTTTTCCCCTCGGCGTCGAGGCGATCGTCGAGTCCGTCGATCTGATCAAGGCGGAACGGGCGCCCCGCCTCGTCCAGGACGAAACCCTCGCCACCTACGAGCCGCTCTGCAACGACAAGGTCGCGGCGGTCGATTGGGGGCAGCCCGCGGAACGGGTCCACAACCTCATCCGGGGGTGCGACCCCCAGCCGGGGGCCTTCACCTTCCTGAACGGGAGCAAGGTCCGGCTGTTCGAGGCGCAGCGGCTCGCCGCCGGCCTTTCCGGCCGGCCGGGAGAGGTGGTTGCCGCGGACAGCGAGGGGCTCAGCGTAGCCGCGGCGGACGGGGTGATCCGGATCGGGAAGGTCCGAACGGAGGCGGGCAAACAGGATGCCGCCGCCTTCGCCGCAGCGCAGGGCCTCCGGCCAGGCGATCGATTCACCGCTGCCTGAGACGACGGAACCGGGGGATCGATCGGCGCTTTTAAGACCGGGTTTCTTCCGATAGAGTCCTGCGGCATGAGCAAGGGCAATCCACACCGGGGTGTGCAAATGCAGATCGAAATCGGCGGGTATCTGCCCGGGGCGATCGGCCGCGTCGTGGAGATGCATGCGGCCTATTACCACCGCCACTGGGGGTTCGGCCTGTACTTCGAGGCCAAGGTGGCGACCGAACTGGCGGAATTTCTCGGCCGTTTCGACGATCGGCGTGACGGATTCTGGACGCTCCGCAGCGGGGATCGCGTAGCCGGTTCGATCGCGATCGACGGCCTGAAGGCGGCAACCGAGGGGGCGCACCTCCGCTGGTTCATCGTCGCGCCGGAGGTGCAGGGCAGCGGCTGGGGCAGCCGCCTGCTGGCGGAGGCGGTCTCCTTCTGCGACCGGCAGGCATACCGCCGCACCACGCTGTGGACCTTTGCCGGCCTCGACGCGGCCCGTCGCCTGTACGAGGCCTCCG
>CAIYSL010000137.1 GCA_903928915.1 uncultured Syntrophobacterales bacterium | reverse complement strand
CGTCTCGCCGGGGTTTGCCGTGATCCGGACGATCAGCCAGTCGGACAGAACCCGCGTTCCGCCCGTGACCGCGCTTCGGTCGCCCCCGCTTTCCCTGATGACCGGGGCGCTCTCGCCCGTGATGGCGCTTTCATCCACGGATGCCACGCCCACGATTACCTCGCCATCGCCGGGAATCGTATCGCCTGCCTCCACGAGGACGATATCCCTCGTGGTGAGCTGGGATCCCGGTACGACACCCGCCGCCGCATTCCGCTCCGGCTTGGTGAGAATCTTGGCCATAACGTCCCGGCGGGTCCCTTTCAGAGACCGTGCCTGGGCCTTGCCTCTTCCCTCGGCCATCGCTTCGGCAACGTTGGCGAACAGCAGGGTGAACCACAGCCAAAGGCAGATAGCCGAGATGAACGGGATGCTCTCTTCGTCGCAGCCGACAAGGGCCTGGATGAGCAGAATCGTCGTCATCACGCAGCCCACCTCGACGACAAACAGCACGGGGTTCTTTACGAGGTGGAGAGGACTGAGCTTGACCAAGGCGTCAATGAGGCTCCGGCGGAGCGTCGGTCCGTCGAGAAGCGAGAAGGGTCTTGCATTTCCGGTCATGATGCTCCCCTAACGAATCCAGGTCAGATGTTCGACAACCGGTCCGAGGGTGAGGGCCGGTATGAAGGTCAGCGCGCCCACCAGCATGATGATTGCCACGAGGAACAGCACGAACAGCGGCGTGTGGGTGGGCAGCGTGCCCGCACCTGCCGTCACCAGCTTCTTGCGGGCCAGCGATCCGGCCGCGGCCAGGACGGGGACCATCAGCCAGAAGCGGCCGATGAGCATCGCACCACCCAGGGCCGTATTGTAGAAGAGCGTATCGGCGTTCAACCCGGCGAAGGCGCTCCCGTTGTTGTTTGCTGCCGACGAGAAGGCGTAGAGTATTTCGGAAAAGCCGTGCGGGCCGGCATTGAGGATACCGGCACGCCCCGGCCCGGAGACAACGGCCACGGCCGTGCCGATCAGTACGCAGGCCGAAGGGATGAGGACGACCAGGGAGGCCATCTTCATTTCGAAGGGTTCTATCTTCTTGCCGAGGTATTCCGGCGAGCGGCCCACCATCAGCCCCGCCACGAAGACGGCAATCAGGACGAACATCAGCATGCCGTACAGGCCGGAACCGACCCCGCCGAAGATTATTTCGCCCAGCTGTATCAGCAACAGGGGCGCGAGACCGCCGAGCGGCGTGAAGGAGTCGTGCATGGCATTGACGCTTCCGTTGGACGCCGCCGTGGTCAGCACCGCCCAGAGCGACGAGTTCACGATACCGAATCGGGTCTCCTTGCCCTCCATGTTGCCGCCCGATTGCCGGCCGCCGGCCGCCTGATCGATATGGATCTGCGGGAAGGCAACATTGCCGGCCTGTTCGCTGAACAGGCAGAGCCCCAGCAGCGGCGTGAGAACCACCATCATCGCGGCGATAAGCGCCCATCCCTGCCTCCCGTCCCCGACCATCCTGCCGAAGGTGATGCACAGTGCCATGGGGATGAGGAGGAT
>CAIYSL010000136.1 GCA_903928915.1 uncultured Syntrophobacterales bacterium | reverse complement strand
TAGTGGGCGTCCTTCCGGGAGAGCAGGATGTCGAACACCACCAGGAGCGCCAGAAGGCCGAAGAAGGCCTTCTTCAGCATGGCGATATTTTTTCTCAAGTATTCCAACATGTTCAGGATCATTCTTAAACTCCTGCTTTAGAAAAGCTTCCCGATCAGCCCGACGAAGAAGTCGGGGTAGATGCCCAGGACGAGCGAGATGAGCGCGGCCAGGCAGAGCGGCACCACCATGGTTAAGGGCGCCTCCTGGATGTCGCTGCGCTGCCAGCGCTCCTTCTTGCCCTCGAAGAAGGCGCGGATCGTGATCGGGACGAAGTACCCGGCGTTCAGGATCGTGCTCGCCATCAGGACGATCAGGAGCGGGATGCTGTGGATCGCCAGGGCGCCGTTTAAGAGGTACCACTTCGAGACGAACCCGGCCACCGGCGGGGCCCCGATCATGCTGAGCGAGGCCAGGGCAAAGGCCCCCATGGTGAAGGGCATGGCGTAGCCGATCCCCGCCATGTCGCTGATCTTCTTCTTGTGGTGGGCGACATAGATCGCCCCGGCGCAGAAGAACAGGGTGATCTTGCTGAACCCGTGGTTGACGATGTGGATGATCCCGCCCAGGACGCCCGACTGGTCCAGGAGCGCCACCCCCAGGACGACGTAGGAGAGCTGGCTCACTGTGGAGTAGGCGAGCCGTGCCTTCAGGTCGTCCTTGGTGAGGGCGATGATCGAGGCGGTGAGGATCGTGAACGCGGCGATGTAGGCGGTGACGAGCCCGATCCCCAGGTCGCCGAGGGCCATGGTGCCGAAGGTGGAGAGCATCACCCGGGAGATGCAGAAGACCCCGGCCTTGACCACGGCCACGGCGTGCAGCAGGGCGCTGACCGGCGTCGGGGCCACCATGGCCGAGGGGAGCCAGTTGTGCAGCGGCATGAGCGCCGCCTTGGCGAACCCGAAGATAAACAGGAAGTAGGTGACCGTGACCCAGAGCGGGTTCGCGGCCATCGGGAAGATCCCGGTTGTGATGTCGTCGGCGAAATCGAGCGTCCCGGTCAAGACGTAGGTCAGGATCAGGGCGGGCAGCAGCAGCCCCTTCGAGGTCCCCATCAGGTAGACCATGTACTTCTTCGCGCCGGCGTAGCCCTCCTCGTCCTGGTGGTGGGCGACGAGCGGGTAGGTGAAGAGCGTGATGACCTCGTAGAAGAGGTACAGGCTGAACAGCCCCCCCGAGTAGGAGACCCCCTGCGCCCCCACGATGGCGATGGCAAAGCAGGTGTAGTACCGGGTCTGGGCGTGCTCGTTCAGCCCCCGCATGTAGCCGATGTTGTAGAAGGAGGCGAAGATCCAGAGGAACGACGAGACGATCCCGAAGATGAGCGACAGGGCGTCCACCCGAAAGTTCAGCGAGATGCCCGGGGCGATCTGCGACAGGGTGTAGACGATCCGGCCGCCCTGCCAGACGGTCGGCACCATCGCCACGACCGCCAGGAAGGTCAGGACCGCGCCGGCCACGGACCAGAACTCCCGCACGTTCGGACGCTTGCCCGAAACCGCGATCAGCAGCGAGGTCACGATGGTGATGCCGATCGGCACCAGCGGTAATGCGCTCTCAAGTACCATAGGTCAGTCTTTCATCTCCTGCAGCTCGGCCCCCTCGACGTGCCGGTATTTCCGGAAGATGAGGATGATGATGCCCAGGGCGATCGCGGCCTCCGCCGCGGCGATCCCCATGATGATCAGGGTAAAGGCCATCCCGGTGGCGTTCTCGACGGCGATGAACCTATTCAGGGCCACCAGGTTCAGGCCGGCGCCGTTCATGATCAGCTCCATCGCAACGAGCATCCCGATCAGGGTCCGCCGGTACACCAGCCCGAGGATACCGCTTACCAGCAGAAACAGGGCGACGAAGAGGTAGACGTGCAGATGGTTGTAGAAGAAGTCGGTCATTTGTCCCCCCGGGCGAACAGGGCCAGCATGATGGCCCCGAGGATCGCGACCACGATCAGAAGTGAGATCAGTTCGAACGGGAGGACCAGGTCCTTGAAGAACAGCGCCCCAATCTGCTTGGTCGTCACGGTGAATGCGGGGGCTTTGGTGCGCGGGAATACCTCCATCACGAACTTGACGAAGAGTCCCAGGGTCACCACGGCCACCCCGGCGGCCGCCCCGAGCTTGCCGAGGGTGGTCCACTCCTTGGGCCGGCGGTACTGGGGGCCGATCAGCATGATCGCGAAGGCGATCAGGACCGTGATGGCCCCGACGTAGATCAGGATCTGCACCATGGCCAGGAAGGGGCTGTGCAGGTAGACGTACAGCCCGGCCACGCCGAACATGGTCACGACGAGCCCCATCAGGGCATAGACGATCGACCCCGCCAGGACCGCCGCGAGGGCGCCGGCCAGGGTGACGCCGACGATGAACAGAAACAGGAGGTCGCCGATGCTCATGATGCTATCCTCTTGTCGAACTCCTTGACCAGGTCGTAGTGGAAATCCTCCCGCTTGAACCCCGCGGGGTTGAAGTCGGCCGAGAAGTCGAGCGCGTCGAAGGGGCATACCTCCACGCAGACCCCGCACTGGCTGCAGGTGGTGAAATCCAGGATGTAGGAGGTGCCGGTCTTGCGCTTCTCCCCTTCCCTCTTTTCGCCGTCGACCTTGACGATCGAGCTCGACGGGCAGGCCTTCACGCAGATCTGGCAGGCGGTGCAGGCGTTCTTGGCCGGGTTGTCCTTGTCGGCCAAGAGTTTCGTGTGGCCGCGGAACCGCGGGGCGATGGTCAAAAGCTCGCGCGGGTACTGGGAGGTGACCACGGGCGAGAACATGGCCTTGAGCGTGACCCCCAGGCCGGCGAGCAGCGACCAGGCGGCGGTGATGAATGCCGAAGGTGACAGCGTCATAGCTTCAGGATACCTCCGGTGATGAGCAGGTTAATGAAGGCCAGCGGGATCAACACCTTCCAGGAGATGTTGAGCAGCTGGTCGAACCGCACCCGCGGGTAGGTCCACTTGAGCCACATGATCACGAATACCACCAGGTACGCCTTGAGCAGGAACCAAACGACTCCCGGCAGGATGGGCCCCTGGTAGCCGCCCAAAAAGAAGGTGACCGCGATGGCGCTGACGATGAACATGTTCGTGTACTCGGCCAGGAAGAACAGGGCGAATCGCATCCCCGAGTACTCGGTGTGGTAGCCCGCCACCAGCTCGCTCTCTGCCTCGGGGAGGTCGAAGGGGGTGCGGTTGGTCTCGGCCACTGCGGCGATGAAGTAGATGATGAACGCCACGGGCTGGTAGACGACGAACCACAGCCCCTTCTGCGCCTCCACGATCGCCGTGAGCGAGAAGGAGCCGGCGATCATGATCACCGGCAGGAGGGCCAGCAGCAGCGGTATCTCGTAGGCGATGTTCTGGGCGATGCTCCGGACGGCCCCCATCAGGGCGTACTTGTTGTTCGACCCCCAGCCCGCCAGGAGGATGGACAGGACCGTGAGCGACGAGAAGGCCAGGATCACCAGGATCCCCACGCCGATGTCGCTCACCACGAGCCGGGCGTCGAAGGGGATGACGATGAACGAAACCAGGACCGGGACGAAGATCAGGATCGGGGCGATCACGTACAGGGGCTTGTCCACCGCCCCGGGGGTGAGGATCTCCTTGCCCAGGAGCTTGATCGCGTCGGCGATCGGCTGGATCAAGCCGTAGGGGCCGACCTCCTTCGGTCCGATCCGGCGCTGCATGTGACCCGCCACCTTCCGCTCGGCCCAGGTCAGGGCAAGGGCATTGACCACGACGAAGGCGATCACCCCGATCAGTCCCGCGATCATCGTGAAGGCCTGGGCGCCGATTATGCTGATTAGCTGTTCCATCGTACCATCACACCACTAGCGGTCGATTTCCGGTATCACCAGATCCAGACTCCCCAGGATCGCCACGGCGTCGGCCAGGAGGCACCCCTTGGCCAGCTCGGGGAAGATCATCAGGTTGGAGAAGGAGGGGACGCGCCACTTCATCCGGTAGGGGGTGTCGGTCTCGTCGCTGACGATGTAGACGCCCAGCTCGCCGCGGGGCGTCTCCACGCAGTGGTAGATGTCACCCTTGGGCGGCTTGAGCTTCTTCGGCACCTTCTCCGCCATCACGGGCCCTTCGCCCATCGCGGCCAGGGCCTGCTCGATGATCTTGAGCGCGTTTTCCATCTCTTTGACGCGGACCACGTAGCTGTCCAGGACGTCCCCCCGGGTCCCCACCGGGACAGCAAAGGAGGCCGCGCCGTAGGCGGCGCAGGGCTCCATCTTCCTGAGGTCCATCGGGATCCCCGCGGCCCTGAGGACCGGGCCGGAGACGCCGACCTTCCGCGCCCGCTCTTTGGTGATGACGCCGATCCCCCGGGTCCGGTTGAGGAAGATGACGTTTCCGGTGACGAGCTTCTCGTACATGGCGAACCGGCTCCGCAGCCGGCTGACAAAGGCCCGGGTCTTGGCGGCGAACTGGTCGTCCACGTCGTTGTACAGCCCGCCGAACCGGAAATAGGCGTAGGTGAGCCGGGAGCCCGTGACCGGCTCGAGGATGTCGTGGATCTGCTCCCTGTCGTCGAACACGTACAGGAAGGGGGTCAGCGCCCCCAGGTCGGCCAGGTACGCGCCCAGCCACATCAGGTGGCTCTGGAGCCGGTTGAGCTCCGTGCAGATCACCCGGATCAGATTGGCGCGCTCCGGCACCGCGATCCCGCAGAGCCGCTCCACGGCGGTGACGTAGCCGAGGTTGAAGGCCATGGCCCCCAGGTAGTCCATCCGGCCGGTGTTGGCGTAGAACTGGACGTAGCCACGGTTTTCCGCCATCTTCTCGTGCATCCGGTGGAGGTAGCCGAGGACCGGCTGGGCATCCTCGATGTACTCGCCGTCCATCTTCAGCACTACCCGCAGCACGCCGTGGGTGCTCGGGTGCTGGGGGCCGAGGTTGATGGAGAAGCTGTCCTCCCCGTCGGCAACGGGCAGGGCAGCCATCGCCCGCTTGTCCGCTGCGCTGACTGGGACCTGCGCCTTGCGCAGCGGGTAGTGGTCGATCCCCTCGTGGAGGAACAGGTAGGTCAGGTTGGGGTGCCCCTCGAACAGGACGCCGTAGAACTCGCGGATCTCCCGCTCGTACCAGCAGGCGCAGTCGAAAATCTGCGACAGGGTCGGCGCGACGGGTTTGGCCGGGTCGACCTTCAGGGCGATCTTCACCTTGCAGAGTTCGGCGTGGTTGGCGAAGATGTAGACCAGCTCCAGGTATTCCTTGTAATCCACGCAGGCGATCATGGCCAGGTAGAAGCCCTGCGCGTCGAAGAACCGGGCAACGCCCTGCAGGTCCGAAGCGGCTACCTCGGCGAAGAGGTGGTATCCCTTCGCGGTGTAATCCGCCTCCGCGACCGGGGCGGCCCGGAGGATCTCGCTCAGTCCTGTCTTGATTCGCTCTACCATCGGCTTTCCGGTCCCGGGAATCTGCGCGTCCCCGTTATTTTTTCCTCCAGCTTCATCAGCCCTTCGAGCAGCCCTTCCGGCCGGGGCGGGCACCCGGGGACGTACACGTCCACCGGCACGAGCAGATCGACGCCTTCGACCACGTTATACTGCCCCTCGAACACGAAGGGGCCGCCGGAGATGGCGCAGTTGCCCATGGCAATCACCCATTTGGGCGCCGGCATCTGTTCGTACAGGGTGACGAGCACAGGGGCCATCTTCTTGGTGACGGTGCCGGAGACGATCATCAGGTCGGCCTGCCGGGGGGAGGGACGGAACACCTCGGCGCCGAACCGGGCGATGTCGAAGCGGGCCATGGAGGCGGACATCATCTCGATGGCGCAGCAGGCCAGCCCGAAGGTCATCGGCCAGAGGGAGTTGGCCCTCGCCAGGTCGAACACCTTTTCGACGACGGCAAATTTTACGGGTAGACCCTTCGCTTCCAGGTGAAGACCCCTTTCCCCCAGGCGTAGATGATGGCCAGGGCAAGGATGAGTACAAACATCAGCAGTGCGTAAAATTCATTCACGCGTTCGCCCTTTGCATAGCTGAGTGCCGCGGGGAAGAGGTAGAGGACGTCCACATCGAAGGCAATGAAAATGAGGGCATAGATGTAGTAATGGATGCCGTACCGCACCCAGGCGCTTCCGTAGGGTTCGATACCGCACTCATAGGTGTGATGGGTCTTTTCCCCTGTCGTCCGGGGGGCCAGGATGTAGGCGATGACGATGGGGACAAGGGTGAACAGGACGGCAACGGCGGCAAACAGCAGGACGGGGGAAAATTCTTGCAACGTATTCATGGCTGAATTCTTTCGTAATTGAAATCGGGGCCATACCCCATCGCAGCAGAATGTGCAGTGGTCTTACCAGAACGGTCCGGGGGTTGTCAAGTCTTTATTCGCCAGGCCGGCCGCTGCGGCCCCGACGGGAGGATTGACAACCCCTACCCGATGGCCTATGATCCGTTTCGACCGGGCCCGGGAGTCCCGACGATTCCGCCCCGGGCAGTCTGCCCGGCGAGCGCCCACTGATGATCACCAACGGGGAAAAGAAAGGACAGACTATGAAAAAGCAGCTTCTCTGGTGCACGCTCCTCCTGCCCGTACTTCTGGCGATAACCGGCTGCGACACGGCCCTCAGCGTGGGCAGCAAGACCATCGGCATCCGCTCCGGGGAATTCATCTATACCGACGGTTTCCTGCGGACCACCTACCAATTTCCGCTGGAGAGCGTCTGGGCCGCCACCGACAAGGCCCTGGCCGACCTCAAGGCGACCGAGGTGGACCGGGACAAGGCGATCGCCAAAGGCAAGATCACGGCGTACATCCAGGACGACAAAGTCCGGATCACGGTCGATTACGTGGAGCGGGACATCACCGCCGTCTCGATCATGGTAGGGCCGTCGGGAAACAACCTGGCATCGCAGCTGATCCACGAGCGGATCGCAGGCCAGCTCAAGAAACCCTGAGCGGCGCCATTTCCGGTGGGACGGCAAGCCGGATGAACCGCGGGGGATGTGAGGGAAAAGGTCAGCCCGCGTGCAGGCAGAGGAGGAGCCCCTTGAGGTAACGCCCCTCGGAGTGGGCGAGGTTCACCGGATGGTCGGGCCCCGCACCGAGGACGCGCAGGAGCTGGGCGGTCTTGCCCGCATCCCGGACGGCGCCGAGGACGATCCGCTCGAACAGCTCGGGGTCGAGGGGGTTGGAGCAGGAGAAGGTCGCCAGGATCCCTCCCTCCCGGAGTGCCTTTGCGGCCTGGAGGTTGATCTCCTTGTACCCCCGGGCCGAACGCTCCACGTCCTTGCGCGACTTGGCAAAGGCGGGCGGGTCGAGAACGATCAGGTCGAATCGCTCCTGGGATTCGCGGAAATAGTCGAACACGCTGGCTGTGACCAGGGGGTGGCGGTCCGGAGCATGGCCGTTGCGGACGAGGTTCTGGCCGGCGATCTCGTTGGCCGCGGCCGAGGCCTCCACGGAGACGACGCGCCTGGCCCCGGCCCGGGCGGCATACACGGAAAAGGCCCCGGTGTAGGAGAAGCAGTTCAGGACCTCCGCCCCGGGGCAGAGGGAGCCCACGATCTCCCGGTTGAGGCGCTGGTCCAGGAAGAACCCCGTCTTCTGCCCGGCGAGCAGGTCGACCGTAAAGCATAGCCCGTTTTCCCGGATCTCCACCGTCTCCGGGACCTCCCCGGCAGCAAGGCCGATCCGGTCGTACAGCCCTTCGAGCCGGCGAGAGCGACCCTCGCTCCGCTCGTAGATCCCCGCCGGCGCCAGGGTCTCCCCCAGCAGTTCGAGCAGGGTCTCGCGTTGGCGATCCATCCCGGCGGTCCCGACGGTCATGACGAGGTGATCGCCATACCGGTCGACGACGAGGCCGGGCATCCCATCCCCCTCGGCGTTGATCAGGCGGCAGGCGTCGGTCTCCGGGGGGACCACCCGTTTGCGCAAGGCAAGCGCCCGTTCGATGCGCCTGCGCCAGAACAGGGCGTCGATCATGGCGCTCGGGTCGTAGGTCAGCAGCCGAAAGGCAATGTCCCCGGTGCTGAAAAACCCGAGGCCGAGCGGCCGGCCGCCGGCGTCCGCGGCCAGGACCACGTCCCCGGTCTCCGGGCTCCCCTCCACCCCTGCCATGGCCCCGGAGAAGAGCCAGGGGTGGCCGTGGCGAAGCGCCGCGTCCCTCCCCTTCTTAAGCACGATCCTGGGGTAGCCCATCACGTCACCCTGCATTGCCCTTTCGGGAGGATTTTTCCCTGCGCAGCCATTTCGAACCCCCTTTTCCCTGGGGTAGATCGATCGCACGCCGCCCCTTGCCCTACATACCGATGCCGGCTCCGTGACCGGCTGACCGTGGTCTGGTCTATCAGAGAACCGCCGGGTTGGCAACACCCTTCGCCGATAATTGTCCTTGACAAACAACAACCAGGGGCATAGATTCAACCCACGCCTGAATTGGACAGACCAGCAGACCAATACCAGAGGACACCGGGCCGCGTGTGCCCGCAACCTTCCGGCCGTCAACGCCGGGGGTACGTCGCAGCATCTTTTCGGAGTTCCATTCTTTCCGGATGAACCAGGGAGCGCCGCGGAGCGCCCCGCCACTGAAGGAGAAACGGCATGGACTTTGGAATGTTAGGGCGGATCGACTTTAGCTGGGAGTTTGTTTCGGCGTTTCTGAGTATCGTACTGATCGACCTGGTTCTCGCCGGGGACAACGCCGTGGTCATCGCCATGGCGGTCAAGAACCTTCCCAAGAAGAAACGCTTCTGGGGCATCATGTTCGGTGCAGGGGCGGCGGTCCTGCTCCGCGTGGCCTGCACCTTCGTCGTCGCCCAGCTTCTGGTGATGCAGTACGTCAAGCTCGCCGGGGGGGCGGTGATCATCTGGATCGGCATCAAACTCCTGGTGGAAGGAGCCGAAGATGAGGGAGGCCACCGGGAGGCCGGGACCCTGCTCCAGGCCCTCTGGATCATCGTCGTCGCGGACATCAGCATGTCCATCGACAACATGCTGGCCGTGGGGGCGGCCTGCAAGGGAAACCTCTTTCTCCTGCTGTTCGGGCTCGCCCTCAGCATCCCCTTCGTGGTGTTTACCAGCAACCTCCTGTCCAGGCTCATGGACCGTTATCCGATCATCCTCTGGATCGGGGCGGCGATCCTGGGCAAGGTGGGGGGCGAGATGATGGTGACCGATCCCTTTGTCGAAGGCATCATCCACACGACCAAGACGATCGAGTACGCCTCAATGATCTTCTTCACCGCGCTGGTGGTCGTCACCGCGAAGCTCATCCTGAAGCGGAGGTCCGCAAAGGCCAGGGCAGAGGTCCAGCCGCTCATTCCCGATTGACCCCATTTTCGGCATCAGCCCCGCGCTCCACCCCACCCTGCCCTCCCCCGTGACGGGGGAGGGAAAGAGAGGACCATCGCTGTCACGGGGTAGGGCAAGGCAGTGCTTGATCTTTCTCCTCCCCTTGCGGGAGGGGATAAAGGGGAGGCGGGCTCAGACCTCCCCTCGGGAGAGATACTCGTGTATGGCCCGGGCGGCCTGCCTCCCGGCCCCCATCGCCAGGATGACCGTGGCCGAACCGGTGACGATGTCCCCGCCTGCATAGACCCCTTCGCGGCTCGTCTTTCCCGAGTCGTCTTTGGTCAGGATGTATCCCCGGGGGTTCGTGTCCAGCCCCGGCGTCGTGGCCGGCACGATCGGGTTGGCCATCGTCCCGACGGCAACGACCACCGTGTCGGCGGGGATGACGAATTCGGAGCCCGCCACCGCTACCGGCCGGCGTCTTCCCGATGCGTCCGGTTCGCCCAGCTCCATCCGCTGGCAGCGGACGCCGGTCACCCACCCCTGCTCGTTGCCGATGTACTCCACGGGGTTGGTCAGGAGCTGGAACTTGACCCCTTCCTCCTTGGCGTGGTGGACCTCCTCGGCCCGCGCCGGCATCTCCGCTTCGCTCCGGCGGTAGATGATCGTGGCAGCCTCGGCCCCCAGCCTGAGCGCGGTCCGCACCGAATCCATCGCCACGTTGCCGCCGCCGATCACGACGACCTGCCTGCCCCGGACGATCGGCGTGTCGTACTCGGGAAACCGGTAGGCCTTCATCAGGTTCGAACGGGTCAGGTACTCGTTGGCCGAGTAGATGCCGCTGAGGTTTTCGCCGGGGATGTCCATGAACACCGGCGCGCCGGCGCCCACGGCGATGTACACGGCGTTGTAGCCCTCGGCGAACAGCTCGTCCACGGTCTTCATCCTACCGACGACCACGTTGGTCTCGATCTTCACCCCCAGTTTCCGCAGGTAGTCCACCTCCGCATCGACGATCGCCTTGGGGAGGCGGAACTCCGGGATGCCGTAGACGAGCACGCCGCCCGGCTTGTGGAGGGCCTCGAAGATCGTCACGTCATACCCGTAGCCGACCAGGTCTCTGGCGATGGTGAGTCCCGAGGGTCCTGCACCAACGACGGCCACACGCTTCCCGTTGGGTTTTGCCCGCGCGGGTACGGCAACATCCCCCAGATTCCGTTCGAAGTCGGCGGCAAACCGCTCCAGGCGGCCGATGGCGACCGCCTCGCCCTTCTTCGCGAGGATGCATACCTTCTCGCACTGGTCCTCCTGCGGGCAGACCCGGCCGCAGACCGCCGGGAGCGCGTTGGTCTCCTTCAGCTTCAGGGCTGCCTCGATGAACCGTCCCTCGGCGATCAGCTTGACGAACCCCGGGATATCTACGTCGACGGGGCAGCCCGCCACGCACGAGGGCTTCTTGCACTGGATGCACCGCTGGGCCTCGGCGATGGCCAGCTTCTCCGTATACCCGAGGGGGACCTCGTCGAAGTTGCGTATCCTGAGCTGCGGCTCCTGCTCGGGCATGGCATGGCGGGGGATCTTTTCCTTCTTGGGCTTTGCGCTGTTATTTTCCATGGCATTCGCACCTATGAGCTTCCATTGTCTGTTTTTCCTGCTCCGAGTACATCCGGAGCCGATTCGACAGGAGGTTGAAATCCACTTCGTGGCCGTCGAATTCCGGTCCGTCCACGCAGGTGAACTTCGTCTTGCCCCCCACGGATACGCGGCAGGCGCCGCACATCCCCGTCGCATCCACCATGATCGGGTTGAGCGATACGATCGTCTTGATCCCGTAAGGCCGCGTGAGGTTCGCCAGGACGCGCATCATCGGCACCGGTCCGATCGCGTAGACCCGGTCGATCTTCTCCCCCGCATCGATCATGTTCTGCAAGACTGCGCTGACAAACCCGTGAAAGCCGTAGCTCCCGTCGTCGGTGGCCACGATCAGCCGGTCGCTGACCTGCTTCATCTCCTGCTCCAGGATGAGCAGCGACTTGCACCGCGCCCCGATGATCGAGGTCACGTGGTTCCCCGCTTTCTTGAGCGCCGCGGCCAGGGGGTAGACCACCCCCACGCCCACGCCGCCGCCGATGCAGACGACCCGACCGAAATTCTCGATCTCGGTGGGGTTGCCGAGCGGCCCCTGGACGTCGCTCAGGCTCTCCCCGGCGTTCATCCGGGCGAGGACCGCCGTCGTCTTCCCCACGACCTGAAAGATAATCGTGATCGTCCCCTCCCGGGCGTCCGAATCGACGATCGTCAGCGGGATGCGCTCCCCTTTTTCGTCGATCTTCAGGATGATGAACTGCCCGGCCCGCCGCTTGCGCGCGATCTCCGGCGCCTCGAGCACCATCCGGACGACATTCTCCGACAAATCCTGCCTTTCCACTATCCTGTTCACTGTTTTCCCCCTCTCGCCATCGATCGTTTCCAGGCACTCCCGTCCGGCGTTCCGCAGCCCGCCACGGGCGCCCGGCCCGTACCGTTCCCCGCCCGCCGGCGGAGACTCCCCGTCAAGAACAGCCCCCTTGGGAACGTGCGAGGTAACGCTCCCGGATCAAAATAAAAAAAGGAACCCCCTCGGTTCCCTTTTTTTGTCCCGGCATCAATGACGGTGCTTTTTTCGTTTGCGTACCCTAGCCTCCTTTGGTATATTTGTCAAGCAGGACCGATCGATCAATCCTTGCGCCTCCCCGGGTCCGTGAGGAGCGGTTGACTCGGGCGAGGGATAGCGGTAATGAGCGAGTAACCGGTTGTCCGTGACGTCGATATCTCGTCGGTAACAGCCAGGGAATACTACTTAACCGGAAGAAGGAGGTAGAGATGAAAAGAGCGTTTGCAGTCATGATGATGGTGCTATTTCTGGCCGGTTGCGGTGCTGCGGCACGGGAGTCGGAATTCTACAAACATGACACGATGTACCGGAATTTCGATCATCTGAAGTTCAGCTGGTGGGGCTACAAGGAGGCCCAGCCGAAGGCGGCCCAGGACTCCAAGGCACAGGAGTGGTGGGGAAAGAAAATCGATCTGACCAAGTAAACAACCCCTTTCGGGGGGCCGACCGGAGTCCGGCCTGACCGGGACGGCGGTCCCCCCGTGATCTCTTTCCCGCGCCGTTACCCGCCGGCAATCCGTGGTGATCACACGTGCGGGGGCTCACGGCAATGCCCGAGCCGGCCGATCTGCGTGACCCTGTCACGCTGCGGATGTATACCCCGACCTCTCACGAGTACGTCTGCGGTGGTCGACCCCAATCTCCCCACGCTGTAACGTAAGTGCTTGCCAAACGGGCTCGGCCTTGATACATAGGCCGCAGCGTGCCTCCGAAGGCATGATCGCACCGGCCGGTTTTCCCGACCGGCGTCCGCACCGGGGATGAAAATACGAAAACCATGAAAAACCGATCGAGTGTGTCATTCGTGCCCGGTGAGATGGCTGTCGGCATCGTCTCCCTGGTGGGGCTGTACGTCATCAGCCGGTACAGCTACACCCTCTTCCACATGCTTGCCGAGCTGTACAGCATCGTCATCGGGTTCAGCCTCTTCCTGTTGACCTGGAATTCCCGGCGGATCATCGACAACAACTACCTGGTGTTCGTCGGTATCGCCTATTTCTTCGTCGCCGGCATCGACCTCGTCCACACCCTTGCCTACAAGGGGATGGGCATATTCGAAGGATACGGAACGAACCTGCCGACCCAGCTCTGGATCGCCGCCCGCTCCCTTGCCGCCTGTTCGCTGCTGGCGGCGCCGTTCACGATCCGACGGGAATTGCGCACGGCCCCCATCTTCGCCGGGTATACCGTGATAACGGCACTGCTGCTGGCGTCCGTATTCTGCGGCTACTTCCCG
>CAIYSL010000135.1 GCA_903928915.1 uncultured Syntrophobacterales bacterium | reverse complement strand
AGATTCTCCAGATCCACGGCGAACGGATGATCAAGCGGACCTTCGACCCGGGGTTTAGGATCCGCCTGCACCAGAAGGACCTCAACCTGGCGTTGGAGTCGGCGCGCAAGATGGGGCTCAGCCTGCCCAACACCGCCACGGCCCAGGAGCTGTTCAACTCGATGGCCGCCCACGGCGGAAGCGAACTCGACCACTCGGCCCTCGTCCAGGCCCTGGAGCGGCTGGCCAACCACACCGTGGCCTGACGGAAAGGGAGGAGCATCATGGTCAAATTTGCACCCAGGGGGATCATCCCGGCGATGGTCACCCCGCTCGACAAGAAGGGACGGATCAACGAAAAGGCCCTCCGCAAGCTCACCAACCATCTGATCAAGGGCGGGGTCCACGGGGTGTTTCCCGTGGGAAGCCAGGGGGAGGCCTTTTCCCTCACCTTCGAACAGAAGAAGGAGATGATCCGGATCGTCGTCGACGAGACGAACGGACGGGTCCCCGTGTACGCGGGGACCGGCACCGTCACCACCCGCGAGGCGATCGAGACGACGAAGATGGCCCAGGACCTGGGAGTCGATGCGGTATCCGTCATCACCCCCTACTTCTGCATCCCGAACCAGAAGGAGCTGATCGAGCACTACACGGCGATCGCCAAGGCCTGCCCGAAGCTGCCGATCCTCCTGTACTCCAACCCCGACCGGACCCAGATTCCCTTTCCGGTCGCCACGGTCCTGGAGCTGGCCAAGGTCGACAACATCGTCGGGATCAAGGACTCCAGCGGGAACATGGAGCAGACCGCCGAATACATCCGCCTCACCCGGGGGATGAACTTCCACGTCCTGATGGGGCGCGACACCCTGATCTACGCCGCCCTCTGCTATGGCGCGGCCGGTTCGATCTGCGCCACGGGGAACGTGGACCCGCGGGTGCCGGTGGAGATCTACGAGGCCTTCGTCGCCGGCGACCACAAGCGGGCGCTCGAAGCCCAGTACCGGCTGGCGCCGCTCCGGATCGCCTTCGGCCTCGGCACCTTCCCGGTCGTGGTCAAGGAGGCGCTCACCCTGATCGGGATCGACGCCGGCGAGGCCGTCCGTCCGATCGGCCCGATGACGCCGGAAAACCGCGAGAAGCTCCGCAAGGTCCTGGCGGACATGGGGATGCTCAAGAAATGACGCCGGCTGAAAGACGCCGTCACCCCGGCGAAGGCCGGGAGCCAGTATCGGATACAGTGAGGTGACAGCATGAAGAAGATCCTGATCATCCAGGCGATCCACGAAAGCGGGGTAAAGGTGTTCGACGACCGCTTCGACGTGCGCGTGGCGTCCGACCCGTCGCCGGCGACGGTCATCAAGGAGATCACGGGGGTGGAAGGGGTCATCTGCCGCATGGCCCCGTTCACGCGGGAAATCATCGCGGCGGCCGACTCCCTCAAGGTCATCGGCCGCCACGGCGTCGGCGTCGACACGATCGACGTCAAGGCCGCCACGGAGCGGGGAATCGTCGTCACGAACACCCCGGAGGCCAACGCCCTGTCCGTGGCGGAGCACACCCTGACCGCCATCGGGTCGCTCGCCAAACGGGTCGTCGCCTACGACCGGGCGATCCGCAGCAAGGGGTGGGAGATCCGCAACTCCTACAAGGCCATCGACCTGGACGGCAGGACCCTGGGGCTGGTGGGGATCGGCAGGATCGGGACGCTGGTGGCCCGGAAGGCGGCCGCGGCCTTCAACATGAGGGTGATCGCCTTCGACCCCTACGTGGCGCCCCAGAAGGCGCGGGAGCTGGGGATCACCCTCGTCCCGACGAGCGACGACGTCTTCCGGCAGGCGGACGTGGTCTCGATGCACACCCCCCTCACCCCGGAAACACGGGGGTTCGTCAACGCCGCCCGGCTCGGCCTGATGAAACCGACCGCCTTCCTGGTAAACTTCTCCCGGGGCGAGGTCGTGGATGAAAAGGCGCTGTACACGGCGCTCAAGACCGGCGTCATCGCCGGCGCGGCGATCGACGTGTACGACCCGGAGCCGCCGCTGGACGACAACCCCCTGTACGAGCTGGAGAACATCATCCTGTCACCGCACAGCGCGGCCTTGACCCAGGAATGCGTGATCCGGATGGCCGTCGGCGCGGCCGAGGGGGTCGTCGACGTCCTGACCGGCAAGACCCCCAAGTTCATCGTCAACCCGGAGGTGCTCAAGAAATAGCCCGGGGACCGGCCGGCAGGTCAGCCTTCCCCCTCAAAACCAGCGCGTGATTGCAGGAGGGATACAAACCGGTGAAGAAATACGAGCGCATCGTGGCGTTGTTCCTCTCCCTGGCGGGCCTCTGGATCATGTTCTACGCCTGGGACACGCTGAAGCTCGGCTCGATCCACATGCCCGACGCCGGGTTTCTGCCCTTTCTGTGCGGGATCGGCCTGGCCATTCTCGGCATCGTCCGGCTCTTGACCCTCCAATGGACAAGCCTGCGGGGGAATGAAGGCCCTGCCGAGAAGCGCCGGTGGCATCGACCGCTCCTGTCCCTGGCGCTGATGGTGCTCTACGGCTGGGCCATGGAAACCGCCGGCTATATCACCTCGACGCTCATCTTCATGGTTGCCTGGCAGCAGATCATCGAACGCGAACGGTGGCTCAAGACGATGCTCATCTCCCTCCTGGGGACGCTCGCGATGTACGCACTGTTCGTCTACCTCCTGAAGGTGCCCGTCCCCCCGGAGTTCTTTATCGGATAGAGGAGCCGATGCCATGGATATCTTCACCGGCCTGATCAATGGGTTCGACATTGCCCTTTCGGGGACGAACATCCTGTTCTGCTTCCTCGGGGCGGTCATCGGCACGGCCATCGGCGTCCTTCCCGGTCTGGGGCCCGCGGCCACAATCGCCCTGCTCCTGCCGATCACCTATATCATCGGCTCCCCGGTGACGGCGGTCATCATGATGGCGGGAATCTTCTATGGCGCCATGTACGGCGGGTCGACGACCTCGATCCTCCTGAACCTCCCCGGGGAGGCGGCCTCGGTCGTCACCTGCATCGACGGCTACCAGATGGCCAAGAAAGGGCGTGCCGGGGCGGCCCTGGGGATCGCCGCGATCGGCTCGTTCGTTGCCGGGACTGTCGCCGTTCTCGGTTTGACGTTCTTCGCCCCGCCGCTGGCCGAATTCGCCCTCGACTTCGGCCCCCCCGAGTATTTCGCTCTGACCACGCTGGGGCTCCTGCTGGCCGTGGCCCTCTCGGGAGGGTCGATCGTCAAGGGGCTGATCGTCCTGGTCTCCGGCCTCCTGTTCGCGATGGTGGGCCTGGACCCGATCTCGGGCAAGATTCGCTTTACCTTCGGAAGCATCGGCCTCCAGGGGGGGTTCGACTTCGTCACCATGGCGATGGGGGTCTTCGGTCTCGGCGAGATCCTCTACAACCTGGAATCGGCGATGAAGACCGAAATCGTCACGACGAAGCTCGGCAAGGTGTTCCCGACCTTGAAGGACTGGTCGGACTCGAAGTGGCCGATCATCCGGGGTTCCGTCATCGGGTTCTTCATCGGGATCATCCCCGGCGGCGGCGCCGTCATCTCATCGCTGGCCTCCTACGCCATCGAACGGAAGTACTCCCGGCACCCCGAAGAGTTCGGGAACGGGGCGATCCAGGGGGTGGCAGGACCGGAATCGGCCAACAACGCCGCGTCGAGTTCGTCGTTCATCCCGCTGCTCACCCTGGGCATCCCGGGAAACGCCGCGATCGCCATGATCTTCGCAGCCCTGATGATCCAGGGGATAACGCCGGGGCCCTTCCTGGTGGCGGAGCACCCCGACGTCTTCTGGGGGGTCATCGCCTCGATGTACATCGGAAACGTGATGCTCCTCATCTTGAACCTCCCGATGGTGGGCCTCTGGGTGCAGATGCTGCGCGTCCCCTACGGCATCCTCGCCCCGGTCATCGTCCTGTTCACGACGGTCGGCGTCTACAGCACGCAGAACCAGGTCTTCGACGTCTATTCGATGCTGTTCTTCGCCGCGCTCGGCTACGGAATGCGCAAACTGGATTTCGATCCGGCCCCGCTGCCGCTCGCCTTCGTCCTGGGTCCCCTGCTCGAGCGGTCGCTCCGGCAGTCCCTGCTCATCTCGGGGGGCGATCTGACGATCTTCGTCACCCGCCCGATCTCGGGGACCCTGATCGCCGTTCTCGTCCTGCTGATCGTGGGACAGACCGTGTTCTTCCTCAAGGGGAGAGCGCGGGCATGACGACCCACCGGGAAAGAATGCTCGCCGCCCTGCGGGGGCGGCCGACCGATTGCATCCCCTTCGCCCCCCGGCTGGAACGGATCGCGAAGCTGGCCAAGGCCTTCGGCCCGGTCAGGCCGGACTGCGAAGCGGGAAAGAACCTGTGAGAGAGGAGCTGATGCGCGGCGCGTTTCTGCGCACACGGATGGGCAGGAGGGAACAGTCAACCGTCAACCCATAACCCCTACAAGAAGGAGGTATATCATGAGTCACGTGCGGAAAGGCACACTGGTTTTGATCCTGGCCCTGTTTTCCCTGGCCGCGGCCGGCGGCATCGGGTTCGCCGCGGAGAAATACCCGACCAAGCCGATCCAGGCCGTCGTCCCCTTCTCGCCCGGCGGCTCCAGCGACCTGCTGGCCCGCACCGTGGAGAAGATCTGGACGAAGTACAGCCCCCAACCGATGGTCGTCATCAACAAGCCCGGCGCCGGCGGCGTGATGGGCGAGGAATACGTCGTGCGCTCCAAGCCCGACGGCTACACCATCTACGTCGGACAGGGGTCCGGCCACGACCTGGTCATGCCGCACCTCCAGAAGATGCCTTTCGACCCCCTGAAGGACATCACCCCGGTGGCGAGGCTTTCGATCCACTCGATCGTGATTAACGTCAGCGGCAAATCGCCGTTCAAATCGATGAAGGACGTGATCGACTACGCCAACAAGGGCAACAAGGTCACCGCTGCCGTCTCCACTGCGGCCGGCTCCGTCGACCTGGTGATGCGGGCCATCTCGAAGCGGGCCGGCATCCCGATCACGACCGTGCCCTTCGCCGGCGGCGCCGATGCGGTGACCGCCCTGGCAGGCGGCCATCTGGTCATCGGCGGCGGCCACCCCTCCGAGGTGCTGCCGCACATCAAGGCGGGCCGCTTCCGTCCGATCGGCGTGGCCCTCGATCACCGCGACTCCACCCTGCCGAATGTTCCGACCCTGAAAGAGCAGGGGATCAACGTCTCGACCTGGGGATCGGTGAAGGGCGTAGCCGTCCCGAACGGGACCCCGCCGGAGGTCGTCGAATACCTCGCCGCGACCCTGAAGAAGGTGTGCGAGGATGCGGCCTTCAAGAAAACCATGGCCCAGATCGGCCAGCCGATCGATTATCTGGGTACGAAAGACTGGGCCGCCTTCATGCAGCGGGCCTACAAGGACTACGGCGACCTGATCAAGGAGCTGGGCATCAAACTGTAGCCTTGCCAGCCTGATCCCGAACCGAAAAACGAGGCGCCCCGGGAAACCGGCGGCGCCTCGTTGTCTGATCCAACCCGCCGGCTCAGTCCGCCTTATCCAACCGTTTTGCCACCCAGACCTTGAGCAGGGATTATTCTCACAGCTTCCGCCGGAGCTGTTGCGCGGCGATGTGGATCGGGTCCCAGGCGGCGGCTACCGGCGGGGAGTAGGCCAAATCCAGCCAGGCCAGCTCGTCGACTGAAAGACCGGCCCAGAGGGCGCAGGCAAGGGTGTTGATCCGGCTTACCGCGCCCGCCTCTCCGGCGGCCTGGCCGCCGAGCAGTCTCCCCGTCGCACGGTCGGCGACCAGTTTGAGCCCCAGTTTCTTGCTTCCCGGCATCGAACCGGCGATCGCGTTCCCCCAGATCAGTACGCTCACCGGATGGAAGCCGCTCGCGGCGGCCTCCCGCTCGTCAAGGCCCGTAGACGCCACCTCCAGGTCGAACACCTTGAAGCACTGCGACCCCACGATCCCCGGGAACACCGCGCTGCCGCCGCCGACGTTCCGGCCGGCGACGCGCCCCTGCTTGTTGGCGATGTCGCCCAGCGGGATGTTCACCCAGCTCTTACTCACCCGGTGGTACGCCTCCGCGCAGTCCCCCACGGCGTACACCCCCTCCCGCTGGGCGCGCTGGGAGAAGTCGACCCGGATCGCCCCGTTCGTTCCGAGCGGGAGCCCCATCGCCCGCGCCAGGTCCGTGTCGGGACGGATGCCGACGGCCATGAGGATCATGTCCGCCTCGTCTTCGCCGCGGTTCGTCACCAGCCGCAGGCGGGAGCGCCTCCCCTCCTCCACGGCCCGCACCTCCACCTCGGCGGCGAACCCCACCGCGTGCCGCTCCAGTTCGGCAAGGACCGTCTGCGAGAACTCGGGGTCCCAGCGGTTCACCGGAAGTTTCCCGCGCTGGACCACGCGGGTCTCGATCCCGAGGTTTCTGAGGGCCTCGCTCATCTCCATCCCGATGAACCCGGCCCCGACGATGATCGCCTTCCGGCAGGGAACCTCACCGAGCCACCCCTTTATCCGCACGGCGTCGCTGAGCTTCCGCAGGGTGAAGACCCCTGGCCGGTCCTCCCCCGGGATGCCGGGCCGGACCGGTTTCGCCCCCGTGCCCAGGACGAGGATATCGTAGGGGAGCTGCTCGCCGCCGGCGAGGCGGACCCGTCCGGCCGCGGGATCGACCTCCTCCACACGGGTGTCGATCCGCACGTCGATCCCGGACTCCCGGAATTTCTCCGGGGTGCGGGCGATCAGGTGTTTTTCGTCCTTGATTACATCGCCGATGTAATAGGGCATCGGTCAGGCGGCCACCGAGACCTGCGAGCGCTCCTCGACCATGACGATCGTAAGCGACGGATCCTGCCGTTTCGCCTCGGCGGCCACGGAGGCGCCGCCCGCCCCTGCTCCCACGATCACGACCTGTTTTCTCATGGCATCACCCCTTGTCCGAGTCCCCCGCCGGTTCCGCCAGCGCCGCGCGGCGGCTCGTGTACACGGCCACCCCGGCGGCGATCATCGCCAGGCAGAGGAGCTGTCCCATGCTGAAGGGTCCGAACACGAACCCCAGATGCGCGTCGGGTTCCCGGTAGAATTCGATGAGGAACCGGATCGCGCCGTAGCCCATCAGATAGAAGGAGAACAGGGCGCCGTCGAAGGGGCTCCTGCGCCTAATCAGCCAGAGGATAACGAACAGCACGACCCCCTCGAAGAAGGCCTCGTACAGCTGAGACGGATGGCGCAGCAGGTGGAGCGGATCGCCCGGGAAGACCATCCCCCAGGGCGCGGTGGTGGCCCGGCCGTACAGCTCGCCGTTGATGAAGTTGCCGATCCTGCCGAAGGTATAGCCGAGCGGGATCGACGGGCAGATCAGGTCGGCGAACCGCCAGAAGGCGATCTTCCTCCGCCGGCAGAAGATGATGCTGGCGATCAGGATGGCGATCACCCCGCCGTGGAAGGACATCCCGCTGATCCCGATGAAGTGGAACCCTCCCGAAAAGCTGAAGGGGAAGAGGATCTCCAGCGGGTGCTTGAGGTAGTATCCCAGGTTGTAGAACAGGACGTACCCGAGGCGGCCGCCGACGATCACCCCGAAGATCGCCCAGACGAAGTAGTCCTGGACCTGCTCGGCCGTGTAGGGGTACCCCTCGCGGCGAACCCGGTACATCACCAGGGCGTAGGTGGTCGCGAAGGCGGCCAGGTACATCAGGCTGTAGTACCGAAGCTGGAACGAGCCGATCTCCAGGAGATTCGGGTTCAGGTGGGAAGGGATGTGCCGCCACAGGGAGATCAGCTCTTCCATCTCAGTACGCCTCCCCCTTCATCTCCTCGCAGTACAGCTGGGCGGAGAAGGCCGCCGTGGCCCCGTCGCCGCAGGCCGTGACGACCTGCCTGAACCGCTTGGCGGTGCAATCGCCGCAGGCGAAGACTCCGGGGAGCGAGGTCTGCATATTCGCGTCCACCGTCACGTAGCCCGCGTTATCCAGGGCGATCAGCCCCTGAAATGCGGCGGTGTTGGGGGTGAGGCCCACGAAGATGAACACGCCGTCCACGTTGAGCTGCCGGGCCGCGCCCGTGGTGACGTCCTTCAGCCGGACCCACTGGAGCAGGTCGAGCCCGTCGATCGCGTCGACCACGGAGTTCCAGGCAAAGGCGATCTTCGGGTTCTCCAGCGCCCGCTTCTGCAGGATCGCCGTGGCCCGGAGGCGGTCCCGCCGGTGGACGACCGTCACCTTCTTGGCGAAGCGGGTCAGGTAGATCGCCTCCTGGATGGCCGTGTCGCCCCCGCCCACCACCGCCACCTCCCGGTCCCGGTAGAAGGGGCCGTCGCAGGTGGCGCAGAAGGAAACCCCCTTGCCGATGAACCGCTCCTCGCCCGCCACGCCCAGACGCCGCCAGTTCGCCCCGGTGGCGATGATCACGCTGAGCGCCCCGTACCGCTGCTGGCCGGCGGCGACCTCCCAGCCGGCCAGGTCGCCCCAGCTTTGGCGGGTCAGCCCGGTCACGTCGCCGTCGGCGGTCTCGAGACCGAACTGGAGGGCCTGCGCCTTGAACCGCTCGGCCAGGTCGAACCCGTTGATCCCCTCGGGGATCCCGGGATAGTTCTCGATCAGGTCGGTGGCGGTCACCTGGCTCACCGTCGAGGCGCCCGCGATCGCAAGGGTCCGGAGGCTTGCCCGGGAGGCATACATCCCGGCGGTGAGGCCCGCGGGCCCTCCGCCGATGATCACCACGTCATAGGGGGGACGTGCAAGGGATTGTTCGCTCATTGCGCTTTTCTCCGTTCGTTTGGTCGTGCGGTCGCGTTTCCCGGATCTGCGTCCGGCGATCCGCCCGCCGACGATCATTTAAGCGATCGACCGGGGTTTTGTAAAGGGCGAATTGGCGGCGGGCCTTCTCTGGGCCACGTAGAACAGGCGGCGGGGCAGGTCCCCCTCCTCGAACTGGGCGATGGTCAGGATCTCGTACCCCGCGGCAAGCTGTGCCACCTTCTCCCGGCTGAAGAAGTGGCAGATGAAGCCGCCCGTCTCCCACAGGTCCTCGCCCCGGTGGATCCCTTCTCGATAGTGGGCGTCGCCGGTATGCCGCACGGTGTAGATGTTCAGTCCCCCCGGCTTGAGTATCCGGCGGACCTCCTGCGCCAGAAACTCCAGCTCGGCGGTGGTTAAGGCCATGCAGTAGAGCATGTGGGAGAAGCATCCGTCAAAGGAGCCGTCCGCAAAGGGGAGCGGCAGTCTGATATCGTGCACCCGCGCCGTGATCGTCCGCGGGAGGCGAAGCTCCTTTGCTCTTTGGGTGATGGTGGCGACACTCTCCTGGCTGTAGTCGAGCGTGCAGACCTGAAAGCCCTCGGCGGCGAAAAAGAGCGTATCGCGCCCCTGACCGCCGCCCAGTTCGAGGATCCGTTCCGCCCCCTCTTCCTTAAGAAGCGCCGCGGCCTTCCGCGCGGGCTCGCTCGGCAACCTACCGAACAGGTCCGCGGCTTCCGCAAAGGTCCGGTCCCAGTGCTCCCGCTGGGCCTGCAGCGGCTCTCCGGCCACAGGCGCGCCGGGCCGGCCGGCAGATGCGTCCGCTGTCCGAACAGGGATGTCAGTGCTTCGCTGCCGACCGGCGCCGCCCCTGGGCAGTCAGCCGCCCGCCGCCCTCTTTTCTTGTCTCTCGTCGGTCATCGTTATCGCTCTTTTCTGAGCGCCTCGATCTCTCCCTTGAGTCTCCCGACCTCTTTTCTCAGCTCATCCACTTCGTCGTACCGCCCGAAGCCGCACCTCCCGTCCCTTCCGCCGAACACCCGGAACGCGACCGCGAGCATCACGACCATACAGATAACCATCAGAACCGGGAACAGCGGTCCGAAACCCCATGCCGGCTGACCACACCCCCACCCCATACTTCTGGCCTCCTTATCCACGGTGCGAAAAAACTCCGGACGGACATGCCTGCGCCCTGCTTGGATCCAATAACGTGCGTACGCTTGCGCTGTCAAGCGCGATATGGACTGCCGCTGACCGTTCACGCCGGATTCACCGGGATGCGCGCCCCCCGGGCACGGGTAGATAGCGGCAGCGACCCCGCAGGCTGCACCGGCGGGACCGATCCCCGCGCGGTCTTTACAGCGGCGGGGAAGATCGGCAGTGCGCGTTTTCATTGGCGGAAAACCTCTTTTTCGTATATGGTCACGTCATATCGGCGGGATGGATGACAGGGCCGCGAAGGCGCGGCCGACGGCGGGAAGGAAGAGAGCGCCCCCCGAACAGATCGACCGGGAACGGCAGCGGATCCGGGCCGACCTGTTCGGCTGCATCAACAGTGACGGCCGCTGCCTGCTCGACAGCAAACGGACAGAGTGATATGGAGCAGTACGTGAATTCTGCCGGCGGGATCCCGTTGCACGGGACCGTTAGCCGGGCAAGTCGGGCAAAGGGAATATCGTCGGGAAGATCGCGGGCCCTTCGCGGTGAAAGGACAGAGGTGGCGTATGCACAGGGATGACGGTACCGGACGAATCGCCGTCGGGGTGCTGCTGACGGGATTGTTGCTCCTGGCCGGCTGCGGCCAGCAGACCGGAACGGGCGGCCCCCCGCAGGGCGGGCCGCCGGAAGTCGCCGTCGTGACGATCCAGCCGCAGCGGTTGGTGATGACGACGGAATTGTCCGGCCGGACATCGGCCAATCTGGTCGCCGAAGTGCGCCCCCAGGTGGGCGGCATCATCCAGGCGCGCCTGTTCACCGAGGGCTCCGACGTCAAGGCCGGAGAGACGCTCTACCAGATCGATCCTGCCCCCTTCCAGGCTGCCGTGGATAACGCCGCGGCCAGCCTCTCCGCCGCCCGGAAGAATGCGGACCGGGCGCGGGCGGCGCTCCGGGCAAGCCTCGCCAACGTGACCCGTCAGCAGGCCACCCTCGACCTCGCCCGGACAAACGGCGAGCGGTTCGAGCAGGCATTCACGGAGCGGGCCGTCTCGGCCAGCCAGCGGGACCAGGCAGCGACCGAGGCGCAAGTGGCCGAGGCCGCGCTGCAGGCCGTCAAGGCCCAGGTGGAAAGCGACTCTCAGACGGTGGCAGCGGCGGAGGCCGCCATCGAACAGGCTGAAGCGGCGCTCAAGACGACCCGCATCAACCGGGGATACACCGCCATCACCGCCCCGATCTCGGGCCGCATCGGCCGGTCCAGCGTCACCGTGGGCGCCCTGGTGACGGCCCATCAACCCGCTCCCCTGGCCGTGATCCAGCAGTTGGACCCCATCTATGTGGACCTTCCCCAGTCCACGGCCGAGCTCCTGCGCCTGCGGAACCGCCTCGCCGACGGCAGGCTCCGCCGCAGCGGCGAACTCCGCAGCAAGGTCCGTCTCCTCCTCGACGACGACACCCCGTACCCCTGGCAGGGAGAGCTTCAGTTCCGGGACGTCACGGTCGATCCGACGACCGGCTCGGTCATCCTCAGGGTCCTCGTTCCGAATCCGAAGGGCCTGTTGCTGCCGGGGATGTTCGTCCGGACGTTCGTCGAGGAGGGGGTCAACCCCCATGCGCTGCTGATTCCCCAGCAGGCCGTGTCCCGGGACCCGAAGGGAAACCCCGTGACCCTGATCGTGGACGCCCAGGGCAAGGCTCAGCAGCGGATGCTCACCATCGACCGCGCCATCGGCAGTACCTGGCTGGTCGCGGCGGGTCTGGCGGCGGGCGAGCGGGTGATCGTCGAGGGAACGCAGAAGGCAAAACCCGGCCTCTCCGTGAAGGCGGTGCCCTTCGCAGCCGACCCGAAAGGGGCCGGTGGCGAACCGCCGCCGGCGGCCCCCCCGGCGGCCAAGGCGAAGTGAGGGAGGCTGCTCATGCTGTCTAAATTCTTTCTGGAACGGCCGGTTTTCGCCTGGGTCATCGCGATCGTCATCATGGCGCTGGGGGTGCTCGGGATCTACAACCTGCCCATCTCCCAGTACCCGCCGATCGCCCCCCCCTCGATCGCCATAACCTCCTTCTACCCCGGGGCCTCGGCGGAGACGGTGGAGAACAGCGTCACCCAGATCATCGAGCAGAAGATGACCGGGTTCGACAAGCTCTTGTACATGTCCGCCACGAGCGATTCAGCGGGCTCCTCCCGCCTGGAGCTGACCTTCGCCCCGGGGACCGACCCCGACCTGGCCTGGGCCCAGGTGCAGAACAAGCTGCAGCTCGCCATGGCCAGCCTCCCGGAGACGATCAAGAGCCAGGGGGTCCAGGTCAGCAAATCGACCCGGAACTACCTGATGATCGTCAGTCTCATCTCGGCGGATGGGAGCATGGACGGTGACGACCTCCGGGACTACGCCCAATCGAACCTGGAGAAGATCCTGGCGCGGGTCCCGGGCGTGGGCGAGGTGCAGACCTTCGGCTCGGGGTATGCCATGCGGGTCTGGCTCGACCCGGACCGCCTGACCGACTACCATCTCACCGTCGAGGAGGTGATCGGGGCGCTCAAGACGTACAACGCGGAGGTCTCCGCCGGCCAGTTCGGCGGGGCGCCGGCGGTGAAGGGGCAGCGGCTCAACGCCTCGATCGTCGTGCAGAACATGCTCAAGACCCCCGAGGAGTTCGCCGCCGTCCCGATCCGGATCAACCCCGACGGCTCGACCGTGCGGATCCGGGACGTGGGCCGGACCGAGCTGGGGACCGAGGCCTACGACATCCAGGCATTCTACAACGGGAAACCCGCCGCGGGACTGGCCATCCGCCAGGCCGCCGGCGCCAACGCCCTGGACACGGCCGATGCCGTCAAAGCGAAGCTGGCGGAGCTGAGCCGCTTCTTCCCCGCCGGGATGAAGGTCGTCTATCCCCACGACACGACCCCGTTCATCCGGGTGGCGATCAACGAGGTCGTCAAGACCCTGATCGAGGCGATCCTGCTGGTGTTTCTGGTGATGTGGCTGTTCCTGGGGAACATCCGGGCCACCCTGATCCCCACCATCGCCGTGCCGGTGGTCATCCTCGGGACCTTCGCGATGCTGGGGTTCTTCGGGTATTCGATCAACATGCTCACGATGTTCGCCATGGTGCTGGCGATCGGGCTTCTCGTGGACGACGCCATCGTGGTGGTGGAGAACGTGGAGCGGATCATGGCCGAGGAGGGGCTCCCCCCCCGGGAGGCCACGGCCAAGTCGATGGAGCAGATCACCAGCGCCCTGATCGGCATCGGCCTGGTCCTCTCGGCGGTGTTCGGCCCGATGGCCTTCTTCCCCGGCTCCACCGGCGTGATCTACCGCCAGTTTTCCGTGACGATCATCGTCTCGATGCTCCTGTCGGTGGCCGTGGCCCTGATCCTTACCCCGGTCCTTTGCGCCGCGCTCCTCAAACCGGTGCCGGCGGGTCATGAGCCGGCTGACAGCACCCTCCGCTTTCTGCGCCCCTTCTTCCGCTGGTTCAACCGCTCCTTTTTCGGCCTCCGGGACCGGTACGCGGCCCTGGTCAGCCATTCACTCAGCCACAAGCTCCGCTACCTGGCCATCTATCTGGCGATCGTGGCCGTGATGGGGGTCCTCTTCCTCCGCATGCCCACGGCCTACCTGCCCGACGAGGACCAGGGGATGCTCCTGGCCCAGGTGATCATGCCCCAGGGGGCGACCCTGGAGCAGACCCAGGCGGTGACGGGACAGATCCAGCGGTATTTCCAGGAGACGGAAAAGGAGGCGGTCGAATCCTGCCTGACCATCTCCGGGACCGGGTTTTCCGGCCGGGGGCAGAACGCCGGCATGGTGTTCGTCAAGTTGAAGGACTGGAAATTTCGCGGTCGGGCCGACCTGAAGGCCAAGGCCGTTGCCGGCAGGGCCATGGGGGCGCTTTCGTCGCTCCGCACCGCCCTGGTGTTCACCTTCCCGCCGCCGGCGGTGACCGAGCTGGGCAACGCCAAGGGGTTCGACTTCCAGCTCCTGGACCGGGGGGGGCTCGGGCGCGAGGCCCTAACGGCGGCCCAGGGCCAGCTGCTGGGGATGGCGGCCAAAGACCCCCGGCTCGCCGCCGTGCGGCCCAACAGCATGGCGAACGTGGCCGAATACCGGGTCGACGTGGATTGGGAGAAGGCCGGCGCCCTGGGGACCCCCCTCGCCTCCATCCACCGGACGATCTCCGCGGCCTTCGGCAGCGCCTACGTGAACGACTTCATCCAGGGCGGCCGGGTGAAACGGGTGTACGTCCAGGCCGATGCCCCCTACCGGATGCTCCCGAAGGACCTGGGAAAACTGTACGTCCGGAACACGGCGGGCAAGATGGTCCCCCTGCCCTCGTTCGCCACCGCCCATTGGCGGTCCGGCTCACCGCAGCTGTCGCGCTACAACGGCTTCCCCTCGCTGAACATCTGGGGCGAGCCGGCGCCGGGGAAGAGCTCCGGCGAGGCGATGCAGGCCATGGAAGAGATGGTGGCCAAGCTGCCCACGGGGATCGGGTTCGACTGGACGGGCCTCTCCTACCAGGAGCGGATGTCCAGCTCCCAGGCGCCCCTGCTGTACGCGTTCTCGGTCTTCGTCATCTTCCTCTGCCTGGCGGCGCTGTACGAGAGCTGGCCGATCCCCGTCTCGATCCTCCTGGCCCTCCCGCTGGGGGTGATCGGCGGCGTCATCGCCTCCAGCAGCCGGGGGATGAACAACGACGTCTATTTCCAGATCGGCCTGCTGACCACCCTGGGGCTCACCACCAAGAACGCCATCCTGATCGTCCAGTTCGCCCAGGCGGGCGTGCAACGGGGATTGGGGCTGATCGAAGCGACGGTCGAGGGGGCAAAGCTGCGGTTTCGGCCGATCGTCATGACCTCGCTGGCCTTCGGGTTCGGGGTCCTGCCGCTGGCCCTGACCACCGGCGCGGGAGCGGGCGCCCAGAACGCCATCGGGACCGGCGTCCTCGGAGGGATGGTGACCGCCACGGTCCTGGTGGTGGTCTTTTCACCCCTCTTCTACGTCCTGATCGAACGGGTCTTCGGCAAACGCGGGAACCGCGCAGCCGCCAAGCCCGGTGACGGCAAGCCGGCGGGGGATCGATGACATGAAATCCGCGCCCCCCCTCCTTCCCCTTTTCCGGTCACGCAAAGGTCGTGCTATGGACAACAGGGTTTTTCTTCCGATCGGATTGATGCTCAGCCTGCTGATCGGCTGCACGCTGGCCCCGGAGTACTCGCGCCCTGCCGCGCCCGTCCCGGCCGCCTGGCCCGCCGGCGCAGCCTACGGGGAGGCGCAGACGGATGCGGCGACGGCGCAGCTTCCCTGGCGGACCTTCTTCAGCGACGGCCGCCTGCGGCAGGTGATCGAGACGGCGCTGAACCACAACCGCGACCTGCGCCTGGCGGTCCTGAACGTGGAGCGGGCGCAGGCCCTCTACGGCATCCAGCGGGCCGAACTCCTGCCCTCGGTCAATGCCCTGGGGGGCATGAGCAAGTCCCGCGTGCCCGCCGACCTTGCCTCTTCCGGACAGGCCACCACCAACGAACGGTATGACGTCAGCCTCGGCGCCGCCGCCTGGGAGATCGACCTGTTCGGCCGGATCCGCAGCCTCAGAGACCGGGCGCTGGAGGAGTACCTGGCCACGGACCAGGCCCGCCGCGGCGCCCAGATCCTGATCGTCTCCGCTACGGCCCAGGCCTATCTGCTGCTGGCCGCGGACCGGGAGGCCCTCCGGACGGCTGCGGCAACCCTGGAGGCGCAGGAGGCGACCGAACGGCTGATCCGCAGACAGTACGACCTCGGGATCGCCTCCGGGCTGGACCTCAAACGGGCCCAGAGCCAGGTAGAAGCGGCCCGGGTGGAGGTCTCCCGGTGGACCCAGGCGGCGGCCCAGGACGTAAACGCCCTGACCCTCCTGGCCGGCTCGCCCCTGCCGGCGGCGCTCCTGCCCGCGGACCTGGGCGGCGTCGCCGAACCGGCGGAGCCCGGAGCGGGCCTCTCCTCGGAGATTCTGCTGCGGCGGCCCGACGTCCTGGCGGCGGAGCACCGGCTGAAGGCCGCCAACGCCAACATCGGCGCGGCCCGGGCGGCCTTCTTCCCGCGGATCTCGCTCACCGCCGCCGTGGGCACCGCCAGCGCCGACCTCTCCGGCCTGTTCAAGGGCGGCTCGGCTACCTGGAGCTTCGCCCCGCAGATCGTCCAGCCGCTCTTCGATGCCCGCACCTGGTCGGCCTATGACGTCACCCAGGCGGACCGGGAGATCGCCGTAGCCCAGTACGATAAGGCCCTCCAGACGGCCTTTCGGGAGGTGGCCGACGCCCTGGCCGTACGGGGCACGGTGGAGCGGCAGCTCGCCGCGCAGAACGCGCTCGTCGAGGCGGTCCGGGAAACCTACCGGCTCTCCCGGGTCCGCTATGACCGGGGGCTGGACGGCTACCTGGGCGTCCTGGATGCCCAGCGTTCCCTCTACAGCGCCGAGCAGGGGCTCACGGCCCTGCGCCTCGCCCGGGTCGCCAACCGGCTTACTCTCTACCGGGTGCTCGGCGGCGGCATCTGAGCGGTCTTTGGGCCGGCGAAGCCCGGAGCAGGGAGTTTCGCAGCGACCCCGCCATAGGCCCTGCCGGAACGGCGGTTCCGCACCGGCAGGGCCTACTGCCGACGCCTCATATCAGGCGGGCGCCACGGTCATTTGCCCGTCAGCACGGCCTAGGCGCCGCACTTCGTGCACTTCAGAGCGATGTCGTCGTCTTCCGTGAAGACGTGCGGATAGACCATCCCGAAACTGATAAAGAAGACAGCAATCTTCACGGCCCTGAGCGCAACTCCCGTGAATCCCTGATGCTTCGGCACGTGCGCGGTGTTTTCCTTGCACCGCGGGCAGTGACGGTCGTAACTGGCATTCGTATCCATCGTGTATCGCCTCCTGAGAAGGGTTCATTCCCGATCGGGCAGGCAACGGCCGGACGGCGCCGCTCATGCCTTATTCATTCTTGTCGGCGCGCATCGCGTGCCAGATCCAGACGCCTATGCCCACGATCATCAGGACTACGGCGGCTATTCCAAATACCGGACTGTCCATAGTATTCCTCCTCCTTCCCCTCATGGCGAGGGGCTCCTCGATTTTCCCGCGCACCGGCGACGAATAGGAACGACAGTCGTTGGTGCGGCACGAACGGCGCGCACTTCGCCGCCGGCAGACAGGGCGTTCAACGGGTTGTCATGAAGCCGAAGGTCGGACGGTCGTCAAGACCGGAGGGAGCGAGGGGGCGCCCGGAAGGAGTAGGGCAGCAGATGCAGGAATGAGATTTCAACCGATGATTCCCAATCGACGGTGCGTCGGGCGATGACCGGCGCCGTGTCCAGGGAGGTGGTGCCGAGTATGGCTGTGGTAACATTGCTGTCCAGAAACCCGTCCGGACAGGAAAAGAACCGGAGTTCTTCGCGGAGGTCCAGGACATCCGCGGTGAAAGCGGAAAAAACGACGAGCAGGGCGGCAAGGAATAACGCTCTTCCGGTATGGGATGATGCCGTGGTTGTCATAAACCGTTCTTTCCCGTAAGTGATGCAAGGATAGCAGGGGATAGGGGTTTGTCAAGCGTGATTATCGATACGGACGGCCTTGACAGCACGCACAAGCCCCCGTATAAATGAATCTGACGTCCCGGAGAGCGGGGTCTGCGCATATGCGCCCCCGGCCACCGCGGGAGGGGCATGAACCAGCCAATACCGAGTGGGGAGGAACGAGCATGAAACAGAATATCCTGGTTCCCTTTGACGGTTCGGACAACGCCTGCGAGGCGTTGCGCGTGGCGATCGGCATGGCAAAGGCGTTCGCAGAGAAGATCGTTCTGCTCAACGTGCAACCCAGCTACGAGACGCCGCACACGAAACAGTTCTTCAACAAGAGCGCGATCGAAGATTTCCGGAACCAGATGGCCGACGAGGCCCTACAGCCGGGGAAGGACATTCTGAAACAGCAGACCGGCATTACTTATGAGGTGAAGCTGCGGATCGGGGACCCCCGCGAGGAGATCTGCAAGGAGGCGCAGAACGACCAGCCCGAGGGAGAGGCCTGCAAGACGCTGGGCATGCGGATGATCGTGATGGGATCGCGGGGGCTGAACCCGATCCTGGGGAGCGTTCTGGGCAGCGTGACCACGGGCGTCCTGCACAAGACCCCCTGCCCGGTGGTGATCGTCCCGTACTCCTGCTGAGACAGGGTCCGCCAGTCATCGTCGCGGGCTCGCAGCCCGTCGCCGCCGCCGCCCTGTTCGTCCCGGAGAGCGGACCGGGTCATTCCTGAACTTTCGGGAGCGGCTCAGTTCGCGGGCGAAGGTCATCCCCCCGCCGACCGGAGGGCTGTCGGACTCTGCGCGGCGCCGCACCGCAATCACCGGACGATTCCCGCCGGCAGCTCAGGCCGCCTTCCGGAAGAGGGCCAGACGCGCGTCCCGGTAGCGGTCTATCCGGGCCGCCGGCCGTGCGTTGACGCTGGCGAGCGCCGTGATGACGCTCACGCGCTGGTCCCGAGGGTCGCCCACCTGGCCGAGGAAGCGGAGGTAGTCGGCGAAGACGTCGGCGTCGATCAGGCCGGTATCGGTCCGCGGAATACCGTTCAGGGCGGTGAATCCGTCGCCGCCTTTTGCCAGAAAGTCATTGGTCGCCAGCCGGTAGGTCGCGGCCATGTCCATCTCCGCAAAGCCCCCGTCGGCGGTTCTCACCCGGAGCGACCGGATCCGCTGCCCCTTCGGCACAGCCCGGCTGTTGACGACGGCGTAGGTCATGCCCGCCACGTGGGGGAACCAGTCCCAGCCCTTGCCGATCTGGAAATCGCACCCGTCCTCGAGGGCGTCCTTGAGCTGCTGCCCGGTCAGGTCCATGAAGACGACGGTGCCGCCGTAGGGAAGCACCCCCATGACGTTGCCCACGGTGATGCTGCCCGCGGCAAGATCGGTCTTCACCCCTCCCCGCTGTTCGAGGGCGATGCGGGCCTTGGTTTTCCAGAGCATCGCATCGCTGAACAGCGGCCCGGGCCCCGAATTCTGCCCCCGGGTCAGGTTCTCCGTCGCCGTGGCGACGACGGTGCTCTTGTACGCGGCCAACTGCTGCGCATAGGGGAGGAGACGGCCGGCGGCCTCGGCGTTTTCTTCGTACAGACGGGCGATGGCGGTGGCGTTGATCCTCGCGACCACGTTCAGGTAGGCTGCGCTCCCCGGCGGGAGCTGCACCCCGTTCTGTTTGAAGATGTTCTGCGGCAGCAGGCGCGGCCGTCCGCCGTAGGAGACGATCCTGCCCGCCGCGTCGAAGTCCACGTCCAGCGCCGCGAGCGCCTCGGTCCAGCGCCATCCCTGCACGACCAGGGCGGTCCCGCCGCCGGACACCGTCACCACCGTGGGATAGGGACCCTTCAGCGTCTCGTCCGCCGGGGTGATCCCCAGGCCGGCGAACTGGGCCGGGTCGCCCAGGAGCGTGTGGGAATGCCCCCCCACGACCACATCGATCCCCGCCACGGCACCCGCCAGCTTGACATCCTCGTCGTACCCGATGTGGGACAGGACGACGATCTTGTTGACGCCCTGCGCCCCGAGCGACCGGACCGCCTCGGCGACGCTCTTGGTCACGTCGTTGAATTTCACCGTGTCGCCGGGCGAAGAGGTCACGGCGGTGTCCGTAGTCGTCACGCCGATGATCCCCACGCGCTCGGAACCGTAGTATTTGATCAGGTACGGCGCCACCTTCCCGGCGAGCGCCGGTTCCCCGGACACGTCGATGTTCGCCGAGAGGATCGGGAACGCGGCCTTCGCCGCAAACCTTCCCGCGACTGCCGCCCCCTTGTCGAACTCGT
>CAIYSL010000134.1 GCA_903928915.1 uncultured Syntrophobacterales bacterium | reverse complement strand
AGGTTGAGCCGAGCGAACTCGATCTGGCGCGGAACCGGTTGCTCGATGCAACCGAGGCTGGCCAGTGTGTTAAGCAGCCAGTCGTAGAACGGCCGCTGATCTTCGAACTCCAGGGTGCAGATCGAATGGGTGATCCCCTCGATGAAGTCCGACAGGCAGTGGGCGAAATCGTACATCGGATAGATGCACCACTGCTCCCCGGTCCGGTAGTGCTTCTCCTTCTTGATCCGGTACATGATCGGGTCACGCATCGTCACGTTGGGCGAGGCCATGTCGATCTTCGCGCGCAGGACGCAGGCCCCCTCGTCGAACTCGCCGGCCCGCATCCGCTCGAACAGCCCCAGGTTCTCCTCCACAGGCCTGCCCCGAAAGGGGCTCTCCCTGCCCGGCTCGGTGAGGGTGCCCCGGTACGCGCGGATCTCCTCCGGGCTCAGGTCGCAGACGTAGGCCTTGCCCCGCCTGATCAGCTCGAGGGCGTACCCGTACAGCCGGTCGTAGTAGTCGGAGGCGTAGTACAGGCGGTCCTGCCAGTCGAACCCCAGCCAGCGCACGTCGCGGATGATCGACGCCACGTACTCCATGCTCTCCCCGCTCGGGTCCGTGTCGTCCATCCGCAGGTTGCAGGTCCCCCGGTACTGGGCGGCGATCCCGAAATTCAGGCAGATCGACTTGGCGTGGCCGATGTGCGGATACCCGTTCGGTTCCGGCGGAAAGCGGGTGGCCACCCGGCCCTGGGTCGTGCCTGTTCTGAGGTCCTCAGCGATGATGTCGCGGATGAAATCGGACGGGGGCGGTGTGCTGGCACTGGCGTGGTCCATTGCGTACGTATCCTTTCTGTTCCGGTTCCGGTCGAGGCCTTCTGCGGTCTGCGGCGGATTCACCGGCGCTGCCGGCCGGTCCGGCCCGCGGCCGACTGCATCGCGTTTCTTTATCACATTTTCCGTTCCGGCTCCGCCGTTTTTTCCCTTCCAGGGGCGGCCGGACGCGGGAACCTCCCCGCGCAACGCCGCGCCGGGCCGCGGATCACCAGAATCCCCGCTCCATGCAGTTTCCGATGAACTCCAGCGAGCAAGGGGAGGCGAGCGTCAGATATCCGTGCAGCTGCTTACCCACGTCCGGGTACAGGTGAGACTTGGGCAGCCGTTCAATCGGGACCCAGGCGATGTCCAGGGAATGGGTGCTGTCGGGCCGTATCTTGGGGGTGCCGTAGATCTCGCGGGCAGCGAACACGATGTGCAGGGTCTGGGGATGCCGCTTCGTGGCGGGCGCCTCGCCGATCATGATCACATCCCCGATCGTCAGTTTGACTCCCAGCTCATCTCGCCACTCGGCAACGATGGCCTCCCGCAGCGGGGTGTCCTTGTCCACCCCGCCTCCCGGCAGGGCAAAGACCTCCTTACCGCCGTAGACGTACTTCATGCAGAGAATCTCCCGTTCCCGTTCGAACACCGCCGATACCCGGATACGCATGACTCCTCCTTTGGGAATAATTACCGCCGTTCACCAGCCGCAGGGCCCCGGTGAACACGGCGGCCTGAGGGGGCAAAATACTAAATAATCGCCCCGATGTCCATATGCAGTTCTTTCGACTGTCCGGTGCGACCGGACGATTATCCGTCTTCCCCGGGCAACGTCCCCTCCTGCCGGACGGGAACCAGCCATGCCCGCTCTTTCGGCGTGCGGAGGGAATCGTTTCCGCTGCACCGCCGGCTGCTGCGATTTCGGCCGTCGGGTGCCCGTACAGTAAGGGTTTCCGCCGGAAGTGGGGAAGCTCCCCGCGGGGGAGTACTGGGGCCTGCAAGCGACCGCGGTTCCGCTCAGGGGCGGTGAGTTCTTGGCACATATCTTGTTTATGGGATTACGATGCCCGCGATCATCGTCCGCAGGAGGGTGTGCGGGACGGGGAGGATATCAAAAGCCAACTGAGAAACGAGCAACAGAGTGATGACACAGAACATGCAATCAGCGCCGCAGGCGGGCCGAACGGTGCAGCGGTTTGTCCCGCCGAGTGCCGGCGGGCCTTACCGGGCCGGCAGGGGAGACGACGCCGCGGCTGCCGCTTTTTTAGCCGGAAGAAGCTGGCGGGGCGATCCGACGGTTTCCTGGCTTCGGGAACGGTTTGATCCCCGCCGCGAGAATCAGCGGCACTGCAGCGCCGCCCCTCCGCGCACCGGGGAGGGAGAACCTGCGGACGGGCAGAACGGCAGCCCGCTCAAATCCCCCGGGGAGCGGAAGACCATCCTGGTGGTGGACGATGAACCGTTCATCCTCGACGTGACCCGGGATATCCTCAAGGCGCTCGGCTACGAGGTGCTCACGGCCCGGAGCGGACAGGAAGCGGTGCAGTTGTACTGGCAGGACAGCAGCCGGATCGACCTGGTGATCCTGGACATGATCATGCCCGGCATGGGGGGAGCGGACACTTACGACCTGCTGAGGGAGATCCAGCCCGCCGTCCGGGTGATCCTTTTCAGCGGCTACAGCATCGCCGGTGAAGTCCAGCAGCTCCTGGAGCGCGGCTGCCGGGATTTCCTCCCGAAACCGTTCAGCATGGCAGACCTTGCCGGGAAAGTGCGGAACGTCCTGGCACAGGAGAACTGAGGCTGCGGAGCCCCTGTCTTGCGCCACCGGACGCTGTTCGGCAGCGGCGGACTCTTTCCGCCCCGGCCGGACAAAGGCCGGCGCAGAGCAACCGGTTCCGGCGCGGCAGTCCGGCCGGCCTGTATTTACAACATATCGTTTTTACTAATTATTTTACCATTTAATCCCCAACCGGGACGAAACAGGGCGATTGGCATGCTCCTTGCTTTTGTATCATGTAACGAAATATTTCTCCCGCTTTTTTAAGTTTTGCCCGGTGGGTACCGATTGCTACCACGATTGAATGCCCGCTTCGCTCGATACGGCGACCGCTCGATTGACCGGCCGCGTGCAACCAGAAAGACTAAGGAGACGAACCATGGAAACAGCAGTGCTCGATCAGGCAGTCAAAGCCGTTGCGGACCGTGAAGGGAAGTACCTGACCTTTGCCCTGGCCGGCGAGGAGTACGGCATCGGCATCCTCAAGGTCAAAGAGATCATCGGCCTCATGCCGATCACCACCGTGCCCCAGACCCCCGGCTACGTCAAGGGCGTCATCAACCTGCGGGGCAAGGTGATCCCCGTGGCCGACCTCCGCCTCAAGTTCGGCATGGAGGCGATGGAGTACAACGAGCGCACCTGCATCATCGTCGTCGAGGTCAAGGGGGCGAACCAGACCATCCTGATGGGAATCGTCGTCGACTCCGTGTCGGAGGTCCTCAACATCAAGGGGACCGACATCGAGGACACTCCGAGCTTCGGCGGCCACCTCAACACTGCCTTCATCCTCGGCATGGCCAAGACCAACGGCTCCGTCAAGATCCTCCTCGACATCGACCGCGTCTTCCGGGAAGAGGATATGGCGGCGCTTTCCCAGGCCTCATAGCGACCGGACCTTGGGACTGCCGGTCCGGCGTCCGCTGTCCGCCCGGGGTAAGGACGGCGGGGTATCGGGCCTCGCCGGCCGCAGGATGGTCCCTGCCCGGCTGTTGATTGACAGCATACGTCAATATTTTGACGACGGATGGGGTACTGCCCCAGGGCGGAGGCGTACAGAACGCCCGGACAAAAGCGGCGAAGGAACGATAGCCACACTGGATCCCAGAATACACGATAAAGGAGAGAACGAGAGATGCAGAGAATCTGAGTTGCGCTGCTGATCGTGGCCTTGAGCATCGTATCGATCGACCCGTTGTTCGCAGCGTCGAACGCCGACGAGGCAAAGACGATGGTGGAGAAGGCGGCTGCCTTTGTCCAGGCCAACGGCAAAGACAAGGCGCTCAAGGAGTTCAACACACCCAAGAACCAGTTCGTCAAGGGCGATCTGTAGGGGAGGACGAACGCGGGGAGACGGCGCCGCGGCACATCCTCCGCGCGACGGACCCCGTTTTCGTTCGATTTGCTGATCGCGGAGGGAATGAGCCATGCGGACCACCACCATTTCGTTAACCGGAAAAATCATCGGGCTGATCGTCCTGACGGTTCTGATCGTCGGGGGCGCATCCTTCGGCTCGGCCTTTTACTTCCTCTCCAAGGGGTTCGACGAGCAGGCCGAAAAGGAGATCGCCCTGACCTCCCGGATGATCCAGGCCAACTTCGACGACCTGAAGGAGAAGGTGAAAGGGTCCGCGGCATCCTTCGCCGGCCGGCCGGACGTGGCGGCTGCACTGGAGAAGAAGGATACGGCCGCCCTGCAGGGCCTCGGTAAGACGCTGATGGCCAACGAGGCGATGGGGTTCGTGACGATCGCCGACAAGGACGGAAGCGCGATCGCCCGCGGCCATTCCGACAGGACGGGCGACAGCATCAGCAATCAAGCCAACGTGAAACGGGCGCTGGCCGGCGAGATCTCGGTGGGGGTCGAGTCGGGAAGCGTGGTGAAACTCTCGCTGCGGGCCGGGGCGCCCGTCAAGATCGACGGCCGGATCGTGGGGACCGTCACCCTCGGCATCGACCTGCCGAAGGAGCACCTGTTCGTCGACGACATCAAGAAGAGCTTCGGCGTGGAGTGCACCCTCTTCGATCAGGACGAGCGGATCACCACGACCCTCCAGCGGGAGGGCAAGCGGATCGTCGGGACAAAGATGGACAACCCCGCGGTTATCGAAACGGTCCTGCAGAAGGGACAGCCGTTCTTCAACAAGAACAGGATCCAGGGCGCGGACTACAACACTGCCTACTGGCCGATCACCAACGCCGAAGGAAAAGTCGCCGGCATGTTCTTCATCGGCAAGGACCGGACCGCCATCGTCGCGTCGTTGCGGGGCATCGTCTGGGCGATCCTGATCGCGGTGGTCGTTGTGGGTCTCGTGATGTCGGTAGGGGCCTGGTACCTCGGCCGCCTCACCGTCCGACCCGTTTACCGGACCACGCGCCTCTTGAATCAGACGGCCGCCGAAGTAACCGCTGCGGCGAGCCAGATCTCTTCCGCCAGTCAGTCCCTCGCCGAGGGGGCGTCGGAACAGGCATCTTCCCTGGAAGAAACCTCCTCCTCCCTCGAGGAGATGGCCTCGATGACCAAGCAGAACGCCGACAACGCCAACCAGGCAAAGGCGATGATGGTCGAGACGCGTCAGATCGTCGAGCGGGTGGACCGGCAGATGAACGAGATGGCCTCGGCAATCGACAAGATCACCCGGACGAGCGAGGAGACGGGGAAGATCATCAAGACGATCGACGAGATCGCCTTCCAGACGAACCTCCTGGCCCTGAACGCCGCCGTGGAGGCGGCGCGGGCAGGCGAGGCAGGGGCGGGGTTTGCCGTCGTCGCGGACGAGGTACGGAACCTCGCCCTCAGGGCGGCCGAGGCGGCGCGGAACACGAGCGGCCTGATCGAAAATACGATCGCCGCAGTCAAGCAGGGCAACGAACTCACCCAGGCCACCCGGGAGGCATTCCGGGAAAACGTCGCCAACGCCGGGAAGGTCGCCCAGTTGGTCGACGAAATCGCCGCGGCCTCCACCGAGCAGGCCCAGGGGATCGACCAGATCAACAAGGCCGTCTCCGAGATGGACAAGGTGACGCAGCAGACGGCCTCCTATGCCGAGCAGTCCGCCGCTACCTCGGAGGAGCTGACCACCCAGGCCGAGCAGATGAAGGGCCACGTGGCGGACCTGGCTACCGTGATCGGCGGCCGGCAGGACGGGGGGAACGGCGCGGCGCGCCGGCCGGCGCCGATCCCGGAGGGAACGGAACCCCGGCCCCTCCACCGACAGCTCGCCGCCGGGAAGCCCGGGCCGCAGGGGGGCAGCAGGCCGCCCGCGGCGAAGCAATCCCAGCCCGCGAAACTCATCCCGCTGGGGGAGGGGGAATTTCAGGATTTCTAGCGCCCGCGGGGGGCGAAGAGAAACAACACCGGGGAAGGGGAAACGGGCAGGGGCGCCGTGAGGCCCCCGCACCGTTTCCGGTGCTTTCCGGAAGGGCGACGAGCCCCGCACCGGCGCCGCAGCGGCGATGCGGGGCGAAGACCGCAGGGGGCGTCAGCTCTTCCGGGTGGTCTTGGTCGTGAAGAGGGAGATGCGCTGCTGCACCTGCGCGCTCTTGCATTTCGGGCAGGCAACCTTGGTCGTGCCGTGCGCGGTAATACTCTGCACGACGGTAAATTTCTTGTTGCACTTCCGGCATTCGTATTCGTACGTGGGCATGTTCCTCCTCCTGTTCCGCGGCGGCCGGGTCTCCGGTGACACAGATCGCCACTCGTGCGGTTATCTTAGTGCATCGGGTTTACTTGTCAAGCGGTGATTTGCCATTCACCCCGGCGCGCGGCGGGACCTGACCGCGAACCACGGACAACTCTGCGTCACCGGGAAGCGGGGCGGTTCGGAGCGTGCCGAATTTCCTTGACAGCCCCCTACCCCGCCGATACACTCACGCTGCGCAGACCACAAACCCAGCTCGACTCCGGCGCCGCCGGACCGGGACGGGACAAGGAGCAGCCCATGCCCGAAGCGGATGACACCAAGGGTGAAAAGAGTTTTTATGTCGACATCCCCCAGAAATCCGAACCCTTCTTTCTGAAGGGAGCAAAGGCCTACGACTGGGGGATGCAGAACCGCCTTGCCCGCATCTTCAACGCCGCATCGGGCAGGACGGTGATGCTCGCCTTCGACCACGGATATTTCCAGGGACCGACGACCGGTCTGGAGCGGCCCGATATCACCATCCTGCCGCTCGCCCCCCACGCCGACGCGCTGATGCTCACCCGGGGCATCCTCCGGTCGGTGATCCCGCCGGCCCTCACCCGGGCCACGGTGCTCAGGGCCAGCGGCGGCCCGAGCATCCTCCGGGAGCTGTCCGACGAACGCATCGCCCTGGATATGGAAGACGCGCTCCGCCTGAACGCCTGCGCCGTGGCGACGCAGGTGTTCATCGGTTCCGCGTTTGAAACGCAGTCGGTGATCAACCTGACGAACCTGATCGACCGCGGGAACCGCGTCGGGATGCCCGTCCTGGGGGTGACCGCCGTCGGCAAGGAGATGGTCCGCGACGCCAAGTACATCCGGCTTGCCGTACGCATCTGCGCCGAACTCGGCGCCGCCTTCGTCAAGACCTATTTCGTGCCCGATTTCGAAACGGTCACCGCCTCCTGCCCCGTCCCCATCGTCATCGCCGGCGGCAAGAAACTCCCCGAGCTCGATGCGTTGCGGATGGCATCCGCCGCGATAGACCAGGGCGCCGCGGGGGTGGACATGGGGCGGAACATCTTCCAGTCTGAGGCGCCGCTGGCCATGATCAGGGCAGTCCGCGCCGTCGTCCATGAAAACGTGCGCCCCGAGGAGGCCTATGAGATGTTCCTCGAAATGAAACAGCGGCCTGCCTGACCGACGGACAGCGGAAGCCGGAGAGGCCAAGGACGCCGGCGGGGGGAAGGAAGCGGCATGAAAAACTCCTGGATCGACAGGGAAGCGGAGAATTTCCTCCGGTCGCAACGCCACCCTGCGGGCGCGGCGGTGGCACTCCTGGTGTACGCGACCCGCCTGGTGGGGGGACAGCCGGACCTGGCCATGCACGGCGGCGGCAACACCTCGCTCAAGGGGGCGTTCACAACCCTTGCCGGCGACGCGAAGGCGGCGCTGTTCGTCAAGGCCTCCGGCGTCGATATGGAGCGGATCACCCCCGCGGAGTTCGTCTGCCTCGACCTGGGGTACCTGCGGAGACTCCGTGGCCTGCCCTCCCTGGCCGATTCGGTCATGGCCGACGAGTTCCGGACCCACCTGCTTCGGCCTTCCGAGCGGCTGCCCTCGATCGAGACCCTGCTGCACGTCTTCATCGACTCCCCGGCGGTGATCCACACCCACCCGACTGCGATCCTGGCCTTGACCAACCGCGTCGGCGCGGAAGAGGCCCTTGCCGAGGCCCTGGGCGATGCCGTCGGGCTCGTCCCCTACGTCAACTCGGGCCTGGCCCTGGGCCGCGCCGTGGCCGATGCGCGAGACCGGCAGAGTGGGTGCCGCGCCGCAGTGGTGCTGCAGCACGGGCTGGTCGTCTGGGGAGACTCCCCGCGGGAGGCCTACGACGCCACGATCGCGACCGTCTCGCGGGCCGAGGCATACCTCAAGAAACGCCGGTGCCGTCCGGCGCTCCGCCGGAGCGGAAAGCGGGAGATGGAAACCGCCCGCGGGCGCTACCGGCAGGTCGCGCCGCTCATCCGCGGCCTGCTCTCGCCGCCCTCCGGGAACCCCGACGCCCCCCGGTGCGCCACCATCCTCGCCCCGCTCATCTCGCCGGAGGTCCTCGCCCTGCTCGGCTCCCCCGCGGCCGACGCGCTCGCCGACACGGTGCCGCTGACGCCGGATTATCTGGTCCGGACCAGGTCCTGGCCGCTTCTTCTGCAACAGCCGGATTATGACGACCCGGACGGCCTGCGGCGGCAGCTCGCCGCGGCGATCGAGGCGTTCGGTAGACGGTACGGCCGCTACGTGCGGCGCCATGCGCCGCGCCTCCCCGAGTTCGACCCGTCCGGCCTCGACCTGCTGCCCCGGGTCCTGCTCCTGCCGGGCCTGGGCGTCGTCTGTGCGGGGCCGGACGCGGCCGGGGCGCGCATCTGCCGCGACATTACCGGCCAGACCCTCGCGGTCAAGGAGACCATCGGGCAGACGGGCGGGCAGTACCGGGGGCTGACGCACGGGCATCTCTTCGACATGGAATTCCGCGCCTACCAGCGCGCCAAGGTCACCGCCGGCGAACCGGCCCCGCTGTCAGGCCGCGTGGCGATCGTGACGGGGGCGGCCGGTGCGATCGGGTCGGGGGTCTGCGAAGGGCTGCTCCGGCAGGGGTGCCACGTGGCGGCGACGGACCTGGCGGGCGCGGGTCTCGACGCCCTGACGCTCCGCCTGCGGGCCCTCCACGGGGAGCGGATCATCGGCATGCCGCTCGACGTAACCGACGGCGCATCCGTCTCGGCGGCGTTCGGCCGCACGGTCGAAGCCTTCGGCGGCGTGGACATCGTCGTCATCAATGCGGGGCTGGCGCACGTCTCACCGCTCGTGACGATGGACAGCGAGGCCTTCCGCAGGCTCGAGCGGGTCAACGTCGAGGGAACGCTCCTGCTCCTCGCCGAGGCGGGCAGGCTGTTCACGCGGCAGAACACCGGCGGCGACATCGTCCTCGTCTCGACGAAGAACGTATTCGCCCCGGGCCCGCAGTTCGGCGCCTACAGCGCCACCAAGGCCGCTGCCCACCAGTTGTGCCGGATCGCCAGCCTCGAGTTCGCCCCGCTGGGGGTGCGGGTGAACATGGTCGCACCGGACGCCGTGTTTTCCCACGGAGCCGTCAAGTCCGGCCTCTGGGCGCAGGTGGGACCGGACCGCATGAAGGCCCGCGGGCTGGACGAGCAGGGGCTGGAGGAGTATTATCGCCAGCGGAACCTGCTGAAGGCGCGGGTCACGGCGGAGCACGTGGCGGCCGCCGTGCTGTTTTTCGTGACCCGCCAGACACCGACGACCGGCGCGACGATCCCCGTCGACGGCGGGCTGCCCGAGGCAGCGCCCCGGTAACGCCGACCGGCCCGCAGCGGCCCCGCGGCTGCCCGGTGCGCGGTGATCGGCCTGAATGCCCGGACAACGCCGGGGGAGGAGAGGAAAGAGGGAAAAGGAGGATGGTTCGGTATGGCTCAGGATAAGCGAAAGCGTTCGCGGGTCCCCGTCGGCTTCGACGGGGAGATCGTGCTCCGGGGAGAGCGGATCCCCGTCCGGATCATCAACGTCAGCCTGACCGGGATCCTCTGCACGCCGGACCGCCGTCTCCAGAGGGACGACGACTGCGAGGTGGTGATCGCCCTCGGGGACGAGCTGCACATCACCGTCGAAGGGAAGGTCCTCAGGGTCGGCAGCGAAGAGACGGCGGTCGCCTTCAGCGCCATGGACGAGGAGAGCTTCGCCCACCTCAACAAGGTGGTCCAGTACAACACCGGCGACGCGGACCGCATCGAACGGGAATTCCGGAAAAAGGCCTTCGGCCGGGCGGAGAAACGAACCCCATGAGCGCAGCACGGTACATGCCGATCCCGCCGGGGGCGGTCATCCCCGGCGCCCTGCCGGATTTCCGGATCTATGTGCGCAACCCCCAGGGCGCCTACACCCTCTGGGCGCAGGAGGGCAACAAGGTCACCGCCGAACAGCTCGGCCGGCTTACCGAGGGGGGGTACACCGCGATCTACGTCGACATCGAGGAACAGTTCAAGTACGATCAGTACCTCGAGGACAACCTGGGGAGCATCCTCGAGAACCGGGCCGCGTCGGACGACCAGAAGGCAGAGATATTCAGCCGGGTGTCCACGAATGTCGTCAAGGGGGCCTTCGAAACGTCCCTGGGACTGGGGACGATGGATCGGGGCGCCCTCCAGCGGACGCAAAAGCTGATCGAAAACGCCCTGCAGTTCATCCAGGAGGCGAAATCGCTCCAGGCCCTGGCGAAGCTGATCGGCCACGACTACCAAACGTACGCCCACGCGACCAAGGTCCTCTGGTTCACCGTATCCTTCCTCCGGCTCAACCAGGGGATCCTGGAGCAGATCGATCCGGCGTACCCCGACTTCGAGGATGGGCGGAAGATCGAGATGTTCCGCCACTGCGCCGTCGGCGCCCTCCTGCACGACATCGGCAAGTCCCTCGTGCCCCGCGCAATACTCGACAAGGCCGATCCCCTGACCGAGGTCGAGTGGGAGGTCATGAAACGGCACCCCCTCAGCGGCCTGGCCATGCTGATCGACACGGACATCCCGGATTTCGTCAGGAAGGCGGTGCTCCAGCACCACGAGGATTATGACGGAACCGGCTATCCCCTGGGACTGGAAGGAACGGCGATCAACGCCCTTGCCCGCGTCATCAGGATCATCGACGTGTTCGACGCGATGACCTCCCGCAGGCCCTACAAGGACCCCGTACCTCCGCTGAAGGCGGCGCAGATCATGATCGGAACGCCGGAGGAGAGCGGGAAGGATGCGGACCTGGGCCTGACCGGGCGCGATCAGGGCATGCGGCCCTGTTTCGACCGGGAGCTGCTCAAGAAATTCATCGTGTTCTTGGGCGACGTGAAGCTGGGCGCCTGACCGCCCTCCTTCAGCCGCGACTTCCCCCGCCCGCCGGCGCCTCCGTGATCAACAGCGCGGTCATGTCCATGACGTTGGTCCCCGTGGGGCCCGTCATGATCAGATCCCCCGTCTTCTGAAAGAAATGGTAGGAGTCGTTCCGGGCGAGATAGTCGTCGATCCTGAGGCCGAGCTCCCGCGCCTTTTCCCAGCTGGTGCAGTCTACGAGGGCCCCCGCGGCGTCGGAGTGGCCGTCGATTCCGTCCGTCCCGGCGCTCAGGAACAGGAAGCGCGGATTCCCCTGGAACTCCCGGAGGGCCGCCAGGGCCATCTCCTGGTTCCGGCCGCCCCTCCCCTCCTTCCCCCGCAGGGTCACCGTCGTCTCGCCGCCGAACAGCAGGCAGACCGGCGCCGCGAACGGGGTCCCGGCGGCGGCGATCTCCTCGCCGATCGCCATGATCGCCTTTGCCGCCTCCCGGGCCTCGCCGCGCAGCCGCGAGCTCATGATCCGGACCGGGATCCCCAGGGCCTCGCCCCGCTCCTTGCCCTTCCGGAGGGTCCTCGTGTTGGTCCCGATCAGGAAGTGGTCGATCAGCGGGCTCGGTCCCTTCGGCGTCTCCTCCATCCCACCGGCGAGCCCCTTCTCGACCACCTCCCGCACGCTCCGGGGCGCCTCGTCCCAGAGGCCGTACTTCCGCAGGATGGCGTGGGTGTCGGCAAAGCTGGAGCGGTCGAAGTAGAGCGGCGCGGACCCGATCGCCTCCAGGTCGTCGCCGATGACGTCGGAGACGACCAGGACGATCCCGCGCGCCCGGGCGAGCCTCCCGAGCCGCCCCCCCTTGACGAGAGACAGGTGCTTCCGGACGACGTTCAGGTCCTCGATCGGGACGCCGTTCGCCAAGAGCCCCTTCACCAGCGTCTGCATCTCGGCGAGGGTGATCGGCGGCACCGGCTTTTCGATCAGCGCCGAACTCCCGCCGGAGAGGAGGTAGATGAACAAATCATCCGGGCCGAGCGCCGCCAGCCGCGCCATCAGGATCTCGGCCGCGGCGATGCTCTTCTCGGTGAGGACCGGGTGCGAGCTTTCCAGGACTTCGACCCCGTCGAGGTCCGCCCCGTAGTTGGAAACGACCAGCCCGTCCGTCACCCGCTCTCCCAGGACGGCCTTGACGGCGCGTGCCGTCTCGACCGAGGCCTTGCCGCTCCCGAAGAGATGGACCCGCCGGTAGTCGTCGAGCCGGTAGCTCCTCCCCTCGATCGTCAGGACGCCCGCATCTACCTTCAGGACGTCCCGGACGAGGTTTCCCGGCAGGGCCGAGTTCAGCGCCTCCTGGAAGATGCTCATGATCTGTTCGCGTCTGGTCATCGAATTCCTCCTCGTCTTTACACTCGCTCGCTGTTGCACAGCTTTGATTCACAATCCAGTCTATCTCTCTTCGTTGTTGAAACTTGCCTGCCTGAACATGATGACCCCGTCTTTGATCGTCATTTGGGGAACCAGAAGTTTGTCGCCCCGGATGCAGTCGCCTGAATAATCGTAAAATACCGCCTCCTGGTTGATAAGCTTGAAGACAGCGACATCGGCAAAGGCGCCCGGTGCGAGTGTGCCGATGCTCCCCTGCATGCCCATCCACAAAGCGGGCGTCCGGGTACAGCAGCAGAATACCTCCTCAATGGTCATGCCCATATTGATGTATTTCGACATGACGTACGGCAGGGAAATGACCGGATGTTTGTACAAGTTCATCGTATTGAGATCGGTACTGATGATGTCGGGAAAGAAGCGATCGGCCAGCGCGGCCCGGGCAACGCGAAAGGCAAAATTGTACGAACCGTTGCAGGCGTCGAAGATCACCCCCCGCTCCTTCGCCGCTTTGATCCCCGGCTTTACCCTGCCGTCAAGTCCTACGATGGTATCGCCCTTCCCCTGAAAGGCATGGCAGAAGATATCCCCGGGCCGCAACAGGGCGGCAATGCGCTCCGTATCGATCGACGGATTCGTCGTATGGACGATGATCCGGCAACCGATGTCTTCTGCCAGTTTCCTGGTTTCTTCGAGGGGTCGCGCGTTCCCATCGCCCGCGATTTCCTTACTCAGCCTCAACTTCAGCCCGAGCAGTTCTTCCGAATATCTGTCGAACAACCTCTGGAGTTTCTCCCGCTCATAGAAATCCGGATTCACATTCTCCGGATACTTGCGTGTGCTCATCCCGGTGGGAGATACGCTGAGGCAGCACTTGATGCGCACTCGGCAGCCATTCAGGACTACTCTTCGATATAACTCGTAGTTCGCTGTGCCGGTGCTTCCTCCTTCCACAGCAGTTGTGACACCGTTGGGCAGCAGTGCCACATTGGGATCGATTCCGGCATCCGTTCCGTCGGCAAACATGTGCAGATGACTGTCGATCAGCCCCGGCGAGACGATGCAGTCTCTTGCATCGACAACGATGCCGGCCTTTATCGAGAGAGATTCGCCGATGGAAGCTATTCTATCGCCTTTGATGGCAAGGTCCCCAATGTCGTCTCTCTCTTGGGAGGGGTCGATAATCCGCCCGCCTTTGAGGAGGATATCAGCATCCATCAGAGATTCCCGTGCCTTTCTTTCCGGCCGAGGGTCGAGGAGTTCCCCGGCAGTCCTTACCCGATAAGATTCGCACCACCCGTGTATCCGTTTCTTCCTGCCAACTGGAAGATTACTTGCGAACGCCCAATTTCTCCGCAAGGGTGGTATAGGTTGCGCCTTCCCGCATAATCAGATTCCGAAAATCCGCTGAATTCAGATAGGCGGTCCGGCCGGAAACATTGGCAAGCTTCTTGAGAAAACCCTCGTCGACAATCATTTTGCGAATCGCGGTGTCCCATTCCTTCACAACAAAGTCGGGCGTGCCCTGCGGCATTATGAACCCGATCCACATCCCGACGGAAAGTCCAGTAATACCGTTTTCCTCCATCGTCGGGACATCGGGAAAGTACGGATTTCTCTTTTTCGCTGAGGTCGCGAGATATCTGACCTTCCCGGCCCGTACCATCGAAGCCGATCCGAGAAAATCTCCGAAGTTCATGACGCAGTTGCCGGCAGCAAGTTTTACCGCGCTTTCCGAACCGCCGGCGGTCGTCATCATCCTTGTCTTACTGATATCGCCGCCTATTCTTGCATACCATTCGGCAGTCGCAAAGGATGCAGTCGAGACGGTACCCGTGTTGGCCCAGACGAGTTTGTCCGGATTCGCAACGGCCCATTTGCTGAAAGTCTTGATATCAGTCCACTCGGACTTGGCATTGACCGTGAGAACCAGATCAACATCGAACACGCGCGCAACATAGACGGGTTTGGCGACGTCAAGGGGGGGCTTCTTGTTCGCGCCGTGCTGCTGACTCGAATTTTGGGAGGTAATGGTGCCCACCGTGTAGCCGTCGGCGTTTGCGTTCAACACCTCCAAGGCTCCCGGGATTGCCCCGCCGCCGGGTTTATTGATGACGGAGACCGGCTTGCCCCAGTGCTTCGCCAGCCATTCTGCGGCAAGGCGAGTCATGACGTCCGGCGTTCCGCCGGCCGACACGGAAACAATGATCTCGACATTCTTCATCGGGTACCTGTCTGCTTCTTTTGCGAGCGCGGGGCCGACATTCAGCAGGCTCAGAGCGATGACGACGATCAGAATCCAAGACGGTGCTCGTTTCATGGAAATGCCTCCTCTTCCCTTTGTGAATTCAACCTCATGATACAGGATTGACAACCACGGCCTCTCAATGATCTCTTCTCAGCCTACGTCGCACGAGGCCTTCCTTCGAGTGACGGTTACTCACGCGTCAATCGGACAAGCTGACATCATCGCCCGCCGCAGCGACGACCAGTTTCTTCGTCCGTTTCATCATCTTGGCCGACAGGAGAATCAATACTATGGTCAAAATCAGGATCCCGCAGGATACGGGTCGCTGCACGAAAACGAGAAGACTATCGCGGCTCATAGACATGGATTGAATCCATGCCCTTTCCAGAGTGGGACCGAGAATGAAGCACAGAACGAGCGGTACGATAGGCCATTCATATTTTTGCATGAGATAGCCGCCTACCCCGAAGACGATCATGGTATATACGTCAAAGAGGCTGTTGCGACTCGAATAAGCGCCAATCACACAGAGAAAAAGAATGACCGGCCCCAATATGCCATAGGGTATTCGGGTGATCTTCACCCAGAGTCCGATAAACGGCAGATTGAACACAACCAGCATGGCATTGCCGATAAACATGCTCGCGATGACGGTCCAGACAAAACCGCCCTCTTGCTGAAACAGCATCGGGCCCGGTTGGAGACCGTAGATCATCAATCCGGCCAAGAGAACCGCAAGCGCCGGTGAAGCAGGGATGCCGAAAGAGAACAACGGGATAAACCCGGCTTGGCTGTTGGCGTTATTGGCCGCTTCGGGTCCGGCAACCCCTTCAATGGCGCCGTGTCCGAATTCCTCCGGGTGCCTTGAAACCTTCCTTTCGACGTCGTACGACATGAATGTCGACACCACCGGTGAGCAACCGGGGAGGAGGCCAAGAAAGAAACCGATTGCCCATCCGCGCATGATTGGCCAAAAGCTTCTCTTCAAATCCGGTCTGCCCGGATAGACGCTCCCGATATCTTCCGTGGAAATTGCGACCACCTTCTCTTCCATCCCTTTCAATACCTCCGGGATGGCGAACAGTCCGACGATGATGGCAATTGAATCGAACCCTCTGGCCAAGGCCATACTGTCGAACGTCAACCGGGGAAGTCCTGTGGTAATCCCCATGCCGACCATGGACAAGATATAGCCCAAAACGCCCATGATGAAACCTTTGATGACATACTCCCCGGAAAAATTGACGATGATGCCCAACGAGAGGATCATGAGCGCAAAATATTCTGGCGGTCCGAATTGCAGGGCCTGTTCCGCGAATAGGGGTGCAAAGAATGCCAGACCGAATACACCCAAGATCCCCGCGCTAAAGGATCCGATGGCGGATATCCCCAAAGCCGGCCCGCCTCGGCCTTGCTTGGCCATGGGATGTCCGTCCAGGCACGTCGGAATGGAAGCGGTTTCACCGGGGATGTTCAACAGAATGGAAGTGGTGGATCCCCCGTATTGTGCTCCGTAGTAGATACCCGACAGCATGATGATCGCCTGGGTGGGATCCAATACCGCTGTCACCGGGATCAGAATGGCAATCGCGGATGCAGAGCCGAGCCCGGGGAGGACTCCGACCAGCGTTCCGATCAAGGTGCCGGTCGCAGCCATGACTAAGTTCATCGGGCTCAATGCCTGGGCGAATCCCTGGATCAACATCCCGAATGAGTCTGCCATTGAACGATCCCTTTGTCTTAGAAGAGGCCCCGGGGAAATGACATCCCCAATCCGAATACAAAAACGGTATAGAGCCCCGCCGTGCAGATGATCGAGATGGCAGTGCAGCGGCCCCAGGTGTACCCGCCAAACATCCGAAACAGCGGGATGCCGCACAAACCCGTCGGCAAGAGGTAGCCGAGCGGCTTGATGGAGATGGAATAGATCGTCAGAATTCCAAGAATCACCACCAGACGGATCACGACCGGCCTCTCCGGAAAGCGAACTCGGATCGATCGCGCCTCTGTGGTGAAAAACAAAATCAGCCCCAAGATGATCATGGCCGCTCCCGTTATCCCCGGAAGCGCATGATCCCCCGACAGCAAACTGTTACTGAACGGAAGCAGTCTCATGGCCTCGAACAGGCATATGACCCCGACGACGAGCATTATGACCGCCACCGCGTGATCGAAACCCAACGGGCGAGACTTCATGTGCCAAATACTCCGTATCCCGATACGGCGAAATCAAACGACAGTTGCGAAGAGCTGTTCTTGCGAAAAGAGCTCTTTTCCGGCCCTCATGTTCCGCGAGCCACCTCCTTATAGCAGATAACCAAGGCCTTTACAGGCCATTTTTTTACGCAGGTCCGATTGAAGAAAGCGCGGCCTCCGGCAGTTCTCTTGATGCTCCTCGCTACTGGATGATCGATAGTGACATCAGCAGGGACCGTTCGATGTGCTGAACGCCCGGGATTCACCGGGTCAACCATGAACCGCGTGTTGTGTGCAGAGATCGAGAGACGGTTTGATTCTGGAGCGGCCGGGCCGCGCTTCGGGCCTGGCCGCTCCACGGGAAGGTCATCAATTCTTGGTCAGAGTCTTATCCGCATTCCGAACATAGTGGGAGAACATCTCGTTCCACATCTGTTCGGCCTGATCCGCCAGAGGCCAGAAGTGCGGCACAAAGTCCGTGACCTGCCAACGGTAATCGGCCAGACCGTCGGTAAAAATCCTGATCGTCTTCCGGCCAATGACTTGGGTTGTCGTCGCAGGCACCGTATCCTCCCATACCTTGGTCACGTTTGGATTGGACGCCGATACGGGAGAGAGTTGATCGTAGGGGCGAGTGGTTGGTGGGGCGGTTGCCGGACTCTTGTTGACGGCTACGCGCCAGAACGTGCGCGCCTCTTCCTCACCCTTTGCCCCCCCGGGAAAGGCGGTAAAAGGCTCATCGCCTCCGCGGCACTGCCATACAGGAATGGGGACGTTCGTCTTGACGTCGGGATACTGGTGATAGTTGATGTAGACATCCGAGCTCAAATGCCCTGAATAGCAGGGAGCGATCGCGGCAAACAGCTCGGGATACTGGACCGCCATCCGGTTGGCGAACAGCGCCCCCATCGACGTGCCGTTCAGGTAGACGCGCGTCGCGTCGACTGCATACTTGGATTTCAGTTCTTCCAGCAGTTCGAGGAAGTACTGGACATTGGTGTTGGGCGTCGAGGCGCCTTTGCTGATCCCGGCATCCCAGGTCGCCAGCGGACCCTGCGGGTAGACCATGATGAAGCCCTTTTTCTCGGCGACCTTGTGCCACTGGGTCATCATGGCCTGCCACCGGGCCGAACCTTTGCGGCCGTGGAGCGAAAAGACCAGCGGTAGTTTCTTGCCGCCCGCCGTAAGCGCGGTATAATTCGACGGCAGATAGATGAGCCAGCGCTGCTTCCCTCCGGCTGCGGCGGAGAACTCCTTCGCAGACTCGGTCAGTCCCATTTCGGCGATCGACTCCCAGCTGTGGAGGCTGCCGTTGATCCGCGTATCGTCGAGGAACCGCAGCACCTTGGAGAACATGTTGTTCCAGATGTAGAAGCTCAGCTCCTTGCCGGAGAGCGCCGGGGTCTTGAAGGTGGAAACTCGCGTCTCCTGTAGGGGATTAGCGGTGTTTGTGTAGCTGTATGTCTCGAAGCTCTCATCGCTCAACACCTTGGGCGACGCTGCGACGGAATTCTGCCTGTTCCAATAGGCTATCTGCGCGAGTTCGCCGCTGGACCAGGCGGCGCTGTCCCGGATGACCCAGGCGGCCATGGTCGAAACCGGGAGGGAGGCCCCGGCCGGGGTAGCCCCTTCGGGGAGGTTATGGATGGCTGCGTCGGCCGCGCCCCGGATGCCGGCGACCGCCGAGATCACCTGGATGGTGCCCAGATTCGCCCCGATCATAGCCATCTGCTGGGCCATCGCAGCTCCCGTGCCGATGCCGGCAAGATAGACCGGGTTGCCGCTGGAGAGGTTGAAGGCATTGGTCCCGGAGGCCTGCTGGAAGGCGGTCCAGACGGCCTTGACAAAGGCTACGTCGTCGGCGGCCGTCGAGCTCTGCGTCATGTTCCACTTACCGCCTACGGCGCAGGGAAAGGCGACGACGAAACCCTTGGCCTCGGCGACCTCATGCCAGCGGGTGGCTTTCGCATTGTCTTCGCCGGTCTGCCCCTGGTCGTGGAAGGAAAAGACGATCGGGACCTGCCTGGCGTCCTGCTCGCGCAGATCCGCCAGGTTGGACGGCGCGTAGACGTAGTACTCCCGCGCAACGCCATTGACGGTGATGCTGCTCTTCATCAACGTCAACTCCACGACGGGGGCGGCGGGTCCCGAATCGCTTCCGCCGCAGGCAATCAATGCCAGAACCAGCAACGCGGGGACAATACCGCATACCCAGGGAAAGAACCCTTTCTTCATCGGACTGCTCCTTTCGTCTCGTAGTACCCTTTTTTCACCGGGGGGGAGTGCATCAGTGCCCCCCTTCCGGTCGCGCCGCCGAAGACCTTACGGAACAAACGTTTTCGTGACATCAGCAGGAACAACGATGACACTGGCCTTTGTCAGGGTGATCGTATAGGTGCCGCCCTGCTGAACGGAAGCCAAGATCGCCTCGGCCTCTGCCTTCGAGTTCAGCCGTTGCGTCCTCAGCACTTCCGGCGTACCCACGCCCGCGTGGAGTGATTCCACAGGCCCGCCTTCGTAGGTAATGGCTCCCAGGGATTTCTGGACGATCGCCCCGCTGTTGTCTATGCCGGTATAGGTGAGAGCGGCCTGTGGATAGCCGGTCGGCAAATACCCCTTGTAAGCGCCGTCGTCCAGAACGTCGATGTAGAACTGCACATACCAGCCGGTCGGATCGTTCACGTACGAATCGGTGATGATCTGGATTCCATCCTTCAGCAGGGGGAGCTTGGGATTCTTATTCTGGAAGCCGTCGAATCCCTGGACGATCTTTCCGCCATCCTTCAAGGTGGCCCGTACGGTAAGACCGTTTTCCCTGCCCGGCTTGAATGGCCCGGTAGTTTCGAGGCTGCTGTACCGGGAATCGCTGATATCGCTCTTGGCATTGGTGATGACCGAATATCTCTTTTCGCAGAAATTGACGAATTCAGTGGTCACCAACCCGGGAGAATCGGGCATCTTTGACGTTAATGCGTCCAGCATAGTCAACTGGTCGTACATATTGGCCGGATCGTTGTTGTACGCCTTTAATGCCTGGTACACCTCAATGATCGGATACTGGTTCGTATGCTGGGGAGAGACATAATCGACCTGGACATTCTGCTGCAGCCAGGCAAGGCCGAGCTGAAAATTCAGCCTCAGCCAACCGTTCTTCGCGGTCGGCGTATACAATCCATTATAGCCGTAGCCGCCCATGTATCCGAAGGAGATCCACTTATTGGTGAGGGGATTCCTCGTCTTGAATACGAATGAACCGGTCCCCGTCGTATGCCCGGGGGTAGGCGTCACGAGAATCTGCACGTTCCCGAAATCGTACCATTTGTCATATTCGTACGGGATGGTCTTTGACCGGATCACGGTTTCCGAGGCCGGCAGTGCACCCGCAATATTCCACGTATTCCCCTGGGCATCCCTGGTAAGGCCGAACGTATCCTCCTGTGTTCCCCATACCTTTATTTTTCCGCCGGCATTTTCGACCATGGTGAAGAGCTCAACTGCCGTTCCGTAGTGGTCGCCGTGCCCATGCGTGGACATCCAGTCCGTTACTTTGCGCGGATCGTAGCCCATGGCCTCGATGTTTTTCCAGTACTGGTATCCACTGTTCGGCCAACCGGCGTCCAGCATGATCAGCCGGTCATCGGATTTATCATTGGGGGTCCCCATATCACAGTTGAACAGGTATACCGCGACCTCGTTGTCGCCGACGTAGTAGAAGGTGTCCTTCACGATCTCGAACGGCTCTGTGCTGCGGGTATAGGGGGCTGAGGAAACACCGGTTGCGTTGATCGATACATAGGTATTTCCCGACACCGGATCGATTCCTTTGTCCTTGAGGAGATAACTTTGCGTCGGCACATCCCATACGGGCTTTCCATCGGAGGTAGACTGGGGTGTGAAGTAGTAGATCGCGATTACCTTCGCACTCTCCGCCTCCCGGTAGTTCTTGTCAAAGATGAAATACGCCGCCTGCCGGGATGTCGTTCGGTAGCTGTAGTCTGCGGTAACCGGAATGGAGGCAAAATCGGATACCGCGGACTTGCTGTAATCGCTCGTGTTCACGTTGAATACTTTAACGTCCGGCGAAACGGTATACGTCTCCTCGTAACGTTTCACCGGTTTCGGCAGCGCCCTGCCGCTGATATCAACAGCGAGAACCCTCCCGTCACCGACGGTGATCGTGTTGGCGGTCTTGGCGTAGATCCACCCTGCGGCAACCATATTCCCGGGCACACCGCCATAGGGTGAGAGTTCCGGGCCGTATTTCATGGCATCGAACTGAGCGTTCGCTGAATTGCCTTTTGCGAGGATCTTGTTGAAGGTCTTTGCAGGGTCGCCGGGGACGACCGCTACGTCGGCGGCAGCAGCGTCCGGCAGATAATCCACGAGATTTCCTTTCACAAGATTGGCCTTGACGCTCGCTATCTTGTCGCTCGTGACCGATTTAGTTGAGACGGTCGTCTTCTTGCCCTGGGTCAACATTTCGACTTTCGCATACTGTGTTCCATCCGCGTTTGTGACGATGGTAGGATCCGCGGAGACCAACCCTGCCACGACCGGAGAGGATTGGGAAACGGGGGCCGAACTGTCAGAGCCGCCACACCCTGCAACAGTAAGAAGCAACGCTGCGGCGAGCATCAGATGCATACCAACGGCAAACCCAGCAAATCTCTTCTTCATTGTGTATGCCTCCTGTTTGTGCAAATTCGTGGAACCTCATCTGACGTCAAGAAGAGGCCGGTCGCCGGTAAACCCGGAGTAAGCCTCATCTTCTGATTTCACGCGACGGTCTTCATAATTTGATGCCCAATTCCTTGATCAGGTCCGCATAATCCTTCGAGGCCTTCAGCATGAAGGCGGCAAAATCCTTTTGATCCAGGTAATCGACCGGCTGGCCGATCGTGGCCATGGTCTTTTTAAACTCGCCGTCTTCACAGACTTTCTTCAGCGTTGCGGAGAGGTATTCGACTACCTCCGGCGGTGTACCTTTCGGAACTGCGACGCCTTTCACCGAACCCCAGGTGGCCACATCGATTCCCTGTTCCTTGAGGGTTGGAACGTTCGGCAGGGAGCCGTCGCGCCTGTCGAGCGCCACGCCGACCGGTCTGAATCGACCCGACTTAAGGTGCGGTAAAACCTCGGAGGGGTGCCCCCCGCCGATCACGAGGTGGCCTCCGGCCAGGGCGGTTGCCGCCTCGGCGCCACCCGAAAAAGGCACGGTCGTGATCGGGACGCCGGTTCTCTTCGCTATCGCGCGCATGACGATGTCCACGGCGCCGGCCGCAGTTGAAACGGCAGAGGTAATCTTGTTCCCCTTGGCACCCCAGGCAATCACATCCTTCATCGTGTTGAACTGAGATTTACCGCTGACACTGACCACGACCGAGTGGATCGAAATCCGCGCGACCGGCACCACGTCCTTCAGGGGATCGTAGGGCATCTTCTGCTGCAGGTGCGGCATGACCAGATCGCAGCCGGAACCGTAGGCGAATAAAAGAGTGTGGCCATCCGGCTTGGAACGGACAACGTACTCGGTTCCCAGAACGCCGCCGGCGCCTGCTTTGTTGACGACGATCATCGGCTGGGGGCTGTACTTCGTCCAAGCTTTTTCAACGGTCCGCGCAAGGACATCGCTCGACCCTCCGGGTGCATAGGGAACGATCAGTTGGATAGGTTTTGCCGGGTACTTTTCGGCGCTGAACCCCCAGCCGCTGAACACAAGCACGGCAACCGAGACACCGGTCAGCAACAAGGTGACTCTTCGCATCCGACTCATGGTATACCTCCTTAATTCAGTGAGTTAAAGGGACTTTTCCGTCTCCGGGGGTACCGGGACGCAGCATCTTCGCTTCCATTTCCTTCGTAAAAAAAAGATCGTCTGTCCCACGATCAGGAGAACAAAGATGACCATCAGTATCCCGGAAATCGGGCGACTGACAAAGATCGCCGGATCGCCGCCGGACAGTAAGAGCGACTGCCGAAGCGAACGCTCGACCAGGGGACCCAGGACGAAGGCGAGCGGCAGCGGTGCCGGGTCGAAATCCAGCTTCCGCATCAGATAGCCGACGGCGGCGAAGAACAGCATCGCATAGATGTCGAAGACCTGGTTCTGGGTGCTGTAGACGCCGATCGTGGTGAACAGGACGATCACCGGGGCGAGAATGCCATAGGGTACCCGCAGCATTTGCACCCAGAGTCCGACGAGCGGGAGATTCAGGACCAGGAGCATCACATTGCCCACGTACATCGAGGCGATGACCCCCCAGAAGACATCCGGATGCTCAGCCACGAGAAAGGGGCCCGGGGTGATGCCCTGGATCATCAGGGCCGCAAAGATCATGGCTATCGCAGCGTTCCCCGGGATCCCCAGGGTGAGCAGCGGAATGAACGACGAACTCGACGCGGCATTGTTGGCTGACTCGGGGCCGGCTACCCCCTGGATGGCCCCCTGCCCGAACTCCTCCGGGTGCTGCGAGTACTTCTTCTCGATCGCATAGGAGGCCAGCGACGAAATGACGGCGCCTCCGCCGGGAATGATGCCGACAAAGAATCCGATGACCGATCCCCTGCAAATGGCCCACCGGGAATCCGCCCAGTCCCCGAGGGTCGGAAACACTTTTCCCAGCTTCGTGGTGACGATCTCCGTCTTCATCGTCGATTCCAGGTTGTACAGGATCTCCCCCAGGCCAAAAACCCCCATCGCCAGGGTCACGAAGTCAAACCCTCCCTGGAGACCGATGCTCCCGAAGGTGAAACGGATCTTTCCCGAAATGGGATCGAGGCCGACCATAGCCAGAATGAGGCCGAAGAGGAGGATGATCAGCCCCTTGATGATCGAGCCGCCGGAGAGCGTCACCGCCAGCAGAAGACCGAGCGTCGTGAGGGCGAAGTACTCGGGAGGACCGAAGTCAAGGGCGAATTCGGCCAGTGGCGGGGCGAACATGGTCAAACCGACGACGGCAAGTGTTCCTGCAACAAACGACCCAATCGCGGCAATCCCGAGAGCGGCCCCTGCCCGCCCCTTCTTGGCCATCTGATAACCGTCGATGCAGGTGACGACAGAAGCCGCTTCACCGGGGAGGTTCAGGAGGATGGAAGTGGTCGATCCTCCGTACATGGCGCCATAGAAGATCCCCGCCATCATGATGATCGCCGTCACCGGGGTACCGATGACATAGGTGATCGGCAGCAACAGCGCAATCGTGGCCGCCGGTCCGAGCCCGGGCAGAACGCCGATGGCCGTGCCGATGATAGCCCCGAGGAGACAAAACAGGAGGTTCGTCGCTGTCAGGGCGATCGCAAAGCCATCGAGAAGACCGCTGAAGATATCCATTGGCTCGTCTCCTTACCGGAGGAAGAATTCGGATGGGATGGGCACTTTGAGCAGATGAACGAACAGCGCGTACATCGCGAGGGTAGACAGGACGGCGATGCTCAGTGTCTTTGCCCATTTTTCCTTCTCGACGATCTGCTGCCAAGCGATCACGAACACCAGGGTCGAGCTGATGTAGCCGAGGGTTTCCATCGCCCAGCCATAGGCGATCATCAGCAACAACGAGGACAGCGGCCTATGCCACAAACGCTTCTCGGCGGGGGCCTCCTTCCTCTTGGTCCAGTGGAGTGCCAGTAACCAGGCGACTCCGAGGACGGCAAGAGCCGCTCCGCAGAGAAAGGGCAGAAAACCTGCATCGGGTACGTGAATCGACCCCAGTTTCAGTACGATCCAGGCGTAAGACATGATCCATACGCCCGCCAGAGACGTCAGGAGCGCCGTAAGCTGCTCACGTAGTTTCACGTTGCCATCCCCTGCATGTAGTTTCCATCGGCAATCCCTTTGTGTCGCATCGCGGAGTGCCCCGCGCGCACGTACCCTAGCCCAGGCGTTGTCTGAGCTCTTCGAGCTGCTTCCAGAGCCGTCCCGGGAGGCGCTCCCCGAACTGCCGGAAATGTTTTTCGATATCCGGAAGTTCTGCTTTCCAGGCGGTCGCGTCTACCCGCAGCAACTCCCGCACGTCCTTGCCGGCGATGGACATCCCGGTAAGATCCAGATCGCCTTCCCGCGGCATCAGTCCGATGGGCGTTTCCACAGCCCCGGCCTTTCCTTCGCTGCGCTCGCATATCCACTTCAGGACGCGGCTGTTCTCGCCAAAGCCCGGCCAGAGCCACCTGCCTTCCGGGCTCCTCCGGAACCAGTTCACGTAGAAGATCCGCGGGGCGTATTTCCCGAACCGTTCGCCCATGTCGAACCAATGCCGGAAGTAATCGGCCATGTTGTAGCCGCAGAAGGGTGTCATAGCGAACGGGTCACGCCGAAGGTTACCCACGGCGCCGATGTTGGCCGCCGTGGTTTCCGAAGAGGCCGTGGCCCCCAGGAACACGCCGTGGTCCCAGCTGTAGGCTTCGTGGACCAGTGGCATGACGCCTGTCCGGCGGCCCCCAAAGACGAAGACGTCGATCGGGACACCCTCGGGTTTCTCCCAGTCCGGACAGATGACGGGGCATTGGCGGGCCGGAGCGGTAAAGCGGGCGTTGGGATGGGCCGCCGGTTCCGAGCAAGCCGGGGTCCAGCTTCGCCCCTGCCAGTCGATGGCGTGCGACGGCGCAGCGCCCATCCCCTCCCACCAGATGTCCCCGTCATCAGTCAGCGCGCAATTGGTGAAGATCGTATTTTCCCTCAGGGTCTCCAGGGCAGCCCGGTTCGACTCGGAGGATGTCCCCGGGGCCACGCCGAAAAAACCCGCCTCAGGGTTTATGGCGTGAGGCCTGCCGTCGGGGCCGGTCTTGATCCAGGCGATGTCGTCGCCGATGCACTCGCATTTCCATCCGGCGGTGGTGGGGGTGAGCATGGCGAGATTGGTCTTGCCGCAGGCCGACGGGAAGGCCGCCGCGATATGGAACTGCCTGCCCGCGGGATTGGTCAGGCGGAGGATGAGCATGTGCTCGGCCATCCAGCCCTCCTGCCTGGCCATGGCCGAGGCGATGCGCAAGGCCAGACATTTCTTCCCCAGGAGAGCGTTTCCGCCATAGCCGCTGCCGTAGGACCAGATGAGATTCTCCTCCGGAAAGTGGCTGATGTATTTCTTTTCCAGAGGGGCGCAGGGCCAGGGAGCGTCCTTTTCGCCCGGGGCGAGAGGCGCTCCAAGGGAATGGAGGCAGGGGATGAATTCTCCGTCGACACCGAGCTTGGCAACCACGCCGGCTCCGACGCGGGTCATGATATGCATGTTGCAGACCACATAGGGGCTGTCCGTAATTTCGACGCCGATCTTGGCGATAGGTGAGTCGATGGGCCCCATGGAGAAGGGGATGACGTACATCGTGCGGCCCCGCATGCAGCCCTGGTAAAGGGCGTTCATCGTCGCCTTGAGCTCTCCGGGGTCGACCCAGTTATTCATCGGACCGGCGTCGTCTTTATCTGACGTGCTGATGTACGTCCGCGATTCGACCCGCGCCACATCGCTCGGTGTGGATCGGAAGAGAAAGCTGTTGGACCGTTTGGCCAGGGGAACGGCCATGCCACCGGCCACCATCTGGCCCATCAGGCGGTCGAACTCGTCGCGGGTGCCGTCGCACCAGCATACCGCATCGGGCGCGCACATTTCGGCGACCTGATTGACCCAGGCGTTGAGTCTCCTGTGTTTCGATGTGCTCATGCGTTCCTCACCAGGGCTTAGTTCGCTCACGCCTGCCTTCCTTGTGCCCCCCGCGATCCAACTGCTATTTCTTCAGCTTGGCGAGGCCCGCCTTCGCGGCGTTCATCAGCATGACTACGTCGTTGGCCCAGAAGTTGAGGGTCATTCCCTTTGCGACCCAGGGCTGTAACGCTTCAACCGACATCATGTGAATGCCGGAAAACTTGCCGCGCCGTTTGGCAGCGTCGATGACCTTGTCCACGGCTGTGATGAATTGAGGATTGTCCATCTGCCCCATGATCCCCATGCTCTGCGACAGGTCGTTCGGTCCGACAAAAGCGGCATCAATTCCCTCGACGTCGAGGAGGTTGTTGATATTCTCGACCGCCGTCGGCGACTCGATCTGGACCATCAGGATCGTCTCCTCGTTGGCCTTCCGCATATACTCCGCGGCGTTGTCGATCTTCTCGAACCCCGTGTGGGCACGAAGCAGCGAAACCCCCCGATTGCCCATCGGATAATACTTGGAGTAATTGACCAGGGCCTTTGCCTGCGCCACGGTCTCGGTGTTGGGCAGGAGGAGTCCCTGCGCGCCCATCTCCATGTACTTCAGAACGATCTCGCGCCGCACCTCGGGGATACGCGCCATGGGGGGAATGCCCGCCTCGCGGGCCACGGCGAAGAGTTTCGCGATGTCGCTGTAGTCAAAATTTCCATGTTCAGAATCGACGATGAAAAAATCAAACCCGCAGACCTTGAGGATCTTGGCGATCTCGGGGTTTTCGAAGACGGTGACCATTGTCCCCAAGACGGATTGTCCTGCTGCCAGTCGTTCCTTGAGATTCATGATGCCTCCTTAGTCAGGTAATGTTCCGGTGAGAACCAGAACCGCAATCAGGCCACGGTGTGGTTGGCCAGCCGCTCCAGGGCCTGGACGAGGGCCGAGTGGTCGAGTTCGCTTCCGCCGTGGGCGGCCATCGAGTTGAACAGCTCCTGGACCGTGGCGGTGTTGGGCAGGCTGAGCCCCATCTTGCGCGCCGACTCCAACGCCAGGTTGAGGTCCTTCTGGTGCAGGCGGATCCTAAACCCCGGGTCGAAGGTCCGCTTGATCATCCGTTCGCCGTGGATCTGGAGAATCT
>CAIYSL010000133.1 GCA_903928915.1 uncultured Syntrophobacterales bacterium | reverse complement strand
GATCAATCCCTGCTGCCTTCCCAGATGCTTTCCCACTTCGCCGGGATCGATGCCCAGGGATTTCATTCTGTCCTTGGTTTCCTTGAGAGAGGGGTCGTCGGGGCCGACGGTGGAGAAGAGGATGACGCTTTTCCCCGTGCCGAGGAAATCCAGGGAGAGGCGGATCGCCCGGTTTCGTTCTTCATCGCAGGTTTTCGGATCGATCAGCAGGTCCGGGCGCAGGCGAATACCGGCGAAGCCGTGGTCCAGGGAGTATCTGATCTGTTCGGCTGTCTTGTCGGCCGCGGAGCCGCTGATAACGATGAGCCGGTCTACCGGACCTGCCGGAGGGATCGGGTCGGGCTTCGCGACGATCCCCGCCGCCTGCCAGTAGCGCGCCATCGCATACTCGAATCCTGAAGAGCCGATGGCGTAAATCGGCCGGCCGCCGGTCTTTTCATGGATCAGCCGGCCGATCGTCAGCAGGTGCTTTTCCTCCAGGGTGTCGAAGAGGACGATCTCGCTGCCCTCGGCGATAAAGCGATCGAATCGGTCGCGGATCGCCTCGAAGGGCTGGCTGAGCCGCAGAAAATCGATCAGGTCGACCTTTTTGGCGGTCTGCTTGGCAAGATGCAGCCGCAGGTCCCCTTCGTCCATGGGGGTGATCGGATGCCGGCTCATCATGGGGTGGCGATCCAGGCGGTAGGTCTTGTCCCCGACCGTGGTGAAATGGTTCCCGAAGACGACGTAGCGGCCGATCACCGGGACGCCCTGGACGATCACCGCGAAGGGCGGTTCGATCACCGCGAAGGCGATGTCCGCGGCATGGCCGATGCTGCCGATCTTGGCCGACGAGTCGAAGGTGGCGCAGACCTTGTAATGGATGATCGGGGCGCCCAGATCTTTGAGCATCTGAAACTGCCCGGGCAGCTCCCCGTCCATCTGCGCAGGCGTCATGGCGCGGCTGGTCCCGGCGACGCCCACTGCCCGGACGTCCTTCAACCTGCTCTTCAGCAGGCCGGGATCGGGCTTGTCAAGAAACAAAACCGTGGGCACGCCGTTGAGGGTCAACGCCTCCATCGCGTCTGCCGAACCGGTGAAATCGTCGCCGTAATAGGCCAGCAGCAAGTCATTCATGTTCAGTCCTTTCGATTGGTTACCTGTTCTGCCGCGACAGGTCCGCCGGGGTTCGAAAAGTCCTTGACAAGTGGTCGGACGTAAGATATCAGACAACTAACATTTGGGCAAACACTTTTTAGGTGCTCAGCATGCTCAAACCGATCAAGAAGGAGAGCGTTCGCGGCCAGGTCTACTGGCAGCTTCGCGATCAGATCCTCCGCCGCACCTGGCCGCCCGGCAGCAAACTCCCCTCGGAACACGAACTGGCCCAGACCATGGGCGTGAGCCGGGTCTCCATCCGCGAGGGCATCCAGCACCTGGTCTCCCTGGGGATCCTGGAGACGCGGCACGGCGAGGGCACCTTCGTCCGCGAGCTGACAAGCGGGCAGGTCCACTTCAATGCCCTGATCCCCCTGCTGGTCCTCGACGACATCGATATCCTGCATGTGCTCGAATACCGGCTGATCGTCGAGAAGGGTACGGCCGCCCTGGCTGCCGAACGCGCCACCGACCAGGACATCGCCGAGATGGAGGCCGTCTACGAGCAGATGGTCCGGCTCCGCGGCGACGTGGCCAAGTTCTCCCACGCCGACCTGGAGTTCCACCTCGTGCTGGCCAAGGCCACCGCCAACCCCGTGCTCATCAAGGTCAACAACGTCCTGCGCACCATCCTGGAAGTCTCGATGGAAAATATCGTCGACACCCTGGGGATGGAGGACGGCCTGCATTTCCACCGGCTGCTCATCGACGCCGTCCGGGCGCGCGACGTGAAGGCCGCGGAAAGCATCATGCAGGAACACGTGGACAGGACCATCGTGCGCCTCAAGGCCGAGGGTGGCATAACCGCCTCCGGGGCGATACGGACCGAACAGCCGCCCATGCCGGCGCCCCTGCGGGCCAGCCTGCAGGAGCGGCTTTCCCTGCACCGGACCTTCTGGGCCCGCCAGAAGCAGCCCCGGCCGCTGGCCTCCTTCCGGGTGGGCGATTTCTTTTTTGCCCGCCATTTCCAGGCCGGCCTGCCCCTGCTGGAGCCGGGCAAGATCATTTCCCCGGAGATGCTGATCGTCTCCGAGTTCCGCGCGGATTACGAGCGCATGTTCCGCGAGGCCGAGGAGCTCGGCCAGGACGGCTTCTGGACCGGCGAGCCCTACACCGGTATCCCCTGGATGGAGGCGATCCTCGGCTGCCCGATCCGCGCCGGCCGGGAGAGTTTCACGTCGCGGCCCCGGTTCTCCTCGCCCGCAGAGGCCCTGGAAGAGGTCCGCTTCGAACCGCAGAACCCCTGGCTGGCGAAATACCTGGAATTCACCGCAGCCCTGGCAGGCCAGAGCCGCGGCCGCTTTCCCGTGGCCATGCCGATCATGCGCGGCCCGAGCGACATGCTCGGCGCCCTCCTGGGGCAGCAGGAGATGGTGCTGGCCCTGATGGAGGCCGACCCGCAGGTGATGCACCGGCTGATCGAACGGGTGACCCGGACGTTCATGGCCGTGCTCGAAGCCCAGCGCCGCCTGACCCCGCCGTTCTACGGGGGGACCAGCCTGGGGTTTTACCACGTCTGGGCCCCGGGCCCGTCCATTTGGTTCCAGGACGATCTGTCCTCCCTCCTCTCGCCCAAACTCTACCGGGAGTTCTTCCTCGCCGCGGCCCGACTGATCCTGGCCGGCCATGCGTACACCGCCGTCCACCTGCACCCGAGCTCCTTTTTCATCCTCGATGAGCTGCTCACCCTCGAAGGGCTGAAGGTAATCCAGGTCAACAAGGACATCGGCGGACCGGGCGTGCAGGAGATGCTGCCGGTGCTGGCCAGGATCATGGAGACACGCGGCCTCATCCTCTGGGGCGACCTGACCGTCGAAGACCTCGAACTGATCAGGCGGAACCTGCCCTGCCGGGGGCTTGCCCTCAATGTGGTAGCCCCCACACGGGAAGAGTCCGAAGCGCGTCTTGCATACATTCGGTGTTGGGATGGAGGGGGGTAATACCGCAAGCAGCGATCAGTAATCCGGGGAGGGAATTTGCATGGAGTGTGAACCCGTCACAACCGCATCCCGGCTCGAGGGCATCAGCCGGGTCATGGACAAAACCCTGTCGTACGGGGTGGCCATCCTGCTGGTGGCCATGTCGGCCATCGTCTTCGGCAACGTCGTCAGCCGCTACTTCCTGGACACCACCCTGGGCTGGTATGAAGAGGTTTCGCGGTTCCTCCTCATCTGGATCGTCTTTCTGGGGGCCGTCATCGCCCTCATCAGGGGCGATCACCTGGGCATAGACCTGCTGCAGTCCCTGTTGTCCGCCCGCGCCTGCCGGGCGGTGGTGGTGCTGTCCGACCTCCTGGTGCTGACGGCGCTGGTGATCATGTGCCTGGGCGCCTGGGACATGGCGATCGACTCGCTGCAGAGCGGCTGGGTGGCCTCCTCGGTGCCGATTCCCTACGGGTGGGTCTACATGGTGGGGCCGGTCAGCGCGGCGCTGATGTTCCTCCAGATGCTGATCAAGCTTTCCGGGGACATCGGTCACCTGAAGGAGGCGCGGCGATGATTCCTCTGTTCCTCTCTTCCCTGTTCGGCTTCATCCTCCTGGGGATGCCGATCGCCTTCGCCCTGTTCTTGACCGCCCTGGTCCTGTCCTGGTTCATGGGTTCCTGGTCGCCGCCGCTGGTCGTGCAGACCATCTTTCGCGGCATCGACAACTTCCCCCTGATGGCCATCCCCTTTTTCCTCCTGGCCGGGGAGATCATGAACACGGGCGGCATCGCCCAGCGCATCATCATGGTAGCCAAGGCGATGTTCGGCCACGTGCGCGGCGGCCTGGGTTACGTGACCGTCGTGGCCAGCATGCTGATTTCGGGCGTGTCCGGCTCGGCGGTGGCCGACGCCTCGGCCATCGGTTCGATCCTGTATCCGGTGATGAAAAAAGAGGGCTATGAGCCGGAGAAGGCGGCGGCGCTGTTCGCGGCCGCCACGACGAACGGCCCGATCATCCCACCCTCCATCCCCATGGTCATCTTCGGCGTCATCGCGAACGTCTCGATCATCCGGCTGTTCATCGGCGGGATCATCCCCGGCCTGATCCTCGGGGTGGGGCTGATGATCGGCTGGTACCTGCACGTCCGCGGCAAGAAGCGCTACCACGTGGAGGGCAAGTTCAGCCTGATCGCCGTCCTCAAGGCCTGCTGGGACGCCCTGTGGGCACTGTTCCTGCCGGTCATCATCCTGGGCGGCATCCTGCTGGGCATCTGCACCGCCACCGAGGCGGCCGTGGTCTCGGCTGTCTATGCCTTCGTCGTTTCGGTGTTCATCTACCGCGAGCTCAGGATGAAAGATATGCTCGGGATCCTGGTCAACACCTGCCGGGGAACAGCGGTCGTGCTGCTGGTCTGCGGCGCGGCCATGGCCGCCGCCTACTTCATCACCACGGCGCAGATCCCGGAGATGCTGGCCGATCTGCTGCTCCGGCTCTCCGGCGGTAACTGGATGCTGTTCATGCTCTGGGTCAACATCCTGCTCTTGCTCGTCGGTTGCGTCATGGACCTGACCCCGGCGCTGCTCATCCTGGGGCCGATGCTCCTGCCGATCGCCACGAAGTACGGTCTGGACCCCGTCTATTTCGGGGTGGTAGTCATCGTGAACCTCTGCATCGGGCTGATCACCCCGCCGGTGGGGAACATCCTCTTCGTGGCCTGCGGCATTTCCAAAGTCCCCATGGCCAGACTGGCGCGGGCCATCTGGCCCAACATCGTCATCGGCATCATCGTCATCGGCATCGTCACGTACCTGCCCTGGACGGTCACCTATCTACCGGGCCTGATTCCCAAGTAGGGGAGGCCCGAAAACCCCCTAACCGAAAGGAGACGGATCATGAAAAAGGTTGTCATTTTCATTCTCACCCTCGCGCTGGCGATCGGCCTGACGGCCGGCCAGGCCTTCAGCCAGGCCAAGGTCCTCAAGATCTCGAACGGGATCAACGAACAGCATCCCTCTTACCTGGGCAACAAGAGGTTCGGGGAGATCCTCAACGCCAAGCTGCCCGGCAAGTACAACGTCCAGGTGTACGCCAACTCCCAGTTGGGCGACGACGTGCGGGCTACCGAGGCGGTGCGGATGGGGACCCTGGAGATGGTCACCACCTCCGCATCTCCGCTGACGGGCCTGGTGCCGGAGTTCAACGTGTTCGACCTGCCCTTCATCATCCCCAGCGAGAAGGCCGCCGACGCCATTTTCGACGGCCCGATCGGCGCCAAACTCGCCGCCGCCCTGGAGAAGAAGGGGATCAAGCTTCTGGCCTACTACGAAAACGGGTTCCGTCAGCTGACCAACAGCGCCCGCCCCGTGAAGAGCCCGGCCGACCTGAAGGGGCTCAAGATCCGCACCATGCAGAACCCGATCCACCTGGAGGCCTTCCGGGCCATGGGCGCCAACCCCACCCCGATGCCCTTCAGCGAGGTGTTCACGGCCATGCAGCAGAAGACCATCGACGGTCAGGAGAACCCCATCCCGACCATCTGGCTCTCCAAGTTCTACGAGGTACAGAAGTACGTCTCCCTGACCGGGCATGTCTACGGCCCTCACATCATGCTGATCGGCAAGAAGCTCTGGGACTCCTTCCCCGCCGGCGACCAGCAGATCATCGCCGCGGCAGCCCAGGAGTCGGCCGTTTACCAGCGGGCCCTGAACCGGAAGATGAACAAGGATTTCGTGGAGAATCTGCGGAAGGCCGGGACGACCGTCATCGAGCTCACCCCCGAGCAGCACAAGGCCTTCGTGGATGCCTGCGCCTCGGTCTACACCACCTGGGAGCCCAAGATCGGCAAGGCGCTCTTGGATGAGTTCCGGGCCACGGTCAGCAAGGCCAAGTAGCCGGGCAAGATCCGCTGCCCCGCCGCAGGCAGCGGCGGCCTGATCGACGTGCACGGCCATCCTCGGTGAAGGGACCGGGGAGATTTTGCAGGAAGGACATAAACCGGGCCCCCCGAGCGGGGTGCCCGGGATTTCTGTTGTCTCGGCCGCAGGCCGCGCGGTGCTCCACCGTCGGCTGTGGCGAAGTCGAAAGATAAGGAGAGTCCCATGCGTCTCAAAGACAGGGTTGCCCTCGTCACCGGCGCTTCCCAGGGGCTGGGGCTGGCGATCGCCAGCCGGTTCAGCCGCGAGGGCGCCGTCGTTTTCCTCGGCGACATCAAGGAGGAGCAGGGCCGGGCCGCCGCTGGCGAGCTCACCCTTGAGGGCGGTCGCGCCTGGTTCGTCCGTCTGGACGTGGCCGACGAGGAGAGCTGGAGGGCCGCGCTGACTGCGCTGATCGAAAAGGCGGGAAAGCTCGACGTCCTGGTGAACAACGCCGGAATCAACATCCGCCGGCCCATCGAGGAGATGAGCGTCGCGGACCTCGATACGATGCTGGCCGTGAATGTCCGGGGTCCCTTCCTCGGCATCAAACACGCCCTGCCGCTGATGCGCAGAAACGGCGGCGGCGCGATCATCAGCATGGGATCGGTCTGCAGCCTTATCGGCCACAAGTTCACCCACGAGGCTTACACCACGGTCAAGGGGGCCGTTTCCCAACTGACCCGGTCGGTGGCGGTGCGCTATGCCGGGGACAACATCCGGGCCAACGTTTTGTGCCCCAGCACGGTGGAGACCCCGCTGGTTCAGGAGGTTTTAAAGGACCCCGAGCGCCTGCGGGAGCGCGTGGGCGAGGTTCCCCTGGGCCGTCTCGCCTCCATGGAGGACGTGGCCGCTGCCGCCCTCTACCTGGCCTCGGACGAGGCGGCGTTCATCAACGGCGTGAACTTCCCGGTGGACGGCGGTGCGACGGCGTGGTGAGCCCCGGCTTCAGGCGTTCAGGCAGCATTTCTTGTACTTGCGGCCGCTGCCGCAGGGGCAGGGGTCATTGCGGCCGGCAGCGGGCTGCGCCTTGATCTCCTCCGCGCGGAGAACCTCCATCATCCGCTCGGCCGGCTCTCCGGACAGCCGCAGCGCCGCCATCTGCCGCGTGTAGTCGCGGCAGTAGGCGAAGAATTTTCGATACCCCGCACACAGGTAGTTCAGCCCTGCTTCGCCCTCCGGGGTCCGGATGATGCGGTCCTTCGGGCATCCCCCGTTGCACATGGTCAGGCAGTCGCACTCCCGACAGAACCGGGGCAGGGCCTCAGCCTTGGCCTGCCCGAAGGCGAGCTGCGCCGGATGCTCGATCAGCTCCAGAAGCTCCATGGTGCGGATGTTGCCCAGGCGGTGCTCGGCCGTGACGTAGTGATCGCAGGAGTAGAAATCGCCGTTGTGTTCGAGGACCGGAACATCCCCGCAGGTGGGCCGGAAGATGCACAGGGAATGGTCCTGGCCGTAGGCGGGCCTGGCCGCCTCCTCGAAGATCTGCACGATCACCCTGCCGATGTCCTGCCGCACCCACTCGCCGAAAATGGCGCACAGGAAGGCGCCGAAGGCCTCAGCCGGCACGGTGCGGCCGCTCACGCCGGCCGGGGAGGCCGGCTCGGGCTCCACCAGCGGGATGAAGCTGAGGTACTGGGCCTTGATCTCCTTGAAGAAGCGGTACACCTCGCGGGGGTGCCGGACGTTTTCGCTATGCACGACGCACAGCAGATCGACCGGGACGTTGTGTCTGCGCAGGAGCCGATAGCCCTGCATCGCCTGCCGGTGCGTGGGCCTGCCGTCTCTGGTCGTGCGGTACACGTCGTGCAGTGCCGCCGGTCCGTCGAGGCTGAGCCCGACGCTGAACCGCTCGGCCGCAAAAAACCGGCACCAGTCGTCGTCGAGGAGCACGCCGTTGGTCTGGATGCCGTTCGCGATCCGCCGGCCGGGGGGCAGGTGCCTGCGCTGCAGCTCGGTTATCCTGCGGAAATAGTCCAGCCCGAGCACGGTCGGTTCGCCGCCGTGCCAGAAGAAGGTGATCTCCTCCTCGGGGGCGATGGCGATCTGCCGGCGGATGTACTCCTCCAGCAGCTCTTCGGGCATGCGGAACGGCCCGCCCCCCGGGTACAGCCGGTCCTTTTCCAGGTAGTAGCAGTAGCGGCAGTCGAGGTTGCAGACGGCCCCTGCCGGTTTGGCGAAGATCTGGAATTCCCGTGCAGCCTTGTCCACGCACCCTCCGATAATCTACCGCCGGCCCCTGCCGCCGCGTCACCGCGGCAAAGTCCGGGGCGGTATCCGGAATGTCGGCTACCTGCAACCACCGATTCAGTCGATGAATTGATGGCCCCGTACTAAGTCGTCACTCCGGCGAAGGTCGGAGTCAGACTATCCCGTCGAACGTTTTGGCTACCACAGGGAATCGCCGGGAGGCAACCGAATTCTTGCCTTCCCACCTCCCGGCCGGAACCGCCCCCGGAAAAGTGCGCCGAAACGTTGCCTCTGTCCAGGGAACCAAGTATAATATGAGCTATTCCACGAGACCGAAGTCATCTCTTTTGAAGGGGGGAACTGCGTATGAGTTTCGTCGAGAACAAGCGGAAAGGATGCACGCGCAGGGATTTCATCAAGGGGACCGCAGCCGGGGCAGTGGGGGGGATGATGGCAAGTGCGGCAGGCACGGTGCTGGCGGCGGCGAAGCCCGCGCCGCCGGCCAAGCTGGGGTCTGAAGGCATGTGCGCGGAGATCGTGCACCTGCGCGGCCACGAGGGCGACACGATCGACGCGTACCTGGCGCGCCCGACCGGAGCAGGCCCCCACCCCGGGGTGGTGGTGATCCACCACATGCCCGGCTGGGACGAATCGACGAAGGAGATCACCCGCAGGTTCGCCCACCACGGCTACACGGCCATCTGCCCGAACCTGCAATTCCGCGAAGGCAAGGGCACGCCCGAGGCGAACAGCGCCAGCGTGCGCGACGCCGGCGGCATGCCCGACAACCGCACCATGGGCGACGTGGAAGGGGCCATCCGGTACCTCCGCGGCCTGCCCTACCTCAACGGCAAGGTGGGGATCATCGGCTACTGCTCCGGGGGCAGGCAGGTCTACCTGGCCGCCTGCACGCTCAAGGGGATCGACGCCGCGGTCAATTGCTACGGCGGCGGCGTGGGGGCGGGCAAAGAGGGGCTTACCCCGCGCCAGCCCGTGGACCCGCTCGACCTCACCAAGGACCTGAGCTGCCCGCTGCTCGGGCTGTTCGGCAAGGAGGACAAGCGCCCCTCGCCCGAACACGTGGCGAAGACCGAGGCGGAGCTCAAGAAATGGGGCAAGACCTACGAGTTCCACACCTACGACAACGCCGGCCACGCCTTCTTCTGGGTCGATCGTCCCGTCTACCGGGTAGAGGCCGCGGTCGACGGATGGAAGAAGGTCTTCCAGTGGTTCGGCAAGTATCTCCGCTGATCCTGTAGGGGGCGGTATCCTCGGTCGCATTCCTGCTGTTTCCCGGGCGCACGGCCGTACTGGTTGTGCCCCGACTCCACAGTCGCGCTTAGGGGATACGAGCACGCGGTAGTTGAGGGTTCAAATACAAAGCGAGAGGCGGCTGATCGATCCTTGATCCACGAATCCGGATTGAAAGGCGCAGCTCGACGCGGGAGACGTTTGCGGTGACCAGGGGGCGCAGTTCCTTCCCGTGTTGGATGAAGGGGTGCATTTTATCCAGAAACCATTCTCCAGAAATGACCTGGCTGCCAAAGTGAGGGAGGTGCTGGATCAGACGTAGATGCATGGGTTTAACAGGATTGCTCCGGCGAAGCCGGAGGCAAAAACACTGTCTTTGAAGAAGGGAAATAGGTGGTGGCTATGGCAGTTATGCTTCGCAGTTTGAAATCATTGATATTATCTATCATGGTGCTTTTACTCTGCACTCCCTGCCTCGCCGCGGGTGAAAAGGTGGTTATCTCCGACGCTCCCACCCTGCTCACGGCTCTGGTGACCATTGCAAAGGAAAAGGGTTTTTTCGATACAGCGGGTCTTGATGTGACGGTCGCTAAATATGCGACGGGCGATGAAGCAACAAAGGCGCTATTCACCAACAAGGCGGATGTGGCCATTGTCGCTGAGACGGCCTTTGTCTTTGACAGCTTTGCGCGGCAAGACTTTAGTGTCTTTGCTGCAATCGGTTCATGGGATAACGAGGTCAAGATCATTGCACGTAAGGACCGGGGAATTATGGCGCCGTCAGACCTTCGCGGTAAGCGCATTGCCACGCAAGAGAAAATATCAGTGCATTTTTTCCTGGATCTCTTTCTCCTGAAACATGGAATGACTGAAAAGGATACCAGGATCTCATTCACCAAGGGGCCGGAGCTGCCAAAGGCGATTGCGGCAGGAAAGATCGACGCCTTTTCTCACCGGAATCCATTTCTTGGTCAAGCAATCAGTATGCTTGGGGACAACGGGGTTATATTATCAGCTCCCGGCCTATATCTGAAGTCTTTCCTTCTTGTTTCGCTCAATACGTTCATAAAGGAGCGGCCCAAAACCGTCGAAAAACTCATCAATGCTCTGCTCATGGCTGAAAATTATACCAGGAAAAACAAAAATGAAGCGATAGAACTGATTTCGGCCCAACTGAAACTGCCAACCCAGGAAATCCAGGGTGTCTGGCAGGATATAGATCTCCGCCTTACCCTGGATCAACACCTGCTCCTGACCTTTGAAGAAGTGGCGCGCTGGGCAATAAAAAGCCGCTTCACCGACAGGACAAGTGTACCAAACTACCTTAACTTCATACATACCGATGCGCTTGAGGTATTAAGGCCGCATTCAGTGACCCTGATCAAGTGAGGGATCAATGACTCTATCTGCCAAACTGAAAATCATGGCCATATTACCGGTAACGATGCTGTTGCTGACTGTC
>CAIYSL010000132.1 GCA_903928915.1 uncultured Syntrophobacterales bacterium | reverse complement strand
TCCGTGGATGAAAGCGCCATCACGGGCGAGAGCGCCCCGGTCATCAGGGAAAGCGGGGGCGACCGAAGCGCGGTCACGGGCGGAACGCGGGTTCTGTCCGACTGGCTGATCGTCCGGATCACGGCAAACCCCGGCGAGACGTTCCTCGACAAGATGATCGCCATGGTGGAAGGGGCCAAGCGGCAGAAGACGCCGAACGAGATCGCCCTCGACATCCTGCTCGCCGGGCTCACCCTGATATTTCTGCTGGCCACGGTAACCCTTGTCCCCTTTTCACTCTACAGCGTTCGCGCCGCCGGTCACGGGTCGCCCGTCAGCATGACGGTGGTCGTCGCCCTCCTTATCTGCCTCATCCCGACGACCATCGGCGGCCTCCTCTCCGCCATCGGCATTGCCGGCATGGACCGGATGATCCAGGCGAATGTCATTGCCCTGTCGGGCAAGGCCGTGGAGGCTGCCGGCGATGTGGACGTCCTGCTCCTCGACAAGACCGGCACCATCACCCTGGGCGACCGCCGGGCGACCGAATTTCTGCCTTTGACGGGAACGACGGCAAAAAGTCTGGCGGATGCGGCGCAGCTCGCATCCCTGGCCGACGAGACGCCGGAGGGAAGGAGCATCGTCGTCCTGGCGAAGAAGGAATTCGGGATCCGGGAGCGCGACATCAAGGCCCTGGGAGCCCGCTTCATTCCCTTCACTGCCCGGAGCCGTATGAGCGGCGTCGATCTGAACGGCCGGGAGATCCGCAAGGGCGCCGCCGACGCCATCGGGGCCTACGTCCGTGCGAAGGGCGGCAGGTTTCCCGAGGAGGTGCAGTCCATCGTCACCGGCGTGGCGATGCAGGGGAGTACCCCGCTGGTGGTCGTCGAGGGCTCCCAAGTCCTGGGGGTCGTTCGGTTGAGCGACATAGTCAAGGGGGGCATCCGCGAACGCTTTTCCGAACTACGGCGCATGGGCATCCGGACCGTGATGATCACCGGCGACAATCAGCTCACGGCGGCAGCAGTGGCCGCCGAGGCGGGGGTGGATGATTTTCTTGCCCAGGCGACTCCGGAGGCAAAGCTGAATCTGATCCGCTCGTACCAGGCACAGGGTCATCTGGTGGCCATGACGGGCGACGGAACGAACGACGCACCGGCCCTGGCCCAGGCGGACGTGGCCGTAGCCATGAATACGGGTACGCAGGCGGCGAAGGAGGCCGGGAACCTCGTGGATCTCGACTCCAATCCTACCAAGCTGATCGAAATCGTCGCAATCGGGAAACAGCTCCTCATGACACGCGGGACGCTCACGACCTTCAGCATCTCCAACGACGTGGCCAAATACTTTGCCATCCTGCCGGCGGCTTTTTCGGGCATCTATCCGGACCTGGCGGTCTTGAATGTCATGGCCCTTAAAACGCCGCAAAGCGCCATTCTGTCGGCGGTCATATTCAACGCCCTCATCATCGTTGCTCTGATTCCGCTGGCTCTTCGCGGCGTCAAATACCGGCCGGTGGGCGCAGCCGCGGTTCTCCGCCGAAACCTGATCGTCTACGGAGCGGGTGGGCTCATCGTCCCCTTCCTGGGGATCAAGGCCATCGACATGGTGATCGCGATGGTAATCGGGATGTGAAAGGAGATGACCATGCGGCAATCGATCCGGACAGCAGTCCTTCTCTTTGCTATCGTGACCCTTCTGACGGGCATCGCGTACCCTCTGGCGGTAACGGCAGTAGCGCAGGCGTTGTTCCCCCGGCAGGCAAACGGAAGCCTCATCAGCATAGATCGGGAGAGGATGGCGTCGGAACTCGTCGGCCAGCCCTTCAGCGATCCGAAGTATTTCTGGGGACG
>CAIYSL010000131.1 GCA_903928915.1 uncultured Syntrophobacterales bacterium | reverse complement strand
TCTGCGCCTTGACCACGGTCCGGCCCGCAAGCTCCGTCGCGATCCCCAGCGCCCGCTCCGGCGTGGATGCCACCTCGCCGCGCGGTACCGCAATCCCGTAGTCCCGCAGCAGCTTCTTCGCCTGGTATTCGTGGATCTTCAGACTCTTTTCCCCTTGCCCCCAGCCGCGCTCAGCGTCTCAACCCCCAGCGCAGGGAGTCCGCTCCGTCGTTTGGCCGTTATTTGACTCCGTCAATGAGGTTTCTGCACGCGGTAGGGCTGATTTCAGGACAGCTCTTCAAACCTGGCGCGCTGTCCTCTCTCGGATCCATCTTTCTGAGAATGCGCTTCATATTCTTGTTGGAATGCGTCTCGAGTAGACATCGCACCTTTACCGCATCCCGATTGCTAAATGCGGTAAATATCTCCAGGTGCTCTCGTTCGCCCATGACCGGACGATCCGGAACCCGCAAGGAAATAGACATAGCCCAGCGAACCTGTTGGGCAAGAGAGGAAAAGCATTCGATGACCTGTGGGTTCTTACAGCAGAAAACAAGGGAATCGTGGAATTCATAGTTCAATTTCTGTAGTCGGTCAATGTCGCTGTCTGCTACCGCATCAGCCATTTTTTCGACAATCCCTTCGATGGCTGCTATCTCCTGCGGGGTGGCATTCAAGGCGCCTTTCATGGCGCCGAAGGCTTCGACGACGTTCTTCAGCTCATAGACATGTCTGAATTCTTCGGGACTGAATTGCGCCACTTCCCTGCCGGATCGTGTCTTTCGCACCAGATTCATCTTTTCAAGGCGTTGGAGCGCTTCTCGTGCGGGCACTCTGCTCACGCCGAATTCAGCGGCGATGCCGACCTCGCTGATCTTGGATTTTGGAGGTCTTTCCCCAGAGAAGACAGCTTCCTGAATGTTTTGAACGAGTTTGTCAACCAGTGTCTCCCGATGAATCCTGAAGATCCTGCGTTCTCTGTCTGCCATATCCCTCCCCCGCAATGTGCTATCTGATCTACACGAGGTCATACTGTAATACTGTCATACAGGAATATCTATTGTATGAGGTACGGAATGTCAAGAAGAAATGGCTGGAGTTTCCTGGTTTCTTGAATCGGTCGACTTCGCCAAGGTGTCGTTGATGCTGGCAATCGCAGGGCTACGCCTTGATCAGGTATCTTCCGATCGCCTCTTCGTTCACCTCGACCCCGATCCCGACGCCGCCGGGGACCCGCAGCAGCCCCTGCTGCGGGGTCAAGGGGTTGGTGACCATGTCGGTCGCCATTGGATTGGGCGTGGTGTCCCATTCCAAGAGCACCGGCCGGGGGAAGAGCATCCAGGGCTGGTTGTTCGTGATCGCCGCGGTCAGTTGGACGGCAGCGGGCAACGCCAGGATCGTCCCGAAGACGTGGGGCTGGAAGTCCACCTGGAACGCCTCGGCCAGTACGGCCAGCCGGCGGGAATGGGTCAGTCCCCCCGAGGCGGCCAGGTCGGGCTGGATGACGTCCACCACATGGTCCCGGATCGCCGCGACAAACCCCTGGTAGTCGTACTCGGCCTCGCCGGCGGCGATGGCGAAGGGGGCCTTCTTCCGCAGCTCCTTGTATCCCTCGAAGCTCTGCCAGGGCATCGGCTCCTCGAGCCAGCGGACCTTCAGGTCGCTCAGGCAGGGGATCAGCTCGACGCAGGTCATGAAGTCATAGGCCTGGTTGGCGTCGACCATCAGGTCGACGCCGTCGCCGATCAGTTCGCGGACCCGGGTCATCCGCTTGATGTCCCGCTCCTTGCCGAACCCGATCTTCATCTTGAGGGCGCGGAATTGCCGGCGCAGGGCCTCCTCCACCTCCGCTTCGAGGTACTCGGTCGAATCGGGATCGTCTTCGTTCAGAAAAAACCCGGTGGCGTAGGGGGTGATCACCTCCGTGTTCCTGCCGCCGAGCAGCTCGTACAGCGGCACCTTCAGGGCCCGGGCCTTGAGGTCCCACAGCGCCAGATCGATGCCGCCCATGGCCCCCTTGGGAATCCCCTTGTGGGTCTGCAGCCCGAACCAGAGATACTCGAGGCGGAACGGATCCTGGCCGATCAGCCGCGGCTTGAGGTACGTCTGGATCAGCCCGCTCACCCCCGGAGGAGGGCCGTACGCCTCTCCCCAGCCGGCAACCCCCTCGTCCGAGGTGATCTTGACCAGCGTCGTAGACCGCCGCTGGTGGCGTTCGGCGCTGTTGGCAAAGGGCCTGTCCAGGGAATAACTGACCGGATACGACGCGACATCGGCGATCTTCATTCTTCTCCTCCCAGTCGGCTGGCTCGCCCGCCCGCAGCTGAGATCCTGCGCCCGGCCCGGGCGCCGTCCCTTAGCCTGTTTCGGATACCATAAGTCGAACGGTATATCAATGGCCGCATCCCCGCGGGCAGCCTGTCGGTTGCCTGCGCAGGATAGCCCGCTTCGCTCGGGCCGGTTCGCGACCGCCGCACAGCCCTGCCGCGAGAAGAAAGAAGGCCCCGGGGATAACTCCCCGGGGCCTTGTCCGTTGCTTTCGTTATGAGTGGACCGCGAGGGGATTACCCCGCGCGGAGACCCTGGGACGTTCAGCTAGTCATCGTCCTCCTCATCATCGTCATCGTCATCATCGCGCTCCCCGTCCCTGTCGGGACGGGCGGTGACCTTCACGGTACGCGGGACGCATACCGAGATCGCCCCTGCCTCGTCCTTTGCCCAGGCATAGAGTGTCCTGACGCCGGCAGAGGATCGATCCTTGAGGGTGTAGCTCTCCGGGGGAGTCGATCTCCAGAGGTGGTCCTTCACGCGCGGGGGGGTTGCCGTTTCCGTGACCAGATAGCCCGTGACGCGCACGTCGTCGGTGGCCGCAAACTTCTTGATGCGGACCGTGAATGACTTCGAATCGGAAGGGATGTCGAACTTCGTGACCACGGGTGCGGTGTTACCCGCCAGGGTAACGACCACGCTGCTGATCGCCCCGCCGATGTTCCCCGCAGCGTCCTTGACCCATGCATACAGGGTCTTGGTACCCGCAGCGCTGAAGGTGTAGCTCGCCGGCGCGGTGCTTCTCCAGCCGGAGGCCGACGCTGACGGAGTCGACGAGCTCTCCGTGACCAGGTATCCCGTAACGCTCGTTGCATCGGTAGCCGTGAAGGTAGTGATGGCCACGGTGAGCGAGGTGGAACTCGCCGGGACGGCAAACCCGGTGACCACCGGCGCCGTCGCGTCGGCCAGGGTAATGGTGACCGTGCTGATCGCCCCGCCGATGTTACCCGCGGCATCCTTGGCCCAGGCGTACAGGGTCTTCGCCCCTGCCGAGGCAAAGGTGTAGCTCGTGGGCGCCGTGCCGCTCCAGCCGGCCGCCGAGGCAGACGGAGTCGCCGCGCTCTCCGTCACCAGGTACCCCGTCACGCCCGTGGCGTCCGTGGCGGTGAGCGAGGAGATCGTAACCGTGAGCGAGGTTGAACTGGCTGGGATGGCAAACCCGGTGATGACCGGAGCCGTCGTGTCGGCCAGGGTAACCATTGTTGTTGCGTCGAGCGGCGCGGAGACGTTCCCCGCCGCATCCTTGGCCCAGGCGTACAGGGTCTTGGCGCCTGCCGAGGCAAAGGTGTAGCTCGCCGGCTTCGTCGCGCTCCAGCCGGCTGCCGAGGCCGACGGAACGGCAGAGCCCTCCGTGACCAGGTACCCCGTCACGCCCGTGGCGTCCGTCGCGGTGAAGGTCGTGATTGCCACGGTAAGCGAGGCCGAGCCCGCCGGGATGGCGAACCCGGTGACCACCGGGGCCGTCGTGTCGGGCAGCGTGATCGTCGTTGCGGCACTCAGCGGTACGGAGACGTTCCCCGCGCCGTCCTTGGCCCAGCCGTACAGGGTC
>CAIYSL010000130.1 GCA_903928915.1 uncultured Syntrophobacterales bacterium | reverse complement strand
GCGTATCCACGGCCCGGTAGTCCTGGGCCCCGGAGTCGCTCCCGGTGAAATCCTTCTGCGTGTAGGCCCGGGTACGCCAGAACCCGCCGAACTCGTTGTCGATTGCCGCCGCCGGCAGGGTCAAGGCCAGTACCAGACCGACCGCAAGAAAACACGTGAACAGTCTCTTCATATCCCATCTCCTCCTTGTGTTTCTCTCGTTTCCGTTTCGACCTGAAGGTCCCTTCCCCCCTTTGTCAGGCGATGTCAGGCACGCCACCGCCTCGCAGCCTCTCCTCCTCACCTCCTTTTCCTCAAGATGTCGGCGATCGGATGCATCGTACGGATCGACTTGATCGCCGGTCCGTGCACCCCCAAAATCACCTCAGCTATGCCTGGCTATACAGGTATGCACTCCATGCTACAGGATTGGCAAGATGTCAACTTCTTTTTTGCGGCATGTGACAGCGGGATGACATCATCGATCCGGATAGGCGGCGATCCTGCCCCGGATTCGGTCGGCCAGCGGTCTGTTGCCGCCGGCGGTCGCGATTTCGAGCCCCCGGCCGGCTGCCTTCCGGGCCTCGGCATACCGGCCCGCGGCGGCATAGGCTGCCCCCAGGGCCTCGAGCAGGAGGGGGTCCCGGTAATCGGTCAGTGAGCATCCCTTTTCGGCCAGTTGGATCGCCGCCGGCACGTTCCGGATGGCTGGGTCGGGATGCAGGGCCATCAAGAGCGCCAGGTTGTTCAGCGCCGGCACAAAGTCCGGGTTGATCCGCAGGGCGCGGCGGTACAGGGAGAGGGCCTCGCCGGCCTGACCTTGCCGGTCGGCGAGCTCCGCCACGTTGAACAGGGCCAGGATGTAGTCGGGATTCAGCCGCAGGGCCTCCCGATAGTGCCGCAGCGCACCGTCTAGGTCGCCGCGGCGTTTGAGCATCGTTGCCAGATTGTAGCGGGACTTGGGGTCCGCGGGGAGGATATCGATCATCCGCCGGTACAGGGCGGCGGCAGCGTCGAACTGTCCGGATTGGCTGAGGGCATACGCTTCTTTCGCGAAGGAATCGAGGAACTCGGCCAGCAGGTCGTCGTTGGGATTGAGTGAGGCCGCCTTCCGGAGCCGCTCGAGCATCTTGGCCGATTCGCCTCTGTTCCGCAGCAGGTACGCCTGATAGACCTCTCCCCGGGCCTCGATCAGGCGCGCGGCCCGCGCCGTTGTCTCGGCCAGCGCCCTGGCGTCCTGCCCGGACGCCGTCAGGAACGACAGGTCCGCCTCCCGGTACCGTTCGATGGCCTCCATCAGCGGCCATTGGTATATTCCCATGGTCAACCCCCGGGGGGCGGCAAATTCCACCAGGGCGTTGTCGTCGGTATGGACCGTCGCCCCGGCGGTGAAACGGGCCACGCTTCCTTTGCCCATGACCAGATGGCTGAGGAAATCTTCGGGGGTGCGGATGCCGATCCGGGCAAGATCGGCGGCCACGTCTTTCTGTCCGATTCGCGACAGCAACGTTCGATACTCAACCCGCAGGGGGGCCTTCGACCCCACCATGAAGCAGTCGCCCTTGGCGGTCTTCCACAAGGCCGTTTCGGGGAACACCGACTGGAAGGTCCGGACGATGCTGCGGAAGGATTCCTTGTCGATCAGGTAGGCTTGCATCCAGGCGCCGACGATCCCCCCCTCGGCAAGGCGGTCCCGGCAGAGCTGGAAGTATTCCCGGGTGAACAGATCGGCCACCCCGGCGATGTACGGGTTGGACGGCTCCGAGATGATGACGTCGTATTTCCGGTCCGTGAGGGCCAGGTGGTTGCGTCCGTCGGCGATGATGAGGTTCACCCGCGGGTCGTCGAGGATGCGGTAGTTGTACTCGTCGAAGTAGCGGCTGGCCTCCGCCATGGCCGGGGCGATCTCCACGCAATCCATCCGTTCCAGCGGATGCCTGCCCGCGGACCCCAGGGTGATGCCGCTGGCCAGGCCGACGACGAGGGCGGTCTTGGGACCGGGGTGCAGCAGCAGGGGGATGTGGGCGACCAGCTCCTGGGACGGCAGGTCGCCGTGGGAGGAGGCGTCGGGCTTGCCGTTGGTATACAGGGACAGCGACCCGCCGGGATGCTGCTTCACCGTGACGGTGCTGCTCGCGTCCTCCTTGTGGAACAGCACCTTCCGCTCGGCCTCGATGGCCCTGAGCTCTGCGGGCGAACGGGCGATGCTCGTCGATTGCCGGAGCGCCTCGTAGAAGGGGCCGAAGCTCATCTCCGCGGGGCTCCAGGGGGGGGTGAGCAGGATCCCCCCCGCGGCGACGGCCAGCACCGCCGCAGCGGTCAGCCCCTTTGCCGCCGCGGAGAGGGTCTGCGTTAAGGCGAAGAACAGCACCCCCACGGCGACGTTGATCAGGACCGCGGCAAACAGGGTGTTCTCGGTGCCCACCAGGGGGATCAGGATGAACCCGGCGGCAAAGGAGCCGAGAATGTTTCCGATGGTGTTGGACGCGTACAGGGTGCCGACGGATTTGCCGACCGTCGCGGAGGCCTGCACGAACAGCCGGCCGGCCAGGGGAAACGCCGCCCCCATCAGGGTGGTCGGCAGGATCATCACGGCAAGGACCAGCGCGAATTCCACGGCCTGCAGTTTCCAGAAGGAGGTGCCGAACAGTGAGATCACCCCCGTGACCCAGAAGGGGAGGCTGCCGATGAGCGGGATCACCGGCAGGGCCGTGAGCCCGATGGCCACCTGAATCACGGCAAGGGTGCGCAGCGGGTCCCTGACCCGGTCGACGAATCGCGCGTACACCATGCTGCCCAGGGCAATCCCCAGGACAAAGGCGGTGAGGATCATGCTGAAGGCATAGACCGACGAGCCGATCAGGAGCGAGAGGGCCCGCGTCCAGGCGATCTCGTAGACCAGCGCGGCGAAGCCCGCCAGGCCGTACCCCACCAGCAAATAGGGCGTCCGGCCGGGACCGGAGGAACCCCGGCGCGGGGTCTCCGCGGCGGTGGCCGCCGGTTTCCCCTTCTTCCCCTTCCGCGCCTCCCCGGGAGGCACCGGCTGTTCCGCATGCCCGTTCGGTGGGGCCGCAGCCTCGGCCATCCCGGTATCCGTGCGGCGGTGCAGCACAAAGGCGGTTGCCGCGACCAGGGCGTTGAGCAGGGAGGCCGTCCAGATCGTCGCGGTCACCCCCAGGTTCGGGATGAGCAGGAACCCGGCGGCGGCCCCGCCCAGGACGGCGCCGAAGGTATTCACGGAATACAGGACGCCCACGGGACGGCCGATCCGGTCCAGGGAGCGGACGAAAAACCGGGCAAGGACCGGCAGCGTCGCCCCCATGAACGTGGCCGGGATCAACAGCAGCAAGCCCGAAAAGGCGAACCGGATCAGGCTGAAGAGGTAAAAGGAGGTGTGCGTGTTCTGGTAGATCAGCCGGTAGAGCGGCTCCACGGACTGGATGAGCCAGGGGAGCAGGAAACAGTACAGGGCGATCGTTCCCTCCAGGAGGGCGAACACCCGCAGCGGATCGCCCCGGCGGTCGATGAACCTCCCGCCCAGGTAGCTCCCCAGGGCAAGCCCGCCCATGAAGGCGCAGAGCACCGTGGTGATCGAATAGGCGGTGTTCCCCATCACCAGACGCAGCAGACGCGTCCAGACGACTTCGTGGATCAAACCCGCCGCACCGGAGACGAAAAAAGCGCACAGAACGATCGTCCCGGCCCGGTGAAAGGAGATGGCCGGTTTCCCGGCTGATGACGCGGGGAGGGCGGGGGATGCGGGCACGGTCCTACCTCTTGAAAGTGATCGTTTGCACTGTCTTGCCGTCGAAACTGGCACTCTCGCCCGACGGCAGGGTGAACCGGAGCGCTTCCACCTCCACCGCGCCGCTCAACCGGTCGCCGTTCCTGAGCAGGACCGTTGCCAGGGGCGGCCTCGTGGCGTCGAACTCGATAGAGGCGATCTGCGCGGCGTCGAGCGGGAAGGTTCCGTAGGTGGTGCGCAGGGGGAAGACCTTCGTCTGCACCTGTCCGCTCAGCCGGTCGCCGTTGCGCAGGACGACACGGTCGGCCGTCGCCGGCGTGGCGTCGGGTTGCTTCTGCGGGGAAGCGGGCCGGGCAGGGGGCGGGGGCGGCTGGGCGGGCAGGGGGGCAAACTGGATCCGGGCTACCTTGCTGTGGCTGAACTCGCTGATCATCCCCGATTCGATCACAATGTCCGCCGCGGGCTGCAGGAGCACGGTCTCCCTCCTGCCGTCCCTGTACAGGACCTCGACCTGGAAGCTCTTGGCGGGGTTCAGGAATCTGATCTCCCTCAGGTCGCGGAAGGGAAGTTTGACCTTCTTGCCCTGCCGGACGGCGTCGTAGAACCTCTCGCCGTTGATGGTGAAGTCCGGGACCTCGAAGGGCTTTACATCGACCACGGTGATCGTCGCCAGAAACTTCTCTTCCTGTGCATATGCGCAGCCCGCGATCAGGGCCCCGATCAGTCCCCACACGACGGCGTATCCGCCGATCCTCCTGGTGGTCATCCTCTTTCCTTCCCCTCCTGCGTCATCGCTTCTTGGCGCCCCGGTGCGCCGCCCGGCCGGATCAGCCGCTTCGACCGCTCCGCCGGTGGACCGCTCCCGAGCCCCGGCGGCATCGCCTGCCGGGCTGAACCGCCCTTCCGGGCCGCGCGAGTATATGGGAAGCGCGATAGGGTGTCAAGGATGTTCCGCCAAAGCGGTGTCGGGCCGGCGAGCCGTTCTCGCGAATCGCCGCTGCGCCCGGATTGCGGGGACAGGGCGGCATGCCGGTGCGGCCAATTATCGATTGACATGCCCGACCGGTTGACTTACGCTCACCCCCAAAAACAGTCACGGGTCGTCCGGCGGTCATATGGTGCAGGGGCAAAACGAAGATTTCACGGACAAGATCGTGCTGATCACCGGGGGATCGGGTTTCCTGGGGATCAACCTGGTCCGGCATCTCCTGGCGCGGGGGATGACCCGTATCGTCGTGCTGGACGTCGTCGATTTCACCTATGCCGACGTGCGGGACCGGATCACCTTCATCCGGGGCGACATCCGGGACGGCGGCGACGTGGAAAAGGCGATGCAGGGTGCGGGGTTCGTCGTCCATACGGCCGCAGCCCTGCCTCTGTACCGGGAGGAAGACATCTTTTCGACCGAGGTGGAGGGCACGAAGACGCTCCTGGCGGCGGCGGAAAAGGCAGCGGTCGAACGATTCGTGCACATCTCCTCCACGGCGGTCTACGGGATACCCGACCGCCACCCCCTGTACGAGGACGATCCCCTCGACGGCGTCGGGCCCTACGGCAAGGCAAAGATCATGGCCGAAGAGGCGTGTCTCGCGTACCGGGCAAAAGGGATGGTGGTGCCCATTCTCCGGCCGAAATCCTTCGTCGGCCCGGAGCGGTTGGGGGTTTTTGCCCTGCTGTACGATTGGGCGAAGGACGGCCGGAATTTCCCGCTGCTCGGCAGCGGCAGCAACCGGTATCAGTTGCTGGACGTGGAAGACCTGTGCGAGGCCATCTACCGCTGTCTGACCCTGGATGCCGCCGCCGTCAACGACACGTTCAACATCGGCGCCAGGGTGTTCGCCTCCATGCGGGAAGACTACCAGGCGGTCCTCGACGAGGCGGGTTTCGGCAGACGGATCGTCCCCCTGCCAGCCAGGCCGGCGATCGCAGTGCTGAGACTCCTGGAATTCTTCAAGCTGTCCCCGTTGTACCGCTGGGTGTACGAGACGGCTTCCCGGGATTCCGTCGTGGCTATCGACAAGGCGGAGCGGCAACTCGGGTTCACCCCGCGGTATTCGAACCGGGAGGCATTGGTCCGTAATTTTCGGTGGTACCTCAACCACAGCGATGCCATCCAGGGACAGGCGGGCATCTCCCACCGCGTGGCGTGGAAACAGGGCATCCTGCGGCTGGCCAAGGTGTTCTTCTGAACCGCGGTCGTCGGGGTGAGCGGAGACGGGGAGGGGACGGAGATGGGCGATCGGCCGGGAAAGGGATGGTGGTTGCGGTGATGCGCGATCTGTTCGTCCTGCTGCGGCCGAAGCAGTGGACAAAGAACCTCTTCATCTTCCTGCCCCTGTTCTTTTCCCTCCAGTTTCACCAGCTCCACCTGCTGGCGAAGGCGGGGCTGGCGTTCGTGTTCTTCTGCCTGCTCGCCAGCGCAGTGTACATCTTCAACGACTACCATGACCGGGAGGAGGACCGGCGGCACCCGCGGAAAAGAGCGCGCCCCCTGGCTGCCGGGCGGGTGACTCCGGGCAGCGCCGCGGTCGGCGGCGTCCTCCTGGCTGCGGGGGGGCTGCTCGGCGCGGCGTATATCGGCCTCCCGATGCTCGGGATGAGCCTTCTGTATCTGGCCCTGAACATCGCCTACACCCTCAAGCTCAAGCATGTCGCCCTGCTGGACGTGTTCGTCATCGCCATCGGGTTCGTCATCCGGATCATCGTGGGCGGGGTTGCGACGGGCGGCAGGATCTACCCCTGGATCATCGTCATGACGTTCCTCCTGGCGTTGTTTCTGGCCATGGGGAAGAGACGGGACGATGTCCGGCTTTCGCTGAGCAGCGGCGAGCCGTCGCGGAGGTCGGTCGGCGGCTACACGGTGGATTTCATCGACGGCAGCATGGTGGCGCTTGCCGCGGTAACGATCGTTTCCTACATCATGTACACCATGTCTCCGGAGATCGCCGCCAAGTTCGGGACCGGACATCTGTACCTGACCACGGTGTTCGTCATCCTGGGCATCCTGCGCTACCTGCAGCTCATCGTGGTGGAGCAGCAGTCCGCGGACCCCGTCGAGATCCTCTGGAAAGACCCCTTCCTCCAGGTCTCGCTTATCGGCTGGATAACGATGTTCGGCCTGCTGATCTATCTGTGAGGGGGCTGCCGCCGCTTCAGTTCCGGCGGGTCCGCGCGGCGACTTCCCTGAGTCGTTCCGCGGCTTCCTCGAAGTCCGGGGCCAGCTTCACCGCCCGGGAGAAGTAGCCCTCCGCCTCCCGGTCACGCCCCTCCGCGACGGCGATCATCCCCAGGAAAAAGAAGGCCTTCGGGTTCATGGCGTTATGCCGCAGGCCGCGTTCGAAGGAGGCCCGGGAATTGGCATAGTCCTTGAGCTCGTAATACAACAGGCCCAGGTTGTCGAGGGCGTCGGCGTTGCCCGGGTCGATCGCGAGGGCCCGGAGGAAATAGGGTTTCGCCTCTTCGCGCCGGCCCTGCTGGGCCAGCGCGGCACCGAGGTTGTTGAGGGCCTTGGGCGATCGCGGGTCGAGCGAGATCGCCACCCGGTACTGTTCGATCGCCTCGGCGGATCGACCCATACGGGCAAGCGCCAGGCCGAGGTTGTTGCGGGCCTCGGCATAGTTGGGGCTCAGGGCGAGCGCCTGGGTGAGGCGCGCAACGGCTTCTGCGTACCTCCCCTGGTCGCTCAGGATCGTTCCCAGGTCGTTGAGCGCCTCCGGGTAGCGGGGGTTGATCTCCAGCGCCCGTGTCAGGTGCTTCTCGGCCGGAATCGGATTCCCCTGCCGGAGGAAGGCCGCGCCGAGGCAGGCATGGGCGAGGGAATTGTCCTCCCGGACCTCGACGGCGTGTTGGAACAGGGCGATGCTGTCTCGCCAGTGCCGAACCTGGGAATGGCTCAGGACGGAAAGGACGATCACGGCGGCCGCGCAGGCCGAGACGAGCCCCCAGCGGAAGGGAGGCCTCCGCAGCGCCATATCCCTCGCACCCCAGGCGATGATGAGAAAAATCCCGATGGCGGGGACGTAGGTGAACCTGTCGGCCATCGCATGCCCCGCCACCTGGACGATGCCGATGACCGGAACGAGCGTGCCGACGAACCAGAGCCAGCCCGTCAGCAGGTAGGGAAGCTGCTGCCGGAAGCGCCAGGCGAGCCAGGACGCCCCCCCCAGGGTGAGCGAGGCGAGCCCCAGCTGCCAGAGCGGGAACGACGAATCGGGATAGGGGTAGTAGGCGGACAGCCCGGCGGGCCAGAACAGTTTGTGCAGGTAGGCGACGTAGGAGACGAGGGCGTTTTCGAGGCGCAGCGGCAGAGGCTTCACGTCGAAGGGGATTGCCGCGATCACTCCGCGCTGTGCCCACAGGGTCAGGGCCGCCGAGAGGATTGCGAGGCCGACCAGGGGCAGCTTCTCCTTCACCAGGGGGACCCAGGAGCGATACGTCTGGATCCGGCGCAACGGCCAGAAATCGAGCAGCAGCAGGGCGAAAGGCAGGGTGACCAGCATCGGCTTGGCCATGAGGCCCAGGGCCATGCCGACGATCACGGGGAGGAACTTTGTCGGCGAAGGCCCTCTGACATACCGGACATACAGCCCGGTGGTCGCGAACCAGAAGAAGGCGCTCAGCACGTCCTTGCGTTCCGTGACCCAGGCGACCGATTCGACGTTGAGCGGGTGGACGGCGAAGAGGATCGCCGCGAGGAAGCTCGGCCAGAGGGCTCGTGTCATGGTGCGGAGGATGTGAAACAGCAGCAGGGCGTTCAGCAGGTGCCAGCACAGGTTGGTGAGATGATAGCCCCCGGGAGAAAGGCCGTGCATCCGGTAGTCCAGCATGAGCGACAGCCAGGTGAGCGGGATCCAGGTCGCGCCGTGGTTGGTCGTGAAGGCCCAGCGGATGCTCTCCCAGTCAAACCCCTGCTGGATACGGTCGTTTGCCGTTACGTAGAGCGGATCGTCCCAGACGACGAAGTCATGGTTGATCACCTGGCCGTACACGAGCAGGGTGATGGCGATCATGAGCAGGGACAGGAGGAGAGAGTGCCCCATAGCGTTGGGAGCAGATCGAGGTGCGGGAGTCTCGGTCGGTATGTTGGCTTTTCCCGGGGGGCGTGGTCTTTTCATCGTTCTTTCCCGAATCGCGTCCCTGCGCGGGGAGGCGCGTACACCCGTCCGCAGCCCCTGCGCAGGCGGGTGGCGGTGGCCTTTCCGAGGAGCGGCGCTTACCGCTTTGTCGGTCCGAAGCTTATGGACAGGGAGCCTGCTTGTCAAGGAGATTCCGGCATTCGGGGGGGGCGTTATCGCACATCCGCTCCGGCCGAAGAGAGGCCTGCTCCGCTCTGGGATGTGATAAAGGGATAGGGAAGGCGGTTTTGATGCGAGACCATTTCGACGAGATTGCGGCCGGCTACGATTCCGAACTCCCCGCGGTGGTACGGATGCACCTGCTGCGAAAAAAGTGCGACCTCATGCACCGGAGGATACTTGCCCATACCGCTTCGCCCTGCGGCTGCCTCAACGGGCTGGATGTGGGGTGCGGAACCGGCCATCATATGAATCGGATGAGCAGCTACGGGTATCAGATGAGGGGCATCGACACCTCCGCAGGGATGCTTGCCCAGGCCAGGAGGAACAGCATCGCTCAGGGATACGCCGTGGTCAGGGGCTCGGCGCTTGCGTTGCCGTTTGAGGGCGGCTCCTTCGACTTTGCCTACAGCATAAACGTATTGCATCACCTCCGCAGCAGAGAGGAACAACGGGAGGTGCTACGGGAGATGGCCAGGGTCGTGAAGCCGGGAGGCCTCTGCTTCATCCATGAAATCAACGCCGACACCGCGGTCTTCCGGTTCTACATGAACGTCATCTTCCCGTTGACCAACAGGATAGACGGGGACCGGCCAGACCTCTGGGTCCCCGGGAAATGGTTCAAAGCAGTTCGGATCCCCGGCATGCAATTCCAGGAGGTGTTCTATTTCACGTTCATCCCTAACACGCTTCCCGAGTCCTGCTTCTCCGCGGCGATAAAGATCGAAGCGCTGCTCGAGCGGCTGACGGCGGGCCGGCATGGCGCTCACGGCATGTTCGTCCTGCGGAGGCAGGCATCCCCGCGAGGGTAAGCGGACGCCCTCGCCGAAATCCCCTTGACAGGCATAATCCTTCTTCATATTGTTCCCCCGTGAGAATCAACGGCCCCGCCGAAATCAGACTGGCCTACCATCTCGTACGGCTCAACATCACCGGCAGGAACGAGCCGGTGTTTGTCTGTTTCTACCTGACCAATCGCTGCAACCTGCGCTGCACCTATTGTTTCGTCGTCGACGAGAAGATCGACCGGAGAACCCTGTCTGCCGAATTCACCCGCGAAGAGGCGTTTCGTTTCGTGGACGAGTTCTATTCGCTGGGAACGCGCATGATGTTCCTGCTCGGCGGGGAGCCCCTTCTGCACAAGCATATCGGCGAGATTGTCGAATACATCGTGGCCAAGGGCATTGTTCTCCACGTGGTCACCAACGGGACGCTCCTCGCCGAGAACTGCGAGGCGGTGAGGAAGGCGCATGCCGTCTGCGTCAGTCTGGACGGCGTCGGGGAAGTGAACGATCGCCTGCGCGGCCAAGGCGTGTACGAACGCGCGCTGGCGGGATTGCAGACGGCCAGGGCGCAGGGGGTGCGCTGCCGCCTCCACTCCGTGGTAACCCGCAGCAACATCAAGAAATTCGGAGAAACGGCGAAACTGGCCCGGGAACTCGGGGTGCCCCTCACCGTTTCCCCCCCGACCCATGTCGGCACGACCGAGTGCGAGGCGCTGAGAATCACCGATGATGAATACCGGGACTTCTGGAGGACATACCGGGACTTGAAACGGCAGGGGTACCCCATCGGAAACACGTTTCGGGCCATCGACGCCGCGCGCACCTGGCCGATCGGGTACCATGAGATCATGCGGGACGACACGCCGCTGCCGAGGCCATACCGGAAACCCGCGCGGTGCGTAAGCGGCGACATCTTCTGCGGCCTCGAGCCGACGGGAACCCTGTACTACTGCGTGCAACTGGGGTGCTACCGCGGCCCGAACGTCCGGGAGGTCGGGCTCCGCAGGGCATGGGAGATCCTCGTGCGGGACCGGCCGAACTGCCTTTCCTGCGCGAGCATCAATACGATAGAGAATTCCCTGGCGATGCGCCTGGATGCCGGTGCACTGTGCGGGCGTCTCGCCTCGTGGTTCCTGAAGAAGGCGGGGGGGGCGCGATGAGGGAAACGGTTCCGGTGGTCCGCGTGAACTGCGCCCGCTGCGGCGGCTGGGACGCCGCGCGCGTCGTGACGACCCCCGACTACGAACTGCACATCGACGCGCCGTTCGAAGTGTCCTCGTGCCGTGGCTGCGGCCATACCTACACGTCGCTCCGCCCCGACCGTACCACGCTGTTTACGCGATTCTATCCCGGCGATTACCTCTGCTACGGCGGGATGAGCGGCGTCGCCGGGCTGATCGACCGCATGCGCAGGGACGGGCAGGCCGCCGAGCGCGCGGCGATGGTCGGGGGATACGTCGCACAGCGGGGCCGCGTCCGGCTCCTGGAGGTGGGTTGCGCCACCGGCGAGTTCCTCAAGGCCTGCCGCCGGCGCTTCGGATGGGAGGTCGCGGGGGTCGAACCGAACCGGCAACTGAGCGACGCGCTGATCCGTGAGGGTTTTCCGGTGGTTCCCTCAACGCTCGAAGACGCCGATGTCCCTGCCGGGCAGTACGACGTGGTGTGCCTGTTCAATGTGCTCGAGCACCTCTGGGATCCCGCCTATTCGCTGAAACGGATCAACTGCCTGCTCGCACCCGGCGGACTGGTGGTGGTGGAGCTCCCGAATTTCGCTTCCCCGTCCCGGAGGAGATTCGGGAAACACTGGTTTCTGTACCACCTGCCCCGGCATCTGTCCCACTTCACCCGGCAATCCCTGGCCGGCCTGATGGAAGAGTGCGGTTTTGAAGAACAGGGCGTCCGGAAACAGTTCCGGCCCACGGTCAATGTCCTGAGCCTTCAGTATGCCGTCCACGATCGGACGCGGTCCGCCCCGCTCCGGTCGCTGTTTTCCGCGCGCAATCCCGCCCTGATCGCGGCCGGGATCATGTGCGAATTGGTGCAGAACCGAATCGGTGACTCGAATATCCTCACGGCGATCTTCCGGAAGACCGCCCCGGTCCCCGCCCCGGTCGTTTCTCTGCTGCGGGAGCGGACCCCATGAGCCTGCTCGGCCAGTTCCGAACCCAGGTGAACACGGGCTTGCTGCGGCGGAAACCGTGGTTCTTCCTGCGCGTCGCTCGCCATTTCCTGGCGAATCTCCTATACCGGCGAAAGACGTGCCTGCGGTCGATGGTGGTGATGATCAACACCGAGTGCAACTGCTCCTGCCGGCACTGCTTTGCCAAATCCTTTGAGAACGATCCGTTCCGGCGGGCGCGGCTCACCACCGCGGAGATGAAGGCGGCCCTGCGGGAGATGGTCCGGGAGGGCGTGTTTCATTTCGCCCTCCAGGGCGGGGAGCCCTTTCTGCACCCCGACCTCGATGAGCTCATCGTGGCGTGCAGCCCCTCCCGGAGCTACATCACGCTCGTGTCCAACGGCGCCATGGTCACTGAGGAGATGCTGCGGCGCGTCCGGGCGCTCGGGGTGGACAAGATCGCGGTCAGCATCGACAGCTATTTCGCTGCGGAGCACGATGCGTTCCGGGGCCTTCAGGGCTGCCGCGAACGGGCGATCAACACGCTCCGGACGGCGAGAGGCATCGGCCTCGACATCGCCGTCGCCGTGACGGTCCTCAACGATACGCTCCACACCGACAGCGTGCAGAAGCTGCTGGCCTACGCCGCGGCGGAGCGGATCAACGTGGAAATCAACATCCCGCAGCCCGTCGGCAACTGGGACGGCCGCACGGATTTGATCCTCACGGACGGAAATTTCGCCTACCTCAACGACCTGCACCGGAAAACCCCGCGCATCCGCCGCGACCTCTATCCGCACCTCGGCCGCTCCGGGTGTCCCGCGGTGAAGGAGTCGCTGTACATGAACGTCTACGGCGACATCTTCCCCTGCGTCTACATGCACATTTCCATCGGGAATATCCGGCTCCATACCCTGCGGGACATCCGGCGGAACGCCCTCGCGGTCCGCCAGTTCGCCGAGTACGTACCCAGGTGCCTCGCGGGCGAGGACCGGGAATTCATCCGTGCCTACGTGTCACAGGGGTTCGGCGTTCCGAAGCCGGCGGACGGATTCAGGATCTTTCGACTGCCCGAACCGCCGCGACGGCCGTGAATGACCGCGGAGCATCGCCAGTCATTTGACCCCGCCGTGAAACAGGATGCGCCGAAACCACAGTAGATACTGCGCCAGCAGATGCCGCGACACCGGGTCGCGATTCCTGAACGCCAGGAACACATCGATGCCCAACAGGGTGAGCTTCTTCGGGAACACCCAGAAGAGCCGCACGATGCCGCGGCGCAGCAGGAATTCCTTGATGCCTTTCGGGAGGATCGGAATCATGCGGAAGAACAGGACGTACGCCCGGAACAACCTGCGCAGTGCGCGATCGGTGGTGATGCCGTAATCGTAGCAGAAGGAGTCCTGCTCGCCGGCGTCGATCTTCCGTTCATCCTCGGCCCTGATCATGCCGTGCCGGATCGCATACCGGATCATCGGCGTCTTCGGGTAACAGGTCAGAAAGAAGAAGTTTATCTTGTGGAGCGAGCCCAGTTGGGAATACTCCCACGCGGCATCGAACAGGTGCCGCTCGTCGCGTTCGTTGGGAAGGCCGAAGATGTGGTCGATCGAATACCGCACCTTGTGTTTGTCGAGCAGCTGGAAACAGCGCCGTACCTGTTCGTTCGTTTCCGGCCGATGGAGCAGGGCTTTTCGGTTTGCTTCATCCATCGACTGGACGCCGATTTGCACGCGGTAGCAGCCGCTGGAAGCGAGGAGCGCGGCAATTTCGTCATCCATCGCCAGGGGGTGTCCCATGCAGATGTACGGCACGCCGATCTCCGTCCGGTACCGTGCCGCGAACTCACGAAACCACGCCTTGTTCGCATACAGTACGTTGTCCTCGAAGTCGATCAGCCGCAGACGGTACGTTTCCTTCGCCTGGCGCAGTTCCCGGATCGCCAGGTCGACGCTCCTGCGCCGATGGTCCATCCCGCCATTGAACTCGGCGTAGAAACTCTGGGAGCAGTAGCTGCACGCGCACATGCATCCCTTGGACATGAGCGTGTAGTATCGGTTTCCCACGATGATATCGTTTTCGAAAAGGGATTTGTCGAAGGCCGGCAACGCATCGAGGTCCTGCAGCGGCCGGACCGGGTTTCTGATGACCTCGCCGTTATCCTTGAACCAGAGATTCCTGATCCCCCGGTCGACCCTTCCCCGCGCCATACTGTTTGCGAGCTCGACGAGCGGCTGTTCGCCCTCCCCGAGGCAGACGATGTCGACGTTCGGGTTGGCGATCACCGTTTCGGGACAGTTCGTCGCGAACACACCGCCGAAAATGACCGGAACGGACAGCCGCCTTTTCACACCTTCGGCAATCGCGCAGGCCCACGGATAATTGTTCGAGAACACTGAAATGGCTACGAGATCGGGACGGAGCCGCGCAATTTTCTCGATGACCTTGTCACGCTGGGAAAACAGGCGAGCGAGCCAGTCGATATGGAAATACAGGAGTTCAGCAAACAGCGCCGGGTCGAAGGCAAGCGCCGTTTCATGCCCGGCCCGCTTCAGCGCCGCCGAAAGGCTTTCGGTGGAGAGGTTGTCTTCCCCCATTACGGCAAAAACGATTTTCATGATCTGTGCAGTTCCGGGTATCGATTCGTACGCGTGGCAAAACTGTCGCCCGCACCGATGCGCGCCCTCCGCGGGCTGCGGCGGGAAGTATAGAGGGGGTGTTCCCCCTTGTCAAGGAGAGGTGGGAGGTGGGCGAGGCAGCAATCCTCCGGCCAAAATTGTCTTGACATACCGAGCCTCCTTCCCCCATATTCACCCCCCATGAAAGCAAGAGCTGATCACGGTGATACGTGTCGATTGAATCCCCGCGTCTCATCATCCAACCGGCGAGCATGATTCCCGTGGAGCTGTATCGGGGATTTCACCGGACCTCGAAAGCGAGGGAGGGGGGGCCTGCATGCCGCACGTGACGTTCATCTATGCCAGTGTCGGGCAGATGCTGAAGCCGCGCTTTCTGCGCTCGTGGCAGATGCAGCCGCTTGCCATTGCACAGCTTGCGGCCCTGACGCCCAAGGAGTGGGGCAGGGCTTTTTTCGACGACCGCATTGAATCTATCGACTACACGATCAAAACGGATCTCGTCGCCATTTCCATCGAGACGTACACCGCCAGTCGCGGCTATCAGATAGCCGCCCGGTTCCGGGAGAGAAATATCCCGGTCGTCTTCGGAGGTTTTCATGCCACACTTTGTCCGGACGAGTCGCTTGCGCATGCCGATGCAATCTGCGTAGGCGAGGCAGAACCCGTTTGGGTGCAAATGCTGGAGGATGCGCGCAAGGGAAGGTTAAAAGGCCGTTATGCGGGACAGAGGAGGGAGATGCTGACCGGTCTGCAGCCGGATCGAACAATATTCACGGGGAAGAACTATCTCCCCCTTGCGCTTATTGAAACCAGCCGCGGATGTCCGCTCCGCTGCAATTTTTGCTCCGTCAGTGCATTCTATAAAACAAGCTACCGAAGACGACCGATTCAGGCAGTGGTCGAAGAAATCCGCCAAGCGGGACGAAGACATGTGTTTTTCGTTGACGATAATCTGACCGCCGATCTGGCAAGCGCGCGAGAGCTTTTTTCGGCCATCCGTCCGTTGAAGATCAATTGGTTCAGCCAAGCCGGTCTGGAGGGTTTGGGGGATGAATCCCTCCTCAAACAGATGGCCGAGAGTGGATGCCTGGGGTTGATCATCGGATTCGAATCTTTGGATCCGAAAAATCTTTCCCGGATGTGCAAGCACGGCAACTACGCGGAAGAATACGCCCATGTGATCGGTCTCCTGCGAAAGTCCGGGATTCTCGTATACGGGCAGTTCATCTTTGGTTATCCGCACGACACACCGGAAACGTTTGAAAAAAGCCTTGAGTTTGCCCAGCGGGAGAAGATGTTTCTGTCCGCATTCAATCCACTGGTCCCCTATCCGGGAACACCCCTGTATCGGGAAATCGAAGCATGCGGACGATTGCGTTTTCCAAAGTGGTGGTTGAGCGAACAATTTACCTTCGGACAGACTCCGTTTGAGCCCTTCGGCATGCGCGCCGAGGAGATTGAAAAAAGTTGTTACCGTATCAAGCGAAAATTCTATCACCCCTTCTCCATTGTTCAGCGGAGTTTTGATTTGCGGAGAAAGGGATGGGGGCTGAACAGAATCGCTGTCTTCATCGGCCTGAATCTTCTCGCGCGGAAAGAGGTCTATCAACGCCGCGGGTTTCCGGTCGGAGCAAGACTGACGGAGGCTCGATGAAACCCACCCTGCCCGCTTCTCCTTCCTATTCCCCGGAGGACAAAACGCGCAACGTACGTCCCGTACGAAAATCCCCTTGACGCACCTCTGTTCTTTCCGTATCCTCCCTCCATGCAGACGCGCGTATCGACGGTTGTGCATGCCCGATCACCAATGCGCAAGCCCTCGCCGTAATAAAGCACGGCAGTATTCTTCGCTGGATGGGTTCCCCGGTCACGCCATTACTCTATGACTGTTTCAAAAAGGAAGAAAAGAACACGGCTGAATGACTATGCCCCGCAGAGCATTCACCGAGCCCCTTCGCTCCTCGACCGGTTGGCTGAGACGTCACTGACCATTGCCGGAAACAGGATCATCACTTCGGTTATGATCCTCCTGTTCGTCATCCTCTCGTTCCTCTCTTTCCCTGGCTGGGGCGGAGGGGACTACGATATGTGGTGGCACCTTGCGTTGGGCAAGCACTACCTCTCCCAGCATACGATGAGAGTAAATCATGCGCTCTTCTCGTGGACGCCTGCCGATCCCGACTGGATTTACAACACCTGGCTGGGGAGCACCCTGGTATATCTTTCCTACACCGCGGCCGGGGGATTTGGGCTCTGGCTGTTTCAGTGGGGGATCTTTGCCGGCACCTTTCTCATATTCCTTTCTTTTGTGCGTTCCACCCTGGGCGCGTTGGATATCAACGGTACCTCACTTCTGCTCATGGTCGTTGTCGCCGAAGGGCTTGCGCTCGTATTTCCCAAACCGGATCTCTTCACCCCCCTGTTCTTTTCCGCCCTCATTCTGGTGTTTTTCTCGATCAAACTCGGCAAGTTGACCCCACGCTATTATTATCTGTATCCGCCCCTGTTTGCCCTCTGGGTAAACCTCCACGGCGGTTTCATCGTGGGCGTGGCGACTGTCGCCCTAGTATTCGGGATAGAGTGTGTCATCCACGGCGTTGGCAAGAAAGGCGCCAGTTCGGCGTCTGGTCTGATCCATCTGGGTTGCGCGCTGGTCTTGATCTGCGCGGCGTGCATGCTCAATCCCTATGGATGGGCGTATCCATGGGACGTGATAACGGTGACGTTCCCCCTGGGCCAGCAGCTTACGGGGGAAAAAAGCGCCTATGTGTCGTCGCTGATCGCGTATCTGCCGCTCTGGCCCTATCTGCTGCAGCCGGGTAAGCTGAACTGGTTTGCTGCGAGCTGGGTCATGGTCCTTCTGCTGGGCATGTTTTTCGCCGTCTCTGTGGCGGCATTCCGGAAGGAACGATTCGCCGAGCCGAGCCTCCTGCTCTTGAATCCGATCCTGTTTCTCTTCGGGATCACGAACGTCAGGGCCTGCATTTTTTTCCCCACAGTCGCCTTCTTCTCCATTCTGTACACCCTGAAAATGGCCGGGCTCATCCCCATGGTAAAGCGGTTCACGCTTGTCTCGGTGCTCCTTTTCCTGTTGTTGGGATCGACCGTCGTGATCAAATTGACCGAAACGAGTACGTTCAACTACTTCGGAACGAGGCTGGACGAGACCGTACCCGTGGAAGAGGTGGAGCTGATCAAGAAGCATCGGCTTCCCGCCCCCCTATTCAATGATTATGTGAGCGGCGGCTATATGATCTGGGCGATGTATCCGGACTACCAGGTGTTCATCGATTCGCGGGGGAAACCCTATGAGTTGACGCGCCTGTGGGACCAGTATGACCAATTGATGGGAAAACCCTCAAAGGAAAATATCCAGGCTCTGCGTTCTCGCTATCCGTTCCGCGTAGCGCTGATCAACCTGCTATACGCGGAAACGATTCTCGAAATCCTCGACAATGCCGCGGACGAATGGCGCCTCCTGTTTCTCGGGAGAAACGCGGCGATCCTGGTCCATGCATCCCTCATTCCGAGTCTGAGTGCGGAGCTGCTCAGTCCTAGCAACAGAGACCCTGCACGGTTCCGCGACGTGGACAATCCGGAAACGCTGTCCCGGCTGTTTCTGCTGTACGTGAACCGATCGTCCGGAGCGGCCGCGGTCATCCGGGACATTTACCGGCGAAACGTGAGCAACTTCTACCGGCATAAGGGGCCCCAGCTCTCGGCGATGGCGGAGATCATCGCCGAGAGAAGGTCGCTGGAAACGAGCGCGACGAGATAAGGGGGCCGCGCCGCTGCTCAGCGAGACGGCAGCCCTTCAAAGAAGCACGATCGAGGCAGGACCCGATGGAATTGATCGATAACCGTTGCCTCTGCGGGGCCGAGGATTCCCGGGTTCTCTTTCCCGAACGGATCGACTGGTCGCAGGTGTCAGCCTATGAGTTCAGCGCGCGCCGCAGGCGGCGCGTGCAGCACTACCGGCTGCTGCGCTGCAATGCCTGCGGGTTGGTGCGGTCCGATCCCGTGCTTTCCGATGCGGATCTGGCGGCGCTGTATCGCGGCAGTCAGTTCCTGTATCAGCAGGAGAGCGGCTTCGCCGCGCGGACCTACGCGGCGCTGGTAACGCGGTATCTTGCCCTGCTCCCCGCTGCGGGGCAGGTACGTCTGGTGGAGATCGGCTGCGGAAACGGCGCGTTCCTGGAGGAGATGCTCGGCCGCGGGGTGCACACCCTCGGCGGGGTTGAACCGAGCGTGCAGGCGGTTGCGCATGCCTCGGAGCGGGTGCGGTCCGCCATCGTCAATCGCTGCTTTTGCCCCGGCCTGTTTTCCCCCGAGACGTTCGACGTCGTCTGCGCGTTTCATGTCCTGGATCATCTCCGCGCGCCGGGCGAATTCGTCCGGGAGTGTTTCCGCATTTTACGGAAACGGGGTATTATGGTACTCATCTGTCACGACGTGGATGCGCTGGTGAACAGAGTGAGCGGAGAATACAGCCCCGTTTTTGACGTGGAGCATATCTTTCTGTTCAACTCCGCCACGCTGCGCAGCGTGGCGGAGTCCTGCGGGTTCATCCTGCGCGGCGAAGGAAGGGTGAGAAACACCTACCCGCTATCCTACTGGCTGCGGTACGCGCCGATCGTGCAGGGATTCGCGGGACGGTTGCCCCTCCCGATACAGCGTATCCCCGTGACCATGTACGCGGGAAACATATACCTATGCGCCCAGAAAGAGTGAACACGGTGTCCGTACGGAAGGCGGAGCAATTGGCGCTGCGGATTCGCAGGGACATGCTCACGCTCGCGCACACGACGCAGACCCCGCACATCGGTCCCGCCTTGTCCTGCGTGGACATCCTCACGGTTCTGTACACGGGCGTCATGAAGACGAACCCGCGCGCCCCTCGGACAGCGGATCGTGATCGGTTCATCCTGAGCAAGGGACACGGCGCGCTCGCGTTGTACGCCTGCCTGGCCCATACGGGCTTTCTGAGCCGAGAGGTTCTGCTTACGTACGGCAAGAACGGCAGCCCCCTGGCGGAGCATCCCCTGGCGCATACATCCCCCTGCATCGAATTCGCCACGGGCTCCCTGGGGCATGGACTGGCGGTGGGCATCGGCATGGCGATGGCCGCGCGGCTCAGGAAGAAGCCCTGCCGGGTGTTCCTGTTGATGGGAGACGGCGAATGCAACGAAGGCAGCGTCTGGGAGGCGGCAGGTTTCGCCTCCGCGGGGGGACTGGCTAACCTGATCGCGGTCGTCGATCATAACGGACTACAGGCCACCGACCGCTGCGACAGACTTTCCGGGTACGGGTTGGCCGGGGCGTGGCAGTCGTTCGGCTGGGAGATGCGCGAGGTGGACGGGCACGACATCGCACAGATGCGGAAGGTTTGCACCCCCGCCTTCTTCCGCATCCGGAAACCCAAGGTCATCATCGCCCACACGGTGAAAGGCAAGGGCGTCTCGTTCATGGAAAACAACCTGGAATGGCACTACCGGTGGCCGGATGAACGGGATCTGGCGAAGGCGCTGGGAGAATTGAGCTGAAATGAGAGATGCCTTTTTTGAGACCCTCGACCGCCTCATGGGCAGGAACGAAAAGGTCGTCTTCATCACCGCGGACCTCGGGTACAAACTTTTCGACCGCATCGCCGCGCAGCACCCGGGGCGGGTGATCAATGTGGGAATCAGGGAAGCGACCATGATCGGGATCGCTGCCGGTTTGTCGAAAGAGGGGTTCCTGCCGTTCGTCTATTCCCTCGCCCCCTTCATCACACTGCGGTGTCTGGAGCAGATACGGGTGGATCTGTGCTACAACGATCTGCCGGCGGTCCTGGTGGGTGTGGGAAGCGGGTTTGCCTACGGACCGAACGGTCCGACACACATGGGGCTCGAGGATGTCGGCGTGATGAGCTCCTTACCCAATCTGGCGATCCTGAGCCCCTGCGACGCCTATGAGGTGCGCGCCCTGCTCCCCCAGGCGGTCGGGTTGAAGACGCCGGTATACCTCAGACTGTCGCGCGCCGGGGAGCCGCGGTGTCATGGGGAACGGCCCGGCGCCGTGAAATTGGGCCGACCGTCCGTGCTCAGGGAAGGCACGGCTGCGGTCGTCATCACCTACGGCGCGATGGCGCATGACGTCTTGGCAGCGGCGGACGAACTGGAGACGGAGACGGGCCTTTCGCTCCGGGTCGTAAGTTGGCATACCTTGAAACCCCTGCAGGGGGAAGCTGTTCGCCGGGTGGTCCGGGATGACATCCCGGTCATGGTGATCGAGGAACAGCTGCCCGGGGGGAGCTTGGGGAGCCGGGTGGCGTTGTTCCTGAAGGAGCAGGCGATTCAGAGCCCCTTTTGCCACTTCCCGCTTCCCGAGGGGTATCCGAACGTCTGCGGAGACAGGGGGTATCTGCTGGCCCGCGGTCAGCTGTCGAAAAGGCATCTCAAGCGAAGAATGAAATCGTTTCTCGACACGGCACGGCGCTGAGCGATTCCTCACCGGGCCCGTGTCGCCAGAGGAATTCCGAACGGCGGAGCGAAGCGTATGCTTACGGAAAAGAAGATTTCGGTCGTGGTTGCCTGCTACCGGGACGCGGGGAGCATCCGGGAGTTGTACCGGCAGGTGAAGGATACATTGGCGAACATCACCCCGCACTACGAGATCATCTATGTCAACGATGCAAGCCCGGACGATGCGGAGGAGATACTCCTGTCGCTTGCCCGGACCGAGCCCGCTCTGACGGTGATCACCCATTCGCGAAATTTCGGGGCGCAGGTGGCGTTCACCTCGGGATTATCGCAATCCGACGGTGACGCGACCGTGATCATGGATGGCGACATGCAGGACCCACCGGGACTGATCCATGATTTCGTGCAGAAATGGCTCGAGGGCTATGCTGTCGTCTACGGCATCCGGGCAAAGCGACAGGAGGCATGGTGGAGACGGATCGGCTACAAGGTCTTCTACCGGCTGTTTCGGAAGATCGCCAGTTTTGACGTCCCGCTGGATGCGGGGGAGTTTTCCCTGATGGACCGCACCGTGGTCGATGTCATCCTGGCCTGCGGGGAGAGGAACCGCCTCATCCGCGGACTGCGGGCCTATGCCGGTTTCCGCCAGATCGGCATACCCTTCGTGCGGCCCAAGCGTTTTTCGGGGGAGAGCACCCAGAGCTTCATCGACTACGTGAACTGGGGAATCAAGGGGCTGATTTCCTTTTCCGTAACGCCGCTCAAATTTATTTCAGTGCTGAGTTTTACCGTGACCCTGTTGACCGTGCTGGCGATGGTGCTGTACTTTGTCCTGTACCTGTTCGGGAGCGCCCCTACCGGGTTCATGACCCTGCTGCTGATCATCCTTTTTCTGGGGGCGGTGCAGCTCTTCTGTTTCAGCATCATCGCCGAGTATCTGGCGCAGATCTTCGAAGAGATCAAATACCGGCCGCTGAATATCGTGAAGAGCATCGTGAACGACCAGCGGAAAGTTCCCCGTCAGTGGTTGGGAAATGCAGGATAGAAGCGCACCCCACAGGCCCCGCGAGGCGTGGAGACCGTTACCCCATTTCCCGCCGGACACCCGCGCGCATGCCGTGCTGTTCCACCTGCGGCGCTTCTTCGACCTCGAAGTCGGCACGATCTATCGCGACCTGGAGGATGCGTTTCGGGACGCGGCGGGCACAGTCCTGGAGATCGGCTGCGGTCTGATGCCCTACCGCCACCTGCTGCCCCGCCACGTCGAGTATCATGGCATCGAGCAGGGCGACGCGGAGGGGTGCTTTCCCGCGGGCGACGCGGGCGCGCTGCGGTACGCGGGAGCCACCTTCCCGTTTGCAGACGGAATGTTCAGCCTCCTGTTCCATACCGAGGTCCTGGAGCACGTGTACCGCCCGGGGCCGTTCCTGTGCGAATGTTTCCGGGTGCTGGCGGGAGGAGGACGGATGCTGTTTACCGTGCCGTTCGCCGCGCGGTACCACTACATCCCCTGCGATTACTGGCGCTTCACCCCGGCGAGCATGACGCGGCTGCTTGAGGAGGCGGGGTTTACCGAGATCGTCGTCTCCCCCCGGGGCGGCGACGTGGCGGTGGCGGTGCACAAGGTGAACTCGCTGTGCTATCGGCTCATCTTTCGGGATATCCGCCACCCGGTGGCGCGTGCGATCAATCGGGTGTGCCTCACCCTCCTGTTCGCTCTCCCGGTGGCAGCATTGGCCGCGGTCGGAAACATCTCGATCCTCCTGAAGCTCGGTTCTCCCGACGACCCCCTGGGCTACACGGTCGCCTGCCGGAAAGCCGCTTCGCGCCCGACTGCCCCCTGAACGGATTCCTTGCCGAAAGAAAAGGGCCGCAGCCCCCGTCCCGTGATCGGAACGGCGAGCTGCGGCCCGGGTGATTCACCTCCGGTCCCCCCGGCGGTCACTCGTACCGCCCGGGGACCGCAGCAGGACCGCGGAAGAGAAGGTTAGTAACCGCCCCCCCCGCCGCCGCCGGCACCACCGGCGCCGCCGCCCCCGCCGCTGCCGGTGACGGATGTGCCGCCCCGGCCGAACCCAAACCCCGTGTACACAGGGACAGGCCCGGGCGAGGAGGGATCCCAGCCCGTCGTCGGGGCCGGCGTCCCCACGGCCGGATAGGTCAGCATCTTCCAGAACTCCGGGCACCCGTTCGCCAGGAGGTATTTCCGGCTCAGGTCTTTGCCTGCAAGCCCCGGATGGTCCGCCTCGATGCGGGTGGACCGGTGGATGCTCGTGGGGTTGAGGGTGGTGGCAGACCCGCCCAACCCGCCGTCGTTGAACAGGCAGGCCACGTTCGGGTAGGTGTAGCCCGTCGTCACAGACCCGGTGCTGAACAGGGGGTTGATGAACTCCCAGACCACCTCCTTGTTGACCCAGTTGGTGCCCGACTGCACCCCTTTGGTCACCTCGATGAGGTGGCCGGTCTCGGTGATGGTGATCAGGGTGTTCCCGTTGGAGAGCCGCTGGTTGGCGCACTGGGAGGCGGAGTACATGCTGTTGGGCCTGGCCCCTGCGTACTGCCAGATGATGTGACCCGGATGCAGAGGCTGGGGGGACCTGTCGTTGCTCTTGGTGAGGCTGGTGTTGCCGCTCGGCAGCGCCCCGACCGCCGTGGAGGCGTAGGCGGTGTAGCCGGGCTGGGACATATCAACCTCGATGGAGCGGGTGCGGTTCCCCTGGACGCGGTTCCAGCCGTTGTCCAGGATCAGCATGTTGCCGGCCCCGGGCAGCCCCGGCGGGATGATGTGGGCGTGATGGGGTCCCCACATGAGCTGGTCGCCGTCGTCCATGAACGACGGGGCCCTGCCCGCGCCGTACACGCTGGGGTTTCCGAACCGCCAGACGAGCTTCTTGGTGGTCTTGTCGATGATGTAGCTCTCGCCCATGTGGCGCGAGTTGCAGACGATCTTGTTGGGGTCCGTGGGATGGTAGTTGGCCGTGTTCCAGTGGGTCCAGTCCTGGGTCTGGGACGCGACCGTGTTCGATCCCACGACGGCCATGCCGGGTTGGACCCAGTTGATGTCCCACTTGTCGGGGTGGTCCTTGGGGTTTCCGTAGTTGGGCTTCGCCGGGTCGAAGTTCTGCACCAGGTTGTCCCAGACGTGCCATTCCCAGACGATCTGCTTGGCCCGGTTGACCTCGATGACGTAATCCGGCCAGAGCCCCCTGCCCAGGGTGGCGGGGTTGCGGCCCATGGCAATGGCCTCCTCGTTGGTCTTGTACTCCCAGCCGAGGATGAGTACGTTGCCCGGGGTCCAGGGGCTCGGGGTGATGGTGTGGTGCTGGACGTGCTTCGCGTCGTTGAGCTCATACTCCCAGACCACGTTTCCCTGCCAGTCGAACTCCTGGATCAGGCCGCCGTGCCCGCCGCCCACGG
>CAIYSL010000129.1 GCA_903928915.1 uncultured Syntrophobacterales bacterium | reverse complement strand
CGCCGGCGCCGCCCGCGCTGCCGTTGCCGCCGGCCGCAAGGTCGGTCCCCTGGGCCAGGACGCCCCCGCCGCCGGGGCCACCGGTGTTGGCCGTGCTGTTGCCGCCCCGGAACGCCAGACCGCCGCCGCCCCCGCCCGGATAGATGTGGCTGATAAAATTCCCTCCGGCTCCGCCGAGAGCCGAGCAGTTGCTGAACTGCACATTGATCAGCGTTACCGTCGCAGTCGCCTGATTGACGAAAAGACCGCCGCCCAGGCCCGCTCCTCCTCCGCCGCCGCCGTCGCCGGTGCCGCCCGCGCCGCCCTGGGCCCTGGCGTTCCGGATGACCAGGTTGGTAAGCACCACCGCGCCAGTGTCGACGAAGAAGGCCCGGTAGGCGCCGGCCCCGTCGATGACGACATTCGCCATCGCGCCTCCGTCGATGGCCAGATTACTCGTGATGGAAGGCAGAGGGCCGCCGAGCGTAATCGCACAGGGCGGAGCGCTGCAGGCGAAGGAGATCGTATTGGCGCCCCCCGCCGCGTTGGCTGCCAGGAGCTGGCTGCGCAGATCTCCGGCAACGCCGGCGCCCGTGCCGGCCAGCCCGCCCGAATTCGTGTCCGTAAAGAGCGTTACCGGGAAGTTGGCGGCCCTCACGCCGGGAACCGGCGCGACGGACAGTACAAGAAGACAAACGGAAATCCACAGTGACCGGCCTCTGGAGTGCATCATGCTACCTCTCCCGTGCCTCGTATTCGAATGAAACGAAATTGCAGAAAACTTAACCGTGCTGAAACGGTTTCTCATTACGATGGAGAGTCTTGCCTGTCAAGAGAATTACGGCTGCGGGTTCCGGAAGGGGGGCGCCCCGGTTCTCAGGTCGTACAGCTCCATGCCCCGGCGCGCCATGCGGGAGGTCTGCCACAAGGACGGGTCCACGGGCCTGCCGTGCGCGCGGACCCAATCGGCGACCCCTATCGGGTTCGCGTCGGAATGCATCTTCTGACTGACCACCGAGACGTCGCCCAGCATGGCAAAACGGACCTCCCCGGCTTCCGCCATCCGCGCCAACGACTCCGGGGTTACCGCAGGGACTACCCCGTGAAACCCGCCCCTGGCCAGGACCGCTTCGCCCGTATGGATGATGATCGGGGCGGCGAGTTCGGTGGTGGAGGTCGCCAGCAGAAACCGTTCGTCCGTGCGGTTGTCCCTGAGGAATTGAATCAATTTCCTGTTGCTCCCCGCCTGTTCCGCCGACCTGCGCAGGGCCGCACCTTGCTCGCCGCGCAGCGCGATCAGCCGGTACAGGTCTGCCGAGGGGATCAGTCTGTTTGCGGGCGCCAGGACGCTGCTCACGGCCCATGCGCCCGGGAGGATCAGCAGCGCCGCAACCCCGGCGGTGAAGAAGCTGCGGCCCAGCACCGGCGCCGCCCTGCGGCCTGCCGTCCGGACGTGAATCAGCAGGAGCCCTGCGCCGGCAACCAGCCCGCCCCCGAGAAACGCCCCATGGAGCCCGTTCACCCAGCCGATCGTCAGCCCGGCAAGCTGCGGAATCGACCAGCCCAGGGCGCCGGCCTGGATCGCGAGCTGCCAGGCGCAGGTCAGCAGCAACGCCAGCGGCAGAAGAGGCGCGTACCGGTCCCTCCGGCGGTAGCAGTCCCACAGTTCGGCCATGCCGATCCCTGCCAGGGCAGCGAGCGCCGGTGACAGCGTGGAGAGATAATAGAAATGGATGATGCCGCCCTGGTAGCTGTAGACCACCGCGTAGGTGGCCAGCCACAGGCCCCAGAACAGCAGCGCGAGGTGTTCGGCCGGCAGAGGTCTCCGGGGCCGTCCCCGGCCGAGGCCGATCACCAGGGCCAGCAGGGCAGCGGGCAACAGCCAGAGCGTCTGCGCTGCCGCCTGGCCGCCGGCCAGCCTGAGCGGACCCGGCGCCCCGGTCATGTAGAGCCGGGAAAAGAGCGTGCGCTGGACTGACTCGGCATCGGAGCCGGCGCCGCGAACCGGGTTCGCCTCCGTCGGAGCAGCCTGCTGCGCTCGCGGACCGGGTTCGCCGTGCGCCGGCCTCTTCAGCGGCGAGAGAAACCGGTTGAGGGCGTTGTGGCCGACCACGAGCTCCAGCATCGAGTTTCCCTGGCTGCCGCCGACAAAGGGGCGGCTGTGTGCCGGCGTGAGTTCGTAGGCGAGCACCCAGGGCAGCGAGCAGACGGCCAGGCAGAGAATCGCCAGTGTCAGGTCGGCAATGGCGTGACGCCGGGGACCCGGCGCGCCGAGGACGTAGACGAGGCAGAAGGCCGGCGCAACGATGTAGGCCGCCAGCATCTTCACGTTGAAGGCCAGACCGACGAGGGCCATGGCCAGCATCAGCAGCCGGCGGCTGCCCTCCTCGGCGGCCTTCATCGCCGCCCAGGCGGCCAGCAGGAGAACCAGCAGCAGGCACGTATCGGTATTGTTCGTGCGGTTCACCGCAACCCATACCGGCGTGCCGGCCAGGAACAAGGCTGCCAGCAGCGCGGCTGCCGCGCTGAACCGCCGCCGCACCAGGCGGTACATCAGCCACACGGAGCCGACCCCCATGAGCGCCTGGGGCAGCAGGACACTCGGGGGGTAGAAACCGAGCAGCTTCACGCTCAACACCTGAACCCACAGGGCCACCGGCGGCTTGTCGAGGGAGAGGAAACCGGCAGGGTCGAAGGCGGCATAGAAGAAATTGTGCCAGTTCATCGCCATGCTGCGGACAGCGGCGGTGTAATACTCGGCGCCCCACCCGCTCCGTTCCAGCCCCCACAGGCGCAGCGCCAGCGCCAGGAAAAGGACCGCGGCGAGCGCGCCCCTCTCCCACCGGCGGCAGCCGGCATCGTCCCGGTCGTGTGATCCGTCCACGTTCACCGCTCCCGGCGGGCCGGCGTTTCATCCGTTCCGGCCCCGGTCCCCCGTCCGCCCCGGAGGGCCGGATGGTCCGGGCCGGTCACTTCTTCCCCTTGTCTTCGGCGAGCAGCACCTTGTAGATCTTCCCCACCACGTCCGCTTCCGCCTTGATGAACCGCGCCACCTCTTCGCCGCTCAGATAGCGGGCCTCGGCCCCCTGGCTCTCGAGCAGTTTCCCGAAGGCGTCGTCCTCGGCCACCTTCTTGACCACCTCCCGCACCCGCGCCAGGATCGGCGCCGGCGTCTTCTTCGTCGCCGAGATCCCCAGCCACTGGATCCACTGGGCATCGATCCCCAGCTCCTTCATCGACGGCACGTCGGGGATGGACTTCAGCCGCTTGTCTCCCTGCACCGCCAGGATCCGCAGCTTCCCCCCCTGGGCCAGCGGGATCGACGAGGCAGGCCACTGGTTGGCGAAATGGACGTGGCCGCCCACCACGGCGGTGAGGCAGGGCCCCCCGCCCTTGTGGGGGACGTGGCGGGCCTTCGTCCCCGTGGCCTGGAGCAGGACCTCGACGGGAAGGTGGGTCCCGCCGTACAGCCCTCCGGAGCAGAAGGCGTAGAACCCGGGCTTGGCCTTCAGGTCCGCGATCATATCGGCCATCGTCTTCCAGGGGCTGCCCGCGGGGATGACGACGATGGGCACGTTGACCGTGAGCCCGCCGATCGGGACGAGCTCGGCCCTGGTCAAGGGGGGCTTCCGGCCGTTGGCCAGCTCCCACTCCAGGGCGTTGGTCGTGGTCGTCGAGTCCACGCCCAGGGTGTACCCGTCGGGGGCGGCCTGGGCGACCGCGGTCATCCCCAGCATCGTCGAGGCGCCCGCCTTGTTCAGGACCACGACCGGCTGGCCGAGCATCTTCTCGGCCACCGACGCAAAGGCGCGCGCCACTGCGTCATGGCCGCCCCCGGGTGCATTGGGGTTGATCAGGGTGATGGGTTTCGCCGGATAGTCGGCAGCTGCGGCCGGGATCGCCGGCGCACCGGCCGCCACCAACGCGAGCGCCAGGATGCTTGCAAAGAATCTCATTGCTTCACCTCCGCACGTCTAAGAAAGCAGGGTGTCGATACCCTGCGACCCTTTAAACTGCCGGGGAAATCCTTTCCCGGAAGCGGGTGGCAGAGATTGCTACAGCGGCAGCTTCACCGACTCCTTCGTTGCCGCGGCCCGTTCGATCGCCAGCGTGACCTCCAGGGTCCTCAGCGCCTCGTGGGCGCGGGGCAGGATGCAGGGGCGGCCCGTGGAGAGGTAGTCGAGCCAGCCCCGGGTTTCGTCGGCCTGGGGCCCCCAGAAGTCGCCCAGGGCATAGTCGCCCGAGGAGGAGGTGCCCAGGAAGGCCATGTTCACGTCGTGGCCCGGGACGTAGCCGTGGGAGATCCCCTTGTTCGTGTAGATGATGTGCTCCTTGTGCTCCTCGGAGAGCAGGATCACCCCCTCCGTGCCGAGGACCTCCATCCGCGGGCTCTGGCCGAGGCTCGGGTACTTCTCAGGCAGCGCATAGTCCACGCCGAGGCTGGCGACCGCTCCGTCGGCGAAGGTCACGATGGCCCAGGTCACGTCGTCCGCGCCGTAGCCGGCGTCCCGGAACACCCCCTTCTGGCCGCGCGCCACCACCTCCGCCGGTTCGTTGCCCGCGAGAAACCAGCAGACCAGGTCAACGTAGTAGGTGAGCACGTCCAGGACCGGCGAGGCGTGGGGGGAGCGCTTGAGGATCTGGAAGGCCTGGGCCCGCGAGTTGTACACGCGGGTAGCGGCCCCGAGCGTCCTGCCCAGGCAGCCCCGGCTGATGTACTCCTTGGCGAGGATGAACGAGCGGGTGTAGCGCTTGGTGTAGCCCACGAACAGGTCGCCCTTGGCGGCCGCGACCGCCGCCGTGATCTGCCGTGCGTCGTCGAGGCTGAGGGCGAGCGGCTTCTCCACTAGGACCGGCTTTCCCAACTCGAGGGCCTGGAGCACCGGACGGGTATGCTCGTGCTCGGGGGTCGACACGACGACCGCGTTCACCTCCGGCCGGGAGATCACCGCGAGGTTGTCCCCCGAGCAGAGGTCGGCCTTCACCTTCTCGCCGACGGCGCGCGCGCGGTCGGGGTCGATGTCCGCGACCGCCAGGAACCGCACCGCCGGATGGCTGGCGGCGATGCTGGCCCGCTGCGACCCCATGCGGCCCGCGCCGACAAAGGCGATCCCCAGTTCCCTGCCCACGATCCCGCTGTGCCTCGCCTGATCGACCATGTTCGCCCTCCTCTTCCGTGCCCCGGACTCGACCCGGCGTCCGGGCCTATTGCTTCTGGATTCCGGCCTCCGCCGGAATGACGACGTTGAGGTTCACCCCCTGCCGGACCGTATCGCTACGTGCCCTCCTCGAGGGCCTTCTCCCAGGAGGCCGCCGTCGGCCGGAGCGCCCGGTAGATGTTCCAGAGGACCAGCAGCGCCGACGCGCCGATCAGCGTCATGGTGATCGGACTCTCCCAGAAGATCAGGAAGGAGCCGTCGCTCCGCATCAGGGCCTGGCGCAGGCTCAACTCCATCGTCGGCCCGATGATCATCGCCAGGATCAAGGGGGCGATGTCGTACTTGATCTTCCGGGCGAAGTACCCCGGGATGCCGAAGCCCAGCAGGATCGCCAGCTCGAAGGAGCTGGTGTTGACCGAATAGGTCCCGATCAGACAGATCAGCAGGATGACGGGAAAGAGGATGCGGAAGGGGATCCTGAGCATACTGACGAAGATCCCGACGAGCGGGACGTTCAGGATGATCAGCATCACATTGCCGATGTACATGCTGGCGATCAGCCCCCAGAAGACGTCGGGGTGCTTCGTGATGAACATCGGTCCGGGCTGGATCCCGTGGATGAGCAGCGCGATCATCATCACCGCCGGGGCGGGTCCGGTGGGGATGCCCAAGCTGAGGAAGGGGATCATCGCGCTCCCCGAGGCGGCGTTGTTGGCCGTCTCCGGCCCGGCCACCCCCTCAATCCGGCCGGTTCCGAACTCCTCGGGCCGCTTGGCCAGCCGCTTTTCCGTGATGTAGCTGACGAAGCTCGACAGGACGTGGGCGGAGCCGGGCAGAAGCCCGATCACGAACCCGATCCCCGACCCCCGCATGATGGGCCCCCAGGAGGCGGCCAGCTCCGGGCGCGTCGGCCAGAGGTCGCGGAACTTTATCTTGTGGATAACCTTGACCAGGGTCTCCTCCGTTGCGAACAGGATCTCCCCGATCCCCATGGCCCCCATCGCGACGGGGAGCAGGCCGATGCCGTCGTACAGCTCGTGGACGTTGTGGGTAAAGCGCATCGACCCGGTCAGGGGGTCCATCCCGATCGTCCCGATCAAGAGCCCGAGAAACACCATCGGCATGGTCCGGAAGAAGGAGCCGCTGCCCAGCGAACCCAGGAGGACGAAGGCCACCAAGAGGACGGCGAACATCTCCGGGGGGCCGAATTTCATCGCCACGTTGGCCAGGGTCGGCGCCAGGAGCATCAACCCCACGATGCTCAGCGTCCCCCCGATCCAGGAACCCCAGGCGCTGATGAACAGGGCCGCGCCGCCCCTGCCCTTGAGGGTCATCTTGTACCCGTCGATGCAGGTGACCACGGACGCCGATTCGCCCGGCACGTTCATCAGGACCGACGTGGTCGAGCCACCGTACATGGCGCCGTAATAGATCCCGGCGAGCATGATGATGGCCCCGGTCGGGCTGAGGCCGAAGGTGGCCGGGATGAGGAGCGTTATCCCCGCCAAAGGTCCGATCCCGGGCAGCACCCCGACCATCGTTCCCCACAGACACCCGATGAAGCACAGATACAGATTCTGAAAGCTCAGCGCGGTTTGAAATCCGTTCAGCAGACCGTTCAGGACATCCATGCAAACCCTCCGATCGACAATCCGACTCCCCGTTAGCCGTTATTAGAAGGGGAGGAATCCCTGCGGCAGCGGGACGGCGAGGATCTTTCCGAAGAAGATCCAGCTGGCGAGGCCGATGGCGCCAGCCAGCACGGCGGAAAAGGCGATCCCGTAGCGGGATACCCAGAGCAGGAGGATGAACAGGTACAGCGAGGCGGCCAGTAGGTACCCGACCAGGTTGAACGACAGGACGAACAGCGCCGTGAGCCCCACGATCTTAAGCGGCGTGGCCAGGTTCTTGGCCACGGCGATGGCGCCCCTCCGTCCGCCCTCATCCGCCGCCCGTTGCTTGCCCTTGCCGCGGATGAACCAGGCCGCACCGGAAAGGAGCAGCAGGAAGGAAAGGACAGCGGGGAAAATCCCGGGACCCGGCTGGTTCCAGGTGCCCATGGGGAGCTGCACGGAAAAATACAACCCGTACGCGCCCGAAGCGAGAAACAGCAGGCTTGCGGCCCTGTCGTTGGTCATACCGATCTCCTCACTGCCGATAAGATGGACCGACCTCGAGGTCGGGGGTTACCCATACCGTGGAAGAGCGTCTGCGAACCTGAACAACCTGTGCGAATGGCGACTCCGATTGCCCGAGCGGAACCGGAGCGTCGCTCCCTGAGCCGTTGCGCGCCGAGTATAGGGAGGTTGTCCCGGTATGTCAATGCCGTTTTTCCCGCAGACAGTGCCGCGGTTCCGCCCCGGCCGGCCGGCAGGCCCCTGCCCGATCGGACGGGGTCGGACGGGCGATATTGTCTTGACAGCGAAGGGCCGCCCTCCTATACTCAGCCGCCCCAGACCGGTCGTTCGCAGGTCACAACCCACTAACGCAGGAGGATACGAGACCATGGAGATCGCGAAGAAATTTGCCAAATTCATTGCGCACACGGAGTTTCAGGACATCGATCCGAGCGTAATCGACCACATCAAGAAACTGACGCTGAAGCAGGTGATGGGGGTGCTCGTCGGTTCGACCGCGCCGACCAGCAAGAAGGTCATACGGTACGTCATGGAAAACCCGGGCCGGCCCGAGTGCGGCGTCTACGGGTGCGGGTTCCGGGCGGACGTGGCCCAGACCGCGCTGGCCAACGGGTTCTTCGGCCATGCCTCGGAGATGGAAGACGACCAGTTTCCCGGCGGGGGGATCAGCGACGTCACCACCTGGCCGGCCCTGCTGACCGCGGCGGAAAAATGCAAGCTCTCCGGCCAGGAGGTGATCACCGCCCTGTACGTCGGGCAGGAGATGCAGAACCGGATCGCCATGTGGGCCTCGGTGGGCACCGACCAGATCGGGATCTGCAACCTCCCGTTCATCGGGATCTACGGGGCCACGGCGTGCTGCGCCCGTGCCTACGAGCTGACGGAAGAGCAGACCCTGGCCTCCATCGGGCTGGCCATGGTCCAGGGGCTGGGCTACATCCACACCTGGGGGACCGACGCGCACTTCTGGGAGTCGGCCACGGTCTGCCGGAACGCCGTCGTCAACGCGATCCTCGCGAAAAACGGCGCCACGAGCAACCCGGTCATCGAGAAGTGCCTGGACATGCTCACCGGCGGCGACAAGAAGATCGAGTTCGCCAAGATGACCGAAGGGCTGGGCTCCGCCCCCTTCTACACCAACAACACCTGGATCAAGAAGTGGGGCTTCTGCTTCTTCACCCACAACTTCGTCGACGTCCTGGCCGACCTGATGCGGGATAACAAGGTGAAGGAGGAGGACATCAAAGAGGTGATCATCCACTTCGACGAGCTGCGCCGGGTGGTCGACCGGGCCGAACCCAAGGACGCCGAGGACAGCCGCTTCAGCACCCAGCACATCCTCGCCTTCCAGATGATCCATGGCGAATGCAACCTGAAGACCTGCACCGAGCCGGCGGTGAAGGACCCCCGCGTGGCCGCGGCCCGCAAGAAGGTGAAGGTCGTCTACCACCCCGAGTACCCCAAGCGGTACTTCGCCGGCGAGGGGCGCCTCGATTTGATCCTCAAGAACGGCAAGACCTTGACCGGGGCGATGGACCAGCCCTACGGCGGGCCGAAGTATCCGCTGACGATGGACCAGGCCGTGGAGATCTACCGGAAATACTGCCGCGGCATCCTGTCGGATGCCCAGATCGAGCGCTCGAAGGACATCATCCTCAACATGGAAAACGAGCCCGACCTCAAGGAGCTGTTCGACATCTGCACCTTCCGCCATCTGGCGAAGTAAGACCCGCACGACCGCCCTCCCCTCTCCCGTTGCGGAGAGGGGAGGGATTAAAATCTGTATACAATCCAGACTAATACGCAGCTGCCTCCGCGTACCCCAGCCGGTAGCGCGGCTTCCGCGACTTCGTCATAATTATTTCCGTAATTACATTATCTTAACAAGAATCTCTCCGGCCGCCCGCGCCGGCAAAAAACCCCTTGACAGGGGCGCGTTCTCGTATATGATTCACTAAAATTGTCGTCATTCTTGTATACCTTTCTCGACAATCCGGGGGAGACGCGACATGGCCGGGCTTCAGCGAAACGGGTCAGCAGCGACGGGGGGCGACCGCCCGAAACGGCGAGGCGCGGGAAGCACCGCAGCGCGCGGCGTGGCGCCGCCATCTGCGCCGCAGGCCCCGCGGGAAGGCAAGATGTCCCTCAAAGAGCTCTGCGCCGCGATCCGCATGGAGATCATCAGCCGGAATTTTCCGCCGGGCATGAAGCTTTCCGAACAGCTCCTCTGTACCCGTTGGGGGGTGAGCAGGACCCCGATCCGCGAGGCTTTGCGGAATCTCGAATCGGAAGGCTTCATCTCCTCGATTAAGCACAAAGGGTTCGTCGTCACCTCCGTATCGATGCACGACGTGGAGCAGATCTACACGATCATGATGAGCCTGGACAGCCTGGCGGGGAGGCTGGCGACCCCGGTCCTGGCCGGCGATCCCGAAAAGCTCGCCGCCCTCCGGACGCTCTGCGATGAAATGGGAACCTTCTGCGGCCAGCGGGACGTGGAAGGGTACATGAAGAAGAACCTGGAGTTTCATTCCCTCATCTTCCGTTCCTCGGAAAACGGCTGGATGATCACCATCCTGGAGAACCTCCACTCCCACACGAACCGCTTCATCCTGAACGCCCTGTACATCCCCCGGAGGATCGAGAAGTCGGTTCAGGAGCACCGGGAGATCGCCCGCTGCATCGAGCAGGGGGACGGCAAGGGGGTCGAGAAGGCGATCGCGGCCCATTTTTCCCGCTCGCTGAAGGACCTGCGGGAGGAGATCGACCGGATAAACCGGGACGGGGACCGGTCAGCGAAGAGGGTGTAGAGGCGCAAGCGGGACGCAGCAATTCGCAGGTGGGAAGTTCGCTCAGGAGATGAGAACGATGCTGTCACGGGAACGAGTTCTGCGGTCGCTGAACCACCAGGAGCCGGACCGGGTGCCGATGGACCTGGGCGGCACCGGTTTCACCGGCATCCAGGTTACGGCCTACGACAATCTGAAGAAACTGCTGGGCATCACCACTCCTACCCGGATCACCAACAAGCGCGCTCAGCTCGTGGCGGTCGAAGAGGCGGTCAAGGAGCGCTTCCGCACCGACGTGGACGGGTTCGGCCTCGACCCCCTGGCGCGCCCGCCGGCCGCCGCCGGCCGCCCGGCAGATGCCGACGCGGACGAGTGGGGCGTGCGCTGGCTGTGCGGCCCGACCGGGGAGCATATCTCCACGGATCCGCCCCTGGCCGCGGTCGAGACCGCGGCCGAGATCGAGGCCTATCCCTGGCCCGATCCGGGCGCCCCGGCCCGCTACAGCGGGCTTGCGGCAAAGGTGCAGGAGCTGAAGTCCAAAAGCCAGCGGGCGATCTCCGTGAACCTCGGGTGCCAGATCGCGTCCCAGGCCCGCACCATGCGCGGTTTCGAGCAGTGGTGCATGGATTTCCTCCTGGACCCGGCCCTGGCCGAGGCCATCATGCGCAAGCTGACGTCGCTCAACCTGGTCACCGCCGAGCGCGCCTTGGCGGCCGTCGGCGACCAGGTCGACGTGGTCGTCGTCTCCGATGACCTGGCCACGCAGAGCGGCCCGATGATGTCGCCCGCAGTCTACCGCAAAATTATCAAACCCCTGCAACAAGAGCTCTTCGGGTTCATCAAGGCCCGCACCACGGCGAAGCTGTTCTACCATTGCTGCGGCGCGGCAAGCTTCTTTCTGGAGGACCTTCTGGAGGCCGGGATCGATATCCTGAACCCGGTGCAGGTTTCGGCGGGCAGCATGGACCCGGCGGAGCTGAAGAAACGGTACGGCGGCCGCGTCACCTTCTGGGGAGGAGTGGATACGCAGCACCTGCTCCCCTACGGCAGGCCGCAGGAGGTGTCCGACGGCGTCAAGCGGCTGATCGACGTCATGGCTCCGGGCGGGGGGTTCATCCTGGCGCCGGTGCACAACGTACGGCCCGAGGTGCCGCCGGAGAACCTGGTGGCCCTGTTCGATACGGCCTGGGAGTACGGTCGGAAATAGAAGGTCCTCGGCTACTGGACCACGGCCGGACCGAAGTTCGACGAGATAGCGGGCTTCGGCATCCCCCTGCATCCCGGGGCGGCGCGGTACTGGAAAGAGCAGGGGGCGAAGCTCCCCGCGGAGATGCTGAAATAGGGACGGGGCGCGGCGAATCGCGCCGGGGAAAGGAGCAGGCATGACAAAGGAACGGGGTGGAGGCCTCATCTTTCTGGCAGCGGGAATCTATGGCCTGGTTTTTTCCATCGGCCTTCCCTTCGGACGGTGGAATGAACCCGGCCCGGCGGTGTTTCCCGTCATCCTTTCGGTCCTGCTGTGCATTTCCGGCGCCGTGTGGGTCCTCCGCGGAAAGGCAAGAGGAGCGGCAGAGAAGCCCGCCTCTCTGAACGAGGCCCTCCGGAGATACGCGACGGCCGCCCAAATCGTGGGGCTCACGGCGGTATATATCGTTGTCCTGGAGCCGCTGGGGTATCTGCTGACCTCCATCCTCTATCTGTTTAGCCTCTTCCTCTTGGTCTGCCGGTACAAGGTGTGGCTCGCCGCGGTCCTTGCCCTGGCGTTCGGTGCAGGAAGCTGGTTTTTCTTCGAAAAGCTGCTGACCACCCCGTTGCCGAAAGGGGTCCTGCCCTTTTGACCTTGGGGTGAATGAGTTTTCACAGAGGGAGCGTTAAGGAATTTCCATGGACCTTTTCAACAATCTGCTGGACGGGTTTCGCATCGCGCTGAGTCTCAAGAACCTCTATCTCTGTTTTATCGGCTGTCTCTGGGGGACGATGGTCGGGGTTCTGCCCGGCATCGGCCCCCTGGCGGGAATCGCGCTTCTCATCCCGGCCACCTTCGGGATGGATGCGACCGGGGCCATCATCATGCTCTCCGGGATCTACTACGGGGCCATGTACGGCGGATCGACCACATCGATCCTGATGAACATCCCGGGAGAGTCGGCCTCCGTGATCACCTGCCTCGACGGCTATCAGATGGCCCAGAAAGGCCGCGGCGGCGCGGCCCTGTTCATCGCCGCCTGGGGTTCCTGGATCGGCGGCACCCTGGGAATAGCAGGGCTGATGTTTCTGGCCCCGGTCCTGGCAAATTTCGCGGTGAAGTTCGGACCGCCGGAGATGTTCGCCGTGCTGCTCATCGCCTTCATGCTCCTGGGTTCCCTGGGCAAGGGCTCCTTTTTCAAGACCGTTCCGATGATCCTCCTGGGCCTGCTGATCGGCACGGTCGGGATGGATCCTCTCACCGGGGCCATGCGGTTCACCCACAACATCAAAGACCTGTACGACGGCATCGGCTTCATCCCCATCGCGATGGGGGCCTTCGGGATCGGGGAGATCCTCTCCTCCACCGAAGGGAGCCTCGTGCGCACCATCCAGAATGTCAGACTTCGGGAGCTCCTGCCCACCCGGAAAGAACTGCAGGCCGCATGGGGGCCTATCTTCCGCGGGACCGGCATCGGGTTCTTCATCGGCCTTCTGCCGGGATCAGCCCATGTCCTGTCGAGCTTTGCCAGTTACACGCTGGAAAAACGGCTCGCGAAACGGCCGGAAGAATTCGGGACCGGCCGCATCGAAGGCGTCGCCGGACCGGAGACCGCCAACAACGCGGCCTCGCAAAGCGCCATGATCCCCTTTCTGGGGCTGGGCATCCCCACGGGACCGGCCACGGCGGTGATGATGGTCGCGCTTCTGATCCACGGCATCCGGCCGGGTCCGCTGTTCATCTCTGAGCAGCCCCAGGTGTTCTGGAGCCTGATCGCCAGCATGTACATCGGGAACGTGATCCTGATCATCCTCAATCTGCCGATGGTCGGCGTGTTCGTCAATCTGCTCAGGGTCCCGTTCCGCATCCTGTTTCCGCTGATCCTGCTGGTCTGTCTGGTGGGAACCTATTCGGTCAATTCGAGCGCCGTCGAACTGCTGATCCTCCTGGCCGCGGGGGTTCTGGGGTATACGTTCCGCAGGCTCGAATTCGATATCGCGCCCTTCATTCTGGCCATGATCATCGGGCCGAGCCTCGAAAACGCCTTTCGCTGGTCACTGATGCGGAGCGGCGGTTCTTTTGTGATCTTTCTCGACAGTCCCATCGCCCTCACGCTGCTGGTGCTGTCGTTCCTGTTGCTCCTCTGGAATGTCTACAGGTCCGTGAGACCCCAGAAGGCCTGGGAGAAGGCGCTCGAGGAAGAGTAGAGAAACCGACGGAGGAGATCCATGAACCAACAAACCATGCACGACAATTCACTGAGGAGGAGAGGATTCCGTATGAAAAAGGCAATGCTGTTTCTGTGCGTCCTGGCAGCCCTGTCGCTGGGCGCGGCGGGCGGTTCGTTTGCCGCTGATTACCCGACCAAACCCATCACCCTGATCAACCCCATGCCGCCGGGCGGCTCCCTGGACATCCAGGCCCGGGCCTTCGCCGCCGTGGCCGACAAGATCCTCGGCCAGCCCGTGGTCGTGGTCAACAAACCCGGCGCCACGGGTATGATCGGCGCGACCGCAGGCGCTCAGGCGGCACCCGACGGGTACACGCTGACCGTGGGGTCGGTCAACATCCCCAATCCGCTGGAATGGGAAATCGCCAACGGCCGCAAGCCCGCATTTTCCTACAGCGACTTCGTGCCCCTCGGAGCGTTCACCATGAGCCCGATGTTCATCGTCGTGAACGCGGCCGCACCCTACAAGAACCTGGCCGATTTTCTCGCCGATGCCAAGGCCCGGCCCGGCCAGCTGGCGTACAGCTCCGGCGGCCTCTACGGGATGAGTCATCTGCCGGGGATCATTTTCGAGAAGGCCTCGGGAATGAAGTTCCGCCATGTCCCGTCCGGGGGGGGAGGCCCCGCCCTGACGGCCGTCGTGAGCAAGCACGTGGACTTCAATTTCCCCTCGCCGCCTACGGCCCTTCCCCTGATCAGAGGCGGTAAGATCAAGGCCCTGGCCGTGGTCAGCGCCCGGCGGCTGAAATCGGCGCCCGATGTCCCCACAGCCAAGGAGCTGGGCGTCAATGCCGAATACTACGCCTGGGTGGGACTGCTGGCCCCGGCGAAGACCCCGAAGCCCATCGTGGACAAGCTCCGGGATGTGGTGAAGAAGGTTTGCGAGAACAAGACCTTTATCGACATGATCGAAGGTCCGGGCGACGAGGTCCAGTACTTGAGCGGCGAGGGGCTGGCGAAGCACATGGTGGCGGAGTCGGCGATGGTCGCCGGCATCTACCGGCAGCTGATCAAAGAAGGGGCGAAGTGAGCAGGGGAACTTCAGGGGAGAGGCGCACCAGGGTCTCTCTTTGCTGACACAGCGGAAAGACCGTACGGCTTCGCGGCGGCGAAACAGGCTGTACCGGCCGCGGGGCCGCGACGGGTTCTCGGGAGAGAGGGAAAGGACGATGAACGACAAAGTGATAGTGATCAGCGACTGCGACGTCCCGATGATGAACGTTCAGTGGGGCAGGACGAAGATCCTCCTCGGGCCGGGGTCGGAGGCGCAGGACCCCGGGGTGATGATGAAGATCACCGAGTACGCGCCCGGAGGGGCCCACGACTGGCACAGCCATGCCGACCAGTGCGAGGTGATCTTCGTGCTGTCCGGGCGGGGGCTGACGGAGACGGCGGCGGGGAAACGGGAGATCGTCCCCGGGGACATGGTCTACGTCCCCCGGGGGGTGCGGCATGCCACCTACAACATCCACGTGGAACCGCTGCGCGCCATCATCCTCAAGTCGCCGCCGGACACCGAGCCGGGGCACTGACGGGCGGCGGGAGACCGACATGAAAGCGAACATCCTATTTTTCGACACGGAGCACTGCAGCGGCTGCCTGCTGTGCGAGATGGCCTGCTCGCTGATCCAGAAGGGACTCTGTCGCCGGGACGATTCCCTGATCAGGGTCCGGCTCCACCCCTACCTCAGCACCCCGACGGTGACGCTGTCGATGGGCTGCGACTGCCCCGACGGCCAGGAGCGGTGCCTGGAGGTCTGCAACCAGAAGGCGCTCAAGTTCGTCCCCCGTGCCGAGGCGACGCGGATGCTGACCGAGAAGAAATGGTACCCCGCGCCGCTGTTCGGGGATGCCGCGCAACCGCGGGAGAAAGGGTGACAGGGCCATGTACGGGTATGCGGGAAGGATCGCGATCGTCGATCTCACGAACGGCAGGGTCGCCTACGAGGAGCCCGGCGAGGGGCTGATCCGGGAGTACCTGGGGGGGATCGGATTCCTCACCCGGCTCCTGTACGACCTGATCCCCGCCGGGGCCGATCCGCTGGGACCCGACAATGTCCTGGTGTTCGCCAACGGGCCGGTCAACGGCACCCTGGTCCCCTCGTCGAACCGCTGGATGGTGGGGGCAAAATCCCCCGCCACCGGCTGCATCGTGTCGGGGAACGCCGGGGGGCTCTGGGGGGCGGAGCTCAAATGGGCGGGGTTCGACGCCCTGGCCATCACGGGTAAAGCGGCAAAGCCCTGCTATCTCCTGGTGCGGGACGGCAGGGTCGAGATCCTCCCGGCCGCCGACCTCTGGGGCAAGGACACCTGGGAGACCGAGGCGATCCTCCAGGACCGCAGCGGCGATCCCGACCTGCGGGTGGCCTGCATCGGCCGGGCCGGGGAGAACCTCGTCCCCCTCACCTGCGTGATCGGGGAGAAGGTCCACGCCGGCGGCAGGGGCGGCACCGGGGCGGTGATGGGGTCGAAGAACCTCAAGGCCGTCGCGGTCCGGGGACACGGGGGGGTCAAGATCGCCGACCCCGAAACGCTGCTGAGCGAAGCGAAGCGGCTGATCGAGATGCTGACGGGCGAGTACCACTACGCCCGGTACCGGAACATCGGCTCCCCCAAGGGGACGACCCTGTACCAGAAGATGGGAGGGGTGGGGGCCTACAACTGGCAGCGCGGGGTGTTCGACAAGTTCGACACCATCGAGGGGGACAACTATAAAGACCGCTACAGCGTCGGATCCAGCGCCTGCGGCTGCTGCCCCCTGCCCTGCTGGCGCAAGTACCTGATCAAGGAGGGCCCATTCGCGGGCGAGTGGACCGAGGCGATCGAGAATTCCACGGTGCAGTGCTTCGGCACCCGGGTCGGGAACGCCGACCCCGAGGTGGTCCTGGTCGCCCACAACCTCTGCGACAAGCACAGCCTCGACGAGATCTCGGTGGGGGTCTCCATCGCCTTCGCCATGGAGTGCTGGCAGAAGGGGATCATCACCGCAAAGGACACGGGCGGGCTGGAGCTGAAGTGGGGCGCAGGCGACGTGATCCTCCGGCTGATCGACATGATCGCCAACGACGAGGGGATCGGGCGGATCCTCGGCCAGGGGGTGAAGCGAATGGCCGAGCAATTCGGCCACGAAAGCGACCGGTTCGCCTACCACGTCAAGGGGCTGGAGATCTCCACCGTCGACCCCCGGGCCTACCAGGGATGGGCCCTGGGGTATGCCGTCTCCGCCCGGGGCGCCGACCACATGCGCGCCTACGCCTCCTGGGAGTTCGGCGACATCCCCGAGGAGACCCGCGAGGAGGCGGGGCTCCCCGAGACGATGACGGACCGGTTCAGCACGGCGGGAAAGGGCAGAGGGGTCGCCTACTCCGAGCACATCCGCGCCATCGCCGACTGCCTGGAGATGTGCAAGACCGTGACCCGCCAGAAGCTGGGGCTGACCAGGAACCAGGTGGGCATCCTCCGGGCCGTCACCGGGCGGGAATGGACGAAAGAGGAGCTGATGCGGGTCGGGGAGCGGAAGGTCAACCTGGAGCGGCTGTTCAACCTGCGGGAAGGGCTCACCCCGGCCGACGACACCCTCCCCTGGCGGGCCCTCCACGAGCCCTTGGCCGACGGACCGAGCGCAGGCCGGGTCGTGGACCTGGAGCCGATGCTCGCGGAGTACTATGCGGTGCGCGACTGGGACCGGACCACGGGCCGTCCCAGCGCCGCCAAACTGAAAGAGCTGAACCTGTGAGGAGAAGATGACCAAGCAACGTGTCGGATATTTCGAGAACCGCGAGGACCCGGAGGCGCAGTGCAGCCGCTGCCGGATGTGCGAGCTGATCTGCGCCTTCCATCACCATAAGGTCGGCAACCCCCGGCGGGCGAGAATCAAGATCGTCTCGCTCGGCAAGGGGGCGGACATCCCGGTCGCGTGTCTGAACTGCGCCGACGCCCCCTGCATGAACATCTGCCCGACGGGCGCCCTGCACCGCGCCGAACCGGATGGGATGGTCCTCTGCGCGGGCGACGTCTGCATCGGCTGCTCCATGTGCGTGAGCGTCTGCCCGGCCGGCGCCGTCACCCTCGACCCGGTGGAGGGGACCGCGTCCAAGTGCGACCTCTGCGGGGGGGACCCCCAGTGCGTGGCCTACTGCCCCGCCCGGGTGCTCAGGCTGACCGATGCGGAGGTCGTTTCCCGCAGGAAGATGCGGAGCTTCGCCCGCTCGCTGGTCAGTGTGGGAGAACCGCCGGCGGAAGAGGAACGAAAGCGACAAACGGAAACAAAGACGGGAAGAGGTTGATCGATGGGGATGTTACCAGGCGGATATGCGGGAAAGCTGCTGTACGTAGACCTGACGGGCGGGACGCTCCGGGCCAAGCCCCTGGAGCGGGAGTTCGCCCTGAAGTACATCGGGGGCCGGGGGTTCAGCGCCCGGATCCTCGCCGAAGGGCTCCGGCCGGGGACCGATCCCCTCGCGCCGGGCAACATCATCGTGTTCGCCGCAGGCCCCTTGAGCGGGACTCCGCTCCCGTCGGCCAGCCGGCTGATCGTCTCTGCCAAGTCCCCGATGACCGGGGGGATCGGCGACGCCAGCTCGGGTGGGTACTGGGCGCCGGAGATGAAGTACGCCGGGTTCGACGCCATCGTGGTCACGGGCAGGTCCCCGAAACCGGTCTACCTCTGGGTCTGCGACGGCAAGGCCGAGCTGCGGCCGGCCGAGCACATCTGGGGGAAACGGATCCACGCCACCTCCGAGGCGCTCAAAGCGGAGATCGGCGACGAGGACATTCACATCTGCGCCATCGGCCCGGGCGGGGAGAACCTGGTCCGGTACGCCTGCATCGTCACGGACGAAGAGGGGGTCGGCGCCAGGACCGGGATGGGCGCCGTGATGGGGTCGAAGAACCTCAAGGCCGTGGTCGTGCGCGGCTCCCAGGACGTGAAGATCGCCGACCCCGAACGGTTCAAGGAGGCAATCGACGCCTACCGCAAGACGATCGAAGGGGAGGTCTGGACCGAGACCTTGCGCCGGCTGGGCACCCCCAATCTCGTGGCCCACCGCCAGAAGCTGGGGATCTGGGGCGCCCGGAACTTCCAGCAGGCGACGATCCCCGAGTGGGAGAAGATCAGCGGCGAGGTGTTCCGGGAGAAGTACCTGGTGAAGGCGATGGGGTGCATGGGGTGCATGGTGCGCTGCCGCCGCTATTCCGCCATCGCCGACGGCAGCGGCGGCCTCCGGTACATGAAAGGCCCCGAGTACGAGACGATCAACGCCCTGGGCGCCAAGCCCTACATCATCGACCCCGACTTCATCCTCCAGGCGCACTACCTCTGCGACGAATACGGAATCGACGAGCACGGCGCGGCCTCGGCGATCAGCATGGCCATGGAGCTCACCGAGCGGGGGATCCTGAAGAAGGAGGACACCGACGGCGAGGAGCTCGCGTTCGGAAACGGCGAGGCGTTCCTGCGGCTGATCGAGAAGATCGTCCACCGCCAGGGGTTCGGCGACCTGCTCGCCGAAGGGACGCGGGTCATGGGGCAGCGCCTGAACGCCGGGTACTACGCCATCCACATCAAGGGGCAGGAGGTCGATGCCAGCGACCCGCGGAGCATGGTGACCCGCGCCCTCACCTTCGGCGTGGCCACGCGCGGCTCCTGCCACCTCCGGGGGTTCCCCTACATCGACGAATTCATCACCCCCGAGGAGGGGCTGAAGTACTTCGACACCGCCGCGGTGAGCGACGTCAAGGCCCGGGAGGGCAAGGGGAAGCTGGTCGCCTGGAGCGAAAACTGGATCACCGTGGCGAACCTGATGGGGCTGTGCATCTTCGCCTGGTACCGGTCGCGCACCTTCTCGATGCTGATCAGGCGGGGGCTGGAGCTGGTGACCGAGGCGTACCGGGCGGCCACGGGGCTGCCGGTCACCCAGGAGGAGCTGCTCGCGTGCGGCGAGCGGGTGTACAACCTGGAGAAACTGTTCAACTGCCGGGAGGGGTTCGGCCGCGCGGAGGACCGGCCACCGGCGCGGTTCTTCGACGAGGCGCTCCCCGACGGTCCGGGCGCGGGCGGCCATCTCGACCGCGGCGACTACGAGCTGCTCCTGGACGATTACTACGCGGCCCGGGGGTGGGACAGGTCCACCGGCTGTCCCACGCCGGAGAAACTCCGGGAGCTGGGGCTCGAGGGGATCGGGTCATGAAACGCCGCCTCCTCTTTCGACCGGAACGCTGTCTGCTGTGCCACTCCTGCGTGCTGGCCTGCGGGCTCGAGGCGCTGGGGATCGATGACCCGCGCGAGCTCGCAGCGGAGTCGCGACCGCCGCGGCGGCTCGCGATGACCCTCGCCGCGGGGACCCCCTGGCCGGTCCGCTGCCGCCACTGCACCCACCCCCCCTGCGCGGAGGCCTGCATCAGCGGGAGCATCGTCCGGGACGGGGTCACGGGCGCCGTCCGTCACCGGCCCGATACCTGCGTGGGGTGCGGAAGCTGCCGGCTCGTCTGCCCCTTCGGTGCGGTCGCGCCGGACGGAACGGACGAATGCATGACGAAGTGCAACCTCTGTCCCGACGACGCGGTCCCGCGCTGCGTCGCGGCATGCCTCTCCGGCGCCCTGGCCCTGAGCGACGGGGAGGGGGAGGGTGAGCGGAAACGGGCCTTTGCCCGGGAGATGATCGGAGGGGGCGCGCATGGCTGAACGGAAAGGAAACGACCTCGCGGGGTGCGGTTACGGCTTGCTGGGGCTCTGCTGCGCCTCCTGTCTCAGCGGACCCTGCCGTCTGAGCCCCTTCGACGGAGAGACCGCCGCCGGCGCCTGCGGGGCCGGCGGCGACTGGATCGTAGCCCACAACCTCCGGGAGCGGGTCCTGGTCGAGAGCCTGCGGCGGATGGCCGGCCGCAGACAGAAGGGCGAAGGGGACCCGGAGGCGGTGCAGGCCCGCCTCTCCCCTGCCGCGGCCTTCCCCACCCTCCACAGCCTGGGCATGCCCCGCGGGACCTGGATGGCCGCGCTCGTGGAGGCGGCCGCGGGCGGCCCGGCCGGGCAGCGCAAACCCGAGGCGCTCCTGGCGGAGGCGCTCAGCCTTTCGGCATTCGCCCTCGCCGCCGGAGAACTCGCGCAGGACCCGGGCGGTCCGGAGATCGCCCTGCCGACGACCCCTGCCCCCCTGCTGGTCGTCGTGGCGGAGGAAGGCGAAGCGGCCGATCCCTCCCGGGAGGCGCTGCTGAAGGGGATCGAAGCGGCCTGCGCGGAAACGGCCCGGACCTTCCGCCTGGCGCCAGGCGGCCTCGCCGCCTTCGGCCGGGCGGTGTACGCAGCGTGGGGGACCCCGCTGGCCTTCACCCGCAGCACCGCGGTAGTCGCATCCCCGTCGGCGGTCCCCGGCCTGGGCGCGCTCGGCATGGGGTTTTCGCTGCTGCCGATCCCCGGCTACCCCATCCGGGGGAGCCGCCGGGTCGAGGGGTACCTGACCGGAGGGATGAAAGAGGCCTTCGGGCACGGCCTGCTGGCCGCGTCTCCGGAGGAGGAGGTCCGGCTGACCGTCCTCAGGAGCCTGAGGCCATGAGATACGTCGTCGTGGGCGGCGGACCCGCCGGTATTTCGGCGGTCGAGGCGATCAGGAAGGCGGACCCCGCCGGCACGATCACCCTGGTTGCGGCCGAGGCGCGCCCCGCCCTCTCCCCGGTCATGCTCAGCTACTGGGCGTCGGGCCGGTACCCGGAGGAACGGCTCCTGTTCCGGGAGAGGGACTCCTGGGGAGAACAGCAGCGGCTGGAGCTGCGTTGCGGCAGGCGGGCAACGGCCATCGACCCGGAGCGGCACGTGGTGTCGCTTTCCTGCGGCGAGGCAGTGCAGTACGACCGGCTGCTCGTCGCCACCGGGGCACTCCCCGTCATCCCGCCGATCCCCGGGATCGCGAGCAAAGGGGTCTACCCCTTCCGGAGTTTCGCCGACGCGCAGGGGATCCTGACCTGCCGGCCGGGGGGCGGGCGGGTCGCCCTGATGGGAGGAGGGTTCATCGGGATCAAGCTGGCCTGCCACCTGCAGGAGCGGGGCATCGAATGCGCGGTGTTCGAAAAGGAGCCGCGCCTGGCCTCGCGGATCTTCGATCAGCGGGGATCGGACATCGTCAAGGCGCACCTGCGGGCCCACGGGATCATGGTGGAGACCGGCACGGGGGTCCGGGAGGTCGAGGCGGCGGAGGGGTGGGTGGCGGGGGTGCGGCTGGAGGACGGCAGGAGCGTTCCCGCCCAGGTCCTCGTCGCCGCGGTGGGCGTGCGGCCGAACACGGCGCTGCTCGACGCCGCGCTCGGCGCAGTGGGCAAAACGACCCGCGGGGGGATCCCGGTGAACGACCGGATGGAGACCGCCCTCCCGGGCGTGTACGCCGCCGGCGACGCGGCCGCAACGGTCGACTCGCTCACCGGGGCATCCTTCAACAACGCCGTCTGGCCCGCCGCGACCCGGCAGGGGGCGGTGGCGGGGGCGAACATGGCCGGGGGGCAACGCCGGTACGTCCACAACTTCAGCCTGAACGCCATGAACCTCCACGGCCTGCAGGTGGCCTCCGCCGGGCACCCCTACGACCAGGCGGGCGAGGAGATCGCCGTGTACCAGGAGGAGGGGCCGGAAGGATACCGGAAAGCGGTCCTCAAGGCCGGGGAGCTGATCGGGTTTCTGCTGATCGGCGACGCCTCCCGGGCGGGGCTCCTGCTCAGCAGGATGCGGCGGCGGGATCGGATCGCCGACCCCGCTGAGCTGTTCAGCCGGAACCGTCATGCCCTGTCCGGCCTGCCGCCGAACCGGGGGTACAGCCACGGTTCCCTCTGGGAATAAAGAAAGGAGAAGTAACGATCATGCAGTATCCCACGGTTTTTCAGCCCTGCCGGCTCGGGAGGGTCACGCTCAAGAACCGGCTGGCCATGTCGCAGATGACCATGAACTTCGCCACCGAGGAGGGGCACGTCACCGACCGGCTGATCGCCTACTACACCGAACGGGCCAAGGGCGGGGTCGGCCTGATTTTCGTGGAGGGGACCTACTTCACCCCCGAGGGGAAGGGGTACGTGCGGCAGCTCGGCATCGCCTCGGAGGGACACGTCGCGGGACTCAAAGGGCTGACCGCCGCGGTCCACGGCCTGAACAACGACGCGCGGATCTTTCTCCAGATCCATCACGCCGGCGGCCGGGTCTCGTCGAAGGTCTCGGGCATGCAGCCCGTGGCGCCGTCCGCGGTCCCGGCCTACCCCGGGGCAGAGATGCCGCGGGCGCTGACCCGCGCCGAGATCGCCGGCCTCGTCGAGGCGCACGTCGCAGCGGCATGCCGGGCCAGGGAGGCGGGGTTCGACGGCGTGGACATCCACTGCGCCCACGGGTACCTCGTCCCCTCCTTCTTCTCGCCGCTGACCAACCTCAGGACCGACGAGTACGGCGGGGACCTGGCCGGCCGGACCCGCTTCCTGACCGAGATCGTCCGGGGAATCCGCGCCAGGCTGGGTGATTTTCCGCTCACGATCAAGATCAGCGGGGACGAGTACATCGAGGGGGGGCTGGGGATCCCGGCGATGATCGAGATCGCGAAGCTCGCCGAGGAGGCGGGCATCGACGGCCTGATCGTGTCGGCCGGAACCCCGGGCGGCCAGAAGTTCGAGGACCTGAGCGAGGCCCACAAGGTGATGCGGACCCTCCCGATGATGACCGAGCCGGGCTGCCTGGTCCCGATCGCCGCCGAGTTCAAGAAGGCGCTGCGCGTCCCGATCGTGGCCGTGGGCCGGATCAACACGGCGGCGCTCGCCGAGGAGATCCTCTCCCAGGGCAGAGCGGACATCGCGGCGATCGGACGCGCGCTCCTGGCCGACCCCGACCTCCCGAACAAGGCCCTTGAGGGACGCGAGTCCGAAACCCGGCCCTGCATCGCCTGCAACGAGGGGTGCTACAAACGGATCCTCGGGCAGCTCGACATCTGCTGCTCCGTCAACCCGCACCTGGGGTGGGAGGCCGATCCGGCCGCGGCCAAGGCCGGCACGGCGAAGCGGATCGTGGTCGTCGGCGCAGGACCCGCGGGGATGGTTGCGGCCTGCGCCGCCCGCGAACGGGGCCATGACGTCACCCTGATCGACCGGGGGAGCCGCGTGGGCGGGCAGCTGCTCCTGGCGGCCGTGCCGCCGGGACGAAAGGACATCTTCCTGCTCACGGACTACTTGGCGGGACGCCTCGCGCGCAGCGGGGTGAAGGTGTTCCTGAACGAAGAGATCTCGCCCGCCCGCATCCTGAGCCTCAGGCCCGACGCGGTCATCCTGGCCACGGGCGCGCGGCCCTTCACCTTCGCCGTGCCCGGGCTTGCCGCGGAGCGGGCGCTGACCGCCTGGGACGTCCTGGCCGGGCGAGCGATCGGGGAGGGCCCCTTCCTCGTGGTCGGGGCCGGGCTGGTGGGATGCGAAACCGCGGATTTCCTGAGCGAGGCGGAGGAGAAGGTGACGCTGGTCGAGCTCCTCCCCGCGATCGCCGGCGATGCGGACAAGGACACCAAGGCCTACTTCGACATCCGCTTCCGCGAAAAGGGGGTCGCCGTTCACACGGGGGTGACCCTGGTACGGGTCGAGGGGCCGCAGGCGGTCGTCCAGCGGGCCGGCCAGGAGCTGCGGATCGACGCGCAGACGGTGGTTTTCTCCGTCGGGGCGAAACCCGAGACCGGGCTGGGCGAACAGCTCGCCGCCGCGGGCGTCACGGTGGAAATGGCAGGGGATTGCGTCAAGCCCCGCCGGATCATGGATTCCGTCCGGGAGGGGTTCCTGGCGGGGAGCCGGGTGTGACACCCCCTCTCTCAACACCCTCACCCTTCCCTCCCCCGTCAAGGGGGAGGGATACACGGCGCGTCCCCTTTTCCCGCCGAGGGGGAGCGGATAAACCGCTCGCCGTCCCCTCCCCTTGCGGGAGGGGATCGAGGGGAGGGGGACATCTTTCATATAACAGAAAGGAGATACAACGATGAGTACAAAGGAGTGGTCCGTATCGTACTGGCACTATATGCCCGGGCCGTCGAGCCCGATGCAGATGATGAAGGGCGCAATGAAGGCCATGCAGTGCGGCGGAGTGAAGGAGGGGGAGACGGTCCTGATCTCCACCGATACGAACAAGCTGCGGATCGCCGAGGCCCTGGGGGGCGCCGCCTATGCCACCGGGGCGACCCCGATCATCATCATGATCCCGCCGGTGGGGGTCCACGGGGGCCAGCTTCCCGAACCGATCGTCGCAGCCTTCCGCGAGGCCGATGTCTTCTTTCAGCCCTCCACCTGGTCGCAGACCCACACCAAGGCCCGGGTGGAGGCGATCAAGGCGGGCAAGCGGGGCTGCACCATGTGCGAGGTGACCGAGGACGCGCTCTGCGTGGGCGCGATCGAGGCCGACTACGAGGAGTGCGACCGGCTCGGCCGGAAGCTCGGGGCGGCCCTTGCCCAGTCGAGCGAAGTCCGCATCACCACGCCGCTGGGCACCGACATCCGCGGCCAGGTGGCAGGAAGGCCCGTCCAGTACGAGACCGGGCTGTTTCGGAAACCAGGCCAGTTCGCCGCCTTTCCCGATAGCGAGATCAACATCTCGCCGCTCGAGGGGACGGCCGAGGGGACGATCGTCAGCGATGTGAGCATCATGAGCGTGGGGGTCACGATCTACGACCACGTGACCATCATCGTCAAGGCCGGGAAAGTGGCCGACATCCAGGGGGGCATGGCCGCGGCGAAGCTGCGCACGATCCTGGCCGCGCTCAATGACGAGAAGGCGTACAACTACGCCGAGTTCGGCATCGGTCTGAACCCCAAGGCGCGCCTGGCGGCGACCAACCTCGAGGACCTGGGCCGCCTGGGGAACTGCCACGCCGGGATCGGCAGCAACTTCGCCATCGGCGGCAAGGTGCTGGCGCCCAACCACATCGACGCCATGTACCGGGACGCGACGATCGCCTTCGACGGGAAGGTCGTGCTCGACAACGGCGTCTGCAAAATATGAAATCACCCCCACCTCCCCTCCCTCGCCACGGGGGAGAGGAGGCAGGAGGGGCGTTCTCGTATAAAAGGGTTGACAGGCTGGACTGTTCTTCGTATCGTTCCCGGCATCGACGGGGCGGCTCTGCATCGTCCCCCGCCCGGAACGACCTCATGATCGGGAGAATTGAATGAGCATCTTCGGAAACATCGTCAAGTACCTGCAGGATGAGGGCCTCCTCGGCGAGGGGGGGGGGAAGCGCAAGCTGGACAAGGGTTTCGATCTCGCGCTGAAGGTCTTCTCCGCCGTGTACAGCCTCTATTTCCTGTACACCACCTTCTTCGGCCTCGTCTCCCAGGAGACCCACGTGGGATTCTACTTCCTGGGGACCTTCGTCATCAGCTTCGCCCTGTTCAGGTTCGGACACCGCTCCCCCGCGGGCAGGCCCAGCGTCTTCGATTTCCTGTACATGCTCGTCATGACGGGGATCATCATCTACTACATCGTCGAGTTCCCCACGCTGGCCGAGCGGATGGGGAGCGGGGTCAGCACGGTCGACGCGGTCCTCGGCTGGGGGATCATCCTCCTGTCGCTGGAGATGGCCCGCCGTACCGTGGGGAACATCATCCCGTCGATCGGGCTCGTTCTGCTGATCTACGCCTACTTCGGCCCCTATTTCCCGCTGGGGCTCGGCCATTCCGGGTTTTCGCTGGAGCGGATCGCCGAGAGCCTGTTCCTGTCCGGGGACGGGATCCTGGGGACGATGACCAACATCTTCGCCTCCTACATCCTGATCTTCGTCATCCTGGGGGCCTTCATGGAGGTGTCGGGGTGCGGGAAGGTCTTCGTCGATCTGGCCTACGCCATCACCGGACGGGTGACCGGCGGGCCGGCCCTGGCCTCGGTCATCACCAGCGCCCTGTTCGGGACCGTCTCGGGCAGCGCCGTGGCCAACGTGGTCGTGGACGGCGTCTACACGATCCCGCTGATGAAGCGGATGGGCTACAAGCCCCATTTCGCCGGCGCCGTGGAGGCCGCCACGTCGACGGGCGGCCAGCTGATGCCGCCGGTGATGGGGGCCGCGGCCTTCCTGCTGGCGGAGATCTCGGGGACCCCCTACATCACGGTGATCAAGATCGCCGCGATCCCGGCGATCCTGTACTACGCCTCGGTGGCGGTCATCATCCGCCTCGAAGCGGTCAAGCAGAACCTGCAGGGGCTCCCCGCCTCGGAACTCCCGAAGTTCGGCGATGTCGCCCGGAGGATTCATCTGCTCCTTCCCGTCCCGATCCTGATCGTCCTTCTGGCCTTCGACATGACCCCCTTCATCGCCGCCTTCTACACCATCGGCCTGACGATCGCCGTCAGCTGGCTCAGGAAAGAGACGGGGATGGGACCTGCGAAGATCGTGGAGGCCCTGTACGAAGGGGCACGGGGCGCCGTTTCCGTCGGGTCGATCGTCGGCGTCCTGGGGATCGTGATGGGGGTCTGCAGCCTGACGGGGCTGCCGAACTACTTCTCCCAGTTCGTCGTCTACCTCTCGGGGGGGCATCTCTTCCTGCTGGTCCTGCTGGTCATCGTATCCGGCCTCTTCGTCGGGATGGGCCTGCCCACGACCCCCTCCTACGTCATCCTGGTCATCCTCGGGGTCCCGGCGATGGTCAAGATGGGGGTCGAACCGCTGACGGCCCACATGATCGCCCTCTGGGTGGCGGTCCAGTCGAACGTCACCCCGCCGGTGGCCCTGGCCGCCATCGCCGCCTCGGCCATCGCCAAGAGCGATCCCTGGAAGACCGGCTGGGAGGCCTGCCGACTGGCCTCCTGGATCTACCTGATGCCGTTTTTGTTCATCTACACGTCGATCCTCAAGGTAGGATGGAACTTCGACTTCATCACCACCGTCATCGCCTCCTGCTTCGCCCTGGTCTCCTGGGGCGGGGCGCTCACGGGATACCTGTTCCGCAAGACGACCATCTTCGAACGGGGGGCGCTCTTCGTCTCATCGCTGCTCCTGCTCCACGAGGGGCTGATTACCGACGCGATCGGCTACGTCCTGCTTGCCCTGGTGATCGTCATCCAGAAGGCCTCTCTGGCAAAGCAGGCGCCGGCCGCGTGAGAGCGAAACGAAACCGAACACTCACATAACAACAGGAGGTAGGTATGAAGACAGGAAAGATTGCAGCGGTTTGGGTCGGAGTTCTGCTGCTCTGCGTCGTCTCCGGTGCGGGCGCCGCCGAGGTCCAGAAGTATGTCTGGGGAAGCGGCCCCATGGGGGGCCTCTGGAGGATCGGCGTGGGCGCAGCGGTCCAGTTGATCAACGAGCAGATGAAGGACAAGTACTTCTACACCGCTGCTGCTTCCGGCGGCGGGGTGGAAAACGTCCGGCGCATGATCGGCGGCGAGTTCGACACCACCTGGGCCCACACCAACATCATGCAGGAGGCCACCACCGGGACAGGCCTGTTCGACGGCAAGACCCCCTACAAGGACATGCGGGTGATGGTCTTCATGGGCGATCAGGCGGTCTGCGTGGTTGCACTGGCAAAATCGCCGATCAAGAGCTTCAGCGACCTGGCGGGAAAGAAGATCAACGTCGGCGCCCCGGGCGGGATCGGGCCTTCGATCGCCAAGAGCATGTTCAAGGCCCTGGGCATCGAGGACAAGGTGAAGCTGAGCTTCCTCAACCCCGAGGGGGCGGCCCAGGGACTCAAGGACGGCCACATCGACGTGGCCCTGGCGCCGGGGAGCCCCTTCACCCCCTCCTTCACCGAGCTGGCGCGGTCCACGCCGATCCGGCTGATCGAGCCGACGCAGGCCGAAGAGGACAAGATCGAAAAGGGGATGCCCTACATGTACGTGAAGGCGATCGCCCCGAACACCCAGCCGGGCGAGAATTCGGACAAGCCGAGGAAGGCCTTCTTCTGGGGGCAGTACTGGGTCGCCAAGGCGGGCATGCCCGAACAGGCCGTGTACGACGCCCTGAAGATCACCATGGAACCGAAGAACAAGGAGATGCTCAAGAAGGTCATGGTGCTCTGGGGAGAAGCAGGACCGGTCTTTACGCCGGTGGCCAAGATGGGGCTGAAGCTCCATCCCGGCGCGATCAAATACTGGCAGGAACAGGGGGCCAAGCTGCCGCCGGAGATGCTGAAGTAGACCGGTCTTTGTCTGCCGTTATGCCGGGTTCTTACCGAAGGGTCACCGTCGCCGTCTGAACGGTCAATCCCCCTTTCCTGACGGTGCCAGCGATCATCTTCCGGGACCGGCCGGGCCGCACACGGCCCGGCCGGTCCCGGAAGACCCGGATCAAGCCGTCAGTTCCCCCCCCCGCTGCCGGCCGAGGCGCCGGGGGGCGATGAGCAGAATCACGAGGAGTCCGATGAACGCTGAATGTCCCGTTGCAGTAATCACCGGCGCCGGGGCCGGCATCGGCCGGGCCTGCGCCGTCCGTTTTGCCCGGGAGGGCGCCCGGGTCGTGGTCGTGGACCGTACCGAGGCGGACGGCCGGGAGACGGTGGCGCTCCTCACCGCGGGCGGGGCGGAGGCCCTCTTCGTCCGGGCCGACGTGGCGGCCGAGGATCAGTGCCGCCGCTTCGCCCGAGCGGCGGTTGAAGCCTACGGCCGCATCGACGTCCTGGTCGCCAACGCGGGGATACGGGTGTTCGGCACGGTCCTGGAGGCCACCGAGGAGGACTGGGACCGGCTCCTGGGGGTCAACCTCAAGGGGGTGGCCTTCTCCTGCAAGGCGGCGCTCCCGCGGATGATCGAACAGAAGGCAGGGGCGATCGTCATGATCGGATCGACCACGGCGCTCACGGGCCGGGCGAACATGCCCCTGTACGACGCGGCGAAATTCGGCGTCCTGAGCCTGACCCGCAGCCTCGCCGCCACCCACGGGAAGGACGGCATCCGCGTCAACGCCGTCTGCCCCTCCTTCACGCTGACCGATTTCCACGTCAACAGGGCAGCGGCTCAGGGGACCTCGCCGGCGGAGCTCAGGGAGCGCAACCGGGGCTACGGCCTGCTCGGGCGCGCCGGGGAGCCCGAGGACATCGCCGCCGCCGTCTCCTTCCTGGCGGGCAGCGACGCCTCGTTCATCACCGGTCAGTACCTGATCGTGGACGGCGGCTATTCGATCGGCACGCAGAAGCAGCAGACCTACTAGGCGCGGATTCGGCGCCTCCTTTGCCCCCCATCGTCCGCGATGCCCGTCCCGGCTCCGTCCGGAGCTGCCCCGGCTTCCCTGCCGGCCTCACGGGCCTCGCAACCCCTTCCCCGCACCGCCAGGACATACCCGGTTGGTGTACTCAGACCCGCGCAATCCCTCACTGCCCGCCCCGATGGGCGGTTGTTTCAGCCCCGTGGGGTCTCCGGCACGGCCGCGGCCGGAGGCACGGTGCACAACGCAGCCCGGAGTCCCCGGCCATCGGGCCGAGGGCTGGCCGGGGAGCCGTGGCGAATCGCTTGCAAACAGGCGCAAGTGGGGATATCGTTCAGGGGACAACACAAGAGGAAAGGAGCCCCACTGATGGAAACCCAATGCCATGGACTGCGGATCGAAGACATCGTCGGCGAGCTGAAGACCCATGTGGAAATGGGGCTCAGCCACGAGGAGGCAGCCGAGCGCCTGCGGACACACGGCCCCAACGAGCTCACCGAAAAGCCCCGGCCGGGGTTCCTGAAGCTGCTCCTGGCCCAGTTCAACAATTTTCTCGTGATCATCCTGATCGTTGCCGCGCTCGTCTCGCTCCTCTTGGGCGAGTGGATCGATTCGATCGCCATCCTGTTCATCGTCGTGCTCAACTCCGCGGTCGGGGTGGTGCAGGAATCGAAGGCCGAAAAGGCCATCGCCGCGCTGAGAAAGATGGCCGCACCCAGCGCCCAGGTCATCCGCGGAGGGCACCAGGTCACGGTTCCTGCCCGGGAACTCGTAGTCGGGGACATCGTTCTGCTGGAGGCCGGCAACTACATCCCCGCCGACATGCGTCTGGTGGAGAGCGTCAACCTCAAGGTCGAGGAGGCTTCGCTGACCGGGGAATCGGTCCCTGTCGAGAAGGACGCCGCGGTGGTCCTGGACAAGGACATCCCCCTGGGCGACCGGAAGAATTCCGCCTTCATGAGCACCCTGATCACCTACGGCCGCGGCAGGGGGCTCGTCACCGGCACGGGGATGCATACGCAGATCGGCATGATCGCGGAGATGCTCCAGTCCTACGAAGAGGAGGACACCCCCCTCCAGCAGAAGCTGGCGCAGATGGGCAAAATCCTCGGGACCGTCTGTCTGGGCATCTGCGCCATCGTGTTCATCTACGGCCTGTTCCGCGACACCCATCTGACGAGCATCTTCGAAACCGGGTTTTTCAACTATCTCACCGCCGAGAAGAAAGACATCATCAACCTGTTCATGACCGCCGTCAGCCTGGCCATCGCCGCCGTCCCGGAAGGGCTTCCGGCCATCGTGACGATCTGCCTCGCCCTGGGGATGCAGCAGATGATCAAGCGCCACGCCCTGATCCGCAAGCTGCCCGCCGTGGAGACCCTGGGATGCACCACGGTGATCTGCTCGGACAAGACCGGAACCCTGACCCAGAACAAGATGACCGTCCTGCGGGGCTGGGCCGGAGACAAACGCTTTCGGCTGACCGGCGAAGGGTATACGCCGGTCGGCGAGTTTTCGCTGGACGGCAAGCCCCTCGACCCCCGGCAGGACCCGGACGTGGCGGTGCTCCTGCAGGGCGGGATGCTCTGCAACGACGCGATCCTCGAGGAAAAGGCGTCGGATGCGGGGGCCCGGTTCTGGCACATCCACGGCGATCCCACCGAAGGGGCGATGGTCGTGGCCGCGGCAAAGGGGGGCTTCTGGCGCAGCGAAGTGCAGCAGGCCTTCCCGCGGGTGGGGGAGATTCCCTTCGATTCGGACCGCAAACGGATGGCCACGGTCCACCGGTACGAGGCGTCCCGGGACCGGAATCCCCCCCCGGGCTTCACCCCCCCCCCCTGCATCGCCTTTGTCAAAGGGGCCCCCGACGTGGTCCTGGAACTCTGCGGCCGCGTGCTGCAGGACGGCCGGGCCGTCGCCTTGACCGAGGCGAAGCGCCGGGAGATCCTCGGGCAGAACCACGACATGGCCAGCAGCGCCCTGCGGGTGCTGGGGGTCGCCTACCGCCCCCTGGCCGATGTCCCCGGCGCCTGCACCCCCGATACGGTGGAGGAGGACCTGATCTTCGTCGGCCTGCTCGGCATGATCGACCCGCCGCGGCCCGAGGTCGGGGAAGCGGTGAAGGTGGCGGCCGGGGCCGGCCTGAAGAGCATCATGGTGACCGGCGACTACCGGGACACGGCCGAGGCCATTGCCGCTCAGATCGGCCTTAGGACGCCCAACGGTCTGGTCTTTACGGGAAGCGAACTCGACCGGATGGGCGACGAGGAACTCGCGGCGGTCGCCCACCGGGTGGACGTCTGCTGCCGGGTCTCCCCGGCCCACAAGACGCGGATCGTCGATGCCCTGAAGCAGAACGGACAGATCGTGGCCATGACCGGCGACGGCGTGAACGACGCGCCGGCCCTGAAACGGGCGAACATCGGCGTGGCGATGGGGATCACCGGCACCGACGTCTCGAAGGAGTCGGCGGACATGGTCCTGACGGACGACAACTTCGCCAGCATCGTCTCGGCAATCGAGCAGGGGCGGATCATCTATTCCAACATCCGGAAGTTCGTCTACTTCCTCCTGGCCTGCAACGTCGGCGAGATCCTGATCGTCTTCGGCGCCATGCTGATGGGCTTCCCGATCCCGCTCAAACCCATCCAGCTTTTGTGGCTGAACCTGGTCTCCGACGGCGCGCCGGCCCTGGCCCTGGGGATGGAAAAGGGCGAACCGGACATCATGCAGCAGCCGCCCCGTCCCCCGCAAGAGCCGGTGATCAACAAGGACATGGCGATCGGAATCGCCGTGGTGGCAATCGCGGACGCCGCCGCCATCCTGACGGTATTCTTCCTGGGGATGCAGCGCTATCCCGGCCAGCCGGGCCATATCGAGGCCGCCCAGACCATGGCCTTTCTGACCCTCTGCACGTCCGAGCTGCTCAGGGCCTTTACCGCCCGCTCCGAGCACCACAGCGTCTTCTCTCTCGGCGTCTTCTCCAACCCCTGGATGGTCTGGGCCACGGCCGGCTCCTTTGTCCTGGTCCTGCTGGTCACCTACGTGCCGTTCCTCCAGCCCTTCTTCGACACGGTGCCGCTGTCCTGGGGCGACTGGCTGTTCATGGCGCCCTTCTTCTTCGCCTCGCCGGTGGCGATGGAACTGGTCAAGGCCTACCTGCGGATCGCCCGGAAGAAACGAGAGGCGGGGAAATAGGGGGAGCCGATGCCGGCGAAAATCCACGTGCAGGACCTCTGGAAGGAATACGAGCGAACCGAGCAGCTCGATTCCGCCGCACTCCGCGGAGTCAACCTGGAGATACAGGGAGGCGAGATCATCGCCCTGTACGGGCAGAGCGGCTCCGGCAAGACCACCCTGCTCAACATCATCGCCGGCCTCGACCGTCCGACCCGGGGGCGCGTCTCCGTCGACGGGAAGGATCTGGGCTCTCTGGGGGAACGGGGGAAGACCGATCTCAGGCGTCGCAGGCTGGGGTTTGTTTTCCAGTTCTTCAACCTGTTGCCCACGCTGACCGCCTTTGAAAATGTCTACCTCTCCCTCGAGCTGGCCGGAAGGTCGGACCGCGAACCGGCCTTTGCCGCGCTCGCGTCCGTCGGCCTGAGGACCAAGGCCAACCGCTATCCCCACGAGCTTTCCGGCGGGGAGCAGCAGCGGGTGGCCATCGCCCGGGCCATGGTCAAGGAGCCGGCCATCATCCTGGCCGACGAGCCCACCGGGAACCTGGACCTGCGGACGGGCGAACAGGTCCTCGACCTCCTGACCGGCCGCTGCCGCGAGCACGGGACCACCCTGCTGATGGCCACCCACAGCCCGCTGACGTGCCGGGTTTCGGACCGCATCCTCAGGATGGTCGACGGCATCGTGGTCGAAGAACCCGCCACCGGGGAGATGCCGTCGTGAGCGTGGTCACGAAAGCGTTCCTACGGTATCTGCGAAGGCGGCGGAGCCTCAGCCTGCTCCAGCTGCTGGGAATCGCCTGCGGGGTCGCGGCAGCGGTGGGGATGGCGCTGTCGGCCCGCGCATCCCTTGCCAGCTTCGAGACGGCCGTCGAATTTATCGGCGGCCGGGCCACCCATTCGCTCGAACGGCCGGCAGGACCGCTCGCCGAGACCGTCCTCAGCCGGATCATCGCCGATCCAGCGGTTCTGGCCTTCTCCCCGGTGATCGACCGCCGTATCCTGCTCGCCACCGGCGAAACGGTGCGGCTGTTGGGCATCGATCCGCTCCTCGACCGGGCCGTCCGCCCGCAGCTGGCGCACCCCGGCACCCCCGCGGCATCCCCCGCTCCGGAGAGGTTCGCCTTTCTCCTCGAAGAGAATACGGTCCTCGTGGACGAGCAGCTGGCCGCGCAGTCCCGGCTGCACAGCGGCGGGTTCCTGGAGACCTCCCGCGGGCGCATGCGGATCGTCGGCACCTTCCCGAATGCCTCGGGCGAGCCGCTCATCCTGATGGATATCAGCCACAGCCAGCGGCTGTTCGAGCTCGGCGGCATGATCGACCGGGTGGACCTGATCGTGGACGACGAAGCCGGCTTTCTTGCCCGCTGGAAATCCGGCTTCCGCATCCAGTCCGGGCAGCAGCGCCGCGCCACCCTGCGCGACATGCTGGGCGCCTTCCGCCTGAACCTCCAGGCCCTCTCGCTTCTGGCCCTGTTCGTGGGGGTGTTCCTCGTGTACAACACGGCCATGTTCACGGTGGTCAGCCGGATGAAGGACGCGGGCATCCTGCGCAGCCTGGGCGCCGGCCGCCGGGAAATCGTGGCCGCCTTCCTTTCCGAGATCCTGCTGTTCGGGGCCTGCGGCGGGATCCTGGGCGGCCTGGCCGGGTTCCTGCTCAGCCGGTTCCTGAGCGGCCTGGTCGCGGGGACGATCAGCAACCTGTACTTCTTCCTCCGCCCGGCAGCGCTGGAATGGGACTGGTCGGTCCTGCTCGTCAGCGTGGGGCTCGGGTGCGGGGCGAGCATCCTGGGCGGCATCTTCCCGCTGGTCGAACTGGTCCGGGCGGACCCGGTGCAGGCCATCCGCGGCAGGACCGCGGTCCGCGGCGCCCACGGCCGCGCGGCAAGAGCGGCGCTGGCCGGGGCCGGCGTCCTGGCCGTGAGCGCCGCGCTGTTTTGGCTCGCCCGCATCCACGTGTACTTCGGGTTTGCCGGCTCCTTTGCCCTGCTGATCGGGGTCAGCCTGACCACGGGGCTGGCCCTGGTCTTCTGCCATCCGCCCCTGAAGCGGCTCCTCGCGTTTCTCGCCGGGCTGCCGGGCAAGGTGGCCGCAGGCAACATCCGCCGGAACCTCGGCCGCTCGGCAGTGGCCGTGGCGGCCTTCATGGTGGCGATCTCCATGTCGATCGGCCTCAGCTCCATGATCGGGAGCTTCCGGCAGTCGCTCATCTGGTGGATGGGAACCCAGCTGCGGGCCGATCTGTTCGTGGGCAAGGTCGGCGGGGCGGAAGTCCCAGAGAGCTTCTACCGGGAGATGCAGACCATCCCCGGCCTGGCCGGATTCGATCGCTACCGGAACGTGCAGGCCCTCTACCGGGGGACCACGATCACGCTGTGCGCCGTCGATGCGGCGGTGCTCCAGAAATTCACGAACTTCGGCTGGCTCGCCGGGGGGAACGAGAACTGGGAACCCGTCAAGAACGGGACGGTCATCGTCTCGGAGAGCTTTTCCCGCCGCTTCCGCCTCCGGGCAGGGGATACCGTGACCCTGGACGGGGTGGACGGCCCGGCGACCCTCACGATCACCGCGATCTATTACGACTACACGTCGGAGCACGGTGTCGTGATGATGGACCGGTCGACCTACCTGCGGGTCTTCAACGATCGCACCATCACCACCCTGGGCGTTTTCATCGACCCCGGCAACCCGCAGCGGCAGGCGCTCCTCGAGGAGGTAAGCGAGCGGGCCATCCGGCGGGGCCTTCCGGTGTTCACCCGCGATCAGCTCCGGGGCGACATCCTCGCGGTGTTCGACAGCACCTTCGCCGTCACCCGCTCGATGCAGGTGCTCTCCATCGTCGTGGCCTTCTTCGGCATCGCCGGCGCGCTGATGACGCTGTTCATCGAGCGGCAGCGGGAGTTCGGGATCTACCGGGCCCTGGGGTTTTCCTCCCGCCAGGTCGCCGCCATGACCCTCCTGGAGGGGCTCGGCATGGGCATGGTGAGCTTCCTGATGAGCATCGGCGTGGGGACCGCGCTCGCCTGGGTCCTGATCCGGGTGATCAACCTGCGGAGCTTCAACTGGACGATCTTCTTCCATCCCGCCTGGGAGCCCTACGCGGTTGCCTTCGCGATCGCGGTCCTGGCCAGCCTCGGGGCGGCCGCCTACCCGATCTGGAAGGTGTACAAGACCTACCCCCAGATGCAGATACGGGAGGAATGACGCCGCCATGAAAAAAGTATCGCTCTGCGGGTATTGCCTGGCTGCTTGTTTTCTCCTCCTCGCTGCCGCGCCGGCCTCTGCGCAGTGGAAGCAGGCCGCGGGGCCCTATCCCTGGAAGTTCCCGCGCGACCACGGCTCCCACCCCGCGTACCGGACCGAGTGGTGGTACTTCACGGGCAACCTCTCCGCCAATGCGGGCGCCCGGTACGGCTACCAGCTCACCTTCTTCCGCCAGGGAATCCGGTACAAGCCGCCCGCTCCTGCCGGCCCCTGGGACATCCGCGACGTGTACCTCGGCCACTTTGCCGTCTCCGACATCGCCGGCAAGACGTTTCGCTACGCCGAGCGCATCTCCCGCACCGGTCCGGGGCTCGCCGGCGCCGGAGAAGAGAACCTGGACGTCCGGCTCCTGGACTGGACGGCCCGGATGCAGTCGGGCACAATCGCCCTCCAGGCCCGGGACAAGGGCATGGCCCTGGATTTGACGCTCCTGCCGCGCAAGCCCCTCGTCTTCCACGGCAGAAACGGGCTGAGCAGGAAGGGGCCGCAGGAAGGCCAGGCATCCTACTACACCTCCTTCACCCATCTGGAAACCACGGGCTTCCTGGCCACGCCCGCGAACGGGAGGGTCGCGGTCAGCGGCCGGAGCTGGTTCGATCACGAATTCGGGTCCAACCAGCTCGCTGCGGGGCAGACGGGGTGGGACTGGTTCAGCCTCGCGCTTTCGGACGGCCGGGAGGTGATGCTGTATTTCCTGCGCCGAAGCGACGGTTCCGTCGAGCCGGCCTCGGCGGGGACGCTCGTGGAGCCGGACGGGAAGACGCGCCACCTCAGCCGCGCGGAGATCACCGTCACGGCATTGGAGCACTGGAAGAGCCCGGCCAGCAACGGCCGCTATCCCAGCCGCTGGGCGGTCCGGATCCCCGCGGCAGGGATCGACCTGACGATCGCGGCCAGCCTCGCCGACCAGGAGCTGATCACCAAAGGCTCGACCGGGGTGACCTACTGGGAGGGGGCCGTAGCCGGCCGGGGAACCTCCGGAAACCGGTCCGTCACCTGCGAGGGGTACGCGGAGCTGACCGGGTATGCCGGCAGCCTCGGCGGGCTGTTCTGAGGAGAACCAGGGAGCCGGTCCGGGGCTGAGCGCTGCCCGGCAGCCAAACCCGGGGATGGGCGCCCACTGCACGGAGGTAACTGCAAATGGCTGAAAATCGAGAGCCTACCGGCACACGGGGATTCACCCGCCGCGCTATCCTGGAGTGGCTGGGCAAGTCAGCGGTGCTGGCCCTGGGCGCGGACCTCGCTGCCGCCTGCGCAGCCGTTGCCGCGGAGCCCAAGGGTTTTCCCTTCGAGCCCGGGGCCAGGCAGGGAGGCATCTTTGCCCAGTGGCCGGTGCGGACCGTCGACGAACAGGACCTTGTCCGGATCCTGGCGGGTTGGCGTCTGGAAGTGGGCGGACTCTTGGAGAGGCCCCTGAGCTACAGCTTTGCCGAACTCCTTGCCCTCCCGCGCACGGACCAGAAGAAGGATT
>CAIYSL010000128.1 GCA_903928915.1 uncultured Syntrophobacterales bacterium | reverse complement strand
TCAATTCTGGTTCACCGACGTCCTGGGGGTGCAGAAGATCTTCAGCATCACCCCCTCCGAACTGGAGGAGGGGATGGAGGAGGGAATGGGCTTCGACGGCTCCTCGATCGCGGGATTCTGCCGGATCGAGGAGAGCGACATGATCGCCATGCCCGACCCCACCACGTTCCAGATCATCCCCTGGCGGCCCGCCGATCGCCCGGTCGCCCGGATGATCTGCGACATCCAGACCCCGGACGGAAAACCCTATGAGGGCGACCCCCGGTACATCCTGAAGAGAACCCTCAAGAAGGTCAACGACCAGGGCTACACCTTCTACGTCGGGCCGGAGCTGGAGTACTTCTATTTCGCCTCCGACCGGTGCCCGGAGTTCCTCGACATGGGCGGCTACTTCGACGGCCTCCCCGTGGATCGGGCGACCGACCTGCGCCGCCAGACGATCTTTGCCCTCCAGGACATGGGGATCCGCGTGGAGTACAGCCACCACGAGGTCGCCCCGAGTCAGCACGAGATCGATCTGCGCTACGACGAGGCCCTGGTGATGGCCGACAAGGTCATGACCTACCGGACCGCGGTCAAGGAGATCGCCCGGCAGAACGGCGTGTACGCCACCTTCATGCCGAAGCCGGTCTTCGGCCAGAACGGAAGCGGCATGCATACCCACCAGTCGCTGTTCAAGGGGGGCAAGAACGCCTTTTACGACGGCCGGGACAAGTACAACCTCTCGAAGATGGCCAAGCACTACATTGCCGGGATCATGGCCCATGCCCCGGAAATCACTGCGGTCTGCAACCAGTGGGTGAACTCCTACAAGCGCCTCGTGCCCGGGTACGAGGCGCCGGTGTACGTCTCCTGGGCGCGCCGGAACCGCTCCGCCATGATCCGCGTCCCCATGTACAAACCCGGCAAGGAGAAGGCGACCAGGATGGAGTTCCGCTCGCCCGATCCGGCCTGCAACCCCTACCTGGCCTTCGCGGTGATGCTGGCGGCGGGGATGAAGGGGGTCGAAAAAGGCTATCCGCTGCCCGACCCGGTGGAAGAGGATATCTTCGAAATGGACGAGTGCGCCCGCGACAAGGCGGGGATCACGTCGCTGCCGGGGAGCCTCTACGAGGCGCTCTGCAACGTCCAGGGAAGCAAGCTCGTGCGCGACACCCTGGGGGACCACATCTTCGACAAGTTCATCGAGAACAAGAAGGTGGAGTGGGACCGGTTCAGGACCCACGTGAGCCAGTTCGAGATCGACCGTTACCTGCCGATGCTGTAATCGCAGGGCAGCGAACCAACCGAGGGAGGGAGTTGTCGGATTTTCCTTTACCAAAAAGGATATTTCTGATAACTCTCTCTTTCTTTTTTGAGGCCGGCGGAGACCGGGAAACAGGCGCCGATCGCGGGGGGAAGGGCTTCTGCGGAGCAAGGGCGGAGAGGCCGCCGCGGACGCCCGGAGGGAGCGGTTTGTGATGGTTGGAACGCGAGGACAGAAGGCCCTGCTGGTCCTGGAGGACGGAACGGTCTACCGAGGATCCGCCTTTGCCGGGGAGGGCGAGGTGCTGGGGGAGGTGGTGTTCAACACCGGGATGTCCGGCTACCAGGAGATCCTCACCGACCCCTCCTACAAGGGGCAGATCGTCGCCATGACCTACCCGCTGATCGGCAACACCGGGATCAACCCCGAGGACATGGAGTCGGCCGGCATCCACCTCGAGGGGTTCGTCGTCCGGGAATACGAGGAGTATCCCAGCAACTGGCGCTGCCGCGAGACCCTCAAGGCCTTCCTGGAGCGCCACGGAAAGCTCGGGGTCGAGGGGATCGACACCCGGGCACTGACGCGCCGCATCCGGATCACCGGGGCGATGCGGGGCATCCTGAGCACGCAGACTTCGGACGTGGGGCTCCTGCTCGAACGGGTCCGGGCCTACCCGGGGCTCGTCGGCCGGGACCTGGTGAGCGAGGTGACCAGCGCCGCGGCCTACCTCTGGAAGGAGGGGCAGCCCCGTCCCCTGCCTGCCCCGGGGGCGGCAGCGCAGGGGCGGCGCGTCGTCGTTTTGGACTGCGGCGTCAAGTACAACATCCTCAGGAACCTGGAGGAGCGCGGCTGCGAGGTGTTCGTCCTGCCGGCCGCGGCGACGGCCGGGGAGATCCTCAGCCTCGCCCCCGCGGGGGTGCTGCTCTCCAACGGTCCGGGCGACCCGGCGGCCCTCCCCGCGATCATCGCCACAGTCCGGTCGCTGTTGGGCAAGGTCCCGATCTTCGGGATCTGCCTCGGCCACCAGATCCTCGGCCAGGCGGTGGGGGGGCGGACGGAGAAGCTCAAGTTCGGCCACCACGGAATCAACCAGCCGGTGAAGAGCTGCCAAACCGGCCGGGTGGAGATCACCTCCCAGAACCACGGGTTCGTCGTCGTTCCCGAGTCGTTGCCGCCGGGGCGGGTGACGATCCTCGACAACCTCAACGACTGCACCTCCGAGGGGCTCCGGTACCCGCAGCTCCGGGCCTTCAGCGTCCAGCACCACCCCGAGGCGGCGCCGGGGCCGCACGAGGCAGCCCATCTGTTCGACGAGTTCGTCGTGCTGATGGACGAGGGGAGGATGGTCGGATGAAGGGGCTGTTACGGACAACTCGTTCAGAAAAGGAGCATCAGCCGTGATCCTGATCATCGATTTCGGGTCCCAGTACAACCAGCTCATCGCCCGGCGCGTCCGGGAACACCAGGTCTACTGCCAGATCGAACCGCCGGACATCGCCCTCGACAAGATCCGCAGCCTCAACCCCGAGGGGATCATCCTCTCCGGCGGCCCCGCCTCGATCTACGAGGCGCGCTCCCCGCGGGCCGACAAGGGGATCTTCTCCCTGGGGATCCCGGTCCTCGGGATCTGCTACGGCCTGCAGTTCATGGTCGACGCCCTGGGGGGGAAGGTCGTCCGCTCGGACAAGCGGGAATACGGGTTTGCCGAGCTTAGCCTCAAGAAGGCGGGGAAGCTCTTTTCCGGCGTGGGGAAGCGGACCCGCTGCTGGATGAGCCACGGCGATCAGATCGGCCGGCTGCCGGCGGGATTCGCGATCACCGCCTCCACCGAGAACACCGAGGTGGCCGCCGCCGAGGACGCCAGGAAGCGGTTCTACGGCCTCCAGTTCCACCCCGAGGTGGTCCACACGGCCGAGGGGAAGAAGATCCTGGAGAACTTCCTGTTCGGCGTCTGCGGCTGCGAAAAGAGCTGGACGATGAAGGCCTTCATCCGCGAGGCCGTCGAGGAGATTCGGCAGACCGTGGGCGACAAACGGGTCGTCTTCGGCCTTTCCGGGGGGGTAGACTCCTCCGTCGCGGCGGTGCTCCTCCACAAGGCCATCGGCCGGCAGCTCACCTGCGTGTTCGTCGACAACGGCCTGCTCAGGCTCGGCGAGGCCGAGAAGGTCCGCGCCCTGTTCGCGAAGAACCTGAAGATGAACGTCCGATTCGCCCGGGCGGCCGGGGCCTTCGTGGGCCGGCTCAAGGGGGTGGTCGACCCGGAACGGAAGCGCAAGATCATCGGCCGCACCTTCATCGAAGTGTTCGAGAAGGAGGCAAAGAAGATCAAAGGGGCGGAATTCCTCGGTCAGGGGACCCTCTACCCCGACCTGATCGAGTCCCGGTCGGCCTTCGGCGGGCCGTCCGCCGTGATCAAGTCCCACCACAACGTGGGGGGGCTGCCCAAGCGGATGAAGCTCAAGCTCGTGGAGCCGCTGAAGCACCTGTTCAAGGACGAGGTCCGTCTGCTGGGCAAGGAGCTCGGGCTTTCCGACGATGTGGTATGGCGCCAGCCCTTCCCGGGGCCGGGACTGGCCGTGCGGATCGTGGGCGAGGTGACCGAAAAGCGGCTTGCCATCCTGAAGAACGCCGATGCCGTCCTGATGGAGGAGATCCGGGCGGCAAACTACTACCGGAAGCTCTGGCAGTCCTTCGCCGTGCTCCTGCCGATCAAGAGCGTCGGGATCATGGGCGACCAGCGGACCTACGAGTACATCATCGCGATCCGGGCGGTGACGAGCGAGGACGCCATGACCGCGGACTGGGCGCGACTCCCCCACGAGCTTCTCAGCCGTGTGTCGAACCGGATCATCAATGAGGTGCGGGGAGTGAACCGGGTGGTCTACGACATCAGCTCCAAGCCGCCCAGCACCATTGAATGGGAGTGAGAAAAGTTGGGGGTCAGGTCTTTAAAATTAGCGTTTTATCGAAAAACGCTAATTTTAAAGACCTGACCCCAACAACTGCCGAATCGCGGCAACGGGTCCCGCCCCCTGCCGCGGCCAAAGGGGAGTGGAAAAGGGGCAGGACCAAGAGAAAGCCGGCGTTGGAATCCGGAGGGACCTCTTCGGTAGGGGCGCATTGGAGATTTTCCGGGGTTCCCGTGCAGATTGCAGCGAAGCGAGGATGTGCACGGTCGGAAAATGTCCAGCGGCACGCGAAGAGGCGCGAACGGATTCCTCGGGATACATAGGGAAAGCAGACAAGGAACACGATGCCGAAGCGGACAGACATCAAGAAGATCCTGATCATCGGCTCCGGGCCGATCATCATCAGCCAGGCCTGCGAGTTCGACTACTCCGGGACCCAGGCCTGCAAGGCGCTGAAGGAGGAGGGGTACGAGGTGATCCTCGTCAACTCCAACCCCGCGACGATCATGACCGATCCCGAAACAGCGGATCGGACCTACGTCGAACCGATCACCCCCGAAGCGGTCGAGAAGATCATCGCCAAGGAGCGGCCCGACGCCCTCCTGCCCACCCTGGGCGGCCAGACCGGCCTCAACACCGCGGTCGCCGTTGCGGAGGCGGGCATCCTGGAGAAGTACGGCGTGGAGATGATCGGCGCCTCGCTCCCGGTCATCCACAAGGCGGAGGACCGCCAGCTCTTCCGGGCGGCCATGGAAAAGATCGGACTCAAGGTCCCCAAGAGCGGGTTCGCCCGATCGATGGAGGAGGTGATGACCGTCGCCGCCGAGATCGGGTTCCCGATCATCATCCGCCCCTCCTTCACCCTGGGCGGTACGGGCAGCGGTGTCGCTTACAACCGCGAGGAGCTCGCCGAGATCGCCAAGGGCGGCCTCGATGCCTCCATGATTCACGAAGTCATGCTCGAGCAGTCGGCCCTGGGCTGGAAGGAGTACGAACTCGAGGTGATGCGGGACAAGGCCGACAACTGCGTGATCATCTGTTCGATCGAGAACGTGGACCCGATGGGGGTCCACACGGGCGAGTCGATCACCGTCGCCCCCTCCCAGACCCTCACCGACGTCGAGTACCAGAAGATGCGCGACGCCGCCATCGCCGTGATGCGCGAGATCGGCGTCGAGACGGGCGGGTCGAACGTCCAGTTCGCGATCAACCCCGTCAATGGCGAGATG
>CAIYSL010000127.1 GCA_903928915.1 uncultured Syntrophobacterales bacterium | reverse complement strand
TGAAGATCCACGAATACCAGGCGAAGAAGCTGCTGCGGGACTACGGGATTGCGGTACCGCGCGGCGAGGTGGCATCCACGCCGGAGCGGGCGCTGGGGATCGCGACGGAGCTTGCGGGCCGGACCGTGGTCAAGGCGCAGATCCACGCCGGCGGCCGGGGGAAGGGGGGCGGCGTGAAGCCCGCCGCCTCTCCCGCGGAGGCCCACGCGGCGGCCGGGGCGATCCTCGGGATGCAGCTGGTGACGCACCAGACGGGTCCGGAGGGCAGGAAGGTGCGCAGGGTCCACGTGGAGGAGGCCTCCGCGCCGGCCAAGGAGCTGTACCTGAGCCTGGTGGTGGACCGCTCGCGGGGCAGGGAGTGCGTGGTGTTCATGGCCTCGGAGGCGGGCGGCATGGAGATCGAGCAGGTGGCGGCGGCGGCGCCGGAGAAGATCATCCGATGCGCGATACATCCCGTCGCGGGGTTCAGCCCCTTTCAGGCGCGCAAGCTCTCGGTAGGGCTGGGTTTGGCCGCGGAGCAGGCCAAGCAGTTCGCCGGGATCTGCCGGAACCTGTACCGGCTGTTCGTCGAGAAGGATTGCTCGCTGGTGGAGATCAACCCGCTGGCGGTCACGGAGCGGGGCTTGGTGGCCCTGGACACGAAGATCGCCTTCGACGACGACGGCCTGTACCGCCACCCGGACATCGGCGAGCTGCGGGACCCGGGCGAGGAAGAGCCGCTGGAGGTCCTGGCCCGGGAGGCATCGGTGAACTACATCAAGCTGGACGGGAACGTGGGCTGCATGGTGAACGGGGCAGGGCTCGCGATGACCACGCTCGACCTGATCAAGATGGCGGGGGGCGAGCCGGCGAACTTCCTCGACGTGGGGGGGGGCGCCTCGCCGGATCAGATCGAACAGGCGTTCCGGATCCTCACCTCGGACCCGAACGTGCGGTGCATCCTGATCAACATCTTCGGCGGGGTGCTCCGGTGCGACCGAGTCTCGGCCGGGCTGATCCAGGCGGCGGGGAAGATCGAGATGAAGCTACCGATGGTGGTCCGGCTGCAGGGGACGAACGTGGAGGAGGGGCGGCGGATGCTCAGGGAATCGGGCCTCCCCATCACCGTGGCCGAAGGGCTGTACGAGGCGGCCCAGAAGGCCGTGGCGCTGCTCGGCTGAGAAGAAGGGGAACCCCCATGGCCATACTGCTGGACACACAATCGCGCGTCTGCATTCAGGGGATCACCGGGGCGGAGGGGAGCTTTCACACCCGCGAGTCGCTGAAGCTGGGAACCCGGGTCGTCGCGGGGATTACTCCCGGCAAGGGGGGGACGCAGATGGACGGCATCCCCGTCTACGACCGGGTGATCGACGCCGTGGAGAAGCAGGGGGCCACCGTCTCGGGGATTTTCGCGCCGCCGGCGTACGCGCCCGATGCGATCCTCGAGGCGATCGAGGCGGGGATCGGGCTGATCGTCTGCATGACCGAAGGGATCCCGGTGCTGGAGATGGTCAAGGTGAAGCAGGCGCTGAAGGGATCGGGCTCGCGGCTGATCGGGCCGAACTGTCCGGGGATCGCGACCCCCGGCGTGGGCAAGATCGGGTTCACCCCGAACTTCATTCTCCGCGCGGGGAAGGTGGGCGTGGTTTCGCGGAGCGGGACCCTCACCTACGAGATGATCTGGCAGTTGACGGAGCTGGGGATCGGCCAGTCCACGTCCGTGGGGATCGGCGGGGACCCGATCATCGGTTCGGGGTTCATCGACATCCTCGCACTGTTCGCCGATGACCCGGGGACCGAGGCGATCGTGATGATCGGCGAGATCGGGGGGACCGCGGAGGAGGAGGCGGCGGAGTTCATCCGGGACTGCGTGCGCAAGCCGGTGGTTTCGTTCATCGCCGGCAGGACGGCCCCGCCGGGGCGGCGGATGGGCCACGCCGGGGCGATCATCTCCGGCGGGAAGGGCACCGCCGAGGAGAAGTTCCGGGCCCTGGAGCGGGCCGGCGTCGCCGTCGAGAAGAACCCCGCCGAGATCGGCCGGCGCGTCCGGGAGATCATCGCCGCGAAAACATAGGAAAATCTGGCTGCGCAGGATGAAGGGGCTGGGCGCTTCTCGATCGCTTTCCGGGGAGCCCCGCGGACCGAATTACTCCTTGACAAAGCGGTTTTTTCCTGTTAGCGAAAGTTCCGCCCGGCGGCGGACATCCGGCAAGATGGCCGGCATTCCTTGAAACCATGCAGGGGGGCGTATGTTCATCTGGCTTTTTCATCGCATCAGCGGTGTTACCCTGATCATCCTGTTCGGCATCAAGATCCTCACCAGTTACTTCCTGTTCACGAAAGACAAGAAGCCCGATTGGGCCCTCAGCCTGCATCGACACCCCGTCCTGGACGTCCTGATCCTGATCCTGTTCACCTTTCACAGCATCTACGGTCTCCGAACCATAGCGATCGACTTCGGGTATCGGAATGAGAAGCAGTTGTTCTGGGTGGCAAACATCGTCGCGTCGCTCATCTCCGCGGCGTTGATCTTCCTGTACGTAAAGGCATCCGCGTAATGATCAAGCACGATATCCTCATCGTCGGCGGCGGTCTGACGGGGCTTCGGGCGGCCGTCGGTTTGTGCGACCGGTTCGACGTGGGGCTCGTCTCCAAGGTCTATCCGACGCGCTCCCACTCCATAGCCGCGCAGGGGGGGATCAACGCGCCCTTGGCCAACAACCCCGACAGCCGCGACGACACCTGGGAGAAGCACACCTTCGACACGGTCAAGGGGAGCGATTATCTCGCCGATCAGGACGCCGCCGAGCTGATGTGCCGGGAGGCGGCGCCGATCGTGTACGAAATGGAGCACTGGGGCTGCCCCTTCAGCCGGTTTGCCGACGGCACCATCGCCCAGCGCCCCTTCGGCGGCGCCGGCTACCCCCGGACCTGCTATTCCGCCGACATCACCGGCCACGTGCTGCTCAACACCCTGTACGAACGGGCCGTGGCCAAGGGGGTCAAGATCTACCCCGAGTGGTTCGTCACCGCGCTCAGCATCGAGGCGGGGCAGTGCCACGGCGTCGTCGTCCTGGACATGCGCACGGGCGAGTTGATCCCCGTGGCCGCCGGGACGACCTTCTTCGGCACCGGCGGGTACGGCCGCGTCTTCCAGCACTCCACCAACGCCCTGATCAACACCGGCAGCGGCATCGGGATGGCCTACGCCGCGGGCGCGCCGCTCAAGGACATGGAGTTCGTCCAGTTCCACCCCACCTGCCTGATCGGCACGAGCATCCTGATGACCGAGGGGTGCCGCGGTGAAGGGGGCTACCTGGTGAACAACCAGGGCGAACGGTTCATGCAGCGCTACGCCCCCACGGCGATGGAGCTGGCGCCCCGCGACATCGTCTCGCGGTGCATCCAGACGGAGATCAACGAGGGGCGCGGGTTCGAACACCCCCTGGGCACCTACATCCAGCTCGACCTCCGGCACCTGGGGGCGCAGAAGATCCAGGAGCGGCTCTGCGGCATCCGGCAGATCAGCATCGATTTCGTCGGCGTCGACCCGGTGGACGAACCGATCCCGATCCGGCCCGCCCAGCACTACTCGATGGGGGGGATCGACGTGGACATACGGTGCGCCTCGGAGGTCCGCGGGTTCTACACCGGCGGCGAATGCTCCTGCGTCAGCGTCCACGGGGCGAACCGCCTGGGCGGCAACTCGCTGCTCGACACGATCGTGTTCGGGAAGGTGGCGTCCCGGACGATCGGCGAGGACCCGGAGGTGAGGACGCGCCGTCCCGACGAGAGGGCCCTCCTGAAGCTGAAGGAGGAGGTGGAGAGAACGCTCCGGAAGCTGGCGTCGCCCGGCAGCGAACGGCCCGCGCTGCTCCAGGCGGAGCTGAGCGCCATGATGAGCGAGAAGGTGGGCATCTTCCGGACCAGGGAAGAGCTGACGCAGGCCCTGCAGAAGGTGATCGAGTTTAAGGAGCGGTACCGCAGCGTCGGCGTCACCTCGGCGGCCCGGCACATGAACTACGAGCTCACCGGCGCCGTGGAGCTGGGGTACATGCTGGAGGTTGCCCATACGATCGTCCTGGGGGCCATCCTCCGCGAGGAGAGCCGGGGCTCCCATTTCCGGCTCGATTTCAACACCCGCAACGACGCGGACTGGTTGAAGCACACGATCGCCCGGATGGGGTCCGACGGTTCACCGGCCATCTCCTTCAAGGAGGTGACGATAACGCGGTATGAGCCTAAGGAGAGGAAGTACTAGGAACTCAGTGGGGAGGCAGGGGTATTGATCAAGGCCAGTGCATATACCTTCAAGATCCTCCGGTATGACGCCGCCGAGCCGGGAAACGCCCCCCGGTTCGCAACCTACCGGATCAACGTCATCCCGGGGTTGACCGTGCTGACGGTGCTGCTGCGGATCCGCGAGGAGCTCGACGGAACGCTCGCCTTCCGCTCCTCCTGCCGGTCGGCCGTCTGCGGCTCCTGCGGCATGGTCATGAACGGAGAGATCGGCCTGGCCTGCCGGACCCAAGTGGCCACCTTCGAGAGCGACACGATCATCCTGGAGCCGCTGCCCAATCTCGAGGTGATCCGGGACCTGGTCGTCGACCTGACCCCGTTCTGGCAGATGTACGAGAAGATCCAGCCCTACCTGATCCGGCAGAGCCCCGTCCCCGACAAGGAGATCCCCCAGAGCGAGGCGGAGCGCCAGCGGATCGACCAGTTCGTCAACTGCATCCTCTGCGCCTGCTGCTACGGGGCCTGCCCGGTCCTGGCGCGGGAGCCCGGGTACGTGGGCCCGGCGGCAGCCGCCAAGCTCGCGCGGTTCGTCCTCGACTCGCGGGACGAGCGGCCCGGCGCGGCGCTGGAGACCGTCGACGACGAGAAGGGGGTCTGGGCCTGCGACACGGTGTTTCGCTGCATCGACGCCTGCCCGAAGGAGGTCCGGCCCACCGACGGAATCGTGGACTTGCGGAAGGCGATCCTGAAACACCGTTTCCACAAGCTCTTGGGGAAAAGCGAACCATGAAGCTCGACTATTCGCTCGTCACGCGGAGGACCTTTCTCAATACGCTGTTCGGCGGCTGGCTCGTCGCCTTCTTCTCCGGCACGGTATTCGCCGTGATGCGGTTCGCCTTTCCCACCCTGGGCAAGGAGCCCGACTTCGTCGTCCTCAACCGGAAGGACTTTCTCGACCTGCCGAACAATTCGATCAAGCGCTTCCCCTGGGGCGGGACCGTGGGATTCTACTTCAAGAAGGCCGACGGCTCCATCCTGGCGCTCAAGGGCGTCTGCAGCCACATGGAGTGCAACGTGGACTACAAGCCGGCGGAAAAGCGGTTCTACTGCCCCTGCCACCAGGGATGGTTCGACGAGAACGGCACAAACGTCGCCGGGCCGCCCCCCAAACCGCTCGAAATCTTCGTGATCAGCGAAGAGGGGGAAAAGCTGATCATCGCCAAGAAGGGGGTGAAGGTTGAACTGCCCAAGGCTTAAAGACTGGCTGGACGAGCGCTACGACCTGACAGGGGTGGTGCGGCTGGCGAAGGGCAAGCTCATCCCCGAGCACCGGTACGACTTCTTGTACTACACCGGCGGGATCACGCTGTACCTGTTCATCGTCCAGATCCTGACGGGGATGCTGATGGCCTTCTACTACGTCCCCCATATCGACTTCGCCCACAAGAGCATCATCGAGATCGTCACGAAACTGAACATGGGGTGGTTTTTCCGCTCCTGCCACCACTGGGGCGCGCAGCTGGCGATCGTGTTTCTGTTCATCCACCTGTTCGGCACTCTGCTGATGAAGTCCTACCGCAAGCCCCGGGAGTTCGTCTGGGTGACCGGGTTCATCCTCCTGGGGATCTCGATCTTCTTCGGTCTGAGCGGCTATCTGCTGCTCTGGGATGAACGCGCCTTTGCCGCGGTCCGGGTGGCCACCGGCGGGGCAGGCGCCTTCCCCTTCATCGGCTGGTTCATCAAGGGGTTCCTCCGGGGCAGCATGGACGTGACGGGCGACACCCTGATCCGTTTCTACGCCTTCCACGTGGCCATCCTCCCGATCATCACCCTGGGGCTGATCGGCCTGCACGTCCTGCTGGTCCAGTACCACGGGATGAGCGTGCCGCTGTCGCTCGCCGGGGAAAAACGGCGGGAGGTCCCCTTCTTCCCGAACATGCTGTACAAGGACCTGTCGCTCTGGCTGGTGATCACGGGGATCCTCGCGACGCTCGCGGTGTTCCTGCCGCCGGAGATCGGCGTGAAGGCCGACCCGCTCGCCCCGCCGCCGGAAAACGTCAAGCCCGAGTGGTATTTCCTGTTCCTGATGCAGACCCTGAAGCTGTTTCCCGGCGTCATCCTGGGCATGAACGGAGAGACGATCGCCATCGTCGTGGTGACCGCGCTGATCCTCTTCTTCTTCCTCATCCCCTTTCTCGACAAGAAGTCCAGCCGGGGCGAGAAGAGCCCGCTGTTCACCTGGATCGGCGTGCTGTATCTGGTGTACTTCCTCGCGATGACGGCGGTGGGATTTTTCAGTTAAGGAGACCCTATGCGAGTCAGCAGCTTGGTCAGCTCGTTTATCAGCCGGTGGTGCCCATCGCGTGCGGGCCGGCTGCTGTCGGCGGTTGCGGGCGTGCTGCTGATCCCTGCCCTAGCGGCGGCGGCGACGGCCCCGCCGAAGGCGGCCGAAACAATCGCCGTCCTCCCCGAGGCCCCCTACTACCTGTACATCGCCTACGAGACCCTGATCATCTTCTGGGTCGGCATCCTGGGACTGCTCATCATCATCCGCATGAAGCTCCGGGAGATCGAGCGCACCCAGGCGCTCGGGGCGGACCGGGAAGAGGAAGATGCCCCGCTGCTGCGGTAGCGCCCGGCCCTCCTCCCAACGCTGATCGCCAACCGTTAGCGCATCCTTTCCGAATCAGAACCAGCCCATAGTGCGGGCGCGAAGGTACTGCCGGGCCTCACGGTTCCCCATCCGGGCCGAGGTCTTTATGTTGTCGGAGCCCGTATGGACCTCTCCGGGGATGCTCCGCTGGATGAGACCGAGCAGGAAACGGGCGTCCGTGTTGTGGGGGTCCATGGCGATGACCTCCCGGAAATCGCGGACCGCCAGATCGAACTGCTCCCCTTTTCCGAAAGCGATCGCCCGGTTGAAGCGAAACAGCGCCTCGCGGGGCTTCATGGCGATGGCCCGGTTGAAATCCCGGATCGCCAGCCGAAAACTGCCCAGCTCGCTGTAGGCGACCCCCCGGTTGTTGTAGGCGTGCGCGTAATCGGGCCGCATCTCGATGACCCGGCTGAAGGCCTCGACGGCCCGCTGATAGTTGCCGATCTCTCCCATGAAGCGCCCGCGGTCGAACCACTCCCGGGCGCTCAGCTGCTCCTCCCCGTCCGCCGCCGGGGTACCGCAGGGCAGCAGGCAGAGGCCGGCGCAGACCACGGCAGCAAGCATGATCGCGACGGATCTGGTTCGGTACGTCCGCATCATCATCATCGACATCCGCCACAGGAATTCCGACAGGAGGGCGCGGGAATGCCGGCGCGACTTCGGGCATACGCACCCCCTCCTCTGCAGTATCGGCAGAATCCGCGGAAACTTTACCCCCTCCCCGGGCCGGTCTGCGGATGTCCCGCCGGGGACGACCGCCGGCAGTGACTCACTTTGACTGAGCAGACGCCTCCGGCAGCGCGGTCCGGAGGATTTGGCGGGCGAAACGATGTATGCGCGCGACGAGGCTGATCTTCGCGGGTAATCCGAGTGATCGCCCGCCCGCACCGCGGCTTGACCCGCGCTGCCGGAAGGCAGTACAATGACAGTGCATACCCGCCCGCACCGCCGGGCGGAGTCTCACCGGGTTGTCAGCGGAGGATAGCCATGGTCACCCAGAGAATCGCCGAATTCGTCAGTCAGATCCGGACGGAGGAGATCCCGCAGGAGGCGCTCGACAAGGCGCTCCTGGGGATGACCGATTTCGTCGGCGTCGCCGTGGCGGGCTCCCGGGAGGAGTTGGGCCGGATCATCCGGGGGTACGCCGAACGGATGGGCGGTGCAGCCGAGGCGACGATCATCGCGGGCAATGCGGAGACGTCGCCCGAGATGGCGGCGCTCGTCAACGGGACGACGGGACACGCCCTGGATTACGACGACATGTCCGTATCGCCGATCGCCCACCCCTCGGTGTTCCTCGCCCCGGCCGTTCTGGCCCTCGGCGAGGGTCTCGGCACGGCGGGCCGCGAAGCCCTCGCCGCGTACGTGGTGGGGTACGAGGTCGCCTCCTGCGTCGCGGAGCCGATGTTTCAGAGCCATTACGTCCAGGGCTGGCACGGAACCTCCACCTTCGGGAGCCTGGGAGCGGCAGCTGCCGCGGCGCGGCTGCTGGGGCTCGACCCCGGCCAGGTGCGGATGGCGCTCGGGATCGCCGCGTCGCTGGCCTGCGGGCTCCGGCAGAATTTCGGCACCATGACCAAACCGCTGCACGCCGGCAGGGCGGCGGTAAACGGCATCCAGGCCGCCTTCCTGGCCCGAGCGGGGTTCACCGCCGACGCAGGCATCATCGAAGCGCCGTTGGGGTTTGCCCGGGTGATGGGACACACCGGCGAGATCGACTGGTCCGGGGTGGGCCGGGACCTGGGGAAGACCTATGTCATCGCCGGCCCCGTGGGCATCGCCATCAAACCGTATCCCTCCTGCGGGTTCACCCACACCGCGATAGACTGCGCCCTGACGATCGCCCGGGAGGGGATCACGGCCGAGCGGATCGCCGCGATCGAGCTGGGGACGAGCCCCTTCGACTGCCAACTGCTCATCCACCACCGGCCGCAAACCGGCCTGGAAGGCAAGTTCAGCCTGGAGTACTGCGTGGCCCGCGCCCTCCTCTCGGGAGAGGTCCGGCTCAGGCACTTCACCGACGAGGCGGTGCGGGAGCCCGCAGTACGGCGCCTGATCGAAACGATGCGGTGGGTGGAACAGTTTCCCCTGCCGGTCATGGGCACCCCGGAAGGGTTCGGCACCAAGAGCGTGACCGTGACCCTTGGCACCGGCGAGACCCGGAGCGCGACGGCCAGCGTCGCCCGGGGGATGCCCACGAACCCGCTCAGCGACGAGGAGTTCACCGCCAAGTACCGGGATTGCGCATCCCGAGCCCTCTCCCCGGCCGCGGTCGACGAGTCGCTCGCCCGGCTGCGGGCAATGCACACGGCGCAGTCGGTGGCGGAAATCATGCACCCGATATCAGGAAAGTGACCGTTCACTCACTGCGTCCCCGGGAAACCGCGGCCGTCGCCGCCCCCTGAGCGGTTTTGACCTGTCGGCAGGCATCTGCTGCGAAAATCTCCTTGACACCCCGGGAGGGCCATCGTAGACTTTTTTGCACACGCACCTTTCGTTCTTTATCAGCGACAACGTTCCGATGAATGCAATCAAAGGAGGGGAAACGATGTCACAGAGAAGATCCAAGAGTACGTTTGCAGCAGCAGTGGCGCTCCTCGCCACTCTTTTCGCCGTTTCGGCGCTCAACCCCGCCTCCGCAGCAGAGCGCAAATCGATCCGCTGGGCCACGTCCAGCACCGGTTCCTACGGCTACAAGGTTGCCGCCCAGATGACCAAGGTGCTGGAGGATGCCCTCGGCGGCGAATACACCGTCACGGTCAACCCCTACCCCTCGACCACCGCCGCCATGAAGGCGACGATGAACGGCGAAGGGGAGATCGCCTACACCGCCGACGTGGGGATGACACAAGTCTACGAAGGGACCGGCGGGTTCAAGGACTTCGCCCCTACCAAGGCAAAGATGGTCCATACCTGGTATGCCTACCCGATGGAGTCGTTCATGGCCGTCTATGCCCCCAAGGCGGGCCAGTTCAAGTCCTGGGGCGACTTCAGCGGCAAGCCGGTCTTCTTCACCCCCGCCGGATTCATGAACTGGCTGAATTTCCAGCGCATCTTCAAGACGCTGGGCTATCAGTTCAAGCACGTCCAGATCGGCGAGGCGGCCCAGGGCGATGCCCTCCAGGCCGGCACCATCGTCGGCGCCTGCGCCTACACCACCGCCGGCCGTTCACTCGCCTCCTACTGGCGGGAGACCGAGCTGCGCATCGACCTCAGGATCATCAACCCCAGCCCGGAGGAGGTGAAAAAGCTGACGGCAGCAGGTCTCGCCCCCGTGGAGATCGACCCGAAGCAGGCCTTCAGCAAGGACGTGGGGGTGAAGACGATCCTCGGCGTGCCGATCCTCTTCGGCTACAACGTCCGTCCGGACATGCCCGGGGAGGTCATCTACAAGATGCTGGGCAAGTTCTACAGGGAACGGGAAGGCCTCGCCAAGGCCGATCCTGGGTTCGGCCCGATGGCGCGCGACTTCGTCGGCATGCAGGTCAACGGGATCAACGCCAACCCGACCATTCCGGTCCATGCGGGACTGGCGAAGTTCCTCAAGGAGCAGAAGGCCTGGAACGACAAGTGGACGATCGCCGGCAAGTGATCGCCCGGGGGAATTGCCGGAGGAGGGGACCTGCGCCGCGACGGTGGCGGGTTTCCCCCTCCGCGCGCTCATCACGTTCGCATTCCGTTCGAAGAATCAGCGAAGCGGAACCATGCCGGTGGGGGTCTACGCCTGCAAGCGGACGGGTGCACCGACGATCGACCGGGACGTTCGTTCATACCGTATCCTTGCCGGGGAGCCCGCCCGCAGGGCGGGGCTTGACCATGCGCTGAGTATCGTCAGCGGTGATCATGCCGCGGCGGCCCGGAGGACAGCGGATGCAGCGGACCGAAAAGGGGGGGAACCATGCTGAATGACCGGATCATGCGCCACGCCAATCTTCAGAATCTGATCTTCCTGTTGTCAACCTTCCTGTTCGTCTGGCTCTGCTGGTACTTCTACACCGGCTACGGCGGCCCGACCGAACTGGCGGCGAACCTCGTGCCGGTCGCCCTGATGGTGCGGATCCTGCACATGCACAAGAACGGGTTCATCTACAAAGGGCTGCCGCCGATCGCCAATCACCTGATCGTGATCGTCTACCTGGCGGTCTGCTGCTACGCCTTCTACCATTTCCACATGGAGTACGAGGAGATCTCGATCTACCGGCAGGGATCCTACACCACCCAGGACTTCGTCATGGGGCTCCTGGTCTTCCTGCTGGTGATGGAGCTCTCCCGAGTCGAGCATGCGGAGCTGTTCTGGATGAACGTGGTCCTGATTGTGTACACCCTCTGGGGCTATCTGAGCCCGCTCGATTTCTTCTGGCATCCCGGGACCTCCTTCTACCGGGTGATCACCTCGAGCACCGTCGAGCTCTCGACGGGTATCTACGGCCAGTACTCCCAGATCGCCCTGGTGACAATCGCGGCATTTCTGCTCCTGGCGGCGGCGGCCAGCGGGTTCGATGCCCAGGGGGCGATGGTCGCGTTCATGCGGCGGATCGCCGGCAAGTCGCGGCACACGATCCCCCAGACGGCGGTCCTGGCCTCCTCCGCCGTCGGCATGATCAGCGGCAGCGGCGCGGCCAACGCCACGGTGGTGGGCGCCTTCACGATCCCGCTGATGAAACGCTACGGCGTCCCGGGCGAGTTCGCCGGTGCCGTGGAGTGCGCGGCTTCGATGGGGGGGCTGATCATGCCGCCGGTGATGGCGGTGGCCGGGTTCGTGATGGCGGAGTTCCTGGGCGTCTCCTACTGGAGCGTGGTGCTGCGCGGGTTCGCCCTGGCCTTCATCTACTATTCCACCCTCTCGCTGGCGGTGTATCTGATGAGCGTAAGCACGATGCCCGGCACGCCGATCGAGGGGTCGACCCAGCCGGTCTACGATCAGCTCAAGACGGCGATCTTCTTCATCGGGATCATCTTCCTCACCATTCTGATGGGGGTCCTCAACTACGGCGAGCAGCTCGCGGGGCTGTACACCGGGGCCTTCATGTTCGGCCTGCTGATCCTCTTGTACCTTTTCTTCAAGCACGCACGCCGGGACCCGGCGACGGGCAAGGAGTCGCTCCTCGCGAACATCCGCACCATGGTCGAGATCCACGCCGAGATGACCTCCTACCTGCTGCTGCTCCTGGCCACGCTCGGGATCATGATCGGCCTGTTCACCGTGACCGGGTTCATCAACCGGATGGGTGCGATCATGCTGCGCGTCGGCGAGTGGCACGTCATCGCCCTGGTCCTGATGGCCTTTGTGTTCGGCTGGCTCGTAGGGACCGGACTGCCGCCCACGGCGACCTACATCGTGCTGGCGGTCATCATCGTCGACCCGATGCGCAAGCTCGGCATCGACCCCTGGGTCGCCCACTTCTTCGCCTTCCTGATCGCCGTCTGGGGCGAGCTGTCGCCGCCCACCTCGCTCACCGCCGCGGTCTCGGCGCGGATCGCCGAGGCCTCGTTCATGCACACCATGTGGAATGCCCTGAAACTGTGCCTGCCCGTGACGATCATGACCTTCGCCATCTTCGTCCGCACCGACCTTGTGGTGAACCCGGGCTGGTCGCAGATCGGGGACATGCTCCTGGTGGCGATCGCCTGCTGCGGCATCGCCTTCGCCATCTTCGGGCAGTTCACCCGCACCTGGGGCGCGAACGTGATGCTGCGGGCGGCGCTGGCCCTGGGCTCGTTTACTGTGCTGTTCCACCCGAACGGCACCATCGCTCTGCTTTTGGCCATCCTCGTGCTGCCGGCGACGATCTACGGGGTCAAATGCCATCGGCGGGTCGCACCGCCGCGGGGGGAACTGGAGTCCGAGCCCGTCAGGTAAGGGAACGGGGCCGGCGGCCTTCGCCCTGCCGCAGGCTGCAATAGGGCGCGTCGTCACGGTCCGATCGCGCGCCCGTCACAATCGTGAGGTACTGACCGATGCTGTTTCATGACGTGGTGATCGTCGGCGGAGGGCTGACCGGGCTGATGGCCGCCTGCGAGGCGCCGCCCGGGCTGGATGTGGCCCTGTTCAGCAAGATCTACCCCACCCGCTCCCACAGCGGGGCCGCCCAGGGCGGGTTCAACGCCGCACTGGGGGAGGACGATTCGGTGGAAGCCCACATCTTCGACACGGTGAAGGGGGGCGACTACCTGGGGGATCAGGACGCCGTCGAGGTGCTCTGTTCCGAGGGGCCGGAGGTCATCCGCAGCCTGGATCGGATGGGGGTCCCCTGGTCCCGGCGGCCCGACGGCCGGCCGGCCCAGCGCTCCCTGGGGGGTGCCGGCTTTCCCCGGGCGTGCTACGCCGCCGACATCTCCGGCCACGTGGTCCTGCACACCCTGTACGAACGCGCCCTGGCCGCCGGGGTGCGGCTCTACCCCGAGTGGCACCTGGTGGAGATCCTCATCGAAGAGGGGGCGCTGGCGGGGCTGCTGCTGTACCACCTGGCTACGGGCAGGCTGGAGGTGGTCCGCTGCCGGGTGGCGCTGCTGGCCGCCGGCGGCTACGGCCGGATCTTTCAGAAGACCACCAACGGCCACTCCAACACCGGGGACGGCACGGCCGTCGCCTACCGGGCAGGGGCCGTGCTCGCGGACATGGAGTTCGTCCAGTTCCACCCCACCACCCTCACCGGCAGCAACATCCTGATTTCAGAGGCCGCGCGGGGAGAGGGGGGCTACCTCCGCAACGCCGCGGGGGAACGGTTCATGGACCGCTATGCCCCGCAGAAGATGGAACTGGCACCCCGGGACGTGGTGTCCCGTTCGATCTTCCAGGAGATCAAGGAAGGGCGGGGGCTGGACGGTGGCTCCGTCAACCTCGACCTCACCCACCTAGGCCGCGAAAAGATCCTCCGCCAGCTCCCGCAGATCACCGAACTGGCGCACCGGTACGCGGCGGTCGATCCCGTCCGGGAGCCGATTCCGATCGAGCCCGCCCAGCACTACAGCATGGGCGGAATCAGGGTGAACCTGGATTGCGAAACCACCATCCCGGGGCTCCTGGCCGCCGGCGAGACGGCCAACGTCAGCGTCCACGGGGCCAACCGCCTGGGCGGCAACTCGCTGCTGGAAACGGTGGTCTTCGGCCGCCGGGCGGGCAGGCATCTGGGAAAGGCCGCGGCCGGCCGGCCCCTGCCGCCTCCCCCGCGCGCCTCGCTCGCGGACGCCCTGGGCCGCTGGCAGGCAAATTTCTCCGCCGGCCCGCGGCACCCGGACGACTCGGCAGCCGCCATCCGCGACGCCCTGAATCGCACCATGACCGACAAAGTGGGGGTGTTCCGCACCGGGGAGGAGCTCGGCGAGGCAATGGCGGAGCTGGCGGCCCTGCGTACCCGGTACGACGCGCTGCGGCTCTCCCCCGGGGAGCGGCCCTTCAACACCGAACTGATCGAACACCTGGAGCTCGGCTGCCTGCTGGAGCTCGGCGAGATCACCGCCGGGGCTGCCTTTCGCCGCACCGAGAGCCGGGGCGCCCACTACCGGCTGGACCACCCGCACCGGGACGACGCCCGCTGGCTGCACCACACGCTGGCCCGCCGGGGTGCCGACGGGCGGGCAGTGTACGAGGCCGGCCCGGTCAGCATCACCCGGTTCCCGCCCCAGGAAAGGGGGTACTGAGATGCGGCTCACCCTGAACATCAGCCGGTTCGACCCGCAGACCGACGCGAACCCCGCGCCCCAGGCATACCCGGTCGACTGGGAGCGGCACGAAACCGTACTCGACCTGCTGATCAGGGCGCGGCAGCAGGACCCCTCCCTCGCCTTTAGGCGCTCCTGCCGCAGCGGTATCTGCGGCTCCTGCGCGGTGCAGATCGGAGACCGCAGCCGGCTGGCCTGCCAGACCCTCGTGCGGGAGGTGGCCGCGGACGGGGACATCCTGAGCATCGGACCGCTCAGGGGATTCCGGCAGCTCAGGGACCTGGTTGCGGACATGGACCCTTTCTTCGCTGCCCTGAACCGGGTGGTCCCCTGGGTGATCACCCTGCCGGACCATGCCGGCCTGGTCTCCCCCGAGGATGCGGCGCGGATCGAGTCCCCCGCAACCTGCATCCTCTGCGGCGTCTGCGACGCCGAACTGCCGCCCGCCGGCAGTGCCACCCCCGCCGCCCTGGTGAAGAACCTCCGGCTGGCCGTCGACCCCCGCGACGCCCTGGGGGCGCAGCGGCTGAAACTTGCCGGACTCACCGCCGCAGGGATGCGGACCTTCCGGGAGCTGCTCCCCTCGCTCTGCCCCAAGGGGATCAAGCTCCCCGTCGTCGGGGAATAGACCGGAGCCGAACGCCCGCCAGCTCCGCTTTCGGAGCGCGTGGCACCACGCTCCGGCCGCGGGCCGTGAGGAGCGGCCGCAGCGGGATGGAGAAAGGACTGCCGATGGAGAGGAAACGGACGGGGATCCTCGTGTTTGACGACGTCGAGGTCCTGGATTTCTGCGGCCCCTTCGAGGTGTTTGCCGTCGCTCGGCGGGAGGAGGCGAAACGGCGGGAGGAACCTTCCCCCTTCGACGTCTTTCTGGTCGCCGAGCGGGCGGAAGCGATCGTCACCGCGGGCGGGATGAAGGTCCTGGCCGCGTGCGGTTTCGACGACTGCCCGCCCCTGGACATCCTCGTCGTCCCCGGCGGCTGGGGGACGCGCAGGGCGATGGGGAACGAACGGCTGATCGGCTGGATCGCAGGGCGCGCCCCAGAAGTCGAAATCCTCGCGTCGGTCTGCACCGGCGCGCTGCTGCTCGGCCGGGCCGGTCTTCTCGACGGCAAGCGTGCGACCACGCACTGGCGCTCCCTGGACTGGATGGCGGAGCTTTTCCCCACGACCCGCGTAGAACGGCAGCTCCACTTCGTGGAAGAGGGACGGCTCTTCACCTCCGCCGGCATCTCCGCGGGGATCGACATGACCCTGCGGATCGTCGCCCGCGTCTGCGGCCAGGCCGTTGCCCGGGCCGCGGCCCGCCAGATGGAATACCCGTTCCCGGAAAGCGACAGCCGGCGGATCGCCCTGCCCCCACCCTAACCCTCCCCCGGCACGGGGGAGGGGAGGCGGTATTTTCCAAACGACAGGTTTGACGACGGGAAAGGAACGGAACGGCTCCCTGCTGCGGGCGGGGATCATCCGCTATGCCGGTTCCGTAGTGCCATGTTCGAGGCCTCCCCGCTGCGGACGCGAGGGATCAGGCACTGTTCCCCTCCCCGCGCGGGAGGGATTACGGGGAGGGGGTCGTGTTTGTTTCGGGAGCAACGGGGGACGCAGGGTCGGCACGCCGGTACCGCAGCCGCCCCTGGTCGTACAGATCGCCGCCGTGGATATCGTTGATCACCGTAACGGGGAAATCCTCCACCACGATCCTGCGCAGGGCCTCCGGTCCCAGATCGTCGTAGGCGACCACTGCGACCTCTTTGATGCACCGGGAGAGCAGGGCGCCGGCGCCACCGATGGCGCCGAGGTACACCGCCCGGAACCGCTTCAGCGCCTCCTTCACCTCCGGTGAGCGGGGCCCCTTGCCGATCGTCGCCTTGAGCCCTTCCGCCAGGAGTGCGGGGGTGTAGGCGTCCATCCGGTAGCTGGAGGTCGGCCCGGCCGAGCCGATCGGCCTTCCCGGCCGGGCAGGCGTCGGCCCCATGAAGTAGATCGCCTGTCCTGCCAGGTCAACGGGCAACGGTTCCCCGCGGCCGAGGGCCTCGGCCATCCGTTTGTGGGCCGCATCGCGCGCCACAAGCACGGGCCCGGTCAGCAGCAGCTCGTCGCCGGCGTGCAGCGTCTCGACCACGGCAGCGGACAGCGGCAGCGCCAGGCGCCGCGGTCTCATCGGGCCCCGCTCCATAGCTCCTCCCTCCGCTTCCCCGCCCCGGCTCAGAGGACCGCCTCCCGGTGCCGGACGCTGTGGCACTGCAGGTTGACCGCCACCGGCAGGCTGGCGATGTGGGTGGGGAAAACCTCGCAATGGACCGCCAGCGCCGTGACCCTGCCCCCGTACCCCATCGCCCCGATCCCCAGGTCGTTCACCCGCGTCAGCAGATCGGCTTCGAGGCCGGCGACTTCGGGGTCCGGATGGGGAAGCCCCACCCCGCGCAGCAGGGCCCGCTTGGCCAGGAGCATGCACTTCTCCGCGGTCCCCCCGATCCCGACGCCGACGATGACGGGGGGGCAGGGGTTGGCGCCCGCCTCGTCGACGCACCGCACGACAAAGTCGACGACCCCCTGCCTGCCCGCAGCAGGGGTGAGCATGGCCAGCCGGCTCATGTTCTCGCTCCCGAACCCTTTGGAGAGCGCCGTGATCTTCAGCCGCTCGCCCGGGACGATGGTGGTGTGGATCACCGCCGGCGTGTTGTCCCGGGTGTTCGTGCGCGCCGAAAAGGGGCGCGCCACCACGGACGTGCGGAGGTATCCTTCGCCATAGGCGCGGCGCGTCCCCTCCTGGACGGCCTCCTCCAGGTCGCCCCCGAGGACGTGCAGGTCCTGCCCCAGCTCGAGGAACACGACGGCCATGCCCGTGTCCTGGCAGAGCGGGATTGCGCCGGCCGCGGCGATTTCGGCGTTTTCGATCAGCCCCGCCAGGACGCCCCGGCAGGCGGGAGCCTGCTCGCCCTGGAGCGCCGCCCGGAGGGCCCCGAGCGCATCCGCGGGGAGGCGGTAACAGGCATCCCGGAGGAGCTCGGAGACGGTTTCCGTCACCCGCTTCGCATCGATCTCCCGCATCGCACTCCGCCCTCCCACTCCGGCTGGCCGGACCGCTTCGCCCGGCCTCAGCCGACGGCGCCCGCCGCCTTCATGGCCTGAATGGCCTCCTCGCCGTACCCCAGCTCCTTCAGGATCTCCTCCGTGTGCTCGCCGAGCCGGGGGGCGGGCCGGGTGTTTTCGGCCTTGGTCTCGGACAGCTTGATCGGGTTGTTGAGCACCCTGATCGGACCGTACTCGCGGTGGTCCCAGTCCAGGAAGAATTCGTTCTCCAGCGCCTGCCGGTCCCGGGTCACCTCCAGCGGGGTGGTCACCGGGGACCAGACGATCCTGGTCTTCGCCAGGGCCTCGACCCATTCGGCGTAGCTCCGGCTCCCGAACACGCCGTCCAGGAGGGCGACGAGTTCGCCGGCGTTTTTCACCCGCGCCGCGTAGGTGGCAAACCGGGGGTCCTGCTCGAGCTCCGGGCGGCCGATCGCCGCGCAGAAATCGGGCCAGTAGTGCTGGGCGTTGGTCATTCCGAGCATGATCCAGCGATGGTCGGCCGTCTCGTAGACGTTCCGGATCGGGTTTCCCATCGTCTTGCGCTGCGGCCGCAGGGCGTCCTCGCCGGAGATCAGGCAGCCGGATACGTCGAACCCCAGCACCCAGACGGCGGTGTTGTACAGCGATATCTCCACCTCCTGGGCAACGCCGGTGCGCTCCCGGATGAACAGGGCCGACATGATGCCCGCCAAGAGGCTCAGCGCCGTGACGCTGTCGCCGTACCCCGGCCGCGAGATGTTGGGCGCGACCCCCTGATCGTGCATCAGGTCCATCACGCCGCTGCGCGCCCAGAAGGCGACGGAGTCGTACCCGCCGGTGTTCTTCTCGGGGCCGCGCCGGCCGTAGCCCGTGAGGTTGGCATAGATGAGCCGCGGGTTGATCCGGGAGAGTTCCCCGTAGGTGAGGCGGAACTTCTCCATCTCGTAGGGGCGCAGGTTGTTCAGGAAGACGTCGGCGGTTGCGGCGAGCCGGTGGAGGATCTCCTGCCCTTCCGGGGCGGCCAGGTTCAGGGCGAGGCTTTTCTTGTTCCGGTCCACATGCTCCCAGGCGTAGTTCACGGGGTTGGGCTTCGCCCACCCGGCCATCCCCTGGCCGAGGACATGCCGCCAGTTGTCGCCCTTGCCGGGCGGCTCCACGTGGATCACCTCGGCGCCCCAGCTGCCCATCAGCATCCCGACGGCGGGAACGGCCACGGCCCCGCCCACCTCGACGACCCTGATCCCCCGCAATTCCCCGGCCATGCTCATCCTCCTCTGCGCACGTTCATCATTCCGGCACGCACGCCGATGCAGTGAGGTCACACCGGACCCCGGTGTGACCTCGCCGGCAGGCGTGTCTTAGCCCATTGCCGGGGCACAGAACCGCTGATCGGCGCGATCGGGCGTCTCCGGCTACTTCTTCCCCGACAGCTGACCGGCCACCGAGGCGGTGGCGCGGGCGACAGCCTCCCGGTCTCCCAGGTAGTAATGGTTGACGCTGCGGAGGTCTTGGTCGAGCTCGTACACGAGGGGAATTCCCGTGGGGATGTTGAGTTCGGTGATAACGTCGTCGGGGATCGCGTCGAGATACTTCACCAGGGCGCGGATGCTGTTTCCGTGCGCCGCGATCAGGAGCCTTTTCCCGCTGCAAAGCCCCGGGACGATCGCCCGGTGCCAGTAGGGCAACACCCGCTCGAGCGTCATCTTGAGCGATTCGGTCCGCGGCAGCTCAGCGGGTTTGAGGTTCGCGTACCGGGGGTCCCGGCCCGGGAATCGCTCGTCCGACTCGGCCAGCGCCGGGGGCGGGATGTCGTAGCTCCGCCGCCAGATGTGGACCTGCTCCATCCCGTATTTTTCGGCGGTGTCCCTCTTGTTGAGCCCCTGGAGCGCTCCGTAGTGGCGCTCGTTGAGCCGCCAGGACCGGGAGACCGGGATCCACATCAGGTCCATCTCGTCGAGGGCGATCCAGAGCGTCCGGATCGCCCGCTTCAGGACCGAGGTGTGGGCGAGGTCGAAGGTGTAGCCCCCCTCCCGCAGGAGCCTTCCCGCCTGGTGCGCCTCGGCGACGCCCTGCTCGGTGAGGTCCACATCTGTCCAGCCGGTGAACCGGTTCTCCTTGTTCCAGGTGCTCTCCCCGTGGCGCAGCAAAACCAGCCTGATCATCGCCTTCTCCATTTTGCTCCATGAGTGGTTTCAGAAGATCATACAGCTCCGACCGAAGTGCGGTCAGTATGGCATATCTCGATGGTCGCGGCAAGGGGCGAAAAACGCGGATTGACCCGGATCGGCTCTGGCAACGTGCAGGGGTGACCCGGCCAGCAGATAAAAAGAACGTTGCCGCTCCCCCCCGTCTCGACGGGAAGGGAGCGGCAACGATTAAGAAATTCCCCGGCGCCTGTGCCCGAACCCGGACGGGCATCCCGGTCGCACAGGCATCATGATGCCGTTCCTTGCTGGTTATCCAGCCTTGGGGGCCGTCTTCGCCTTGCGGTCTCCGGTAAAAATCTGCCCCTCGGCGAACATGAACACAACGCCGACCAGACAGACACCGCTGCCGAGCAACGCCAAGATGATTTGAAGGTATACCGGCGGTTGATACGCGCTGATCAGAGCCAACCCCGCAACGGCAATCACAATGGTAAGGAACCCGCCCACTTTTTCCAGCATACTTGCCCCCCGTTACCGCGACTTACGTGAAGTTGACGAGTGGTCGTCGTTTGTCTTCCCGAAATGCACAATGGCCCACAGCATCAGACAGCCCGACGCGCACACGAGACAAAAGATGATCATCACATGCACGGGGAGCTTGGTGAATAACGCCCACAAAAGGAAATTACCGATAACGGTGCCGCTCACTAACAGGAAATGTCGCATCCTTCTTCCCCCCGATTGAGGTTATCGTAATTCGGTACATCCCCGCTCCGAAATCCCGGGGCGCGGACGCGGAAGACTCCGTCATCCGCCGCTGCTATAGACCAACGACGGCACCCACAGACCGATCTGCGGAAACATGTACAGCAGAAAGATCGCCAAACACTGGATTACCATGAAGGGCAGCATCCCGACGAAGATCTGGTTCAGCGTCACGTGGGGCGGCGCCACCCCCTTCAGGTAGAAGGCGGCCATGGCCACCGGCGGCGAGAGGAACGCCGTCTGGAGGTTCAGGGCCACCAAGAGCCCGAAGAAGAGGGGGTCGATGTTGAAGTGTCCCAAAAGCGGGATGAAGATCGGCATGAAGATGACGATGATCTCGGTCCACTCCAGGGGCCAACCCAAGAGAAAGATGATCACCTGCGCCAGGAGCATGAACTGGGTCGGCGTCATGTTCATCGACTTCACCCAGTCGTTGATGATCTCCTGGCCGCCGAGGAGGGCGAAGGCCGCCGCGAAGATGCTCGAGCCGATGAAGAGCCAGCAGACCATGGCCGAGGTCTTTGCGGTGAGGAACACCGACTCCTTGACGACGGTGAAATTGAGCCGTTTGTACGCCGCCGCCAGGACAAACCCCCCGAAGGACCCCATGGCCGCCGCCTCGGTCGGCGTTGCCAGCCCCACGACGATCGTCCCCAAGACCCCGAGGATGATCAGGGCCAGCGGGAAGAAGGACCCGAGGAGCATCTTGAAGATCTCGAGACGGGCAAAGGTGAAGATCACATAGAAGACGACCGTCCCGACCGCGACGATGCCGAAGGTGATCCAGAAGGCCAGGGGGGCGGGATTGCGGCCGGGTGCAGCCGCGGGCGCGGGCGCGGCCTGCGCGGCAGGAGGCTGCGGCTGCGCCGGTTCAGCGGGGGCAGCCTGCGCCTCCGGCGTCGGTTCGGCCGGGGGCTCCGCCAAGCCTCCGGCTCCCTCCGGTTCGGCAAGCCCACCGACCTCGGCCGGGGCCTGGGCGCCGGACTCCTCCGCCGCAAAACCCATCTCCTGGACACCCGCCGTGTCGATCAGGGTCGGCGCCGTCGTCCAGAGCCAGATCACCAACACAATGGACGCGGCCGCGAGCGCCGGGAGAAGGGCGATGATCAGATGGTTGAGCAGCGTCTTCATCGGCACGTCGGCGTTCCGCTTCCCCTTGAGCGCCCCGATCAACCCGACCATGACGTTGTCGGTCTTCTGCGAGATCGCCTCGGCGAACCTGGGCAGCTCGACCCGCTGCTCTTCCGCGGAGAGGGGCGGGGCGATGCTGGGTTTCAGCTTCGCGGAGAGGATGATGTAGCCCAGATACAGGCCCGTCAGCATGAACCCGGGCAAAAAGGCCCCGGCGTAGAGCTGGACGACCGAAACGCCGGCGGTGGCGCCGTAGAGGATCAGCAGGACCGAAGGCGGGATCAGGATGCCGAGGGTTCCCCCCGCGGTCACGACACCCGCCGAGAGGCGGATGCTGTATCCGGCCTTGAGCATCGCCGGAAAGGCGAGCAGTCCCATCAAGGTGACGCAGGCGCCGATGATCCCGGTGGCGGTTGCGAAGATCGCGCAGGTGATGACCGTGGCGACGGCGAGCGACCCGGGGATCCGGGTGGTGGCCAGGTGGAGGCTCTTGAAGAGCATGCCGATCAGGTTGGCCCGCTCGACGAGGTACCCCATGAAGACGAACAGCGGGATCGAGATCAGAACGTCGTTGTTCATGACGGCAAAGGCCCGCTGCGCCACGAGGTATAGGGTCTGGTTCACCGCCGAACTCGGGTCCTGGCCGTAATAACAGAAAAAGGCGAACATCGAACCCATGCCCATCAGGGTGAAGGCGGTGGGAAAGCCGAGCATGATCGCGATGACGATCATCGCCAGCATCAAAAGGCCCAGATGGCCGTTCGTCCACTGGCTAAACGGGGGCATCATCACAAAGACACCGGTCACCACCAGTGCCATAATCGTTAATCCAAACCAGGCTTCTTTCTTCATTTGTCGCCCCCTTTTGCGTGCGTCACATACTGATCGAGCTTCGCGATATCCTCATCGGTGACTTGCACGGTCGCCTTCAGTTTCTCGACGTCGACCTCCTCGACGTCCTGGATGCGCGAGGGCCACTTTCCCTGCTTGAGGCAAATGACGCAGCGGATCATCTCGACGATCCCCTGCACGAGGATGCACGCTCCGGCGATGGGGATGATGGTCTTGAAATGGTAGATCGGCGGGCCTTCGGCGGTGATGCCCGAGTGCTCCCAGATCGCCCAGGCTTCCCGGGCATAGGTGTATCCGGCCCAGCAGAGGGCGGTCACGCCGGGGAGGAAGAAGAGGATGTAGAGCGTCAGGTCGAGGCCGGCCTGCACCCGCTGCGGGAAGAAGCCGTACAGGACGTCGCCGCGGACCATGTTGTTCTTCGACAGCGTATAGGCGCCCGCCATCATGAACAGTATCCCGTACATCTGGAGCATCAGGTCGAAGGCCCAGTCGTGCGGTGCGTCGAGCGAGTACCGCGCGAACACCTCGTAGGTGATCAGGAAGGTGAGCGAGACGATGAGCCAGGAAAAGGCCGTGCCCACGAAGGTGCTGAACCTGTCGACGGTGAACAGAAATTTATTCATATGCAATCCTATCCCAAAATCGGCCATCCGGACCCGAGTCCGGATGGCCGATCGCTGATGCGTTCAACGGCGCTACTTCTTCTTCGGCTCCGCCTTGGCAGGGGCTGCCTTCGCGGCAGCGGCCTTCCTGCCGAAGTAGTGGTTATAGGCCAACGTCGGGCTGACCACGTAGTCCCGCTTCCATTTCACCGTCCGCTCGGCGAATTTCCGCTGCGATTCGGCGATCTCCTTGAACAGCGGGTTCTTGGCCGAATAGTCCTTCTCGACGGTATCGAAGATTTCGAGCTGCTTCTGGAGGATCGCATCCGGCGTCTTGTAGAACCGCACCTTGTCCTTGGTCTGCAGTTCGACGTAGTCCTTCGAGTAGCGGTCGATCGATTTCCAAGTCACGTCCGCCGACGCGGCCTCCACGGCGTTGTCGATGATCGCCTTCATCTTGGCCGGCAGGGCGTCGAATTTTGCCTTGTTGAACAGGATCTCGAAGCTTTCCGCGCTCTGGTGGTAGCTCTGGAGCATGCACACCTTCGACACGTCCGCGAAACCCAGGAGGCGGTCGGAGGAGGCGTTGTTGAACTCGGCCCCATCCAGCAGGCCGCGGTCCATGGCCGGGACGATCTCGCCGCCGGGCAGCGCGTTGACCGCCGCGCCCATCCCCTTGAACAGGTCGATCGAGATCCCCACGGTGCGGAACTTCAGGCCCTTGAAGTCATCGGCCTTGGTGATGGGCTTCTTGAACCAGCCCAGCGGCTGGGTCCACATCGGGCCGTAGGCGTAAGACTTGACGCTGACGCCGATCGCATCGTAGACCTTCTGGAACAGCTCCTTGCCGCCGCCGTACTTGTGCCAGGACAGCAGCATGTCGGCGTCCATCCCGTAGGCGGGGCTCGACCCCCACAAGGACAGGGCGTTGTTCTTGCCATAATGGTACACGAACACGCCGTGGCCGCCGTCGAGCGTCCCCTTGGAAACGGCATTCAGGAGGTCGAAGGCCGGCACCACCGCGCCCGCCGGCAGCACTTCGATCTTGAGATCGCCGCCGGTCATGTCGTTGACCTTCTTGGCGAAGTCGAGGGCGTACTCATGGAAGATGTCCTTGGTCGGCCAGGTGCTCTGCCACCGCATGCTGACGGGCCCCTGCGCCTTGAGGACCGACGGGAATCCCAGCGTTGCAGCCCCGGCGGTCACCGCGGCGGCGGTAAGAAAGTTGCGGCGCGACACACCCTTGTTCGTCTCCAGTTCTTTTTTCGTCATAATTTCCCTCCTCCTGTCAGTTGGTAAAAACGATGACTGCCTGCATTCGTCCGACAACCCACACGACCGTCTCCGAAACCCTACGGTTTCGTTTCATCGGTTGGAAGAACCCCTCGGTGCTACGGAAACCTCATCGGTGCTACGTTTGAGCCAGAGTGCATTGAGACAGGGGACAGGGGCGCCGCTTCCCTGTCGAGCGTTTCTGAACCGTGGTTAATATCTCGCCTCAATCATCCCGCCGGCGAAGAGCAGGAGGGGAAGATTGTTAAATTATATTAATCACTTAAATCGGGACATCTTCCTGATAGGTGGTTGATACTAATATCCGGAATCGAGCTTTGTCAAGCGAAAATATCCCTTCCCGGGGGAGGGCGGCGCACGGAATCAGCCGACCGGTCGCGGCATGGCCTGAGCGGTCGATACGCCCCGCCGACCGGCAATCAAAAGTTCAGTCTTCCCCGGAGAACCCGGAGGTATCTCCGGCTCACCGGGACAAGGTGGCCCGACTTCGTCTTGATGTCGGCGAGCATGTTTTCCCGGAGGATGATCTCATCCACCAGATCGATGTTGATCAGGTACTGCTTATGGCACCGCAGCAGGCCCGTCCTCGTCTCCAGGATCTGGAGGGTGAGTTCGGTGAAAAACTCGCCGGCCGGACAGACCACGTGCACCCCCGTCTCCGAGGATCTTACGTACTCGACCTCGGCGGGAGAGATGAGTTTGATCTTGCCGGACTGGAGACAGGGGATCTTCTGGATCGCCGGGCCCGCGAACACCGGCCGCTTGCCCTCGGCGAACCGCCGCTTCAGCTTCTCCACGGTCTTGGCGAGCCTTCCTTTTTCCACCGGCTTGAGCAGGTAGTCGAGGGCGTTCTCTTCGAAGGCCTTGAGGGCGTACTCGTCATAGGCGGTGACGAACACGACCTGCGGCATGGCCTCCGTATCGATCATGCCCAAGAGTTCGAACCCGTTGATCACCGGCATCTGGACGTCGAGGAACAGGACGTCCGGCCGTTCCTTCCTGATGGCCTGCATCGCTTCCAGGGCGTTGGCACATTTCCCGGCGACGATGAATTCTCCGGTTTCCGCCAGCATCGTCTCCATCTCCTGGCGGGCGTACACCTCGTCGTCGACGATCAGGGCGCGCATCATGCCGCTTGGGCCTCCAGGGGGATCTTTACGGTGACCCGGGTCAGCTCGTGCGGCACGCAGGCAATCGAAATCCCGGAATCGCTGCCGAAGAGTCCCTTGAGCCGCCGGTCGACGATCTTGATCCCGTGGCCGTCGTCGGTCTCCTTTTCGTGGAAGATGCCGGCGTTATCCTCGATCTCCACGAAGGCCCAGCCGTCTGCCCGAAAGGCCTTGATCCGCGCCACCGCCTGCCCCATCGTCTGGGAGATCCCGTGCTTGAAGGCGTTTTCCACGAGCGGCTGGAGGGTGAAGGTGGGAAGGATCACCTTGAGCAGCGAAGGATCGATGTCCACGTCGATCGCCAGCCGGTCGTCGAACCGCGCCTTCTCGATCTGCAGGTATGAATTCACCTGGTCGAGCTCCTCGGCGAGCGTCGACAGGTCGCCGGCGCGCTTGAGGTTCTTCCGGAAAAAGTTGGACAGATGGATGAGCAGGTCTTTGCACCGTGCAGCGTCGATGCGGAGGATGGCGATAATCGTGTTCAGGGAGTTGAACAGGAAGTGGGGGTTGACCTGGGCCTGGAGGAGTTTCAGCTCGGACTGCACCAGGAGGTTCTTCTGCATCTCGTAGCGGGCGAGGAGCAGCTGGTTCGACAGCAGGCGCGCGATCCCCTCGCCGAGCGTCTTGTTCATGTTGAGGAAGCGTTTGTTCCTGGGCTCGAACAGCTGGATCGTGCCGATCACGTCGTTGTCGATGTGGAGCGGAACGACCAGGACCGAGGTCATCGGACAGTCGGCCGCGAGCGGGCAGACATACCGCTCCTTCCCGTCGGCGGCGAAGATGACCTTGTTTTCGGCGATGGCCTCCTTGGTAAAGGACGACGCGATGGGGTTGCCGGGGATATGGTGGTCCGCGCCCTGGCCGAGGAAGGCGAGGATCTTCTCCTTGTCGGTGATGGCGACCGAACCGACGCCGGTCTCCGTATGGATGATCTTCGCCAGCGCCACGGCCGATTCGGCGGTGATCCCCCGCACGAGGATGTTCAGCGTCCGCTCCGCGATCTTGAACGCCTTCGCGGAGGAGACCGCGCCGATCCGGTCGACCGTGTTCTTCTGATCGCGGATGATGCTCATGAACAGGGCCGCACCGGCGGCGTTCGAAAGGATCATCGGGAGGGCGATCACTTCCACCAGCGTCACCGCATTGGCAAACGGCCGCGACACGAGGAGAATGATGCCCATCTGGACGATCTCCGCGCAGAAGGCGGTGATGAAGGCCACCTCCGGAGCGAAGATCCGCTCCGAACGGTTTCTCCGGTACAGATACAGATGCACCATCCCGCCGATGGCCCCTTCGACCGTCGTCGAAAGACCGCAGGAAAAAGCGGTGAACCCCCCCAGGAAATACCGGTGCAGCCCGCCGGTGAACCCCACCGCGGTTCCGATAAGCGGCCCGCCGATGATCCCGGCCAGCACCGGGCCGATGGCCCGCGTGTTGGCGATGGCGTCGTGGACCGGGACGCCCAGGTAGGTGCCCAGGATCGACAGCGCCGAGAAGACCAGGTACAGATACACCCGATCGCGCGCCCGGACCGCATCGGCGGTGAGGGAGCGAAGCAGCGGCGACTTGCAGCAGATGTAGGCGACGACCACAAAAACGGACATCGCCTGGGTCATGCGGAAGAGAATTTCCATCGGGTGCTGCCCCGTAACCTCCCGGGTCGCCGACTCAGAGCCGGTAGATCTGTCGAACGTTGCCGGCGAGGATCATTTCCCGGTCCGCCGCCGGCAGGCGGTCGAACCCGGGGACCTCCCCCGCAGCCCCCGAGTATCCCATGTCAAAGGGATAGTCGGTGCCGAAGAAGAGCCGGTCCGCCCCCAGGGTCTTCCAGGCGAACTCGAGACAATCGGCGTTGTGGATGATCGTGTCGTAGTAGAATCGCCGCAGGTAGGCATCCGGCGGCTTGGCCCCTCTGCTCTTGGGCTCGTCCCGCTCCCGGTAGCCGTGCTGCCAGCGCCCGCGGATCCAGGGGGTGAACCCGCCCGTGTGGCTCAAGAGGAACGTCAGGGTAGGAAACCGGTCCAGCACCCCGCCGAAGATCAGGCTGGCCACGGCGATGGAGGTGTCCAGCGGGTTGCCGATGAGGTTGGCCAGGTAGTAGTCCTTCAGGCGGTCCTCCAGGCCGATGACGTCGATCGGATGGATCAGCACGGGAAAAGCGAGCGCAGCTACCTTCTCCCAGAAGGGGTCGAGGGCCGGATCGTCCAGGTTCACGCCCGCCACGTGGGAGCCGATCTGCACGCCGAAGTGCCCCCGGGCCGCAGCGCGGTCCAGCTCCTCCGCCGCTGCCCGGGGATCCTGGAGCGCCGCGGTCGCCATGCAGGAGAACCGCTCCGGATAGGCCCGGGCCAGCCCGGCAAGCCCCTCGTTGAGCGAAGCCGCGATCTCCTTGCTGAGTCCGGCATCCACGCCGTAGTACATGCAGGGGGGCACCACGGAGAGGACCTGCCGGTCCACGCCGGTGGCAGCCATGTCCTGGAACCGCAGCTCGAGGTCATAAACCCGGGCCGGCAAAGGGTTCCGATGCACCCGCTCTCGGCCGCAGACGCGGTTGCGGGTCGTCAGCAGCTCCCATTTGCTTCCCCGTTCGATGGAGAGGTCGGGGCCGAATTTGCCTGCCCGCACATCTTCGATGAATGAGACGGGCAGGGCGTGCGCATGGGGATCGATAACCATGTGTCGTCACCTCTGTTTGTTTGAATCGGTCGTTCTTCTTCGGGATCGAAAGCCCCGCGCCGTTTGCCCGGGGAAACCTTCACGCAATACGCTATGCGGTTACCACAGGGGCCTGCGGATGTCAACCCGGCCCCCCCGGGGTTGCGACGGGGCGATCGACGGGTGCGGGCCAACGGGCAACGGCGACCCCGTCTGCACGAAGGACCGGGCGATTCTCTTTTTTATTTTCTGTTCCGGGAAAAGCTGGTATAAGGTGCGGCACGGTTGCCCGGAGGCACGGGCGGCGCGCTTTTTCTCCCACATCACACGCTTCGAGGAATCCACCATGCAGAAGAACGTTTATGTCGCTCGCGAGGTCTTTGCGGAGGTCCTGGATTTTCTGGCGCCCCATTTCACGGTTCAGGCCAACCAGGAGGACTGCGTCCTGAGCCCCGAGGAGCTGGCCCGAGTCCTCGCCGATAAGGACGGGGCCATGACGACGCTCACCGAACGGATCGATGAGCCCCTCCTGGGCCGGTGCCCCCGCCTCAAGGCGGTCTGCAACATCGCCGTGGGGTACAACAACATCGACCTGGCCGCCTGCAGCAGCCACGGGGTGATGGCGACCAACACCCCCGGGGTCCTGGACGACACCACCGCAGATTTCGCCTGGACCCTGATCCTGGCCACCGCCCGCAGGCTCAACGAGGCCGAGGCGTACGTCCGGGACGGCCGGTGGGACAAGTGGAAGCTCAAGCAGTTCCTCGGCCTCGACGTCCACCACGCCACGCTCGGCATCATCGGCCTGGGACGGATCGGGCAGGCCGTGGCCCGCCGCGCCGCCGGGTTCGAGATGGAGGTGATCTACCACGACGTACAGCGGGCCGCCCCGGCGGTCGAGGCCGCCTGCCGGGCCGCATACGTGCCGAAAGAGGAGCTCTACCGGCGGGCGGATATCGTCACGATCCACATCCCCTACAGCCGGGAGACCCACCATGCCGTCGGCGGCCCGGAGATCAGCCTGATGAAACGCTCGGCGATCCTCATCCACGCCGCCCGGGGCGGCGTCGTGGACGACGCGGCCCTCGTCGAGGCGCTCAGGAGCGGGGCCATCGCCGGGGCCGGGCTCGACGTCTTCGAGGGGGAGCCTGCGATCCACCCCGGGTTCAAGGAGCTCGCAAACGTGATCCTGTCGCCCCACATCGCCAGCTCCTCGGAACGGACCCGCTTCAACATGGCGATGAAGGCCGCGGAGAACCTCGTCGCGGCCCTGACGACGGGGAATCCTCCGAATCTGCTGAATCCCGCGGGGTAATGAGACAGGAGGCCACACCATGGATAAACCGCTGCCCAGCTTGAGTCTGATCGAAGCGGCACAGGGGATCAGGAACCGGCGGTTCACCGCCGAGGCGTACACCCGGGCCCTCCTGGAGCGGATCGCCGCGCTCGACGGCGGGATCCAGGCTTGGACCTGGCTCAACCCGGAGCAGGCGCTGGCCGCGGCCAGGCTCGCCGACGACCAGCTTGACTCTGCCGGGGCCCCCGGCCCGCTCCAGGGAATCCCGCTGGGGGTGAAGGACATCTATCCCACCGCCGGCATTCCCACCGAGATGGGCTCCCCCGCCTTTGCCGGCCACCGCCCGACCCGGTCGGCCCGGGCGGTGGAACTGCTGGCGGCGCAGGGGGGGTTCGTGCTGGGCAAGACCGTCACCACCGAATGCGCCTTCCTCCATCCCGGCAAGACGATGAACCCCTGGAACCCGCTCCACACCCCGGGCGGGTCGTCGAGCGGCTCCGCCGCCGCCGTGGCGGCGGGGTTCGTCCCGGCCGCCCTGGGGACCCAGACGAACGGTTCGGTCATCCGGCCCGCCGCCTACTGCGGGGTCGTGGGGTTCAAACCGACCCAGGCGACGATCCCGATCGCAGGCGCCCTGACCTTCAGCCACACCCTCGACCAGGCAGGGGTCTTCACCCGGAGCGTGGAGGACGCCGCCTTCCTCGCGGCAGCCCTGACCGAGGAAGGGGTGCCCGCCCCGCAGAGGCACTGCGACCGCACGACCCCTCCGCTGCTGGCCGCCGTCCGGACCCCGGTCTGGGACCAGGCCGACGACCACGCCCGCGCGCAGTTCCAGCAGGACATCGCAACGCTGCGGGCGGGCGGCGCCACGGTGGAGGAGCGCGAACTGCCCGGGCCCTTCGGGCTCGCCCACGGCGCGATCCGGACAATCATGGCCGCCGAGTCCGCCTTCAACCTGGAGGAGCTCGTCCGCACCAAGGCGCCGCAGCTGAGCGCGACCCTGAAGGACTTCGTCGCCGAAGGACAGACTGTGGGTTCGGTGACCTACCTGCAGGCCCTGAAACTCCGGCTCGCCCTGCAGGAAGAGCTGGAGCGGTTTCTGCTCACCTACGACGCGATCATCACCCCGCCGACGACCGGCGAGGCGCCGCGGACGCTTCAGCAGACGGGCAATCCCGCCTTCTGCTCCCTCTGGAGCCTCTGCGGCGTCCCGGCCGTAACGATCCCGACGGGGTTCGGCCCCGGGGGGCTGCCGCTGGGGCTGCAGCTCGTCGGCAGGAAGGGGAAGGACGGCGATCTCCTCGCCGCGGCCCGGTGGTGCGAAGGGCGCTTCCGCTTCCCCGGCTGGAGGGAAACGCCATGAACCTCCACGCGCTCCTGACGAACCGCGCCCGGGAACGGGGCCCCCTCCGGGTCGGGCTGATCGGCGCCGGCAAGTTCGGCAGCATGTACCTGGCCCAGGCCAAGGCCACCGCGGGAATCCACCTGGCCGCCATCGCCGACCTCGCCCCCGGGCGGGCCGTCGACGCGCTCGCGCGGACCGGCTGGCCGGAAGGCCAGGGGGATGCAACGACGCTGGCCGACGCCCTGGCCCGGGGCACCACCTTCCTCACCGACGACGCCCTTGCCCTGATCGACGCCGATCCTCTCGACGTGCTGATCGACGCCACGGGAAACCCCGCCGCGGGGATCGCCCACGTCCTGGCCTGCTGCCGCAGCAAGAAGCCGATCGTCATGGTCAACGTCGAGGCCGACGCCCTGGCGGGGCCGCTTTTGGCCCGGCGGGCCGCAGAGGCGGGGATCGTCTACTCCCTGGCCTACGGCGACCAGCCGGCCCTGATCTGCGAGCAGGTGGACTGGGCCCGGGCCTGCGGGTTCACCGTGGTCGCCGCGGGCAAGGGGACGAAGTACCTTCCCGCGTACCACGCCTCGACGCCCGACACGGTGTGGGACTACTACGGGTTTACCGCCGAGCAGCTGGCACAGGGGGACTTCAACGCCAAGATGTTCAACTCCTTCCTCGACGGGACCAAATCGGCGATCGAGATGGCCGCCGTGGCCAACGCCACCGGACTCGTCCCGCCGGACGCGGGCCTCCGGTTTCCGCCCTGCGGGGCCGACGACCTCGCCTGCATCCTCACGCCCCGCGCCGCGGGGGGGATTCTGGATGCACCGGGGCAGGTGGAGGTCGTCTCCTCCCTGGAGCGGGACGGACGGCCCGTGTACCGCGACCTGCGCTGGGGGGTGTACGTCACCTTCACCACCGACAACCCCTACACCGCCCGCTGCTTCAGCGAATACGGCGTCGCGACCGACGGGAGCGGCCGGTATTCGGCCCTGTACCGGCCGGCGCATCTGATCGGCCTGGAGCTGGGGGTCAGCGTGGCCTCGGTGGCGCTCCGCGGCGAACCGACCGGGGCGGCGCGGGGATTTACCGGCGACGTCGTGGCCACGGCGAAGCGGGACCTCAACGCCGGTGAGACCCTCGACGGCGAGGGGGGCTTCACCGTCTACGGCACGCTCCTGCCGGCCCGCGCCTCCGTCGCCGCCGGCTCGCTGCCGATCGGGCTCGCCCACGGGGTCAAGCTCGCCAACCCGATCGCCGCGGGGCAGACAGTCCGGTGGGACGACGTGACTTTTGACGAGGGGGACGCCGCGGTGAAATTCCGCCGGGAGATGGAGGCACTGTTCAAGAAGGAGTGGGGGATGTAAGGGCATGAGCGTTACTGTCGGTTTCATCGGGCTGGGGATCATGGGTGCGCCGATGGCGCTGAACCTCCTCAGGGGCGGCTATCCCCTCTGGGTCCACGACCGCCGGGCGGAGGCAGCGGCGCCGCTGGCCGCGGCCGGCGCCCGGGTGTGCTCCTCGGCGGAAGAAGCCGCGCGGCCCGCCGATGTCGTCTTCCTCATGGTTGCGGACACGGCCGAGGTCGAGGAGGCCGTCCTGGGGCCGGCCGGGGTCGTTGCCGGGGCGAAGCCCGGCACCGCCGTGGTGGTGACGACCACGACCTCCCCCGAGGCCTCCCGGAGACTCGCCGACACGCTCGCCTCCCGGGGCGTGGAGCTGCTCGACGCCCCGGTGTCCGGCAGCGAAGCCGATGCCGCGGCCGGCAGCCTGACCGTCATGGCGGGGGGAAGACCGGAGGGGTTCGCCCGGGTCAAGCCGCTTCTCGAACGGCTGGGAAGCGTGGTGCACGTCGGCCCCGCCGGTTCCGGACAGCTGGCAAAGGGCTGCAACCAGATCGTGGCGACGCTGGCCCTCGAGGGGGTGGCCGAGGCATTCGCCTTCGCCCGGCAAAACGGAGTGGACCCGGTCAAGGTCCGGGAGGCCCTCCTGGGCGGGTTCGCGGCGAGCGCCGTCCTCGCCGCGCAGGGGGAGCGAATGCTGGCAGAGGATTTCCGCCCCGGGTTCAAGGCGCGCCTCCACGGGGAGGAACTCGGGCTCGTCCTGGAGACGGCCCGCCGGGCCGGGTTCGCCCTGCCGGGTTCGGCCCTGGCTGCCCAGCACATCAACGCGCTGGCGGGCGGCGCCGGGGGAGAACTCGATTCGTCGGCGTTGATCCGGGTGATCGAGCGGATGAACAGCAGAGCGAAAAAGGGGGAGGAGCAATGACGGCGAACGTAGGGTTCATCGGCCTGGGGGTGATGGGCCGTCCCATGGCCCTGAACCTGATCAAGGGCGGCTACCGCCTCAGGACGTACGGGCGCCGGAAGGAGACCGTCGACCCGCTGGTGGCGGCCGGCGCCGCGGCCTGCGGCTCGCCCGAGGAGGTGGCCCGGGAAAGCGATATCGTCTTCACCATGGTGACGACGACCCAGGACGTCCTGGAGGTGGTCCTGGGCGAGCGGGGCGTCCTCGCCGGCGCCCGGCCGGGCTCCGTCGCGGTGGACATGGGAACCATCTCCCCCGCCGCCACCCGGCAGATCGCCGCCCGGCTCGCCGCGGCCGGCGTCGACGCCCTCGACGCGCCGGTATCGGGCGGCGGCACCGGGGCGAAAAACGGAACGCTCTCGATCATGGTCGGGGGAAAGCCGGAGGTGTTCGACCGGGTCAAACCGCTGTTCTCCTGCATGGGGACGAACATCGTCCACGTCGGCCCGAGCGGCGCGGGACAGGTGGCCAAGGCCTGCAACCAGATCGTCATGCTCACCACCCTGCTGGGCCTCGCCGAGGCATTCACCTTCGCCCACCGGACCGGGCTGGACCCCGAGCGGGTGTATGCGTCGCTCGCCGGGGGCGCCGCCGACTGCCGGATCCGGGAGGTGCTGGGAAAGCGAATGGTGGAGAGGAACTACGCCCCGGGGATCGAGGCGCGCCTCCACTACAAGGACATCCAGATCGCCCTCACCGAGGCCCATACGCTCGGCATGGCGCTCCCCGGGACCGCCCTGGTGACGCAGATGTTCAACGCCCTGATCGGCCGCGGGGGCGGCAACCAGGATTCGTCCCAGCTCTGGGAGGTGATCGACGCCATCGCCGCCCCCCGTTCCTGAGGCATCGGCCGGCCGCGGGGAGCGACAGCCCGCGCGGCCAAGCGGAGCAGTTTGACTTGCTTTTTCCCTTGCCGCCCGGTATAGTTGGACCCGCCATGAGAAAAGCGACACCCATGAAACGGGAAACGACGGGGGTGCGGCAGCAGCAGATCATCGCTGCCGCCCGGGTGCTGATCTTCAAGTTCGGCAGCGAGCACCTGACCGTCAAGAGGATCGCCGCCGAGGTCGGCATCTCCGAAGCGGCCATCTACCGCCATTTCAAGAGCAAGAAGAGCATCCTGGCGTTCCTGCTGAGCCACACCGAAGATGTCCTGCTCAGCGACATCTCGCCGGAGCGGGCAGGCAGTGAACCGGTCACCCTGGACACGATCGAGAAGATCATCCGGAACCATTTTTCCGCGATCGACCTGCGCAAGGGAATCTCCTTCCAGGTGATCGCCGAGATCATCAGCCTCGGCGACAAGAAACTGAACCGGCAGGCGGCGGCGACGATCGACAAGTACATCGAACGCCTGAAGGAGCTCCTCAGCGAAGGGGTCCGGCAGGGCTCGGTACGGGAGGACATCGACATCGAGGCCGCGGCCGCGCTGCTGTTCGGCCTTATCCAGGGCCTCGTGAACATCTGGTCGCTCAGCAACGGCAGTTTCAAACTCATCGACAAGTACTCCTCGCTCTGGAAAATCTACCGCGAAGCCGTCGCCCGGCGCTGAACCAATCCGCGCAGGGAGACCGGAGCGGAAATCTGCGCACAACCTGCGCTACCGCCGCCTCTGGGCACGGAGTCCGACCATGATCAGTTCCCTGAACCTGGGTTTGATCGGAAATGGCCGCATCGGTGCGCTGATCGACGAGAACGCCGAGATCGTCTGGGCATGTCTGCCCCGTTTCGACGGCGATCCCGTTTTCTGCTCCCTGCTGAAGGAACACCCCACCGGCGAAGGCAGCGGGTATTGCGCGGTCGAGCTTGTCGACCTGGCCGCCTCCGAGCAGTCCTACCTTCCCAACTCGGCCGTACTTGTCACGCGGCTGACCGATACCCAGGGGGCCAGTGTGGAGGTGACGGACTTTTCCCCGCGGTTTCCCCAGTACGGGCGCATGTTCACGCCCATGATGTGGGTCCGCCAGCTGAGGAGGGTCCAGGGCGCGCCCCGCATCCGTCTCCGCATCCGGCCGACGTACGACTACGGCCGCCACTGCTGTCCGGTGACCTGCGGCAGCCATCACATCCGCTACGTGGCGCCGGATTGGGTCCTGCGGCTGACCACCGACCTGTCCCTGACGGCGATTCTCGAGGAGACGCCGTTCTTCCTGGAGGACCGGGCGACCTTGATTTTCGGGGCCGATGAGACCGTTTCCGAAACCATCGGCGAGCTGGCCCGCCGCTTCCTCGACGAGACGCTGGCCTTCTGGCATGACTGGGTGCGGGATATCGCCATTCCTTTCGAATGGCAGGAGGCGGTCATCCGCGCCGCCGTCACGTTGAAGCTCAACGCCTTCGAGGATACGGGCGCCATCGTCGCCGCCATGACGACCTCCATACCCGAGGCGCCGGGTTCGGTACGCAATTGGGACTACCGCTACTGCTGGCTTAGGGACGCCTATTTCGTGGTCAACGCCCTGAACCGCCTCAGCACGACCCAGACGATGGAGAAGTATCTGGGCTACCTGGTCAACGTGGTGGCCGCTGCCTCCACCGGACGGATCCAGCCGGTGTACGGCATCGACGGCAGGGCCCGGCTGGACGAACGCGAGATCGATTCTCTCCCGGGATACCGCGGCATGGGGCCGGTGCGGGTCGGCAACGAGGCCTACACGCAGGTACAGCATGACGTGTACGGATCGGCGATCCTTGCCGTGGCCCACGTCTTTTTCGACCGGCGCTTGGTCCGCAGGGGAAACGGGGCGTTCTTCCGGCGCCTGGAATCGCTGGGGGAGACGGCCGTCGCCGTCCACGACCAGCCCGACGCCGGCCTCTGGGAGCTCAGGGGACGACAGCAGGTCCACACCTTCTCCGCGGTGATGTGCTGGGCGGCCTGCGACCGGCTTGCAAAGATCGCCGCAGAACTGGGCCTTGCGGAGCGCCGCACCTACTGGCGCGTCTGGGCGGACCGCATCCACGCCGTCGTCTGCAAGCGGGCCTGGAACGAGAAGAAGCAGGCCTTCGTCGCCGCCTTCGAGGGAGAGGCGCTCGATGCGAGCGTCCTGCTGCTGCATGACATCGGCTTCCTGGAGACCGCGGACCCCCGGTTCGCCAGGACGGTCGCGGCGGTCGAACGGGAGCTCAAACAGGGCGAGTATGTCTACCGCTACGTCGAGGCCGACGACTTCGGCGTGCCGGAGAACGCCTTTGTGGTCTGCACCTTCTGGTACATCTACGCCCTGGCGGCCCTCGGCCGCATTGACGAGGCCCGGGGCCTGTTCGAGAACCTGCTGGCCAAACGCAACCGGCACGGGCTGCTCGCCGAGCACCTCAACCCCGGCACGGGAGAGCACTGGGGAAACTTCGTGCAGACCTACAGCATGGTAGGATTGATCAACTCGGCAATCCGGCTGAGCCGGCGCTGGGACAGCGCCTTCTGAGGCGCGCCGCGGGAGGGTGTGATGAAGGCTCTGGGATTGAGAAAACGGATGTTCCGCTCGCTGCGGCTCTCCCTGCGGTTCATCGTCCCGCTCGTCATCGCCCTGGCGATCCTGGCGTATTCCGTCGTGCCGCTGGTGGACAGGCTCTACCTGCGTTGGTCCGTCCGCGACATCGACATCCGGGCGAAGCTCGTCGCCAGCGCGCTGCAGGACCCGCTCACCGACCTGCTGCGGCAGGGAAACAAATCCCGGATCAATGCCCTGTTCTCGCGGGTCCTCCGGGACGAACGGCTGTTTGCCCTGGGGTACTGCGACGAGGACGGCGCCATGATCTACCGCACGCCCACCTTTCCGAAGAACCTGAGCTGCACCGCCCCCGACCTGGCGGCGGACAAACCGGGGCTGCTGTTGAACCTGCCCCAGGGGCTGGTCCATGTAGCGATCAGGCCGATGATCGCAGAAGGGATGCCGTCGGGAAGCCTGATTTTGGTCCACGACATGAGGTTCGTCGAGCGGCGCAGCACCGATACCCGGAACTACATCATCCTGCTGTTCGTCGTTCTCGGCGTGGTGACCTCGCTGATCACGGTGTTCGTGGCCCACCTGAGCTGGCGCGGCTGGATGGAGGGGGTCCGGGCGATGCTCAGGGGTGAAGGGATCCTGCGCCCCTTCTCCCGGCCCACGAGCTCTGAACTGGAGCCGCTGGTGGGCGACCTCCGCACCCTCCTCAGGACCCTCGATGAAGAGCGGCGCTTCGCCGACGACGCCACCGTCTCCTGGACCCCCGATACCCTGCGGGGCCTCCTCCACAAACAGCTCACCGGCGACCAGGTGCTGGTCGTCTCCAACCGGGAACCCTACATCCACGTGCAGGGCGAACGCGGCATCGAAATACACCGGCCGGCCAGCGGGCTCGTCACGGCGGTGGAGCCGGTGATGCGCGCCTGCTCGGGGACATGGATCGCCCACGGCGGCGGCACTGCCGACCGCAAGGTCGTGGACCGGCACGACCACGTTGCAGTGCCGCCCGGGCATGCCGATTACACGCTCAGGCGCATCTGGCTGACAAAGGAGGAGGAGCAGGGGTACTACTACGGGTTCGCCAACGAGGGACTCTGGCCGCTGTGCCACATCGCCCATGTGCGCCCCCTGTTCCGCACCAGCGACTGGGAGCGGTACGTGGCGGTCAACAAGCGTTTCGCCGACGCCGTGGCCGGGGAGGCCAAGAACGACGACCCGGTGGTCCTGGTGCAGGACTACCACTTCGCCCTCCTGCCGGCGATGATCCGTGCGCTCCTCCCCCGGGCGACCGTGATCACCTTCTGGCACATCCCCTGGCCCAACCCGGAATCCTTCGGGATCTGCCCGTGGCGCGAGGAGCTGCTCCAGGGAATGCTCGGCAGCACCATCCTCGGGTTCCATACGCGGTTCCACTGCAAGAATTTTCTGGAGACCGTCGACCGCTACCTGGAGACCCGCATCGAACACGAGTCCTCCACGATCACCCACAGCGGCATGCTGACCCTGGTGGAGAGCTATCCCATCTCGATCCAATGGCCGCCCCCCTGGCAGGAAACACAGCCGTCCCCGGAAGAGTGCCGTGCCTGGGTGAGGTCATCGCTGGGGCTGGACCAGGGTCTGCTGATCGGGCTCGGCGTGGATCGTCTAGACTACACGAAGGGGATCCTCGAACGGCTGCGCGCCGTCGAGCGGATGCTGGAGCTGCACCCCGAGATGATCGGCCGCTTCACCTTCATCCAGATCGCCGCCCCTTCCCGCTCGGTCCTCGAGGAGTACCAGACCCTCGACACGCGCGTGCGGGCGCTCACCCAGCGGATCAACGAACGTTTTTCCCGGGATTCCTATCTCCCGGTCCGGCTGCTGGTGGAACACCGCGAGCCCGAGGAGGTCAACCGCTTCTACCGCAGCGCCGATGTCTGCATGGTGACCAGCCTCCACGACGGCATGAATCTCGTGGCCAAGGAGTACATCGCCTCCCGCGACGACGAACGGGGCGTCCTGGTACTCAGCCAGTTCACCGGCGCGGCCCATGAACTGCACGAGGCCCTGATCGTCAACCCCTACCACATCGAGCAGACGGCAGAGGCGCTGTTCCAGGCCCTGACCATGCCCGATTTCGAACAGCGGGAACGGATGTTCAGCATGCGCTCGCTGGTGCGCGACTTCAACGTTTACCGCTGGGCCGGCAGGATGCTGATCGACGCGGCACGCATCCGGCAGCGGGAAAAGCTCGCCGTCAGGATCGGCCGCCCGCTGTGAGAGGGAAGACGGTCATGACCTACCTCCTGACCGATACGGGACTGGCTGCGCTGAGCGCATTCGTCGACCCGGATACCCTGTTCGCCTTCGACCTCGACGGGACCCTTGCCCCGATCGCCGCGGACCCAACGGAAATCCGGGTGGCGCCGGCCGTGGCGGCGGCGCTGGCCGCGCTGAGGGAGCGAGCGGCAGTAGCGATCATCACCGGCCGTTCCCGTCAGGACGCGCAGCGACACCTGGGGATGACGCCCCAGTACCTGGTGGGCAATCACGGGGCCGAGGGGCTGCCCGGATGGGAGCGGTACGCAGAGGAGTTCCGGCGGCAGGGAGGCGACTGGGCCGGGCAGCTGATGCGCGCGCTGCCCGCGGGTCAGCATCCGGGGATCGTGGTCGAAAACAAGGGGATGTCGGTATCGGTCCACTACCGCGCCGCGCGACAGAGGCCGGAAGCCCGCTCCCTGGTGCTGAAGGCCATCGGACAGCTGGTCCCCCCGCCCCGGGTGGTCGGCGGGAAGTACGTGGAGAACCTGCTGCCCGAAGAGGCGCCCGACAAGGGGACGGCCCTTCTGGAGCTGATGAACCGGGCTGGCTGCGCGAAGGGATTGTTCGTGGGGGACGATATGACCGATGAAGACGTCTTTCGGCTGGACTGGGAGCAGCTGTTCACCGTCCGCGTCGGAGCCGGCAGAAACAGCAGGGCGCGCTATTTCCTGCGAGACCAGGAAGAGATCCTTGCCCTGCTCCGCCTGATCAACGAGGCCCTGACCCACATTAATCACTGACGGGGCGGCAGCGGAGCGCGCCGTCCGCACGCCCAGGGGCCGCACTTCCCCCCCCCCGGAGCCCTCCCCAGCGCAGCCGCTGTGCACGGCCCGAGAGCCGGCGGTTGACGGGTGCGGCGGAGCGATCCACGAGCCGCCCCACCGCGCCACCCGGGATCAGAGTGACTCTACGTTCAGCCCTTTTCCGCCGTACCCCGTCTTCTTCAGCCCCCACCGGATGACCGGCGTCAGGTAGGCGAGGATCGCCGCGGTCATGAACACGAACGTGATCGGCCGCGTGAAGAAGATGCTGAAATCTCCCCCCGACAGCATGAGCGACTGGCGGAGTGAGTTCTCCGCCAGACGGCCCAGGACAAGGGCCAGGACCAGCGGGACGATCGGGTATTGCAGCTTGTTCATGATATACCCCAGGATCCCGAACCCGAGCATCATCCACACGTCAAAGAGGTTGTTGTTCACGGTGAAGGCCCCGATGGAGGCGAAGATCACGATGAACCCCATCAGGATCGTGTAGGGCACCCGGAGCATCGAGACGAACAGCGGGATCAGGAAGATATTCATCAGCACCAGAAGCAGGTTGCCGATGAACTTGCTCGAGATCAGCCCCCAGACCAGGTCGGCGTTATTCTGGAAGAGCAGCGGACCCGGCCGGATGCCCCACATCATGAACCCGGCCAGCATGATGGCCGTCGTGGGGGAGCCGGGGACGCCGAGGGCGAGCAGCGGGGCGAACCCGCTGATCGACGCGGCGTTGTTGGCCGATTCGGGTGAGGCGATCCCCTCGATGAGCCCGGTGCCGAATTTCTCCGGATGCTTCGAGACCCGCTTCTCGGCAAGATAGGCGAGAAACGAGGCGGTGGTGATCCCGCCGGCCGGGATCAGCCCGATGAAGAAGCCGATGACGCCTCCCCGGAGGATCGCCCAGCGCGAGCGGACCCAGTCCTCCCAAGTGAGAAACATGTCCTTCAGACGGATCTTCTGTTTGAGCAGTCCGGTTTCCTCCTCCTGCTCCAGGCTGTTGAATACCTCGGCCAGCCCGAAGATCCCGCAGATGATGACGATGAAGTCGATCCCCCCCAGGAGCTGCGGGATGCCGAAGGAGAAGCGGGGGACGCCGCTCACCACGTCAAGCCCGACGATCGCCAGGAAGAGCCCCACCAGCGTGGAGATGATGATCTTGAAGGGATCGCCCCCGCCGAACACGGTGAGCAGCCCGAAGGCCATCATCGCCAAACCGAAGTATTCGGGCGGACCGAAGCGCAGCGCGAATTTCGCCAGTGCCGGGGCAAAGGCCATCAGGAGGACGACGGAGATGGTCCCGGCGATCCAGGAACCGATCGCGGCCACGGACAGGGCCGCGCCCGCCCGCCCCTGCTTGGCCATCTGGTATCCGTCGAGACAGGTCATGACCGACGAGGATTCTCCGGGGACGTTGATCAGGACCGAGGTGATCGTCCCGCCGTAGGCCACGCCGTAGTAGATCCCGGCAAACAGGATGATCGCCGAGGTGGGGTTGACCGAGAAGGTCAGGGGCAAGAGCAGGGCAACTGCGGTGGGCGCTCCGATCCCCGGCAGGACCCCTACCATCTGCCCCACGAAACAGCCGGCCAGGCAGTACAAGAGGTTCTCCCAGGTCAGGGAGATGGCAAACCCCATCATCAAATTGTTCCAGAGTTCCATAGGCTCGCCCCCTTTCTACCAGCCGATCAAGCCCTTGGTCAGCGGTATGTCCAGCCCCTGGCCAAAGACGTAGTGAATGAAGATCGCAGATCCCAGGGCGGCAAGAACGCAGGGCACGAGCTTGTGCTTCCCGATGACTTTCATCGCCGCGCCCGTGCAGAGGGCCAGGCCGACCGAGATCCCGAGGACCGGCAGGAGCAGGAAAGAGACGACAATCAGGAGGAGCATCTGCAACCCGAGCTTCGACCGCGGAGCAAGAAAGGGCGCCTGTCCCGCGCTCTTTCGCTTCGCGAAGACCTTGACGACCTCGACCACCCCACCGAGCAGGATACCGATGCCCAGCAGGAGGGGGAGAAAGCCGGGTCCCGGTCCCAGCTCCGTGTAGTACTGGAGCGGCAGCGAAAATACGATGATGAAGAGGCCGAGCAGCGTCACCGCCCATGCCCCGATGAATTCAGCGCGCCACATGTGTTCACTCTCCTTGCCGTGCGGGTTGAACCGCAGGACCGGGGGGGGGGAAATGCCCCCCCCCCGCAGCGTCACAGGACAGCACGATTCCGGTCGAGCCCTACTTGATCAGCCCCACATCCTTCAGGATGTCCGCAAAGATCTTCTCATTCTTGGCCACAAAGGCGCCCATATCTTTGCTGTTCAGATACAGCGGGCTCAGCATGTACTTCTTCAGGTAGTTGTCTTTCCAGGCCGCCGAATCAGTCATCCGCTTCATCATGGTTTCATAGTACGCCACGACATCCGGAGAGATCTTCGGGGGAGCGGCAATGCCGCGGAAGAAATCGAATTCGAACTTGTAGCCGCTCTCCATGAAGGTGGGGACCGCGTTGAGCAGCGCAACGCGTTTGTCGTTTGCCACGGCGATGGGCCGGACCATCTTCGCGTCGTACTGCGGGACGAATTCGCCCGGATTGGCCCAGATCGCGGCCACATGGCCGCCCAGCAGGGCCGTGATGCATTCGCCGCCGCTGTTGAAGGGGATGTACCGGACCTTGATATCCGCTGCCCGCTCGAAGAGGCGGTTGCACATATGGTCTTCCTGGCCGGTCGCGGTCCCGCCGATGGTCACCGTTCCCGGCGTCTTCTTGGCCGCAGCCACGAGGTCCTGGATCGTCTTGAAGGGCGAATCGGTCTTGACGACGATGAACTGCTCATCCTTGGCCAGGTTCGCGACCATCGTCAGGTCCCGATAGGTGGCAGCGCCCTTTCCCACGGCGAGGGGACCGCTGACCTGGCCCGAGATGAAGGTAAGCAGCATGTGCTCGTTGCCCGGGGACTGGGCGACCGACGTAGTCCCGATCGTCCCGCTCCCGCCCGGCTTGTTTTCGATGATGAACCGCTGGGGGCAGAGCTTCTCGCTCTTGACGATTCCGTCGATCGCCCGGGCATAGACATCGCTCCCGCCGCCGGGCGCATAGGGAACGACCACATTGATCGGCTTGGTCGGCTTCCATTCCGCAGCCTGGAGCGCGGCGCCGCAGACAAACAGCGCCAGCGTCGCCAGCATGACTATCCTGAATGCCTTCACCTGAAACGGACTTTCTTTCATTTCAACCTCCTCGTGATAATGATAGTTGACCTGAGTTCCCGACCGTTTTCTGACTCATGGTTTCACCAATACCACAAAAGGGAGCTTTTTTATAATCAATTATGCGCCGCGTTGCGGGACGGTTTGGCGGAAATGGGCGTCGCAGGCGCGAGTTTCGCCAGTGCAGGGGAGCGAGCCATCGCAGCGTCATAACAGATTGCTGCGCGTACGGGAGGACCGGCGGTATGCACAAACCGCGCAGCTGCCTGCACCGCAGCGAGGCGCCCGCGCGAGCGTTTCGGGATGCTGCCGGGTGGTCCGGCGCCGAAACGACGCCGGGAGGGATGAGCGGGTAAGCGCAGGTTTGACAAGAACAGAGCCGTATCCGAACGGATACGGCTCTGTGTACACTACCCCATACCCGGCGTTTCCCCGGCCGACCTACTTCGTAAGGGCCGCGCGGAGTCTACCCCACCCAAGCGCAATTGCCGGCCAGAACGCCAGGAGGAGTCCCACGGTCATGATCCCGCCGACGAGCCAGTTCGAGAAGAAAATGGTCAGATCACCCTGGGATCCCAGTATGGCCTGGCGGAAGGAGACTTCGGTCGCGTCGCCCAGCACCAGGGCCAATATCAGCGGCGCCAACGGATACTCCAGCTTCTTGAAGATATACCCGATCACGCCGAATACCATCATGACCCAGATGTTGAACATGGCGCTGTTCACCGTGTAGGCGCCGATCGCGCAGACTACGACGATGACCGGGGCGATGATGGCGAAGGGGATGCGCAGGATCGCCGCGAACAGCGGCACGGTGGATAGAACGATCACCAGGCCGACGATGTTCGACAGATACATGCTGGCGATCAGCCCCCAGACAAAGTCCTTTTGTTCGACGAACAGCAGCGGACCCGGCTGCAACCCCCAGATCATCAGCCCGCCCAAGAGCACCGCTGCGGTGGCCGAGCCGGGGATTCCCAGCGCCATCATCGGCAAGAGCGCGGCGCAGCCGGACCCATGGGCGGCAGTCTCGGGGGCGAGTACGCCTTCCAGTTCACCCGTGCCGAACCGGTAACCACTGCGGGAGAAACGCTTCGCAAGGCCGTAGCTCATGAAGGACGCGGCCGTTGCGCCGCCCGGCTTGAACCCCATCCAGGCGCCGATGATCGAGCCGAACAGCAGCGTCAGCCAGTACTTCGGCAGCTTCTTCCATGTTTGCCACACGACCTTCGGGTTGATCTTGGCGTGTACCCCCTCGAATTTGAGCCCCTCTTCCATGCTGACCAGGATTTCCGCGATGCCGAACAGGCCGATCACCACCACCAGGAAATCGATCCCCTTGAGCAGCTCGGACCAGCCGAAGGTGAGGCGGAGCGTGCCGCTGACGTTATCCATGCCGATTTGCGCCAGGCCAAAACCCAGCATCAGGGAGACGACGGTCTTGAAGGGGTCCTTGCCCGTGCCGATGAAACTGGCAAAGGTAAGGAAATAGACGGCGAAGAATTCGGGCGGACCGAAGTGCAGCGCGAAATTTGCCACCAGCGGCGCCAGAAAGGTGATCATCAGAATGGAAAAGAGGGCGCCGAAGAACGACCCGGTGAAGGATGCGGTGAGCGCTTCCCCGGCCCTGCCCTGCTGGGCCATGGGGTAGCCGTCGAAGGTGGTGGCCACCGAATGGGATTCGCCGGGAATATTGAACAGGACCGAGGTAATGGCCCCT
>CAIYSL010000126.1 GCA_903928915.1 uncultured Syntrophobacterales bacterium | reverse complement strand
GCGTATCCACGGCCCGGTAGTCCTGGGCCCCGGAGTCGCTCCCGGTGAAATCCTTCTGCGTGTAGGCCCGGGTACGCCAGAACCCGCCGAACTCGTTGTCGATTGCCGCCGCCGGCAGGGTCAAGGCCAGTACCAGACCGATCGCAAGAAAACACGTGAACAGTCTCTTCATATCCCATCTCCTCCTTGTGTTTCTCTCGTTTCCGTTTCGACCTGAAGGTCCCTTCCCCCCTTTGTCAGGCGATGTCAGGCACGCCACCGCCTCGCAGACTCTCCTCCTCACCTCCTTTCCGGGCCATAGGGCACAGGGATACACGTGCCCCCTGCCGTAAACGCACCCGTCTCGTGATGCCCCACCATACAGTGCCCGGGGGAACGTGCGCCTCCGCGTAGAAAAGAATGTCAAAAAAATCGGTTTGGCAGTGATTGCGCATGCGTTGGCAACGTTCCACCGCTGCACCACAACGGTTAGGAGCGGAAATGAGCCGATACCCGCGGCCCGATACCCGCGGGGTAATCACGGGGCATCGGCGAACGATCGCCGGTCAGCTTCGGGCTGGGGTATCTCTAAGGCCCTTTGGGCCATCATCTTGACCTGGAGCAGATCGAACGGTTTGGTGATGAACATATAGGCGTTCTTTTCGATGCATTCCTTCATGCTGTCGGTGATGGTCCCCGAGGTCATCATGATTACCCGGGTTGCCGGACACAGCTCCTTGACCTTGTGCAGCATGTCCACGCCGTTCATATCCGGGAGAAAGATGTCCAGAAAGCAAAGGTCGTAGGATGACGATGCGATTTTCGCCAGCGCGACCTCGCCCGTTTCGCTGACGGTCACTTCCGTGGCATCGGTCGTGAGCGCCTTTTCCAGCCCGTACAGCAGCAGCTGCTGATCGTCAACGATGAGTATTTTTTTCATGGTCACCATCTTCCCCAAGAATGGATCTGTCTCCGGCTTCATGAAGTCTGGCAGGGGCTTTTGGCACTCCTGAGCACACAGGTGTATACCTTATCCGCCAGAGCGAAAAAAAAGTCAACCTTTATTCAGTGCGATTATCCGGGCGGGGATGTGCGCTCGGGATGACCGAACCGCCCCCGGGGGGGATCACCAAGTTACCCTTCCGGTGGGGAGGAGGCGAGGCCCGGGCCGCAGCCAGGTTCGGGGGGAACGGCGAGAGGGGCCGCGTTCAGATCGAGACATCCAGGAGAGGCGAACGGCTGGATATCGGCTGTCTCGCACCGGTGGATCAGTTCCGGGGCGGTGTCGTAAATAGGCTTCTTACCTTGTCTGCGTCTCCGGCGGCGGCCCGTTCGTCCTCGATCAGGTCGGCGAAGCGGACCTTCAAGTTCGCGGCCTTCGATTCGGGAATTTCATACACCCATTCCTTGGTCTTGCGGTTGAACTCCTCAACCTTGTCGCGGCCCAGCAGGATCGCTTCCTTTGCCTTGAGTTCGGCGGGAGATTCAACGCCGGGCCGCTTGACCACCGCGCTTTTATCCATAAACTCCGCGCTGCACTTGGCGAACGTCTTGTTGCCCTTCGTTGCCAGCTGGAGCGTGTAAACAGTCGAGTCCCGCAACTGGCACGTGTACGTTCTGTCGAACCGCAGTTTGCCGGAATCTTTCATCACATCGTCAAACATGAGATTCGTCAGGACGGTCAACACCGCGTCGATCCTGCTGATCCGTTCCTTTTTCCCGGCGGGTACGTTCGCCAGCGCCGCGCCGCGGTGCGGCTCGTTCGTGATGACGGAAGCGCCATCGGGGCCCTCTGCGCTCACCCTGACGATATCCTCCCGCGCGACTTCCGTAAGGTTCCTCTCCAGATACTCGATCGCTGCCGGGAACAGCGGCGGTTCGTTCGTCGACAGATACACCCGGTCGCTCGACACCAGCCGGACATAGGTACCCTGCGTATCTTTGCCCGGCTTGCCGATGAGAATGCCGGCGATGAGGCTCTTGTCGGGTTTGAGAAACGAAACAGACTTTACCGGCGCTTCATCGGCCACGCCGAGTTCGGCGAAGTTTGCCGTATCGGTGGTTATCAGTTCGGCCGTTTGAATGTCGAGGCACGAGGTGATCAGATTGTTTATCTGGCTTGTCTTGGCCGGATATCGATCCTTTTCCCCCACGACGAAGATGCCGCCTTGCCGGGAAAGCGTTACCGTATTGCCCTGGACCTTCACGACGATGCTGCCGACCGTCGCCGGGTCGAACCCCTGCAAAAGTGATCCCCCCGCCGCACTGCCGCCGACCGGCCTGTACGCAATGTTCGACTGCACGGCTGCCCACACGACCATCGCCGCCGCCACCAGCCCCAGTATCGCCAGCTTCTTATAGCTCATAACAGAACCCCATGGTTGTACCCGTGCTCGTCGATCATCGCCGATCGCGTCTCAGGAGTCGCTCGCATGACTTATGTAGTGCCGCCTGCGCAGGCTTCGCCGAATCCCCAGCACGATCGCGAGACAGAGGATCACGACCGGAGCGGACCAGGTGTTGAGATTGCGGAGCCTGTCCCCGAGCTGCTCGATACTCTTGCGCTGCTCCCGCTTCACATTGCGCAGCTTCCGCTGGGCTTCACGGATACTGACTTCGATCGCCTTTTTCTTCTCCAGGAGCGTCCTTTCCAGCAGCTTGTTGTCGCCCTCGTTCGCCGCGGGGGCGATCTTCAGCAATTCCTGCTGGAAGCCGGCGATCTCGGCATTGATCTTTTCCTCTTCCTGGGCCGTCCGCTTTGCGGCTTCCTGCTCGATTTTATCAACCACCTGGAACGGTCTCCGGTAACTTCCGCGGGACCGCATGGCGATCAGATCGTTCGAACCCATCATATCTTCGATCGCGTTCATCAGGAGCGCGATGTTATCTCCGGCGACCGACAATCCGGCAAAGGTTCGCTGGTAGGCGATGAGGTCGCTGATGAAGTCTACATCGGAAAAAACCACGACGGCGCACTCGCGGGCCGCCTGCTTCAATCCGGCAATGTGCTTTGTGGCGGGCTTCTTTGCCGACTGCCCGGGCGCCAGCGGCGGTCCGCCATCCTCCGGTCGCTTATCCTCGACCGGGACGTCGATCCCCCGGGGGAAGTTCGATTTGAATCGCCCCCGCAGGAGATACCCCATGACGACGGGCTTTGTCCCGTCGGTGAACTTCCTCATCAGCGAGCCCGGGTCGTTCTGCACCGTCATCTCCACGGCGTCGTTCTTGAAGGTGTTGCCGCGGCTCGTGGTCTGAATCAGCGGCGTACGCTGGATACCGTGCGCCGTATCCATCGGGGCCTGTGCCGTCGGGTTCAGTGCCCCGGCAAACAGCACCCGGACCTGATTCAGGTTCGCGCTGATGGTGGACTCGTTATTCATGCATTCGCGCGAGAGCATCAGATATCCCATGATCTTTTCCGGACGCGCATCCCGCCCCAGCGACGCCTCGAGAACGAGCGTGCGATCGCCGGCGTAGGTCTTGGCGGGCATCTCCACGCCCCAGTTCCGGAGGAGCCTGTTCAGGTCCGAGCCCCGCTGGGGGATTGCCTTCAGCATCTGCATCTCCATCGGGGTCGGCTGGTCGACGACGCTGAAGGGATCCACCAGTATGACCGCCCTGCCGCCCTTGAGCACGTACTGGTCGATCGCGAATAACGTCCTGTCGGTCAGATTTTTCGGGTGAATGACCAGCAGGATGTCCACGTCGTTGATCTCGTCCGTCGTGGTTTCGACCTTGCCGACGTCGTACTGCTGCTGTAATTGCTGGATGACGGTCCACATCGGCCGCGGCTGCTGGCCCTGCATCGCCATCATCTGCGCAATATAGCCGCTCACATCGTCTCCCATCACCGGCAACGAACTCAGTACGCCGATCCGCTTCTTCTGACGCGCCATGACGGTGTCGATCAGATAGGTGACGTCGTACTCGAGGAAATTCTGCCGGTCCGGCGTGAAAAACGGGATGGTCTTGACTGCCCCGTACTGCGTCTGCACGGCCAGCCCGAAGAAGAAATTCTCCTCTTCCGTCAAGGGGAATTTCCGTATGCCGTAGCGCAATGCTTCGGTCTCTTCGTCCGAATAGGGCCGCGGGTCCACCAGTTCCAGCACCACCATCCCTTGCGATGCCTTGGCATACTCCTTGAGCAATGCTTCGACAAACTGATAGTAGCTGTTGTACACGCGAATATGGTCCGGCGCCTTCCGTACGGCGGTCCTGGTATAGAAAAGCTTCATCTTGATCGGCTGCCGCAGTTTGCCGAGAATTGTCTTCGTGCCCGGGGAGAGCGTGTACAGCTTCTGGTCGGTGACATCGAGCCTCAGCGACTCGCCGAGATTATGCGCGATGCTTATCGCGCAGAACATGATGATCCCGACAAAGATGATTGCGACGGCTGCCCGTATTGTCCTGTTCATCAATTCGCCTTCTTTTCATCCAAGATAATCGTGCATGCCCACATCCAGCCGATGATCAGTATCACAAAGTAGGCCATATCCTTGAATTCCAGCACACCCTTGTGCACTGATTCAAAGTGCGTCAGGAAGCTCATCCGTTCGACCATTGCCAGCATGCCCGCCGGTAAGACGCCGGAGAGATAATTGAGCGTCGTGGGCATCCCCGCGTAAACCAGGACCGCACAGGTAACCACCGAAAGGATGAAGCTGATGACCTGATTCTTACTCAGCGCCGAGAAGAACGAGCCGATCGCCAGGAACGAACCGGCGGTCAGCAGGCTGCCCAGATAACCCAGGACGATAAGGCCGGTGTCCGGGTTCCCCAGGTAGTATACCGTCAGCGGCAGCGGGAAGGTGAGCAGCAGCGCGATGCCGAGGAAGGCCCAGGCTGCGAAAAATTTACCCCAGACCGCCTGTACCACGGTAATCGGCAGCGTCAGCAGCAACTCGATCGAGCCCGACTTTCGCTCTTCCGACCACAGCCGCATCGCCGTACTCGGCACCATGAACACGAACAGCAGCGGCAGATTACCGAAAAAGATCCGCAGGTCCGCCTGACGCATCTCGTAAAATCCATCCCGGAACGTCAGATAACCGGCGAAGAACAGGAAGATGACCAGAAAGACGTACGCGACCGGCGTGACGAAATATCCTTTCAGCTCCCTCTTGAATACGGCCCGAAACCCATTCATACCCTTGACTCCTGCAAGCCTTGCGCGGCGGTCTTGGCCGAGGTGATCCTCTGAAACACCTCGTCCAAGGAACACTGGTACTGATCCTTCAACTCCTGCGGTGTCGAGTCGGCGAGAATCCTGCCCCGCGCAATGATGATTGCCCGCGAGCATATTGCCTCGACTTCCTCCAAGATATGCGTCGAAACGATGATGCATTTTTCGCTGGCCATTCGGTTTATGAGGCTGCGCACCTCGTGTTTTTGATTCGGATCAAGACCGTCAGTAGGCTCATCGAGGATCAGCACCTGTGGGTCGTGGATCAGTGCCTGCGCAAGGCCGACCCGCCGTTTATACCCTTTCGAGAGCGTTTCGATCGTCTGATGATACACCGATCCAATCGAGCACATGGGTACAACGCGGTCGAGCGCCTGTTTGCGTCTTGCGCCGCTGATGGCTCGGGCATCGCAGATGAAGTGCAGAAAGCTGCCCACGGTCATTTCGCCGTAGGCCGGGGCAGTTTCGGCAAGATATCCTATGCTTTTCCGGACGTTTACCGGGTCCTTGCGTATGTCGTACCCGCAGACGGCGGCCGTACCGCCGTCCGGTTCAAGAAAACAGGTCAACATTTTCATGGCGGTGCTCTTGCCGGCCCCGTTCGGCCCGAGGAACCCCAGCACCTGCCCTTTGTGCACCTCAAACTCTATCCCATCTACCGCGGTGATAGATCCGAACCTCCGCGAAAGGTTATCTACCCGTATCATATCCTGCTCCCGATCATACGTGTCGTTGCGCTTCCGCACGTCCTGTGCGCGCTCCCGCCGGCATGAGGATTGCGGTTGTCCGGCGTACCTCCCTGGACTGCAGGTGAAAAAATCGGCGGAACGCCCGGATGAACCGCGGGGGTAAACGCATCGGAACCGTTCCCCGCACCGCATCCCTCCTGTCCGGAGGATATCTCGTCCTGCGGGAAGGCCAAACAAAAATTTTGTGCCATTATGATGAATTCATCATTCCAGTCAACCTAATTTTCGGGACGCAGACGCCCTGGTCTGCCCTGGAGGTGCTGGGCTTTCGGGGGGACGCTCTTCCGACCGGACCGGCTGCGCGCACGAAGTTAGCCTTGACACCAATTCTCATCGTATGTATGATAGGTTAGTGACTTTGATCAATTCATGTTCGAGGGGTGTTCGCTATGGAGAGAATGGAGGCGATTTACCTCACCAAGCACCGGCAGATCATCGATGCCTTGACCACCGAGATTCACGAGAGCCGCCTGAAGCCCTACGACCGCGTTCCTTCGGAAAAGGAGCTGTGCGAGCGATGGCAAGCCAGCCGGAGCACGGTACGCAAGGCCATGGATCAACTCGCCGACCGGGGCACGATCTTTCGCGTGCCGGGCAAGGGAACCTTTGTCGCGTTCCCCAAGATATCCCATGACACATCTCAGGTGCTCAGTTTTACGGAAAAGATGAAGGCGCAAGGGTTGGACGTCACGACGAAGCTCATCCAGAAGGAGTTCGTGGCACCGAGTGAGGAGATTGCGACGGCCCTCAACCTTGCACCTGCGGACCGCGTGCTGAAGATCCAGCGCCTGCGGATTGTCAAAGGCGATCCCTTGGCACTGCAGACTGCGTACATGCCTACGAACCTCTGCGGAAACCTGATGAAGGAAGACCTGGAAGCGAAATCGCTCAACGCCTTGCTCCGGGAACAATGTCAAGTCCTACTGTCACGGAGCGACATCTGGATCGAAGCTCCCATCATCTCCCCGAACGAGAAGCATCTATTGGGGAATCCGCACATGTCAACATTCCTCGCCGTCGTCGGCGTGACCTACGATCAGCGCAACAGGCCGATCCGGTTCAGCCGCGGTATTTTTCGTGGAGATCGGATACGGTTGAGGATCAGCGATTCGAGCGTCTTCGACCTGGACTACTCGAGCCTCATCTCTATGAGAGCGCAGGCCGGCAGTCGTACCAGGGCCAAGTCCGTGGGAAGTTCCGGAGGGGCGAGAGAAGAATGGCTTGGTCTATCGCCGTCACGATGAGGAGGTACAGGTAGGGATTCGGTATGGCAAAACTATTCGAAGGGATCTATCCGCCGCTGATCACGAGCTTTACGGAGACCGGCGATATCTACGAAAAGGGACTCCGGAATGTCATCGGTTACCTGATGCGCGAAGGAGTCCATGGTTTTTTCATCAACGGCTCCTATGGCAGTGCGCCTCTGATGACTGCCGAAGAGAGAAAACGGGTGGCCGAGGTAGTTCATCGGGAGGTTGCCGGGCGACTCCCCATCATCACGCATGTCGGTGATGCATCGACACGAGCCACGATCGAACTCGCGCGACATGCCGCAGACCTCGGATCGGCAGCCGTGGCGGCTGTTGTGCCTTATTACTACTCCGGCGCAAACGCGTATGCCGATGATCAGCTCATTCGTCACTATGCCGAAATCGCGGAATCGGTCGGCGTGCCCACGTTCATCTATAACAACCCCAAGACGTGTGGCTACAACCTGACACCGGAGCTACTGGCTAAACTGGTGAGGGTGGGTGTCCTGGGGATGAAGGATTCCAGCGGCAGTTTCACGCTGCTGGGCGAGTTCAACCAGGCGGCAACCCGGGTGAATCAGGCTTTTGCCTGTATGTCCGGCTCGGTCGGGCTTCTCCAGCCTGCGTACAACATCGGCATCAGGGGGTGTATCGCGGGAACCGCAAGCGCGTTTCCCGAACTCGCCGTCGCCCTATTCGCGGCCCTGGAGGCGCGGGACTGGGAGAAGGCAAACCGACTGCAAAACCTGGTCATTGCCGAACGGAAGATCCAAGCTGCCGGCGGATTCCGTCCCGCGGGGAGTTACACCTTTCTCAGAATGAAGGGGATCGATTGCGGCACGTGCCGCCGCCCGTGGAGCGAGCCGGACGATCAGACGGCTCGGTACATGAGAGAGGAAGCCGTCAAACTCGGTCTGCTCAAAGGGTAAGTCGGCGGACCCTTCGTCAGCCTTCCATTCCGCGCTCTGCCGATGCATTTCGCGGTCGGGCGGTCGCATTCCGACCTCCCGGGGCCATTCGGCCTCGTTCGTTCATCCGTTCCGTTTGAGCATGTCCAGCCGGAACATATCCAGGCGTTTCCCGTCCACTGCGTTCGTGCCCCCCTCGTGCGCCATCGGGGTATTGGCGACATGAGGTTCCCGCGGTCTGCCCGTAACAATTCGGAGTGACGCGGGTTATTCGAATAGCCGAGGCAACTGCGCTGGGTCGGCGAATGGAGGTAGGGGACTACCTCCACGACCCTTAATCCTTACTGTTGCAATTGAATTGTCTCTTCTGCCATACGTGTCTATACGTTTCAGGAACGCATCGGAACGATTAACCCTTCTCCATCACCGCAAGCGGTGTTTGCGGTCCGTTGCTGAGGGATGCAGTGCCGTGGCAGCGCAAGGGTCATCGGGGCCGTAGAGCGGATCCGGAAGGCAAGCCACCGCGCCGCGGAACTGGCAAAGCTCCTCCGTTCCCCCGTCGTCTGGTTGTCGATTGCAGATAAAAGGCAGCCGGACGGCGGGGGCAATGGTTTCCTTGCAGGGAGCCGGACGCCCGAGACGGGAGTGCCGGGCTGCAGGATACCGTGGGGAGGATCGATTCGAGTTTCCCTGAAACATCGTCAGCGGATGTTCCGTATTAGCGATCGTTCTTTGAAAAGGCATATGGGAGTATTTTGCTCCCATTAAGTAGTAAATATACTATTATTGATATTATTAAACAAGAACAGTATGTTACTAAACAATATCACCAGGTGATCCTCATGGGAGAGTACATTTTATTGGGTGAACAAGCAAAGGAAAGGAGGTGCGGGCGTTCGGTCTCTGGTGGATGAGGGGCAAATCAGCATCATAAAATTATCAAGGAGGAAAAAATGAGAAAAGCATTTGTACCGATGTTTGTAGGCATGGTTTTATTGTTGGCCCCGGTTCTGGCAATAGGAGCAAGCATCACCGGATCCGTTCAGGGATTCAACTGCGTAACCCAGGGGAAACTCTGTCCGCTCGGGATGGAAGACCCTGTTATAGCTGCTGAAAATGTATTTGTCGTTCTGGTCGATGCTGCGAAGGGAGACTATTATTTCGTCTCGAATCTGGACAGGGGTATCCTCGCGCGGCACATCAACACCCAGGTCAAAGTCGATGGGAAGGTGGACAGCAAATGGAAATCCGTCGTTGCGACTGATCTATACGTCATGGGCGCCGACAAGAAGTGGAATAAGGTTTGGAGCCTGAGCAAGGAAGACGAAATCTACCGCGACTTGGGTCTCACAAGCCCGGGCCGATAGCGCCTGGCGGGCTGCTGCACTGTATATTCCCCCCCGGATCCATCCATCCGGGGGGGGCGTTTCTTCCTGTCGCGATTCTTCCCTCCCTTTTCTCAGAAAACAAGTTCATCTGCCGTCATAACTCCCACTCGGCCGGCTTCATCGCGGTTACGAAAGGGCTTGACAGGGGGTTAGTTGACCATTATATGGACCCGAGTTCAGCAGGGATTTATGCCTGTTGAGGGAAGCGAAGGGGTAACGTGATTTGCCAATTCCCCGGCGCCGCAGACGGCCGGCCGCCTGCGGCGCCGTCCCCGAGGGATTTCCTGGCGGGACGGAATAATAGGCGCGGGTGCAGATCCGTGTCGCGGATGATCTGATCGTCTATGCGGCCTTCCCGACTCAGCGCGACCTGCGGTGGACGTCACCCGCACGCAGACCGTCAAATTGCTTGACGGAGGGGTAAATGAGTTATATCAATGCACAATGTAAGATTGGCGGGAGACGGAACATTACCGCACGTCTTGGATTCACGAGATCCTGGGAGGGGTAACATACAGTGATTGCACGCATGGTTGTATCCGAGAAGCCCCCTGTTGGGCCCGGGCAATGGCCCCTGTCGCCTGAGAGGCATGGGCGACGTTCCAGGCTGCGAGCACTCGCTTCTTTTGTCATCGCCTTCACGGGTATCGTATTCCTGTCTCCCGATACGGTCCTGGCGGTCCGTCTTGCCGACGACGATAAGACCGTGCCGGGCATCACCGGTCGGCAGCCGGACCCGGTCCCGCCTCCACCTCCGCAACAACCTGCCGAGCGGAAGGAATCGCCGGCGCAGACCTTTGTCGGACGGCCCGCTGCCGGACAGGGCGCGGGTTCCGCCGGAACCGGCTCCCCGCTCCCCCCTCCGTCCGTGCCGGGTCGTACCCAGCCTCCGATCGGAGCTACGCAGAAGCAGCCGCCGGTGACGGATAGCGCCGGGGGACACCCCTCTGCGGTGTCGGCGCCGGCCGAGCCGGTCGCAGTGCAGAAAGCGGCGGCCGGGCCGCCTTCTTCCCCTGTCTCAGCCTCGGCCAGGGATGTGCGCTATGTGACGATCGACTTCGACAACGTCGATATCCAGGTCTTCATCAAGTTCGTGAGCGAGCTGACGGGGCGAAATTTCCTGATCGATGAGAAGGTCCGCGGGAAGGTGACGGTCGTCTCGCCGAAGCGGATCGCGGTGGAGGAGGTGTACCGGGTATTCGAGTCGGTGCTGGAGATCTACGGGTTCGCGACGGTGACGGCCGGCGAGGTGACGAAGGTGGTCCCGGCGGTGGACGCGCGGGGGAAGAGCCTGGAGGTGCGGCTGCCGCGGGACGCGGCGCTGCCGGAGGACCGGGTGGTGACGCAGATTCTGGCGCTGCAGCACGCAAGCCCGGACGAGATGAAGAAGATCCTGGACCCGTTGATTTCGAAGACGAGCATCGTACTGTCGTACGCGCCGACGGGGATGCTGATCATCACGGACGT
>CAIYSL010000125.1 GCA_903928915.1 uncultured Syntrophobacterales bacterium | reverse complement strand
GGTTTCACCCTGATCGAACTCATGATCGTTATCGCAATCATCGGCATCCTGGCGGCAATCGCCATCCCGCAGTTCACCGCTTACAAGGCCCGGGGCTACAACGCAGGGGCAAAGGCGGACCTGAAGAACGCCTACACGGCGGCACAGGCCTATTTTGCCGACAATCCCGCGGCAACGGTCGATGCGGCGGCACTGAAGGCCGGCGGCTATCAGCCCACTGCCGACGTAGTGCTGACGATCACCGCCGGCACGCAGAGCACGCTCGCCATGACGGCGAAGAACAGCAACGCGGGCGCAGCGGCGACAACCTACTCGATCGATTCCGCCGGTGTGATCACACCGTAGTCGGGGTAAGGACGACAGGAGCGGGCGGGGGCGGAGAAAACCCCCGCCCTTTTTGTATGTACACGACCGGGAATATAGCCCGGAGCGGGTGAACGAGAAGAACGGGATGCGGATTGCGGACGATGCGAAGGGAAAAATCCTCATCGCCCTGCTTCTGTCGGGGCTGGTGCTGGCGGCCTACCGAGGCGTGGCGGCAAACGGGTTCATCGCCTTCGACGATCCGCAATACGTGACCGCGAACGACCACCTGCGGCAGGGGTTGAGTTGGCAGACGCTCCGCTGGGCCTTCACGACCACCCACGCAAGCAACTGGCATCCCCTCACCTGGGTATCGCTGCTGATCGACCGGGAGCTGTTCGGCATCGAGCCCGCGGGCTATCACTGGACCAGCGTACTGCTGCATCTGCTCGGCGGTCTTATCCTCTGTGCGGCCCTGACCAGGATGACGGCCGCGCCGTGGCATAGCGCCATGGTGGCGGCGCTGTTCTTGCTTCACCCGCTCCATGTAGAGTCAGTGGCCTGGGTGGCGGAACGCAAAGATGTGCTCTGCGGCCTGTTCTGGATGGCGGGATTGTGGGGGTACGCCGCCTACGCGGAACGACCCGGCATTGTCCGCTATCTCGGGGTAGGGCTCTGCTTCATTTGCGCACTGTTGGCAAAGCCGATGGCGGTGACCTTTCCTTTCGTGCTGCTGCTGCTGGATGTCTGGCCGCTCGGACGGGCGGCCGGAGGGGGGGCGGTCTGGGGCCGACTGGCGGGGGAAAAGGTCCCGCTGCTCCTGCTTTCGGCCGCCGTGAGCGTTGTCACCTTCCTGATCCAGAAGGAGGACCAGGCCGTGGCTCCCCTGGCGATGGTCGCGGTGGGGGACCGCCTGGCGAATGCGGTGGTCTCCTATGCGGCCTACCTGGGAAAGACCTTTTGGCCCGCGGGGCTTGCCGTATTCTACCCCTACCACGGAATGGCGCCGGCCGGGGAACTGGCGGTCGCCGGTGTCCTGCTGGCGGCGGTCACGTTGCTGTCGGTCTCCCTTGCGAAGGAACGGCCCTATCTGCTTGTGGGGTGGCTGTGGTACCTGGGGACGTTGGTGCCGGTCATCGGCATCGTGAAGGTGGGCTCGCAGGCCATGGCGGACCGGTATACCTACCTGCCGCTGATCGGTATCTTCATCGGGGTGATATGGGCGATCGGCGACCTCCTGCGGGGGCTGCGACTGAAACGGATGATCGGGGCCGTCGGTTCGGGGGTGCTGGTCCTTCTCCTGACTATGCTGGCACACGGGCAGGTCGGCTATTGGAAGGACACCACCACGTTGTTCGGGCAAGCCCTCGCCAATACCGAAAACAATTTCATGGCCCAGTTCATCCTGGGAGAATCACTGGAGAAGGCAGGCGACCTGCGGGGCGCCGAGGCGCGCTACCGTGAAGCGACCCGGTTGCGACCGGCGTTCAGGCAGGCGTACAACGCGCTCGGCCGTCTCCTGCTGATTCAGGGCCGCGAGGCCGCGGCGTCTCCGCTGCTCGAAAAGGCGCTCGAGATCGACCCGGCCTATGTCCCGGCGCTGAAGCATCTGGGAGATGTGCGGCTGCGCCAGGGAAGAGCCGCCGACGCGATCGCATTGTACCGGAAGGCCCTGCTCCGCGGGACGGAGGATCCGGAGCTCCTCAACAACTATGGCATTGCCCTGTTCACCACCGGAGAGGTGGAAGAGGCGGTCCGCCATATCCGGGCGGCCATCCGGGTTGAGCCGAACTATCCCGAGGCCCGGGAAAACCTGGATAAAATCCTTCGGGAGACCGGGGGCCGCAGCGGAAAACGCGGCGAACCGGGGTCGTAACATAGTGCCTGCCTGTGATGCACGGTGAGGGTATCGAACGATCATGTACCGAAACAAGAAGATCGTAGTCGTCATGCCGGCCTACAATGCGGCCAAGACCCTGCGGAGGACCTATGACGAGGTCATGGAGCAGGGGATCGTGGATTCGGTGATTCTCGTGGATGACGCAAGCCGGGACCAGACTGCCCGGATCGCTGCCGGCCTGCCCCATACGCGGGTGCATGTCCATGAACGCAACCGGGGGTACGGCGGTAACCAGAAGAGCTGCTACCGGATGGCCCTGGAAGAAGGCGCCGACATCGTCATCATGGTCCATCCCGACTATCAGTACACGCCGAAGCTGATCCCGGCACTCGCCGCCCTGATCGGCAACGGCCTGTACCACTGTGTGCTGGGATCGCGCATCCTGGGCGGATATGCACTCAAAGGCGGGATGCCCGCCTGGAAGTATCTGGCCAACCGTTTTCTCACCCTGGCCGAGAACATGCTCACCGGCGCCAAGCTCTCCGAGTACCATACCGGCTATCGGGCCTTTTCCCGGGAACTGCTCGAATCCCTGAACTTGGAGCACAACTCCGACGACTTTCTCTTCGACAACCAGATGCTGGCGCAGGTCATCTGGCTGGGATATACCGTCGCCGAAGTAAGCTGTCCGACCAACTATTTTGCTGAGGCCTCGTCGATCAGCCTCAGGCGCAGCATCCGCTACGGCATCGGATGTCTGGCGACGGCCGTGGTCTTCCGCCTCGCTAAGATGGGCATCATCCGTTCGCCGTTGTTTCCGGTGGAGAGATGAGCGCGGCCCGCGGCAACCGGTTCGAGGAGTTCTTCGCCGACGACACCTACGTGGTACTGAAGAATTTCCTGTACAACTACCTCCTGCGGAAGAGGGCCATCGGCATCTGCCTGCGGGGTGTCGGGAAGGGGCCGACCCTCGAAATCGGCAGCGGTCTGTCGCCCACGGTTGACGACGCGCAGGGTACCGTGTTCTCCGATCTCTCGTTTGCGGCCCTCAAGAACCTGAAAGACCGCCGGGGGATGGAGATGTGCGTAGTCGCCGATGCGGGCCGTCTGCCCTTCAAACCCGACTCGTTCACCCGGATCGTCTGTTCGGAAGTTCTCGAGCATATTCCCGACGACCTCCCGGCCTTCCGGGAGATGGCAGCAATACTCCGGCGCGGAGGTTCGCTCATCCTTACCTTTCCCCACCGGAAGGCCTACTTTGCCTGCGACGATCGGTTTGTCCGACATTATCGCCGGTACGAGCTCTCCGAGATGGAGGATCGGCTGCGGGGCGCGGGGCTGATCCCGGTCGAGATCGTCAAGATCCTTGGCCCCCTGGAGAAGCTGACGATGATCCTGGTTACGGCAGGCATCTCCGCCTTCGGACGGAGGGGGACCGGCCGGAGGCCCGCGTCAGGAGGCGGCGTCGCAGAGCGGATCATCCGGCAGACGTTCATCGGGCTGAACCGCCTGTACCGCCTGCCCGTTCGCCTCGACAACTGGCTGGCGCCTCGCGCCCTTTCGGTCGTCCTGCTCATCCGCGCGGTAAGACCGGAGCAGTGCCCCGGTGCCCTCCACACGGTGCGATGAATTAATCCCCCGCCCATGCGAATATTCGCTTGACAGCGGAAAAAGAATCCGCTATTGACTGCCCAATGACCAGCAGTCATATAATGACCGCTGTTCAGAATCTGGTCGAGGGTCATGGCAGTCGGGTCAATACCGACTGCCCGGCGTCCCATGCGGGATGCTGCTCTCCCTCTTCCGGACACCTCCCGCAGGTACAGCCGGCCCGCAGCCGGCCCCGTGTTGCATCGCGCGCCCGATCGGCCGCACGAGGGTAACCTTCCTCGCCCGACCGTCACTGAAGGGGGCATCTCTTGGGACTGGAAGAACGCAGAAAACGGGAACGCGACAACCGGCGTAACGCCATCCTGAAGGCCGCACGGAAGCTCTTTTTCGAACGGGGGTTCAAGCCGGTCACCGTTGACAGCATTGCCAAGAAGGCCGAGCTCAGCAAGGGGTCGATCTACCTCTATTTCAACAGCAAGGAGGAGATCTACACCCAGATTCTGCTGGGCGACATCGATAAGTTCCACGAACACTTCAGCGACCTTCTTACCGACTCACCGAGTGCATCCGAAGCACTCCTCCGCTTTGCCGGGATCTACGTGGATCTGTTCCTCTCCGATCGCGAACTGTTCAGGATCCTGATGACGTTCATGCTGCACACCAGCGACATGAACCTGCCCGAAGAGCTGAACAGCCACATCATCAAGGCCACTAACCGAAACATCAGCATCGTAGAGGATATATTCCGCTATGGCATCGAGCGGGGGGAATTCCCCGCCGCGGTCAACCTCCGGTTGAACAGGAATGCAATCTGGGGGTTGCTCAACGGCATCATCTCACTCCATCTGTTTACGGGCGGCGAATCTAAACGGGCCGAGGTAATTCAGAGCACCTTGCGGTTAGGGCTCGACATCTACATTCGGGGGCTGAAGACCTGTGACCGGCCCCGCTGAAATCCGTGCTGTTTAGCGGACGGGCCGGTCGGGTGCGGCGTTTGTGACAACCAATCAACACGCGGACGGGTGTACGCGGAGACCCTGAGAAACGGAATCGCCGGACGCAGGGTTGTCGAAATCCAGTCTTAGCAGAAGCGAAAGGGGGGCCAGGGTATGAGTAATTTGCTGGTGAATGAGAGGGATCAGGAGTTTCTTCTGTTCGAGGTCTTGAACATCGAGAAGCTGTTCCAGACGGAGACGTTCAAGGATTTCTCCCGGGAGGATGCCTTGCTGATGATGAGCGAGGCGAAAAAAATGGCCGTCAACGTCATCCTTCCCACCTTCGCCGCGGGAGACAAGGAAGGATGTACGCTGAAGGATGGAAAGGTCTCAGTGCCGAAGAGTTATCACGACGCAGTCAAGAAGTACGTCGAAGCGGGCTGGCTCTGTCCGACCTCATCGCCTGACGTGGGTGGTCAGGGCATGCCGGTACTCCTGGCGGCCGCCAGTCTCGAACACTGCCACGCCGCCAATTTCGCCCTGCTGATGTATCCGGGCCTCACCCACGGAGCGGCCAGTCTGGTCGAACATTTTGGGACGGAGGAGCTGAAGAACAAGTACATGTACAAGATGTTTTCCGGTCAGTGGATGGGGACGATGTGCCTGACGGAACCCGGGGCGGGGAGCGATGTCGGTGCGTTGAAGACCTCGGCCAAACGGCTGCCCGACGGCACCTTCAGCATAACCGGGTCGAAATGCTTCATCTCCTGCGGGGACCATGACCTCGCGGAAAACATCGTCCATCCGGTTCTTGCACGGATCGAGGGGGACCCTCCCGGCACGGGCGGCATCTCGATCTTTATCGTGCCCAAGATCCGGGTAAATCCCGACGGCAGCCTCGGCGAGCCGAATGACGTCCACACGGGCAACATCGAACACAAGATGGGTATCAAGGGATCGGCAACCTGTACGCTCAATTTCGGCGACGAGGGGAAGTGCATCGGCGAACTGCTCGGCAAAGAACGGGAAGGGATGCGGATCATGTTCCTGATGATGAACGGCGCACGGTTCGACGTGGGGATGCAGGGGCTCGGCGTCGCCTCGGCCGCATTGGAGCATGCCATTGCCTATGCTAAGGAGCGGATTCAAAGCGCACCCGTCTGGGAGATGAAGAATCCCGATGCAAAGGCGGTACCGATCATCCAGCATCCCGATGTCCGGCGGGATCTCCTGTGGATGAAGGCCCACGTGGAGGGGATCCGGGCCCTGAACTACTTCACCGCCTACTGCATGGATATGGCAAGGGCGGTTCCGGCAGAATGCGAGAAGTGGCAAGGGCTCGTGGACCTGCTGACGTCGGTCTGCAAGGCCTACTCCTCCGACCGGGCGATGGAAATCTGCTCCAAGGCGATCGATGTCTACGGCGGTTACGGGTACTGCCAGGAATATCCGATGGAGCAGTATCTGCGGGACTGCAAGATCACCCCCATCTACGAAGGGACAAACGGGATTCAGTCCCTCAATCTGGTGGGCCGGCAGCTCGGGCAGAAGAAGGGGATGAATGTCATGAATCTCTTCGGCGAGGTCGGTGCGACCATCGCCAAGACCAAGGGCAATGCCGAACTCAAGCCCTATGCCGAACGGCTCGAAGAGGCCTACAACGCCCTGGTGGATATGACCATGACGCTCGCCCAACTGGGGAAGAGCTCGAGCTTCCTCATCCCGATACTGAATGCATCGCCGTACCTCGATATTTTCGGCGATGTGCTGATCGGGCACTTCCTGCTGCAGTCGGCTGCGATCGCGACGGAGAGACTCAAAGCGATCTACAGCGAGGCCGGGGCCGAAGATGCAAAGGGGAAGCAGCGCAGCCTGGTGCATGAGAACGCCGATGTCGCCTTCTATCAGGGAAAGGTAGCAGCGGCGAAATTCTTCGCCGTCGAGATCCTCTGCACGGTGAAGGCTCGATGCGGGGCGATAAAGTCCGAGGAGAAGATCCCGATCGAAATGGCTGACGAATCCTTCACCTGCTGAGCAGGGTGAACACGCGCCGCCTGATGCGGCGGGAAGTGCGCGGAACGGCGATCTGACCTGCGGGCAGGAATCGACGATCCCCGCGCGAAGCGAACAGGAGGAATACTATGGCGTACGAAATAAAAAAAGCAGCCGTCCTCGGTGCGGGGGTGATGGGCGCCACCATCGCCGCCCATCTGACCAACGCTGGGATCCCGTGCGATTTGCTGGACATCATCCCCTTTGAACTCACCGATGCCGACAAGGCCCAGGGGCTGAACGAAAAGAGCCCCGCCTGGCGCAACCGCTTTGCGGCAAGGGGGCTGGAGGGGGCGGTAAAGGCGAAACCCGCCGCGTTCTACACGAATAAGAACGCCGCGATGATCCGTACGGGAAATTTCGAAGACAACCTCGGCTGGCTGGCCGAAGCCGACTGGGTCATCGAGGTGGTCGTGGAAAACCTGAAGATCAAGCAGGAACTCCTGGCAAAGGTGGAAAAGGTCGTCAAGCCCGACTGCATCGTAACCACGAACACCTCCGGCATCCCGATCGGAGACATCAAGACTAACTTCGGGCCGAAGCTGAAGGAGCGATTTCTCGGGACCCACTTCTTCAACCCGCCGCGGTACATGAAACTGCTTGAAATCATCCCGGGGGAAGAGACAAAACCCGAAGTGACGGCATTCATGACCCGGTTCTGCGAACAGGTGCTGGGGAAAGGCGTCGTCATCTGCAAAGACGTCCCGAATTTCATCGGCAACCGCATCGGCTCTTTCGACATCTCCAACGCCATCCGCATCATGGCGGAAAAGAACCTGCGGATCGACGAACTCGATGCGATCATCGGTAAGGCACTGGGACGGCCGGGTTCATCCATCTTCGGGACGCTCGACCTCGTCGGCCTCGACACGGCCCATCACGTCTCGTCGAACCTGTACGCGGCGGTTCCCGACGACGAGATGCGGGAGATCTTCGCCCCGAGCGAATTGATGAAGAAGATGATCGAGCTGAAATGGCTCGGCAACAAGACCAAACAGGGGTTCTACAAACGGACCAAAGGCGCCGACGGGAAGAAGGGGAAGCTCGTCCTCGACTACCGCACAATGGAATACGTGCCCGCGACAAAGCCGAAGTATGCCTCCGTCTCGGACGCGAAGCGAAAGGCGGATGAGGGGGTCGCGGCTACCGTGAAGCTGGTGTTCAACGGCAGCGATGTGGCGGCCGACGTTACCCGCGAGTACCTCTGCAACAACTTCATCTACGCCGCCAACCGGATCCCCGAGATTTGTGAGAACATCGTCGGCATCGACAACGCCATGAAGTGGGGCTACAACCACGAACTCGGCCCCTTCGAGACCTGGGATGCCGTCGGCGTCCGGGAAGCGGTCGAGACCATGAAGCGGCTCAAGAAGAAGGTCCCGAAGAAGATCGAGGAGATGCTGAAGAAGGGCTGCGAGTCCTTCTACCTCCGGAAAGAGGACGGCAGGTACTACTACGATTTCGAACGGAAGGAGTACCTGAAGCTGGAGGCGAACCCGCGGATCATCCTGCTTCCCGAACTGAAGGAGCGCGACAAAGTTGTGCGGAAGAACGCAAGTGCGACGCTGATCGATATCGGCGACGGGGTGGCATGCTTGGAGTTCCACACGAAGATGAATGCCGTGGACGACGGGATGATCGAGATGATCCACGAGAGCTGCTCCGTGGTGGAGAAGGATTTTCTCGGAATGGTCGTGGGAAACCACGGGGCGAATTTTTCCGCCGGGGCCAATATATTCAAGGTTCTCATCGGCGTCCAGCGGGGTGATTGGGACCTCATCGAACAGTCCATCGCCGGATTCCAGAACGCCAACATGCGGATGAAGTACCTGTCCAAGCCCGTGGTGAGCGCCCCGGCGGGACTCGCCCTCGGCGGAGGCTGCGAGATGTCCATGCACGCGGCGAAGTGTCAACCCTGCGGCGAAACCTACATCGGCCTCGTCGAGGTGGGGGTAGGAGTCATTCCCGCGGGCGGAGGATGCAAAGAGTTGATGGTGCGCATGACCGAAGGGCTGCCCGACGGCGTCGTCGATAGCGGCATGAACCTCCAGCAGCTGTACGCCAAGGCCTTCGAGAACATTGCCACGGCGAAAGTGGCGACCAGCGCCGTGGAGGGGATGGAACTCGGATACATCCGCAGGACCGAAAGCATCAGTCTCGGGAGGGATCAGCAGCTCTGGGACGCTAAGCAGGCGGTCCTCGGGCTGGCGAAGTTCTACCGCACGCCGAAACAGGCCCTGATCCCGGTGATGGGGGAGAACTTCCGCGGTATGGCCGAGGCGGTCCTGTACAACATGCGGCACGGCAATTTCGCCACCGATTACGACCTCCATGTGGCCCGCAAGGTTGCGGCCATCCTCTCCGGCGGTGACTGCGCCGAAGGGACGCTGGTGACCGAAGAGGAGATCCTGGCCCTCGAACGGGAAGCCTTCCTGAGTCTCTTGGGAGAAAAGCGGACTCAGGACAGGATCATGTACATGCTCAACACCGGCAAGCCGTTGCGGAACTGACAGGGGCCGAGGGCGGCGGCTCGAAGCGCTCGCGGATAGCCGCCGCGGACCCGGGCGTTGGAAAAGGAGGAAGATCATGAGTGATGCTGTGATTGTCAAAGCGGTCAGAAGTCCCGGCGGGCGGTACAAACGGGGCGGTCTCGCCGCAACGCGAGGGGATGAGATAGGGATTCAGGTCCTGAAAGGCCTGCTGGCGCGCGTTCCCGAACTAAAAGGGGAGGATGTGGACGATGTGATCGTCGGCTGTTCCTTTCCCGAAGCCGAACAGGGGGTGAATCTCGGCAGGATCATCGCCATGGGCGCCGGGCTGCCGGTGTCGGCCTGCGGGATGACGATCAACCGGTTCTGTTCTTCGGGAATCCAGTCGATTGCCGACGCCACTGCCAAGATCCGCGCGGGCTGGTCCGAGGTGATCGTGGCCGGCGGATGCGAAACCATGTCCCACATCCCTATGGGGGGAAACACGGCCCGCCCCAGTCCGGACTGGGCCTACGACGGTTCGATGCCGATGGTGTACGTGAGCATGGGGGTGACGGCCGAGAACGTGGCCGTCGACTACCACATTTCCCGGGAGGACATGGATAAGTTCGGGATGGAGAGCAACCGCAGGGCGTACGAGGCGATCAAGGCGGGAAAATTCAAGGAGGAGATCGTCCCGATCACGGCGTACAAATACAAAGTCCTGAAGAACGGCAAACGCGTCCGCGAAAAGTTTGTGTTCGACACCGACGACGGTGTGCGCTGGCCGGCAAAGCTTGAGGACATGGCCAAGCTGAAGTCTCCGTTCAGGCAGGGGGGGAATGTCACCGCGGCAAATTCGTCGCAGATGACCGACGGCGCCGCCTTCTGCCTGCTGATGTCGGCGGACAAAGCAAAGGCGCTCGGCGTCCGGCCGATCGCGCGGCTTGCCTACTTCGCCGTGGCGGGATGCAAGGCCGAGGAGATGGGGGTTGGACCTGCCTATGCAATCCCCAAGGTTCTGAGGATGGCGGGGCTCGCGACAAAGGACATCGACGTGTTCGAGATCAACGAGGCCTTTGCTTCGCAGGCCCTGTATTCGATCCGGAAGATCGGCATCGAAGACCGGCTCACGGCCGGGGATATCAACCCCAACGGCGGCGCCATCGCCCTCGGCCACCCTCTGGGGTGCACCGGCGCGAAACTGACCGCCCAACTGCTCCACGAGCTGAAGCGGCGGAAGGCGAAACGGGGAATCGTTTCGATGTGTATCGGTGGCGGAATGGGTGCAGCGGGCATCTATGAAATGCTGTAGGAACGTGCGGAACCTGACTTCCTGCGGAAGCTGACGCGGAATCTCTCATCTTCCTGTGCACGCGGGGCGAACGCGCTCCCGAACGCCGTAACCCGAGACGGAAAGGGCCGTGGTCGAAGGACCGCGGCCCTTTCTTTGCGCGCTGTGATTCGGTCCGCCGCCGCCGAGAACGTGCCCGCAATCGGGTACTGCGCCGCCGCAGCGAAGCAGAAGCTTTACAACCCCTCGGGCATGGCGTAGGATATCGGCAACGCAGAAGGAGGCATGCCCATGAAGGCGGGATTCATCCAATTCGCGCCGGTTTTCGGGGAGACCGAGAGGAATCTCCTGACGATCGGGCTGCTCCTCGACGGCCTGGAGGCAGACCTGATTGTCCTGCCCGAGCTCTGTGCGACGGGGTATCTCTTCACCTCCCGTCGGGAAGCAGAACTGCTCGGGGAGGAGATACCGGCGGGGAGGACCGTGCAGGCCCTCTCGGGGCTCGCCGGGCGACGCGGCGCGCACATCGTTGCCGGGATGATCGAACGGGCCGGGGATCGTCTGTACAACGCCGCGGTCCTCGTGGGTCCCGGCGGGTACATCGCCACCTACCGGAAGCTCCATCTTTTTCTTGAAGAGACGCTCTGGTTCGACCCGGGGGACCGGGGGCTGGCCGTGCACGACATCGGACCCTGCCGGGTCGGAATGATGATCTGCTTCGACTGGCTATTCCCGGAAACGGCACGGGTTCTTGCCCTCGCGGGGGCGGATATCCTCTGCCACCCTGCCAATCTGGTCCTTCCCTTCTGCCAGGACGCGATGGTCACGCGCTGCCTGGAAAACCGGGTCGCTGCGGTGACGGCTAATCGGATCGGGACCGAGGCGCGGGGGGGAAAGGAGCTCCGCTTTACGGGAAAGAGTCAGCTCATCGGGGCCGACGGGACGATCCTCCGTCGTGCCGGTGAAACCTCCGCGGAGGTGGGGGTGGTCGAAATCGAGGTAGGAAGGTCACGGGATAAAGCGTTGAATCCCTACAACGATCTCCTCGGGGACAGAAGGCCGCAATGGTACGGCTCACTGGTGAAAGCGCAGGAGAGATGATTTTTCGCTTGAAAAGGCGATTCCGTTAGGATATAGCATACCGCGCAGGGGCGGTTAACTCAGCGGGAGAGTGCTACCTTCACACGGTAGAAGTCACTGGTTCAATCCCAGTACCGCCTACCATGACGACAGGGGGGAACGTGGCGCCACGTTCCCCCTCTTCTTTCCCGGTCACGGCTCCCTGACAAACACCCCCGGAACGCCGGAGCGGACGGCTTGCTAGTCGGCAAGGGCGATCTTCAGGGTTCCGCCACGGCCGAGGATGTCGTGGAGGTGGATGTACCCTATCAGGCGGCCTGCGTCGTCGGTAACGACGAGGGTGGTAATCTCGTCGCGCTGCATCCGTTCGATCGCCTGGGCCGTGGAGATGTCCGCCCGGACGGTCTTGGGGCTGCGGGTCATGAAGGAATCGATCCGCTCGTTCAGGAAATCCCTTCCGGTGCGGACGAGGCGGCGGATGTCGCCGTCGGTCAGAATGCCGTGCAGAACATCGTTCCCGTCCGCGACGAGCACGAACCCCTTGTTCTTTTCATCCATCTCCCGGATCGCCGCGAGCACCGAGGCGTCGCCCGCGACTCGGGGGATCTGGGCGCCTCCGATCATCACATCCCGCACCTTGGCGCGAAGCCGCGAACCGAGACTGCCGCCCGGATGGAATTTGAAGAAGTCCTTTTGCTGAAAGTTTCTCCGCTGGATCAAAGCGACGGCCAGGGCGTCCCCCATGGCCAGGGCGGCGGTCGAGCTGGAGGTGGGCGCAAGGCCGAAGGGACAGGCCTCCCGTGATACCCCCACGTCGACCACCACGTCGCAGGTCTGGGCGAGTGTCGAGCAGGTGTTGCCCGTAAAGGCGATCCGCGGAACACCGAGTGCGCGGATGCTGTCGATGATCATGTTCAGCTCGGAAGTCTCCCCGCTGTGCGAGATAGCGAGCAGGACGTCCTCTTTCGTTACAATCCCCAGGTCCCCGTGGAGGCCCTCCACCGGATGGAGAAACAGCGCCTGCGTACCGGTGCTGGTCAGGGTAGCCACGATCTTCCTGCCGATCAGGCCTGATTTACCGATTCCGGCGACGATTACCCGCCCCTTGCACCGATAGATCAGCTCGACGGCGCGCGAAAAGGATTCCCCGACCTTCGCGATCAGGTTGAATATGCTCTCCGCCTCGATGCGCAGTACTTCCTTCGCCTGCTCTATGGAGCGATCCTCTTCCACCGAAATTCCTCTCCACCGGTCGTCTGCACTCCCCACTGCCGGGAAAACTGCCATTCGCACGGGACGCTATCAGAAACCGCGCCGCCTGACAAGGCGGTTTTTCGGGCTTCCGCGGCATTGACAGCCCCGCTTTCGATGCCTATAATTGCGCATTACCGTGAAGGCAGGGGGGTACAGGAGCTAAGTAAATGCCAAGACGAATGCGCCAGGCGGCACGGAGAAGGCCGTCCGGACTCCCGGTATCCGGCGGGGTTGGACGATGAGCCGCCCGGCAGGGATATGGCGGTGGCGGCTCGCGGGGGCAGGGGCGATATTCCTGTTCTGCATCCTGCTCGCCTTTCGCCTCGGTGTCGCGGATCGTCTGTTTTCGCGGCCCGGGTCGGCTGTGGTCCCAGTCGCACCCGAGAGAACCGTAGGCGAAGCATGGCTGAATATCCTGCAGGGGGGCCGGAAGATCGGCTATGCCCGGCGCAGCACCGTCCGGACCGGGGCCGGGTTCGGGTTTTCCGAGGAGCTGTTCATGAAGATCAACACGCTGGGCGTCGTCCAGCCCCTGATCGTCCGGACCGAGGCCGGGCTCGCTGCCGACGGGAGGCTCAGGGATTTCCGGTTCACCTTGGGGTCGAATCTTTTTCGCTTCAGTGCCCAGGGATCCCTCGCGGGGAAGAGGTTGACCGTTCGGGTCGGGGTCCCCGGTGAGGAGGCCGAGCGCGTGATCGATCTTACCGAGGCGCCCTACCTCGGCGGCGGAATCCTGGAGTCCGTCGGTACTCTCGGCCTGAAGCCCGGGGAGGCGACGACCGTTTCTGTGTTCGATCCGGCTTCGCTCGGTCAGAGACCGGCGCGCATTACGTTCCTGGGCGAAGAGCCCCTGCGGGTCATGGGGAGTGAACGGAAGGTCCGCAAACTGTCGGTAGAACTCCTGGGGGTGAAGCAGTTTGCCTGGGTCGATCCGGACGGAGGGGTGCTCCGGGAAGAGGGTCTCCTGGGGATCGTTCTGGAGCGGGCGACCCGGGAGGAGGCGTTGAACGGCCTGGAAGGCGCACTCAGCGCCGACCTGACGGAGATCGCGGCGGTTACCGCGTCTCAACCCATCAGAGACCCCGCCTCCCTGAAACTGCTGCGGGTTCGGCTGAACGGGGTAGCGGAGACGACGCAGTTGGCTCTGGCAGGCGGCCGGCAGGGGTACGAAAAGGGCGTGCTCACGATCCGGCGGGAACCCGTGGCCGGCCCAATCGGGACTGAGGGGGGGGAGGGCAGGGGGATGAACAGGTATCTCGCTGCGACCCCGCTCGTCCAGGCGGACCATCCGAAGCTCCGGGACAAGGCGGCCGCAATCGTCTCCCCCGGTGATTCCGATGAGGCCAAGGCCGCCAAGCTCGTTGCCTGGGTTCACGCGAACCTGAAGAAGGTCCCGGTTCTTTCGGTACCGAACGCCCTCGAGACGCTGGAAAACCTGACCGGGGACTGTAACGAGCATGCCGCGCTCCTGGCGGCGCTCGCGCGGGCCGCAGGCCTGCCGGCCGACGTCGAGGCCGGGGTGGTATATCTGCGCGGTAAATTCTTCTACCATGCCTGGAACGTGATCTACCTGCGCAACCGCGGCGGCTGGATGACGGCCGATGCCGTTTTGGGGCAGATGCCGGCCGACGCGACGCACATCCGCTTCGTCCGCGGCGAGGCCGACCGCCAGCTCGACCTGGTGGGGCTGATCGGAAGACTTAAGCTGGACATCCTGGAGATGCGGGAATGATCGTAGCGGAGCGGCTGACCAAGCGGTACGGCACCACGCTGGCCGTAGACAACATCAGTCTGGCGGTGAAGCGGGGGGAAATCTTCGGGTTCATCGGACCCAACGGTGCCGGCAAGACGACGACGATCCGCATGCTGGCGGGTGTCCTGCGGCCGACGGAGGGCTCGGTCCTGATCGATGGAATCCCGATGGCCACCGCCCCGGAGGACGCCAAACGGGTGATCGGGTTCATCCCGGACCGGCCGTTCCTGTATGAGAAACTCACGGGCAGGGAGTTCATGCGGTTCATCGCCGAGCTGTACGGCATCGGCGAGGAAATCGCCCGTGAGAAGGGCGACGCGCTCCTCATCCAGTTTTCCCTGTACGACTGGGCCGACCACCTGATCGAGTCTTATTCCCACGGGATGAAACAGCGGCTGGTGATCGCCTCGGCCCTGCTGCACGCCCCCCGGGTGATCATCGTGGATGAGCCGATGGTCGGGCTCGATCCCGCGGGGATACGGATGGTGAAGGACCTCCTGCGGGCGCTGGCCCTTAGCGGAACCACAATCTTCATGTCCACGCATACCCTGGAGATAGCGCAGGACCTCTGCGACCGGATCGGGATCATCCACCGGGGACGGTTGGTGGCGCTGGGGACCACGGGCGACCTGCGGGGTACGGCGCGTCTCCGGGAGGGGGACCTGGAGGAGGTATTTCTCCGGTTGACCGGAACGGAGGCACCATGAGGGAAGGCCGGCCCGCGCAGGCCCTACCGCTCAGGCGGGACGGGGGGGCGATGGATGATCTGCTGGTGTTGCTCAGCCCCCGGCTCCTCTCCTTCAAGAACGGCGGCGTCTCCCGCAGCGCCGGCAATCGCCGGGTCCGTGCCGCCCTGTTCGTCGCGGTCGGCCTCGCCTTCTGGATCGGGGCGTTCTTCCTCTTCTCCCGGGTTCTGAACTATTTTCAGGGGATCGAGGAATTGGGGGACATCCTGGCGCGGAAACTCCTGTCGATGGTCCTGCTCACTTTTTTTTCGCTCCTGATATTCAGCAGCATCGTTGCTTCGCTTTCGAAGCTGTACCTCAGCCGGGACCTCCTGCTGGTCCATTCACTGCCGGTGACGCCGACGAAGATCTTCCTGGCCCGGTGGCTGGAAAGCACCGTGGACAGCTCCTGGATGGTGCTCATCTTCAGTCTGCCCGTCTTTCTCTCCTACGGGATCGTCTATCGGGCAGGGCCGCTCTTCTACGTCACGGCAGGGCTGGCGTTCCTCCCGCTCTGCCTGATCGCCTCGGCTGTAAGCGCCCTGGCGGTCGTCGTCCTGGCGGTCCTGCTCCCGGCGGGCCGGATCCGGACGGTGTTCGTCTTCCTCGGCCTCTTGCTGGTGGTTTCCCTGCTGTTCGTATTCCGCCTGATGCGGCCGGAGCGCTTGGTGAACCCCGACAACTTCGCCAACCTGCTGATGTACTTCCGGGAGATGGAAGCGCCCGGTTCTCCGCTGTTGCCCACCACCTGGGCCTATGACAGCCTGACCGCGGCACTCTCCGGGCTGGGCGGGGAAACGGTGTTTCACCTCGGGATTGCCTGGAGCTGTGCCCTGGCACTCACCTTTATCGTGGCGTGGGTGGCAGACGCATACTATTTCGCCGGCTACACGAAGGCGCAAACCTCCGCGGAGAAGCTCTTTCCCCCCCGCGGCAGCGGGCCTTGGCGAAAGCGGCCCTTTCCGCGGCTGCTGTCCGGACCGGCGTGGGCGTTCACCGTCAAGGAGTTCCGCACTTTTTTCCGGGATCAGACCCAGTGGCCGCAGTTATTTCTGATCGCGGCTTTGATCGTGATCTACCTGTACAACTTCTCCGTCCTGCCGCTGGGGCAGTCGAAGATCAGGGCGATTTTCCTGCAGAACATCTTTTCATTCCTGAACATGGGGCTGGCAACCTTCGTCCTCACGGCCATCGCCGCCCGCTTCGTCTATCCCGCGGTGAGCTTCGAAGGGGATGCCTTCTGGATCGTCCGGGCAGCGCCCCTGTCGATCAGGACCTTCCTCTGGGTCAAGTTCGGCGTGTACTATTTTCCGCTCCTCCTGCTTGCCGAGATCCTGATCGTGGCGTCCAATCTCCTGCTGCGGGTCACCCCGTTCATGATGGGGCTCTCGGTCATCACGGTCTTCTTGATGGTTCCCGGCGTGGTCGCCCTAGGGGTCGGCCTCGGCGCGGCCTATCCGGACTTCCGCTCGGAAAATCCAGCCCAGTCCGTCACGAGCTTCGGCGGACTCCTGTTCATGCTGACCGCCATCGGGTTCATCGCCGCGGTCATCGTGCTCGAGGCCGGACCGGTGTACCGGCTGTTCATGGCCGACTTCACCGGGAGGAGCCTCACCGCCCTGGAGTGGCTGTGGCTGGTTGTATCGTTTCTGCTGGTCCTGGTGACCTGCGTCTTGGCCGTCGTGGTCCCGATGCGGCTCGGAGAGCGCAGTCTGCGCGGCGACGGAAGGGACTAGCGGCCGCGGGCAAGCTCGGGCACTCGCAGGAGCATCCCGGCCGTGATCACGATGAATACCGAACTGTTGACCACCAGGACGAGCGGGACCCCCCAGAGGCTTGCCTCATACCCGCTCAGGAAGGTGCCCAGCGAGAGCGTGCTGATGGCAAAGGCACGGGCCCCGGAAACCCTGCCGCGCATCTCGTCGGACGAGCGCATCAGCAGCAGGGCCTGGAGCAGGGCCATGGAAATCCCCTGCGCGAGCCCCGCCAGGATCAGCAGCCCCATGGTCAGCCCGAAGGAACGCGAAAAGGAAAGAGCCAGCAGGATCGCCGGCCAGGCCAGCAGCGAGCCGATCAGGGCGGTGCCCCGGGTTGCGAAGCGCGGCGAAAATCCGACCGCAAGGGAACCGAGTACGGCTCCCATGCCCACGGATGCCAGCAGCTGGCCGAATCCGCTCGACCCGGTGCCCAGGACGTCGCGGGCGAAGATGGGCATGAGCGTATACACGTACGGATAGATGAACAGGTTGACGAGTGCCGCAATCACGAGTAGAGAAGAGAGCACGCGGTCGTCCCTGATGTACCGGAGTCCGGATAGCAGCTCCTGCCAGAGGGAGCAGCGGCCGTTTCCGGCAGGGCGCAGCGGAGTCTTAAGCGGGAGAAGGGCGAGTGTGGAGAGGGCAAACCCCGCGGCGATGAGCGTGAAACAGCCGGACGCCCCGATCACCTCCAGCAGGCTGCCGCCGATCAGCGGCCCGGCCACGCTGGTGACGCCGTTGGCAACCTGCAGCAGGGAGATCGACGAGATGATGTGCGGCTCCCGGACGACACCCGCGGCGACGCTGTAGCGGGCCGCGAAATCGAAGGTGAAGCAGATACCGCCGATGGTGGTAAACACGAAGAGGTGCCATACTGCCATGCAGTCGGCAGCGAACAGCGCCAGCATGAAGAGCGCAGAGCATCCGTAGGCGACCTGCACGGAGATCAGGATGAGACGCCGGTCGATGCGATCGCAGACGGTTCCGCAGAAAGGACCCAGGAGCGTCGAGGCGAAACGGCAGGTGCCCAGCAGCCCCACCAGGAACGGCGAATCGGTCAATTCCAGGACGAGCCAGGCGCTGACCACCATCTCGATCCAGCGCCCGACCCAGGCGCTCAGCCCGGAGAGCCAGAGCAGGCGGTACTGCCGATAGGCGAGTGCCGGCAGAAACGTCTTCCCTCGCCGGTGACCATCCGCCGCCCTGTCGCGGGAAGAGGCCATGGCGGTTTATTCCTCCCCGCGGCGCGCGGGGACGCCGCGAAGCCGCAGAGCCGGCGAGCGGGAACTGCGACAGGGGACTGCCCGGCGGCCCCCTGCCGATGCGATGGTTGCCCCCGTCATCGCGTTCATCTCCTTCCGGTGTGTCTGAGGATGTGCAACCCCCCGCCGGAGCGGTCGGTAGTGTAGATCAGCCCCCGGTAGTCCAGGTCGACGTCGTTGGTCTGGGGAACGGCACCTCCCGGCGCCGGTTTGCCGGCCGAGGAGGAGGGGATGTAATAGCCCACTTCCCGGGGACGGTGCGGGTCGGCCAGGTCGACGACGCGGAGTCCCGCGTTGAAATAGGCGACGTACAGCAGGGTGCCGCCGATCAGACCTCCGTCGCGGGTTTCGGCGAACTGGTGGGGGCCGAATCTCCCCCCGCGCGTACAAAAATCTCCGTCCGGGATCAGGAAATCGGCGAGCAGTACAGGCGCGGTTTCCTGCGTTGCGTCCAAGACATACAGCTGCCGGCGCGATTCCCGGCAATCGGAGGCAAAGGCCTCCTCGCTTAGCGCAAGTACGGTGCGACCCTGCGCCCCTCCGGCGATAGGCGGGGCGGGTGGAATCGTGAAGGGGACCGTGGTGTGGATCCCGGGGGAGGAGGGAATGCGCAAGTGCGAAACCATGCGGGGTGCGGCCCTGTCGGTAATATCCAGGACGACCACGTCTCCGCCGAATAGATAGGAAAGGTAGGCCCGGTTCCCGGAGACGACGGGGTGATGCAGGCTCACTCCGCGGCCGGTCGGGGCACCCGGCCGCTGCTCCGGCAACCCCCAGTTGGCGAGGAAACGGGGGCGGGTGGGGTCGCTGAGGTCGTAGATAACGAGATGCTGTCCGGACCAGCCCGGCTGGGAAGCGGAGAGGTACGCGGTGCCGGTTGCGCGGTCCCACCAACTCTTATGCGCGGCGGTGAAGGGTCCGATCGTCGCCGTCAGCCGGGGCCAGGTACGGTCGGTGATCTCCCAGACCTCAAAACCGGTGAATTCCCGTGCCTCCTGGTTTCTCAGGAGAAAGTCCCGTCCGGGCAGGAGACCCTCGGCTACCTGAACCGCCCGGCTCTCGGCGCCTCTCCTTCCCGGGATGTGGGTCAAGATCCGGGGTGTCCGGGGGCTGGCAACGTCCACAATGGTCGTGCCGTTATCCTCCCGTTTTCCCGTCAGGGGGTTGAAGGCTTCCCCGCGATGGTGGCCGATGTAGGCGTACTCCCCCTTCAGGACTACCTGAAGGCTCGCACGACCCTGAAGATCGGAATGTCCGACGAGCTCGACGTTCAACGCATCCGCCGAATACACGCGTGAAGGCAACAGCAGCCCTCCCAAAAGTACCGCAGCGGCGGCGAGCAACGCCCCTCTTCTGCCTGCAAAGCTGTTCATCCGCTCAATCCGTCCTGGTGCGATCGCAGAGCAGTTACCTGTGCGTGCGCACAGCCCGCCGCGGACCTGGTGACGGAAACCCCGTTCGACCGGCAGCGCTGCACCGGGTCGAGTCCCGCGGGACGTCCGAAGCAGCGGAACCGGGACAGGAGTTACTACGGCAGCCAGCGGGCGGCGCGGCCGAACGGCGGCGCCCCGGGTGAATCAGGGAAGCTGGACCCGGACGGGGATCGATCGATCGACCGAGGTACCGTCGCCGAGCTGGCCGGAGAGGTTGTTCCCCCAGGCCCAGAGGGAACCGTCGACTTTGACGGCAAAGGTGTTTCCGGTACCGGCAGTTACGCCGATCGCCCCCGACAGTCCGATCGCCATGACCGGAGAGGCGCTCGCCGTTTGGGTCCCGATCCCGAGCTGGCCGGACGCATTGTCCCCCCATGCCCAGACGCTCCCGTCGCCGCGCAGGGCAACGGTATGGCCGTTGCCGGCGGAGACGGCGATCACGTTCGTCAATCCCTCGATTCTCACGGGGACGGTGCTGTCGGTCGTCGTTCCGTTGCCGAGCTGTCCCCGGGAGTTGGACCCCCAGGCGCGGACCGTCCCGTCGTTGATCAGGGCAACGGCATGGGAGGTGCCCGCGGCGAGCGAACGCACGCCGGCCAACCCATAGACCTGCACCGGGGTGAGACTGGTCGTCGCCGATCCGTTGCCGAGCTGGCCGTTGACGTTATTCCCCCATGCCCAGGCTGTGCCGTCGCTCAGCAGGACCAGGGTGTAGCCGTCGCCCGCGGCAATCGTCTTCACCCCCGCCAGTCCGCTTATCTGCACCGGGGTCGAACTACCGGTCTGGGTCCCGTTGCCGAACTGTCCATTGGCGTTGCTCCCCCAGGCCCAGAAGGAGCCGTCGCTCTTCAGCGCGGCGGCGTGGTCGGCTCCCGCGGCGAATGCCACGATGCCGGTCATCCCGCCGATGGCAAGCGGCGTAGACCGTTGGGTCGCGGTTCCGTCCCCGAGTTGGCCGGACGAGTTGCCTCCCCACGTCCAGAGGGAGGCGTCGCTCTTCACGGCAACGGTGAAATCTCTGCCTGCGGCGATGGACGCCACGTCGGTGAGCGCGGTGAGCTGCACAGGCAAAGGCCTGCTCGTTGTCGTGCCGTCACCCAATTGACCGGTCGCGTTATTCCCCCACACCCAGAATGTGCCGTTCTGTTTCAGGTGGATGGTATGGGTGGAGGCGACCGTTCTGCCTTCGCTGATGACGTTGAAATTGAACCCGGCGGCATCGATCCCGTCGAGGTAAACGGTCCGAAACCGGGGGGCGAAGGCATACCCCGCCAGTGACGGGGTGACGGTGTAGGTGCCGACGGCAACGCCGCTGAAGGCGTAATTGCCGTTTGCATCGGTCGTTGTGCTTCCCACTCCGGACAGGGTCATCGTCACCCCCTCCAGGGCGGATCCTGCCGAGGATACGGAGCCGGAGAGGGAATAGCTCGGCTTACTGCTGCACCCGGGGAGGACAAAGAGCATCCCCACGCTCAGGGTAAGGCCGATGGCCGCGAAACATATCCGGGTGCGTTGCCGCCGCTGCAGAGGGTGCACGTTTCTGTTCTCCTTGAGGATGGGATGGCGACCGGGGGAAGCACGATCGGCCTGCCGCGACGATAATAATAAGGGGGGCGCATGTCAAGGGGATTTTACCGCAAAGTTCGTGCGGCGGCCGGTGGAGCGACGGTCGCTTCTCCGCAGCGCCACGGGATAGCCCCTGTCTATCCGCGCCCGCCCAGGCGAGTTAGGGGCGGCCGCATCCGGGCGAAGGGGAGTGCGGTCGCCGCGCCTGCGGCGTGGACCACGGCGAACGCCAGGAAGGCGCCGCGATAGGAGCCGGAGATATCGTACAGCAGGCCGGTGGTGAGCGCCCCGAGGGCGCCGAACAGGGCGAAGAGCATCATCACCGAGCCGTTCAGCCTGCCGAAGCCCGGCCCCGCGAACCGGTCTGCCAGCAGCGCCGAAGCAGTGGGGCGCGTCAAACCCAGCGCCGCCCCGGAAAGCGCCGCTCCGACGGCGAACATCGCCGGCGGCATCCCCTGTTCGAACCAGCCGAGCACGACGCAGGCGCACACCCCCAAGGCGGTGCCGACGGCGTAGGTCAATGCCCGACCCAGAGTGTCGGAGAGGGCGCTGATCAGGTTTCCCCCGATGATGCAGACCCCCCAGAGGAGAAACAGAAGCCCGCTCGCCTCCGGGGTAAAGCCCTGGTCCGTCGCATGGGGAATGATGTGGACGGTGGTGCCGATGAAGATGAACGCCACGGCGCAGTACGTAAGAGCGATCAACAGAAACGGCAGGGAACAGACCTGTCCGAGAAAGGAAAGGCCGGCCGGCGCGTCGGGTCCGCTCCGGTGCTCCCGGCGCTCCCCCTCCGCCAGGGCGTCCCGCTCCCCGGCGTTGAGGAAGGGCGCATCGGCCACGGTAGCCCGTTGACGGGGGTGATCCCGCAGCAGGAAGGCGGCCAGGGGGAAGATTATGGTCCCGGTGAAGAGGGCGAGCACGAGGTAGCTCCTTCGCCATCCGATCAGGGCGATCAGAACGGGGACCACAAGGTTCAGCATGGCGGCGAAGCCCTGTCCCGAATTTGCGATCCCGATGGCGAGGCCGCGCCGTTTGACGAACCAGTTGGAGAGAATCTGGACCTGGGGCACGAAGGTTGAGGCCGCAAACCCGACGTTCAGCAGCGCGTACATCAGGTAGAATTGACCGAGGCCGCCGATGGTCGACCCGAGCAGGAGCGCCGCGCCGCCGAACAATACTCCGAGGGCCATCATCCAGCGGAGGCTCCACCGCTCGCCGAGGCTGCCGAAGAGCGGAGAACAGACGCTCTGCACGATCATGCCGACTGCATAAGCGCCCGCCGTCTGGGCGCGGGTCCAGCCGAACTCGCCGGCGATCGCTTTGAAGAAAAAGCCCAGCGAATTGCGCACGCCCACCAGAGCCGCCATTACGAGGAATACGACGGTCAGGACCACCCATCCGTACCAGAGGGTGGGGCGTTTCCGCTCCCCTGCGGTATGTACCGTCATCGCACTCACGCGCCATGCCGAAAAGCAGACCGGATACTGCGCAGTCCCTGCGCACTGCCCACCCGGACCGCGATCATCCACCGAAAGATCCGCGCAGCCCTGTCTGAAACGATGCAGCGCGAGCGGGCAGGGCGCGAAACTGCCGGAACATCTCTAGCGGATCGCGGTGATTGTTGTCAAAGGATTTTCCCGGGTTCGCATTTCTTGCCTTGAACGGAGCCGGCAAATCTGATAGACGCCCCTGTATGGAGCGGAGACGTTCAGCACGCAGACCCACAGGTTTACCGGAGATTGCCGAACCCGGAGCGCCGGCATGAAGGCCATCTTTCTCTCCGACGCCCACCTCACGGGGAGTGACGATCCCGCCCACGACCTGCTGATGCGGTTTTTCGCGCTGCTTCGCGGTCCGCGATCCACCGGCGGCCCGCCGGGATCCGGTGCATCGATCCCGGTTGACCGGCTCGTCATTGTCGGTGATTTCTTCGACTTCTGGTTCACGAAGGGAACTAATGCCTATCCCGGGTTCCGAACGGTACTCGAACGGCTGGACGCCCTGGCTCAGGAAGGGGTCACCATCAGCCTCTGCGAGGGGAATCACGATTTCTCGCTGGGGGGGTACTTTGCCGGCAGGCAGGGATTCGAGGTTTATCCGGAATGGGCGGATTTTTCTCTCGACGGACGCCGGTTCCTCGTCGCCCATGGCGATACGGTGGACAGGGATAACCGCAGGTACCTGGCGCTGCGTGCGCTCCTGAGGAGTTCACCGGTCCGCGGATTGGCGCGAATACTCCCGCTGAGATTCCTCTGGCGAGTCGCCCGCCTCAGCTCGGAAAGGAGCAAGAGGATGTCGGACGAATCCGCCGACCGGCTGGCGGAGATCATGCACCGCCGTGCCCGGGAAGAATTCCGGGAAGGCTTCGCTGCGGTCGTTTTCGGCCATTGCCATAAACCGCTTCTTCGTCAGGAGATGAGCGAACAAGGGCAGAAGACTTCGGTGACACTGGGCGATTGGATTATCCACCATTCCTACCTGCGGTATGATGACGGCCAATTTTATCTGGAGCGGTTTCACCCCAGGGGGTAAGGGGCATGCAGGAGAGGTTCGCCGCGGACCGTAATCTGGGAAAACTGGTGAAGTGGCTCCGGATTCTTGGATATGACACCCTCTCTGAACGGGGAGATGCGGATCGGGACTTTCTCCGGAGGGCCGCGGAGGATGGCAGAATCGTCCTGACTCGAAACCGGGACCTTGCCCGCCGCGTCCAGCCGGCATCGCTCGTCTTCGTAGCCGCCGACAGGGTCGAGACGCAGCTCGGCGAAGTCCTCAACGCGTTGAACATCGCGCCGGACCCCGCGAGACGGATGAGCCGCTGTCTGCACTGCAACGTGCCGCTTGATGCGGTTACGAAGGCGGCGGTCGAAGGCCTCGTTCCCGCCTATGTCTCCGGGACCCAGCCCCGATTTCGCAGGTGTCCCTGCTGCGGGAAGATCTTCTGGCCCGGGACGCACCCCAGGCGCGCGGAGGAGTACCTCAGGACGCGCGTTCCCGCCCTCCGGTCCCCCCTATCCTGAAGAAATACTGACTCGCGAACACCACCGCCAGGAGGGCGATGCCGATCAGATCGGTTATCCAGCCGGGTTTGATCAGGCAGATGGCGGCAACGAACAAGACCACACGCTGCCACATCAAGGCCGGCCTGAGCAGGTAACCCTGGAGCGAGGCTGCCAGGAGGATCGTGCCGGTCGTGGCGGTTAAGAACGATGAGGCCACGACCTGCCAGTCGCCGATCATCAGGAGCGCCGGCTCGTACACGAACATGAACGGAACGATGAACCCGGCGGCGCCGATGCGCACCGCCTCCCAACCCGACTTCCAGAGATCGGTCTTGCCCAGACTGGCCGCCGCGAAGACGGCGAGAGCCACCGGCGGGGTGATGGCCGAGAGGATTGCGAAGTAGAAGGCGAACATGTGCGCCGCCGGGGCGATCGCGCCGAGCTTCACCAGCGCCGGAACGAGCAACGAGACCATGACGATGTACGCGGGGGTCGTGGGCATCCCCATCCCGAGGACGATGCCGGCGACCGCCGTGAGCATCAGTGCCAGGGGGAGCAGTTGCCGCGCCAGTCCGACCACGACCTGGGTGAAGCTGATCCCCACCCCGGTCAGGGTCACGCAGCCGATCACGATCCCGGCGCAGGCGCAGGCCATCGCCACCAGCAGGGTGTTGCGGGCCCCGTCTTCGAGCGCCTCCACCACCGAGCGCCAGGTTATGTCGGCGCGGGTGAGCTTCTTCAGGAGCGCCATCGGCAGGCAGGCAAGGGTGCCGGCGAGGGCGCACAGCGGGGCGCTGTAGCCGGCGACGAGGCCGACAAACACGAGCAGGATCGGGGTGAACAAATGGCCCCGCTCCCGCATGACCGTGCCCAGGTGCGGCAGCTCGGTCCGAGGGACCCCCAGGAGGCCGGTGCGTTTTGCGCGGAAGTGGACCGAGAAGAATACCGCCACGTAGTACAGGATAGCCGGGATGGCCGCCCAGAGCGTCACCTGGAAGTAGCTCACCGCCAGGAACTCGGCCATCACGAATGCGGCAGCACCCATCACCGGCGGCATGATCTGCCCGCCGGTGGAGGCGACCGCCTCGACCGCGGCGGCAAAGGGGGGGTGAAACCCGGTCTTCTTCATCAGCGGAATGGTGATCGGCCCGTCGACCATGACGTTGGCGACGGCGCTCCCCGATACCGTCCCGAACAGCGAGGAGCTCACCACCGAAACCTTGCCTGGACCGCCGGCGGTGTGGCCGGTTATCGCCAGGGCGAAGTCCATGAAGAGTCTCCCGGTGCCGCTCCGCTCCATGAAGGCGCCGAACAGGACGAACAGCATCACGTACGAGGCCGAAACGCCCAGCGTCGGGCCGAAGATCCCCTCCAGGGAGAGGTACATCTGCTCCATCAGGATGGGCAGCTTCACATTGGTGAGGACGACCGTATAGGCGATGAACACCAAGGCGGTGATCGGCAGGGCCCAGCCGAGGACCCGCCGGGTCGCCTCGAGTACGATCAGCAACGAAACGGCTGCGTAGAACATGTCGAGGGTCGTCATGTCATCGATGTAGATGGTGCGGTAGGTGACGTATTCGTAATTGAAGAAGATATGCAGGATGAAGGCCCAGGAGCCGACGAGCAGCACCATGTCGAGCGCACGCCAGCCCATGCCGGCGCCCGGCTTGAGCGGGTACAGCAGAAATACCAGGGTGAGGGCGAAGAGGAGATGGACGCCCCGAAAGACCATCGCCTCCGGCGGTCCGAACCCGGCGACGTACATGTGGAACAGTGACATGGCGATGGCGATGACCGAAACTATCCACTTGAGCGCCGCGGTGGAGGGCGGGGTGGCAGGGACCTCTTCGGAAATCACGGGAATGGCTTCTGACATGCGTGCCTCCTCCGGATTACGCGGTCTTCTGATGCAAAAAACGGGGCGGCCGGGGCCGCCCCGCGGTGGCGCTGCGGGGGGAAGGAGTACGGAAATCAGCGCACTCCGGCTTCCTTGTAGAATTTCAACGCTCCCTTGTGCGGGGGGACGCCGATGTCTTCGCCCATGATCTTCGGAGTGAGTCCGGCGATCGACTTGTTCGATGCGGCCATGTCGGCGACGTTGGCCGCCATTGCCTTGGTCATCCGGTAGACCATATCCTCCGGCAGGTCGCAGGAGGCGACGATATGGGTGGCGTAGCCGATCACGTCGACGTCCTTGTTCACCTTCGGATACATGCCGGCCTTGATGGTGAGCTTGGAGTAGCCCGGATTGATCTTCTTCATGTCGGCGAGGATCTTATCGTCGATGCCGATCAGCCTGATATCGCGCGCGCTGGCCAGATCCATGACCGCCGATGAAGGAACCGCGGTCCCGAGCGTGAACACCTGGGCGTGGCCGTCCTTCACCATCGAAACGGCGTCGGTGTAGGAGTTGATGAAATTCACCTTTGCCAGCGACTGGTAAGTCATCCCGTGCACCTGGAGGAGATGGATGTTGATCAGCTCCGCGGTGTTGCCTTTCGGCTGGGTGACCAGCACCTTGCCCTTCAGGTCGCTTATGCTGTTGATGTTCGAATCCGCGGGAACCACCACTTGAAAATACTGCGGGTAGAGGTTGGCGACCTGACAGACCTTGGTGACCTTCTTCGGGTAGGGCGGACGGCCGGCCAGACCGTCGACCGTGGTGATGGTGTTTCCGAACCCGACATGGGCCTTGCCTTCGTCCACGCCGCGGATGTTGGCGATCCCGGCGCCGGGCTGCATATTCACCTGCAGGCCGGGGACCGCCTTTTCCCACATCCCCTTCAGCGCACCGCCGAGGGGCACCCAGACGCCGCCCTGGGGGCCGGTCATCAGGGTGATCTGTTCTGCCGGAGCGGTGACGGGGATCAGGAGTGCCGATGCGACCAGACCTGCCAGGAGGAGTGATTTCAGTTTCATGCTTATCTCCTTTCGCAAAAAGGTGGGTTACGATCGGTCAGACAAGTAGTACCTGAAAACGTGCTGTGGGGCATTGCTACTACGGCCGGGGGAGCGATGTCAAGCACGAATTGAGCGGAACGGGCGACGGATATGACCGCGTACGCGAGTGAGCCGGCCCGCCTGTCCGTTGTCCCGGCCTATTCGCTTGACAGGCCGGCACAGGCTCCCTATACTCGCAGCGCGAGGCGCTGTGGCGCATTGACAGAGCGCGAGAAAGGAGAATCGAATATGGCGGGTGTGGACGGCGGTATCCTGTTTCCCGCGGAGCGGTTGCGGGGCTGGACGGAAGAGATCATGCAGCGTGTCGGGGTGGACCGCCAGGACGCGGTGCTGCTCACCGACTCCATGATCGAGGCAAACCTCCGCGGGGTGGACACGCACGGGATCACCCGTATGCTGTGCGTCTACGTGGAACGGATCGAAAAAGGGGTGATGAGCGCTGCGACCCGTCTCGACGTGGTACGCGAAAAGGCGTCCACGGTACTGATCGACTGCCACAACAGCATCGGCCAGATGGGCGCAGCCAAGGCGATGACCATGACGATCGAGAAAGCGGCGCATACCGGCGTCGCCTTCTCGGCCGTGAGCCACTCGAACCACTACGGTATGGCCGCCTACTGGGCGATGCGGGCGCTCCCCCGGGGGATGATCGGGTTCAGTTCGACGAACGCCCCGGCGGCGATGGCCCCCACGGGAGGCCGGACGGCCCTGTTCGGCACCAACCCCTTTGCCGTCGCCATTCCCGCGGATAGGGAACTGCCGGTGGTCCTGGATCTGGCCACCACCGTGGTGGCGCGCGGCCGGATTAATCTCTACGCCAAGCAGGACAGACCGCTGGAGCCCGGCTGGGCATTCGACGACCGCGGTGTTCCCACGACCGACCCGCATGCGGCCCTGCGGGGGCTTCTCGCCCCGATCGGCGGCTACAAGGGCTACGGCATTGCCCTGGCGATCGATTTTATCTGCGGCATCCTCACCGGATCGAACTACGGGGCACACTTTCCCGGTTTCCTTGCGGACAACATGGTCGAACCGACCGACGTGGGGAGCGTCTTTGCCGCCGTGAACGTGGAGAGCTTCATGGAGCCCGCGGAGTTTACGGCCGCCGTCGACCGCGCGGTCGAGGAGATCCGGAATTCGGCAAAGGCGGAAGGGGCAGAGCGGATCTATATTCCCGGCGAGATCGAGTTCGCAACACGGGCCGAGCGTCTCGCGAAGGGAATCCCGATCCCGTCACCCGTCGTGGATGATTTCGTCTCCCTCGGCAACCGCCTGGGGGTTCCCTTTCCCCGCTGAGTCGAGTCCCGCCCGCGCCAGTCGCGTCGCGGGAGGGGGAGGACTCGCGGAGAGGCCCGCGGCCGGAGACCGGGGAAGGCAGGTCAGCTGCCGGAGCGAGCAACGCCGGCAGGGGGCGGTGCGCACAGGTTCTCCTTCAGGACCCGGCGCAGGATCTTTCCGGAGGGGCTCCGGGGAATGGCAGTCGTGGTTACCACCCGGGCCAGCCGCTTGTACTTTGCGACGCCTTCGGCGGCGTATGCCACGATCGCTTCGGGCGAGAGGCTGGAGCCGGGACGGAGGACCACGTAGGCCACCGGGACTTCGCCGAAGTCGGGGTGGGGCGCACCGATGACGGCCGCATCCTGGATATCGGGATGACCGACCAATAGGTGCTCGATCTCGGCCGGCGCCACCTGGTAGCCGCTGGTCTTGATCAGTTCCTTCAGTCGGTCGACGATCGTTACGTAGCCGTCGGCGTCCTTCTTGGCCAGATCGCCCGTCCGCAGCCAGCCGTCGACGAGAGTCACCTCCGTCGCCTCCGGGTCCCGGTAGTACCCCTGCATCACCTGCGGTCCGCGCACCCAGAGCTCGCCGACCTCGTTTGCCGCCAGTTCCCGGCCGGTCGCCGCGTCGACGATCCTGTCCTCGGTGTTGGCGACCGCGATCCCGATCGTGCCGAGCCTGATCCCGCCGGGAGGGTTGACGTGCGTGCCCGGCGACGATTCGGTAAGGCCGTAGCCCTGCATCACCGGGACACCGGTGAGCCGGGTAAACCGCTGCTGCAGGTCCGGGGAGAGGGGGGCGCCGCCGGTGTTGATGTACCGGAGGCGGCTCCAGTCCATGGCAGGGACCCGGGGGTGATGGCAGAACTCCTGGACGACCAGCGGTACGGTGAAGAAGAGGGTCGGGCGGTAGGCGGCGAACAGGTCGAGGAACTCGTCGAGGGGGCGAAACCGGCTGGCGATCACCTGGGTGGCCCCTGCCATGATCGCGTTGCCCATCAGGACCGTCATCCCGTAGATATGGAAAAAGGGAAGCTGGTTGAGGAAGAGGTCCCGATCCGACACCTCGTGGGCATTGCCGAGCTGGTACAGGTTGCTCAGCAGATTGGCGTGGGTCAGCATGACCCCTTTGGCGAGGCCCGTGGTGCCGCTGGAGAAGGGAAGCACGGCAAGCGTCCGTTCGGGGTCGATGCCGAGCGAGCGGTCGATCCGTTCTTCTCCTGCCAGGAGCGCTGTGAAGGCAATCGCCCCGGTCGCGGGTTCGTCCGTGCCGGCGGAGATCACGAGCCGGATCGGAGTCCGGCCGTTCAACGGCGCACCCAGGGAGGCGATCAGCTCCTCCGGGGCGATCAGGCAGGTGGCCTGGGTGGCGTTTACCTGGTGCAGGAACTCGCGGTGTCCGTAATGGGTGCTGATCGGGACGACCACCGCCCCGGCCTTCAGGATGCCGTAAAAGGCGAGGATGTACTCCAGAGAGTTCTTCATCCAGAGCGCGACGCGGTCCCCCGGTTCGATCCCCGCGCCGGCCAGAGCGGCTGCCAGCGCCGAGGACTGCTCGTCGAGCGAACGGAAGGTCGTCGCCTGTCCCCCCGTTTCCGGGGTGATCACCGCAACCTTTTCCGGAAACCGGCGGGCCGCAGCGCGCAGCGGAAACGTCAGGGACTCCCGGGGAATGGCAAGGGGGGGGCGAGGCATGTGCACGTCCTTTCCCGTTTCACGCCGGCATATCGGCGCCGACTCCGGTAGGCAGGGCCGCCGCGGCAGCCGCTACAGTTCTCCCATATCCGTAAGGAATTTCTTCAGTTTGAGCAGCTTCAGGTCCCGTTCCCGCATGATCTCCTCGGGACTGCGGCCTCCGTAGGCGAAGAATCCGCTGCCACTTTTCACCCCGAGTCTGCCGTTCTGTACGAGGGCATCGACTGCCGGCGACGACGTTCGCGCGGGCGGCGGTTCGTACTGGGCGTTGGCGATGACCTTTTGCGTCAAGTCGAGTCCCGCGAAATCCATCCGCTTCACCGTTCCCAGGATCGGTATCCGGAGCCCGAAGCTGGCCTTGGTTACCGTGTCGAGCTCCTCGGGGGTCGCATACCCGTTATCCAGCAGAAAGAGCGTCTCGCGCGTCAGGGCGCTCTGGAGACGGTTGGCGATGAACCCGGGCAGGAATTTGGCGATCACGACGGGTTTCTTTCCCATGGCGACCAGCAGCGCCCGGACGCGATCCACCGTGTCCTGCGAGGTTTCAGGGCCGCGAACGATCTCCACCAGCGGGACGATGTGGGGGGGGGCGAACCAGTGCGTGATCAGGACCCTCTCGGGCCGCCCGGTCTCGACGAAGCGAAAGATGTCCAGGTAGGAGGTGTTGCTGGCGAGGATCGTCCGGCCGGGCGAGACGACGTCGAGGGTCCGGAAGAGCTCCTTCTTCACTGCCGCATCCTCGCTTACGGCCTCGACGACCAAATCCGCATCCTCGCAGGCGGATGCAATACTCGTGGTCGTCCGCACCCGGTCGACCACGGCCGCGACCGCGCCCGCGTCCAGGAGCCCCGCCTCGGCGAATGTCCGGAGGTTGGCGGCGATCAATTGCCTGGCCCGTCGCAGGATCGCCTCGTCGACGTCGTGCAGCCAGACAGGGTGGCCCGCCTGGGCGAAGGTCTGGGCAAGTGAATGGCCCATCGTCCCGGCACCGACTATGGTTATGGTGCGTATCTCGTTCAGCGGTGCCTCCGTTCCGGCTTCGGCTACGCCAATCCCAGGATCTGCCGCGCCTCGGCGGGGCTGGCCGGTTCCCGGCCGCACTCGCGGGAGATGCGGGCCAGCCGGGCTACGAGCTGCGCGTTGCTCCGGGCCAGTTCTCCCCGGCGGTAGTACAGGTTGTCCTCCAGCCCGGTGCGGGCGTGACCGCCCATGGCAATCGCCAGGACGTTCATCGGCAACTGGCGCGAACCCACCGCGCAGACCGACCAGAGCGAACCGGGGGGTAAACTGTCAACCAGATACATCAAGGAGCCCGGCGTGGCCGGGGCACCCCCCTTCACCCCCAGGGCGAACTGCCACCACAGGGGCTGTTTAATCAGCCCCTGGGCGATCACGGCGGCGGCATTTTCTATCATGCCGCGGTCGAACACCTCGATCTCGGCCTTGATGCCGTTCGCCAGCATGCGCTGTGCCAGCTCTTCCAGAAAAGCGGGCGGATTGAGAAACACGCGTTCGTTGAAATTCATGGAGCCGGCGTCGAACGAGGCCAGGTCGGGTCCTGCGGACAGGCTGTTGAAGCGCTCCGGTTCGTCCACCAGACCGGACCCGCCGCTGGTGCTGAAGTTGATGAGGATGTCGCACCCCTGGGCGCGAATCAGTTCCTTCACGCGCCTGAACCGTGCCAGCTCGCAGCTCACCCCGCCGGCGTCGTTGCGGACGTGCACATGGGCGACGGACGCGCCTTCGCGCCAGCTCTCGATCACTGCCCGGGCTATCTCGTCGGGAGTGGTGGGCAGGTTCGGATTCTGCGCCTTGGCAGGCCACGTGCCGGTTGTAGCTACCGACAGGATGATCTTGTCTTTGTCCATCAGGGATCCTCGGTTCTTCAATCCGCCGGCGCGGGCGGATGGCTGCGGCGGTTCCCCGCGGAGGGCAACCGCTTCCCTTCGCGTGCCGGGCGGAGCTTCAATTCGCCCGTAGATGACGGATCAGGGGGAGGCGCATTCGCTCTCATCCCCTTTGATCTTCGCGACGGCATGAGCAAGGGCGGGCAAGAGGACGCCGAGATTCTCCCGGGCCGCTTTGGGACTTCCCGGGAGGTTGACGATGAGCGTCCGGCCGCGGATCCCGGCGAGGGCGCGGGAGATCATCGCATGCGGGGTAACCTCTGCGCTCTTGCGCCGCATCGCTTCGCCCATCCCGGGCAGTTCGCGCTCGATCACCGCCCGGGTGGCCTCCGGGGTGACATCCCGGGGGGCGACGCCGGTGCCGCCCGTGGTCACGATCAGGTCCGCCCCCTTGGCGTCGCACCATTCGATCAGCAGGCGGCTGATCTCCGGCTGGTCATCGGGCACCATCTCCCGGCCGACGATCTCCGCCCCGGCGGCGCCGAGCATCTCGGCGACCACCGGACCGCTCCCGTCGACGCGCTCACCGCGTGAACCTCGGTCGCTCACGGTGATCACGACGGCAGTGAGCGGCATCTCAGGCCTCTTCCTTCTGCTTCTTGGATTCGGCGATGATCTTCTCCGCGGCGTAGGCGGGGACCTCCTCGTAGTGGGAGTGCTCGTAGGTGAACGTCCCCCGTCCGCTCGTCATCGAGCGGAGGTCGGGGGCGTATTTCAGGATCTCGGCCAGCGGGACCTGCCCTTTGATGATCTGGTGATGCCCCACCGAGTCCATCCCGAGGACCTTGCCGCGGCGGCTGTTGAGGTCGCCGATCACATCCCCCATGTACTCGTCGGGGATTTCGATGGTGATGTTCACGATCGGCTCGAGCAGGGTCGGCTGGCATTCGAGGATGCCTTTCTTGAACCCCAGCGATCCGGCGATCTTAAAGGCCATTTCGGAAGAATCGACCGTGTGGTACGAGCCGTCGGTGAGGGAAACGCGGAGATCGACGACGGGGTACCCGGCGAGCACCCCCTCGGCCATCGCTTCGACGATGCCCTTTTCCACTGCCGGGCGGTACTGCTGCGGGACGACCCCTCCGACGATCCGGTCGACGAACTCGAAACCGCTGCCGCGCGGGAGCGGTTCAATATCCAGCCAGGTGTCGCCGAACTGCCCCCGCCCGCCCGACTGTTTCTTGTACCGCCCCTGAACGGTCGTCTTTCCTTTGATCGTCTCCTTGTAGGGGACCTTCGGAGTCTTCAGGTTCACCTCGAGCCCGAATTTACGCTTCATCTTATCGACGGTCACTTCGATGTGGACCTGGCCGAGACCGGAGAGGATCATCTCCCGGGTCTGGTCGTCGCGGTGGAAGACGAGGGTGGGGTCTTCATCGGTGAGGCGGTGGATGGACGAAACGAGCTTATCCTCATCGCCCCGGGTCTTCGCCTCGACGGCGAAGGAGATGATCGCAGGCGGAGGCGCCACCTTGGGATAGACGAGCGGGACCTTCTCCGCGCAGATCGTGTCTCCGGTTGCGGTTTCCTTGAGTTTGGCGACCGCGGCGATATCGCCGGGGATGAGTTCCTCTACCGGTTTTTGGGTCTTGCCCTCGAGGAAGAAGACGTTGCCGATCCGCTCGCTGATCTTCCGCGACGCATTGAACACGCTCGTGTCGGAGCTCAGTTTTCCCGAGTACACGCGGAAGAGGGTCAGCCGGCCGGCATAGGGATCGGCGATCGTCTTGAACACCAGCGCCGAAAACGGCGCGGAATCCTCGGGAGGTCGAAGCTCTTCCTGATCGGTTCCCGGCTTGACTCCGCGCGCGGTACCGCAATCCACGGGAGAGGGAAAGAAGCGGATGATCGTGTCGAGCAGGAAGGAGATGCCGATGTTGTGCAGGGCAGAACCGCAGACGACGGGGATGACGACGCCGGACGCGACCCCTTTCCGCAGACCCGTCACCAAATCCTCGGGGGTGAGTTCCCCGCTGTCGAGGTACCGGTTCATCAACTCATCGTCGGTCTCTGCGATGTCCTCGATCAGGATGTCCCGGTATTTCTTTACATCGGCCGCCATGGCTGCGGGTATGTCCGCACTCTTGGGCGCCTTCTTGTCGCTGTCGAAGTGCAGGGCCTTCTGCGAGATCAGGTCGACGACGCCGGTGAACGAGCCTTCGGCCCCGATGGGGAGGGTGAGGGCCGTGACCTTCTTCCCGAGCCTGCTGCGGATACTTTCCAGCGCTTTTGTGAAGTCTGCACGCTCCCGGTCCATCCGGCTGACGAACAGCAGGCGGGGGAGGCTGAACTCATCGGCGTACTCCCAGACCTTCTCAGTCTGGAACTCCACACCGCCGACCGCGTCGATGAGAACCACGGCGGAGTCGACGACCCGCAGACAGCTCTTCGTGTCAAAGGCAAAATTGGAATCGCCGGGCGTATCGATTATGTTGACCCGGTGTTTGTCCCAGTCGACGTTGTTGGTGGCGGCGCTGATCGAGATATGTCGCTTCTGCTCCTCCGGTTCGTAGTCCATGGAGGAGGTCCCCTCGTCGACACGGCCGGGCCTGTCCGTCTTGCCGGCCACGTAGAGAATCGATTCGCACAGCGTCGTCTTTCCTGTTCCGCCGTGACCGATGATAGCAAGGTTTCTTATGGATTTTGATTCATATTTTGCCATGAAAGCTCCTTTCCGATCGGCAGGACCCATGTTTCTATGTGCTTGAGGTCTTTAGCGTAACCGTCGCTTCGCTGTCAAGACAAATTTGGCCGCAAAATGGAGGCTTGACTTTTGGAAAGAGTGTGATAGGTTTCTGGCCTTCGTGAGAGAGAGCTGGCGCACGGACACAGGATGTGAGAGGAGGCTCGATGCCGAAGAATTTCTACACCCTCCTTATTTTACCCAAGAAACACAGTTCGGCAAGAAAAGTGAGCGTCTCCGGTACGCTGGTGAAGGGGGTTTCCATCTTCGTGATGGGGTTGATCCTCCTCGTCATGTACTTCTCGTACGATTACATCCATATTCGGCGCGAGCAGGCTGAGCTCAGGCGGCTGAAACAGCAGACGGTGGAACAGAAAAAACAGATCGATGACTTGGCGGCGAAGGCAGAACACTTCGCCGCTAAGATGGAGGAACTCAAGCAGTTCGACAAAAAGATCCGGATCATGGCGAACCTGGAAACGGGTCGTGATAAGGAGCAGCTGCTGGGGATCGGAGGACCGGCAACCCAGGAGCACCGCGTGCGCTCCAAGGTGGCGTCGGAGGACACCGAGCTGATTTCCGATGTCCAGCGTCGGATGGACCGACTGATGGACGAGGCCCTGACGCGCGAGCAGAGCTTCACCGGGCTCTTGGGCTTTCTGAAGGAGCGGAAATCCGTCCTGGCGGCGACGCCATCCCTCTGGCCGGTTGTGGGATGGGTGACCTCCGAATTCGGACGGCGAAACTCCCCCTTCGGGGGGGAACCGGAATTTCACAAGGGGCTGGACATAGCCACGAAGCACGGCAAGACTGTCCAGTCGCCGGCCGACGGGATTGTGACGGAGGTTGCCTACCAGCATGATGTGGGACAGTTGATCCAGATCGATCACGGACACGGCATCTCCACATTCTACGGTCATCTCTCCAAGGCGATCGTCCGGCCGGGCGCAACGGTCCGGAAGGGCGACCGCATCGGGTACGTCGGGAATTCCGGAAGAAGCACGGGATCCCATCTTCATTACGCGGTCATGCTCAACGGCGTCCCCGTCAATCCGCGGAAGTATTTGCGGTGATGCATCGCTCCCCGGGAGGGAGCGGCCCTTCCCGAGCCGCCAGGACCATCGCGGGAAGATCTTTTGCTCCGCAGCCAGGGATACCTCCGCCGGTCATCGGACCGGCTTTTTTTTGAAGGAAACCTATGCTCCATGCAATTCTGAAGAGGATCGTCGGCAGCAAGAACGACCGGGAATTGAAGCGGCTATCGCTGATTCTCGACGAGATCAACGCGCTCGAACCGGCCCTGCGGGCGGCGAGCGATGAAGAGCTCCGGGCGAAGACCTGCCTGTTCCGGGAGAAGCTAGCCCAGGGGGCAGAACTCGCCGATATCCAGAACGAAGCCTTCGCCGTGGCGCGCGAGGCCGCCCGTCGCACGCTGGGGATGCGGCCCTTCGACGTCCAGATCATCGGGGGGCTGATTCTGCACGAGGGAAAGATTGCCGAGATGAAGACCGGCGAGGGGAAGACCCTCGCCGCGACGATGCCGCTGTACCTGAACGCCCTGGCTGGGAAGGGGGCCCATCTCGTCACGGTCAACGATTACCTCGCACGGCGCGACGCGGCCTGGATGGGACCCATCTACGAGTTTCTCGGGATGACGGTCGGCGTGATCGTCCACGGGATGGAAGACGACGAGCGGAGGGTAGCCTACCACGCCGATATCACCTACGGGACCAACAACGAATTCGGGTTCGACTATCTGCGCGATAACATGAAGTTCGCCCTTGCGGACTACGTGCAGCGGGATTTCTTCTACGCCATCGTCGACGAGGTGGACAGCATCCTGATCGACGAGGCCCGGACGCCGCTGATCATCTCCGGGCCGTCCGACGAGTCCACCGACAAATACGCCCGGGCCAACAGCGTGATCCCGCAGCTGAGGCGTGATACGGACTACAAGGTAGACGAAAAGAGCCGTACCGTCGTCCTGACGGAAGAGGGGGTGGCACGGGCAGAATCGATCCTCAAGGTTCAGAACCTTTACGAACCGAGAAACATGGACATCCTGCACCACCTCAATCAGTCCCTGCGCGCCCATACGCTCTTCCGGCGCGACGTGGACTACCTCGTCAAGGAGGGGAAGGTCATCATCGTCGACGAGTTTACGGGAAGGGTGATGCCGGGCAGGCGCTACAGCGACGGCCTGCATCAGGCTCTGGAGGCAAAGGAGCGCGTAAAGATCGAGCAGGAAAACCAGACGATGGCGTCGATCACCTTCCAGAACTACTTCCGGATGTACGAAAAGCTCGCCGGCATGACCGGCACGGCCGATACGGAGGCGGAGGAGTTCGGGAAGATCTACAAACTCGAAGTACTCGTCGTTCCCACCAACATGCCGATGATTCGGACTGACCATCCGGACGTGATCTACAAGACCGAGCGGGAGAAGATCACGGCGGTCATCGAGGAGATCCACCAGCTGCACGAGGCGAAGCGGCCCGTACTGGTGGGGACGATCTCCATCGAGAAATCGGAGCTGCTCAGCAAGTATCTGACGCGGGCCGGGATCAAGCACCATGTGCTGAACGCGAAGAATCATGAACGCGAGGCGGAGATCGTGGCGCAGGCCGGACAGCCCGGGCAGGTGACCATTTCCACCAACATGGCCGGACGGGGAACGGACATCAAACTGGGCGAGGGTGTCGCGGAACTGGGAGGGCTGCACATCCTCGGGACCGAACGGCACGAAAGCCGCCGCATCGACAATCAGCTCCGGGGCCGGTCGGGCAGGCAGGGGGACCAGGGATCGTCGCGGTTCTTCCTCTCCCTGGAGGACGATCTCCTGCGGATCTTCGGGGCGGAACGGATCTCCTCCGTCATGGACCGGATCGGTATGGAAGAGGGGCAGCCGATCGAGCACTCGCTGATCTCCCGGGCGATCGAAAACGCCCAGAAGCGGGTGGAAGGGCAGAATTTCGACATCCGGAAGCATCTGCTCGAGTACGACGATGTGATGAACCGCCAGCGGCAGGTCATCTACGAACAACGGAAAAAAGTCCTCAAGGGAGAGGCCCTCTGGACCGACGTCGAGGAGATGATCGCGGAGATGGTCGAAGAGCTCGTCCCGCAGTATGTTGACGAGAAGAGCCATCCCGAAGAGTGGGATCTGGCGGGCCTCGACGAGCGGGTGTTCGGCCTGTTCACCCTCAGGCTCGGAATCGCCGGGAAGAGCGACGTCACGCCGGTAACGCTTTCCGAAACGGTCGGGACGGCGGTCAGAGAGCATCTCCGGCGCAAGGAGCAGGAGTTCGGCACCCCGCTGATGGATTACCTGATGAAGGTCATCATGCTGCAGGCGATCGATTCGCACTGGAAGGAGCACCTGCTGGCAATGGACCATCTCAAGGAGGGTATCGGCCTCCGGGGCTACGGCCAGAAGGACCCGGTCCGGGAATACCAGAAGGAAGGGTACGACATGTTCATGGACATGATCGCCCGGGTCAAGGAGGAGACCGTCCAGAAGCTCTGCATGGTGCAGATTCGCCGCGAGGAAGAGGTGCAGCAGATCGAAGAGAAGCAGCGCCGGGACTACGTCCTTTCCCGGGGCGAGGATACTCCGGCGCCGGCGACCGTCAAGCGAGAGGCCGCCAAGGTGGGGCGGAACGATTCCTGCCCCTGCGGGAGCGGGAAGAAGTATAAGAAGTGCTGCGGCGCGTAGCCGCGATGTGCGATGTACCGGTAGGGCTGAGGTGAGACGTATGGAGCCAGCAGATGTCTATCGTGTCCCGGGATTCCTGGCCAACGGCGTGGCCGCGGGGATCAAGGCGGACGGGGGCCGCGACTTGTCGCTGCTGTTTTCAATCTGCCCGGCGACGGCTGCAGGGGTTTTCACCCGGAACTGTTTCCAGGCGGCGCCGGTCTTGATCGACCGGGAGCGGATCGCGACGGGAATCGCCCAGGCCGTAATCGCCAACAGCGGCTGCGCAAACGCCGCGACGGGTGAGGCGGGGTATGCCGATGCCCTGGCCGTTTCGCGGGCCGCCGCAGCGGCCCTGGGGATTGCTGATGACCTGCTGCTCGTGGCGTCGACGGGGGTGATCGGACACCGTCTTCCCGTCGACAAGATCGAAGCGGGGGTCCCGGGCCTCGTGGCGGGACTCAACGCCGGCGGAATCCCCGCTGCCGAAGCGGGGATCATGACGACCGACCGTTTCCCGAAGATGGCGATCCGGAAGACGGTCATCGGAAAGCGGGAGGTCACCCTCTGCGGGATCGCCAAAGGGGCGGGGATGATCGAGCCGAACATGGCGACCATGCTGGCATTCATCATGACCGACGCCCAAATCAGCCGCGAGGCGCTCGACCGGCTGTTCCGCAGGGCAGTGGACCGCAGTTTCAACGCCGTAACCGTCGACGGCTGCATGAGCACGAACGACACCGCGCTCATCCTGGCCAACGGGGTCGCGGGCAACCCCCCGCTCGACCGGGGCTCGCGATACCTGGGCCGGTTCGGCGAGGCCCTCTCCTCGCTGCTGGGCGAGCTCGCGCGCGGGCTGGTCCGGGACGGCGAAGGGGCCACGAAGGTGATCGAGATCACCGTCGAGGAGGCCCGGACGACCCGCGATGCCCGGCGGATCGCCTATGCGGTGGCGAATTCGAACCTGGTGAAGACCGCCTTCTTCGGGGGCGATCCGAATTGGGGACGGATCGTTTCGGCTGCCGGCTCGGTGGGTATCGAACTGCCGGTGGACCGGGTCCGCCTGCTGTTCGAGGACGTGGAGCTGTTTTCCGCGGGAACGGGGCGGCAGGAACTTCGGGCGGAACTCGCCGCGATCATGCAGCAGCAGGAGATACGCGTCCGCTTGAAGCTGGGGATGGGGCAGCGGTCCTGGACGGTATGCGCCTCCGACCTGTCCTTCGAGTACGTCAAGATCAACGCCCACTACCACACCTGACGCAGACGCCGGGCCCGCAGGCGGGTTCACCCCCGGCTGTTGAGCCCGGCGGGTATAGCTTTTCGCAGCGCACTGGGAAATGCGCAGCCTGCGCGTTGGCCTCCCTGCGGCGCGATTTCCCCCGTCGGCAGAGTGCGATCCCCCCTCAGGTTTGCTCGACGATCGCGGCGATGCCCCGGCTCGCTCCGCATGAATGCCCCAGGGGTCTATCTCCTCACGGATGATGCGAAGCTCCTCCGCGGTCGGAGGATCCTCTGTCCGCACGTCGGTAGATACCCGCACGGGCCAGTTTACCTCTGTCTGAACCTGCGCGACGGTGATCCCGGGCCGCAGCGCGGACAGGGTCATCTCGCCCGTATCCCCGGCAAACCGGAAAAGGGCCATATCGGTTACCACCAGCTGCGGGCCCGCTCCGGGAATACCCAGCGCCGCCGGCTCGCCCCTCCGTCCGTGCGGGTAGCCCGGGCTGGTGGCGAAGTCGAGGCGGTCGACGACGGCCCGCTTCTTCAGGAGCATGATCATGAACAGTTTTTTCGAATGGATGGCGATTTCGCAGGCGCCGTAGTTGACGGGATAGGTCGGCGCGTTGCTTGCCATAAGTCGTTTCCAGATCTCCGGTCGTTTGGATTCCATTCTTGCCAGGTACTCTTCCCAGTTCGGAACTCCGCAGATCCATTCGTCCAGCCAATCCCGGGCGGCTGTTTCTTCCCGGGAAATACGGTCCCATTCCAGGTAGAACTCGTTGTCCCGGTCCGTGTATCCCTGAACATACGAGGGATGGGTGCCGAAGGGCTGATGCACAACCGCCTCCACCATCAGGCTGGGAAAGATTATGCGGTTGGGATCGCTGCGGATGACGGTTTCCGCCACGATCTCCTCGACGACGACGATCATCCGCTTGGCGGCGAGGGCGGCCTCTTTCTGAACCCCCAGCAGACCCCAGGCCTGGGTATTGCCGTCTGCGTAGGCGCGCTGCGCATGGATGAGCGTCAAATCGGGATTCAACGGCGGTACGACGGCGATGCGCTCGGCCGAGTAGGTGCTCTCGACAAACATGATCCGCGGGTTTCCGCGGAAGACTTCAAGCGCATCTGGTGCTTACAATAGGTGAACCGAGCTGTGAAGCACTATTGCGTCAGAGTGCGTCCCCGTCTCTCCTAAGAGAAGCCGCTGTCGGGACGGACCGCCCCCGGGCCAAAGCCGACGAATCCCCCTGTCTGCCCCTTTGCGCCGGCGGTCACCGTCCGATCCGCTCGCGTTGCGGCCGACCTCCCGGCCAGGCATCGCTCCCCGGCAAATCGGTACCGGCGTATGGCACCGAATTATGCTTGATTAATTAAAATCTTTATGTTATCAGCCTGCACAATTCACACATCCCCGGATTACCGGGCGTTGCTTTTCCGGGCGGAAGAGTTCCCGGCTGGGTGAAGGGGATGGCGGAAAAAACGAGAAAGGAGTTTTGTATGGCAAGTATTTCCATGAAGTTGTTGCTCGAGGCGGGGGTCCACTTCGGTCACCAGACCAACAAGTGGAACCCGAAGATGAAACCTTACATTTTTGGTGCGCGAAACGGAATCTACATCATCGACCTCCAGCAGACGGTCGGACTGTTCCAGACCGCCTATCAGTTCGTCGTCGACACCGTTGCCAACGGCGGCGAGATACTGTTCGTCGGCACCAAGAAACAGTCCCAGGAGTCGATCATCGAAGAGGCGGGCCGCTGCGGAATGCCCTATGTCAACCAGCGCTGGCTGGGTGGGATGCTGACTAATTTCACGACTATCAAGAAGAGCATCGACCGGCTGAACAACCTCGACCGGATGTTCGCCGACGACAGCATCAAGGCCTTTCCGAAGAAGGAGATCATGCGCCTCCAGAAGGATCGGGAGAAGCTGGTGAAGGTCCTGGGGGGGATCAGGACCATCAAGGGGATCCCGCGCGCCCTGTTTGTCGTCGACCCGAAACGGGAATTCATCGCGGTCACCGAGGCGCGGAGACTGAAGATCCCGATCGTGGCGATGGTCGACACGAACTGCGACCCGGACCTGATCGATTACATCATCCCGGGGAACGACGACGCGATCCGGGCGATCAAGCTTTTCTCCGCCAAGATGGCCGAGGCCGTGCTCGAAGGCAAGAAGCGGTTCGAAGAACGCATCCAGGCCCAGAGCGACAAGGAGACGGGGAGCGCCGCGGCGGCCAAGGGCAGCAGCGAGGAATCCGACGTGCCGGAGAGCGTAGAGACCAAGGGCTCCGAACCCGGGATAGCGACCGCGGGACAGGGCCAGGCAGAGGAGGGAAGGTAAATTGAACATTACATCGCAGATGGTCAAAGAGTTGCGGACAAAGACGGGCGCCGGTATGATGGACTGCAAGGAGGCCCTGGCCGCATCGGACGGTGACTTTGAAAAGGCCATCGACTACCTCCGCAAGAAGGGGATGTCGGCGGCGACAAAACGCTCTTCAAAGGCGGCAAAGGACGGAACGATTGCCTCCTACATCCACATGGGCGGCAAGATCGGCGTCATGGTCGAACTGAACTGCGAGACCGATTTCGTCGCCAAGACCGATGACTTCCAGGCCATGGCCCGCGATCTGGCCATGCACATTGCGGCCTCGAACCCGCTGTACGTAAAGGCGGATGAGATCCCGGAGGCGGCGCTGGAGCGGGAGAAGGAGATCTACCGGAGCCAGCTGGTCGAAGAGAAGAAACCGGAGAAGATCTGGGAAAAGATCATCGAGGGGAAGCTGAAGAAGTATTTCGAAGAGGTCTGTCTACTCGACCAGAAATTCATCAAAGACACCGATATCACCGTGGGCACGCTGGTCAGCAACATGATCGCCAAGACGGGCGAGAACATCATCGTGCGGCGCTTCGCGCGGTTTCAGCTGGGAGGGGATCAGCAGTAGCCGCCCATGGATCGTCCTGCATACAGAAGGGTGATGCTTAAGCTGAGCGGGGAAGCCCTGCTGGGAAACAGCGGATTCGGCATCGATCCCGAGGTCCTCGAACGGATCAGCGCCGAGATTCGCGAAGTCACCGTCCTCGGCGTCCAACTCGGCATCGTCATCGGTGGGGGGAACATCTTCCGGGGAATCGAGGCCGGGAGCCACCGTATCGACCGGACCACTGCCGATTACATGGGGATGCTCGCCACCGTGATCAACAGCCTGGCGCTCCAGAGCGCACTGGAGCGCCGGGGCGTCGTTACCCGGGTCCAGACGGCGATCGAAATGAAGGCGGTAGCCGAACCGTTCATCCAGCGACGGGCAGTACGTCATCTGGAAAAGGGGAGGGTGGTGATCTTCGGCGCGGGCACGGGAAATCCGTACTTCACGACGGATACGGCGGCGACCCTGCGGGCCGTCGAGATCAAGGCCGAAGTCCTGATCAAGGCCACGAAGGTGGACGGCGTCTATGACCGCGATCCGGTTAAGGATAGCAGCGCCAGCAGATTCGATAAAATAAGTTATACCGAAGTGTTGGCGAATAACCTTAAAGTAATGGATGCGACCGCCATCTCGCTGTGCAGGGATAACGGTCTGCCCGTTGTGGTGTTCAATCTCCTCCGGGAGGGCAACATAAAACGGGTGGTCTGCGGAGAGCCGGTAGGGACCGTTGTGGAAGGATGAGGCCATGCAGGAATTGATCTTTGAAGAGCTCAAGGAGTCGATGGACAAGGCGCTCGGCGCCTTGGAAAAATCGTTCAGCAAGGTGCGGACGGGGAGGGCGTCGCTGTCGCTTCTCGACGGTATCCGGGTAGAGTATTACGGGACGTCGACGCCGCTCAACCAGGTCGCGTCGCTGTCGATCCCCGAAAGTCGGCTTATCGTCATCTCCCCCTGGGACAGTTCGGTACTCGGGGCGATCGAAAAGGCGATCCAGAAATCGGATCTGGGATTGATGCCGTCGAACGACGGCAAGCTGATCCGCCTGGCCATCCCCGCGCTGACGGAAGAGCGGCGCAAAGAGCTTGTGAAGGTGGTGCGCAAGATGGCCGAGGAGTGCAAGGTCAAACAGCGCAACAGCAGGAGGGAAGCGAACGAGCAGCTCAAGGCGCTGAAGAAGGATAACGAGATCTCCGAGGATGAGCTGTACGGGTTTCAGGAAGAGGTCCAGAAGCTCACGGACCGCTCGATCGAACGGACCGACGTGATCCTGGCGGCCAAGGAGAAGGAGATCATGGAGATCTGAACCGGACCGGTGAAACCGCACTGCAAAACGGGGAGCCGACCAGCTCCCCGTTTTGCTTCGCTCTCCTTGATAAAATCACGCCGCTGTGCTAGTGCGGCGGACAGGGAATCATCCACCGGACAGTGTATCGGCAATGAACGAGATCGACCCGAAACGGCTTCCGCAGCACATCGCGATCATCATGGACGGTAACGGCCGATGGGCGGAGCGGCATGCCATGGGGAGGGTCCTGGGGCACCGCAAGGGTGCGCACGCCGTACGTTCCACGGTGAAGGCCTGCCGGAGAATCGGTGTCCGCTGTCTCACGCTGTACGCCTTTTCCATGGAAAACTGGCTCCGCCCCCGGACGGAGGTACGCGCCTTGCTGAGCCTGCTTGAGGACTACCTGGAGACCGAGACCGGGGAGATGATGGCGCAGGATATCCGGTTGACCGCCATCGGCAACTTGTCCTCCCTGGGAGAGCCGATCTCCCGAAAGCTCGCCGAGTCGATCGCACGCACGGCGGAGAACAACGGAATGGTGCTGAACCTCGCCCTGAGTTACGGGGGGCGGGACGAGATTGTCGCCGCCGCGGGCCGCATCGCCTCCGACGTCGTCGCGGGGACCATCGTCCCGGACCAGGTGACGAAGGAGCTCTTCGGCCGGTACCTCTACACGACGGGACTACCCGATCCGGACCTGCTGATTCGGACCGGAGGGGAATGCCGCATCAGCAATTTTCTCCTCTGGCAGATGGCCTACACGGAATTCTACTTCACCGAAGTTCTCTGGCCCGATTTTCGTGAACGGCACCTCCTGCGGGCGATCGTTGATTACCAGCAGCGCGAGCGGAGGTTCGGGCTGACCAGTGAGCAGCTCAAGGCATAGCGGGCCGCGGGCGAAGCAAGTCCACGCGGTGAGCAGCGAGGCAACGCGCATGAACTCCCATAGGAAGCGCTGGATTACCGGGGTGATCGCCGTACCGATCCTGTTTGTGGTCATCGCGTACGGTTCGGAGGCGGTGTTTGCCGCCCTGATCGCTGCGGCGGCGATGCTGGGGATGGCAGAGTACAACCGGATGGTTTTCGGTCCCGGCCGGCCGCCGGAAAAGGTTGTAACGTTCGCGGTTTCCCTGCCGATCCTCCTGGCCGCCAGCCGGGGCGATACGGCCCTGCTGGTGGCTGTCCTGAGTTTCGCCGTCATGTCGGTTCTGATGCTGAACCTGCTGCGGGTCAAAGAGCGGGGTCCCGATCTGCGGTCTGTCGGGTCCGTACTGCTCGGGGTCCTCACCATTCCCCTGCTGATGTCGCATTTTATCCTGCTTCGCCGGACGGCGCAGGGCGAGCTCTGGATATTCTTCATCCTGGTGCTAGCCTTTGCCGGGGACATCGCCGCCTACTACGTCGGCAGGGCCCTCGGAAAGAGAAAAGTCCTGCCCGAAGCCAGCCCCGGCAAGACCGTGGAGGGGACGATCGGCCTCGTTGCGGGCAGCATAGCAGGCTGCCTCCTGTTCGCCGCATACTTTTTCCCCCGCATCGACTGGCCGCATGCCGTGGTCTTGGGGTTTGTGGGCAGCATCATCGGACAGCTCGGCGATCTCAGCGAGTCGGTTCTGAAGCGAAGCGCCGGGGTGAAGGACTCCGGCACTATCCTTCCCGGTCACGGGGGAATCCTTGACCGCCTGGACTGCCTGATGTTCATCACACCGTTTGTCTACTACTATCGGGTATTGATCATTCGATGAAGCGAATCGCCATCATGGGGTCGACCGGATCGATCGGCGTGAACACCCTCGACGTCATCGGCGCACACCCGGGGGAATTTACGGTCACTGCGCTGACAGCGGGTAGGAACGTCGAGCTTCTGCGGCGGCAGATCGACCGCTTCCGGCCCGCCGTGGCCGCTGTGGCCGACGAGGCGCACGCCCTCCTGCTCAGGGAGCTGCTAGGGCCGCGCGGGTCGACTGCCGTTTGTTGGGGAAGCGAAGGGTATCGGGAAGCGGCCTCGGCCGACGGCGACATGGCGGTATCCGCCATTGCCGGCGCGGCCGGGCTCCTGCCGACGCTCGCGGCGATCGAGTCGGGCAAGCAGATCGCACTCGCGAACAAGGAGACGCTGGTCATGGCCGGCAGTATCGTACTGCGGACGGCGCGGGAACGGGGGGTGACCATCATCCCCGTCGACAGCGAGCACAGCGCCGTTTTCCAGTGTCTCCAGGGGCACCGGCGCCAGGACGTGCGCCGGATCATCCTGACTGCCTCCGGGGGCCCCTTCCGCGACTGTCCGCTGGCGGAGCTGCGCACGGTAACACCGGAGCGGGCGCTGATGCATCCCACCTGGTCTATGGGCAGGAAGATCACCATCGATTCGGCGACGATGATGAACAAAGGGCTGGAAATCATCGAGGCGGCATGGCTCTTCGGCCTGCCCGTCAGCGCCATCGACGTTCTGATCCACCCGCAGAGTGTGGTGCATTCACTGGTAGAATACCGCGACGGGGCAATGATCGCCCAACTGGGCGTGCCGGACATGAGGATCCCGATCGCGTACGCGCTCTCGTTCCCCCGGCGGCTCGCCCCGGCCTCGCCGTTGCTCGACCTGGCCGGCGCGGGCGCCCTGGAATTCCTCCCGCCGGATACGGCCCGGTTTCCGGCCCTGGAGATTGCGGCCGCCGCGGCGAACCGGGGGGGGACGCTGCCGGCCGTTCTGAACGCGGCCAATGAGTACGCGGTGGCGGCATTTCTCGCCGGCCGGATCGGGTTTCTCGACATCTGCACCGTGACCAAACAGGTCCTCGACCGCCATTGCGTACGGGATGAACCGGAAATCGACGCCATTCTCTCCGCCGACGGCTGGGCGCGGGAGGAGGCCGAGCACATCATCGAAAGAATGGGAAATTGATGGTCAACAACATCGTATCGGTCGTCGTCCTGCTCGGGGTGCTGATCTTTGCCCATGAACTCGGCCATTTCCTGATGGCCAAGCGCTCCGGCGTGGGGGTGCTGAAATTTTCCCTGGGGTTCGGACCGAAGATTATCGGGAAGAAGATCGGGGAAACGGAGTATCTGCTTTCCTTGATCCCGCTGGGGGGATACGTGAAACTGCTTGGCGAGGCCCCCGAGGAGGGGCTGTCGGAGGAGGACAGCCGACGGTCCTTCCTCAACCAGCCCGTGCTGAAGCGGATCGCCATCGTCGCGGCGGGCCCCCTGTTCAACATGCTGCTTGCCCTGCTGATATTCACCGTGGTGAACATGGCGGGGATCCCGGTCCTGACCACGGAGGTCGGCGGGCTGCAGCCGGGTTCCGCCGCCGCCGAGGCGGGCCTCCGGGAAGGGGACATCCTCGTCGACATCGCGGGGACTGCAGTCAAGAAGTGGGACGATATCTCAGAGATCGTCAGCGCGAGCGGGGGGAGCCCCTTGCGGATCACTGTGCAGCGAGGCGGGACCTCCCAGGAGGTGACTGTAACGCCGAAGCTCACGACGGGGGCGAACGTCTTCGGTGAGACCGTCGCGGCGTACAAGATCGGGATCAGTCCCGCGCCGCGCACCTTCGTGGAGAGGCTCAACCCCGTCGCGGCCTTCTGGGCCGGTCTTAAGCAGACGGGGACGATCTGCAGGCTGACCGTGGTGAGCATCGTCAAGATGTTTCAAGGGGTGGTATCCCCGAAGACCCTGGGCGGTCCGATCCTGATCGCCCAGATCGCCGGGGCGCAGGTGCGGGAAGGGATCATCCCTTTTGTCCTGTTCATGGCGCTTCTGAGCATCAACCTGGCGGTCCTCAACCTGCTGCCTATTCCGATCCTGGACGGGGGGCATCTGCTGTTCTATCTGATCGAACTGGTGACGGGACGCGAGGTCAACATCCGGTGGCGGGAGATGGCCCAGCAGATCGGGTTTGTCCTGCTGGCGCTGCTGATGCTGTTCGTCTTCGTGCTGGATATCGGACGGCTGAATATCGAAGTGATCGACAGAATCATCAAGTATGTGACGGGATAGAGATGCGTGTCCTGGCCATCGACTGCGCGACGACCACCGTTGGGCTTGCCCTGCTGGATGAAGGGGAGGTCCGCGCCGAGCTGTTTCTCGATCTCGCACGGCACCATGCAGAGGTCCTGCTCCCTGCCCTCGATGGGCTGTTGGCGCTGGCCGGGCGCGCTCCCCAGGACGTAGACCTGCTGGCCTGTACGGTGGGCCCCGGTTCATTCACCGGTCTCAGGATGGGGGTGAGCACCGTCAAGGGGCTGGCCCTGGCCTGGGGAACACCCGTCGCAGCGGTATCGACGCTGGCGGCGCTTTCGCTGAACCTCGGCCCCTGCCCGAATCTGATCTGTCCGCTGCTCGACGCCCGCAGGGAGCAGGTGTACGCGGGGCTGTACCGGATCGGGCCCGATGGCATTCCCCGCGCCGCGCAGCCGGACCGGATTTCCGCAGTCGCCGGGGTGCTCGGGGAACTCCCGGACGAACCGATCGTATTCTTGGGGGACGGGGCGCTGCGGTATGCGCAGCTCATCCGTGAAATGACGCACGGCCGGGCGATCGTCGGCTGCGGAGGCCATAATCGGATCATGGCCTCCCGCGTGGGCATCATCGGGCTTGCGCGGTACCGCGAGGGCGACAGCGTGGATGCCCGGACCTTTGCCCCGCGCTACCTCAGGCTCTCCGAGGCGGAGTCAACGTACGGGAAACGCCCCGGTAATGCCGATAAGAAGTTGACATTGTAACCGAAATACGATAAGGCCAGCCTCGGACAGGTACGGGGCGGCCGGCAACAGAATGAACCGTTACCGACCGGGTCAAACGACCGGTAGAGACCACGCTGAGATGCATCATACAGGCTACATAGCTTCCGAAGGCGTTCCGTTCATCCTCATCCCGGGGGTGGGCGCGATCATCGCCTTGCTCGCCGGACTGACCTGGCTCGCCGCGGTGCTCCTTCTGCTTGCCCTGTTCGTTGCCTGGTTCTTCCGCAACCCGGAGCGGAGGCCGCCGGAGAACCCCCGTCAGCTCGCATCCCCGGCGGACGGACGGGTGATCGGTATCGACCGGGTGACCGACGAAGGCCATCCCGGGCGCCAGCTGGTGAAGATCAGCATCTTCATGAACGTGTTCAATGTGCACGTAAACAGGGTTCCCTGCTCCGGCGAGGTCGTCTCGGTGAGGTACAAACCGGGCAGGTTTCTGTCGGCAAACCTCGACAAGGCCTCGGCGCTCAATGAGCGGAACACGGTTGAGATCCGGACGGACGAGGGACAGGAGGTCACGGTCGTGCAGATCGCCGGGCTGATCGCACGGCGGATCGTCTGCTGGGTGAATCAGGGGATGAAGATGCGAAGAGGCGAGCGGCTCGGTCTGATCCGGTTCGGCTCGCGGGTTGAGCTGTTCCTCCCGGCGGGATCCACCCTCCTGGTCAAGAAGGGCGACAAGGTCCGGGCCGGCGAGACACCCATAGGAGAACTGCCATGAGAAAGGATCACCCATTCAGAAGGGATCGCATGAAACGGGGGATATATGTCCTGCCGAACCTCTTCACCACGGCAAACCTCTTCGGCGGCTTCTACTCCGCGATCGCATCTATGAAGGGGATGTACGAGATCGCGGCAATCGCTATCCTGATCGCGGCGGTCCTGGACGGGCTGGACGGCCGCATCGCCCGGATCACCCATACGACGAGCAAGTTCGGCGCCGAGTACGATTCCCTGTGCGACCTGGTGACATTCGGGGTGGCCCCGGGGCTGTTGGTGTACACCTGGTCGCTGTCCGCCTACGGCAAATGGGGCTGGTTGGCGGCGTTCCTGTTTGCCGTCTGCGGCGCGCTGCGGCTCGCGCGGTTCAACGTGCAGATCGGGGTCGTCGACAGCCGGGTGTTCAACGGCCTGCCCATCCCCGGCGGGGCCGCCGCCGTAGCGACCGCGGTGCTGCTGTATTTCTACCTGGGAGGCGAGGGGCGCTATCCAAGCATGGCGGTGTTGCTGGGAGTGGTTGCCCTGTCCTTGTTCATGGTCAGCAGCATCAAGTACTACAGTTTCAAGGACCTGAATTTCTTTTCGCGCAAACCCTTCATGTCCTTCGTGCTGATCATCTTGATCCTGGTGATCGTGGTGGCGGAACCGCAGATCATGATGTTCACCTTTGCCTTCGGCTACAGCCTTTCCGGTCCCCTTTGGGGACTCGGAAAGCTCGTCCGCAAATGGGTGACCGACACGAAGACCAAACGGACCCAGTGCCAGGAAATCATCCTGTAGGAGATTCCGCAGACCGCATGCTCCGGGCCGGTCCGGGACGGCGGTGAACTTTCGAAACGAGGTGGGGTACATGAAGAACTACAGTGTTGCCGTCGTGGGTGCCACGGGAGCCGTGGGCAATGAGATGATCAAGGTGCTCGAACAGCGCCGTTTCCCGGTCGGGAAGCTGACCCTGCTGGCATCGGAGCGATCCGCGGGAAAGACGCTCACCTTTCGGGGAGAGTCCCTCCCGGTCCAGGTGCTCGGCGAAAACTCCTTCACCGGGGTGCAGATCGGACTGTTCTCCGCCGGCGGCAGCATAAGCGAAAAGTTCGCGCCGATCGCAGCCCGGGCCGGGTGCGTAGTCGTGGACAACACCAGCGCCTTCCGCATGGCGCCGGACATCCCGCTGGTCGTCCCCGAGGTGAACCCGGAGGCGATCGCCAAGTACACGACCCGGGGGATCATCGCCAACCCGAACTGCTCGACGATCCAGATGGTGGTCGCCCTGAAGCCGATCCACGACACGGCGCGGATAAAGCGGATCGTCGTTTCCACTTACCAGGCGGTCTCCGGCACGGGGAAGAAGGCGATCGAGGAGCTGACCCTCCAGACGCGGGCGCTGATGAACGACGAGCCTCCCGTTGTGAAGGTGTATCCCCATCAGATCGCCTTCAACTGCCTGCCCCACATCGACGTCTTCCTGGAGAACGGCTACACGAAGGAAGAGATGAAGATGGTCAACGAGACGAAGAAGATCATGAACGATCCCGCGATCGCCGTCACGGCGACGACTGTGCGCGTTCCCGTGTTTTACGCCCATTCCGAGTCGGTCAACATCGAAACGGAAAAGAAGATAACCGCCGACGAGGTGCGAAGCCTGCTGGCAACGGCGCCGGGGGTGAAGGTCGTCGACAGCCCCCGGGAGAAGGTGTATCCGCTGGCGATCGACGCCGCCGGAGGGGACGATACCCTGGTTGGCCGGATCAGGGAGGATGAATCGATCCCGAACGGCATCAACATGTGGATCGTGGCGGACAACATCCGCAAAGGCGCGGCGCTGAACGCCGTTCAGATCGCGGAGCATCTGATCAACGGCTACCTATGAGAATCGTCGGGGGTGAGGCCAGGGGGAGGCTGATCCGCATTCCGCGGGGATGCCCCATCCGGCCCACTGCCGATCGGGTGAAGGAGTCGCTGTTCGCGATCCTGCGCCCGCTTGCGGGATGTTCATTCCTGGACCTTTTCGCCGGGTCGGGAAATGTGGGTATCGAGGCGATCAGCAGAGGAGCGGCCTCGGCGGTGTTCGTGGAACAGGACCGCCGGGTCAGCGCGGCCCTCCGGGCCAATCTCAGCGCGCTCGGGATGGAGGGCAGGGCGGAGGTGCTGACCGCCGATGCCCGGCGCGGGATCGGCGAGCTCCAGCTGCGGCAGCTGCGGTTCGACGTGCTGTTCGCCGACCCGCCCTACGAAGAGGGGCTGGTCGGCGAATGTCTGCGCTGGCTGGAGGGGGGAAAGCTCCTGGCCGTCGACGGTATCGTCGTCCTGCAACACTCGATTCGGGAACCGGTGGAAGGGGCCTATCGGCAGACGTCGAAGACTCTGGCGGTAACGGATCAACGAAGGTATGGCGATACGATGCTCTCTTTCCTCACGAGATAGCACAGAGGGACGCTGCCCATGAAGAAAACTGCGGTATACCCCGGGTCGTTCGACCCGATTACCAATGGCCACGTGGACATCATCAAACGCGGCCTCAGGATGTTCGATGAGCTGATCATTCTGATCGCCTACAACCAGAACAAGAAGACGCTCTTTACGGTGGAAGAACGCCGGAGGATGATCGAAGACGTAATCAAGGACTGCAAGAATGTGCGTGTCGACTGCTCCGACGGCCTGCTCGTCGATTTCGTCAAAGAGTCCGGGGCAAATGTCATCCTCCGGGGCCTGCGCGCGCTGTCCGATTTCGAGTATGAATTTCAGCTGGCCTTGATCAATCGACGGTTGAGCCGCGAGGTCGAGACCGTCTTTCTGATGACCGGGTACAAATGGTTTTACACCAGCTCGACGATCATCAAGGAGGCGGCAAGCCTCGGCGGTTCCGTCAAAGGGCTGGTGCCGGATATCGTCAATCTCAGACTGACCGAAAAATTCGCCATACCGAGGGAACGATCATGAAATTCGCCGCACGTGTATCACTCATCAAGCCGTCGCCGACCCTGACCATCCAGGCAAAGGCAAACGCACTCAAGGCAGCCGGACGCGACATCATCGGGTTCGGCGCCGGGGAGCCCGATTTCGACACGCCGCAAAACATCAAGGACGCCGCCGTCCGGGCGCTCGCGGCGGGGTTCACGAAATACACGCCCGTCGGCGGGATCGACGAGCTGAAGGATGCGGTGAGCGCCAAGCTCAAGCGGGACAACGGGCTCACCTACAAGCGGGCGGAAATCGTCATCTCCTGCGGGGCGAAACACTCGCTGTTCAACATCGCTCAGGTTCTGTTCGAGCAGGGCGACGAGGTCCTGATCCCTTCGCCGTACTGGGTCTCCTACACCGACATCGTCTACCTCAGCGGCGCGCAACCGGTGGTGATCACGACCGATGTCCGGGACAACTTCAAGCTGCAGCCGGCGCAGCTCGAAGCGGCGATCACGCCGCGGACCCGGGCGATTATCATCAGCTCGCCCTCAAACCCGGCAGGGGTCACCTACACCCTGCAGGAGCTTCAGGCGCTCGCCGAAGTCATCGTGCGCAATAAGATCATGGTCGTCTCCGACGACATCTACGAGAAGATCATCTACGACGGCCTGCCCTTTTATACGCTCGCCCAACTGAGCGATGAGCTGAAGCAGCTCTCGGTGGTCGTCAACGGGGTGTCCAAGACCTACTCGATGACGGGGTGGCGGATCGGGTACGCCGCCGGGGCCGAGGAGGTCGTCGCGGCGATAACGAAATATCAGAGCCAGAACACCTCCAACCCTACCTCCATCGCCCAGAAGGCGGCGGTCGAGGCGCTCAACGGGCCGCAGGAGAGCGTGGAGATGATGCGCACGGAGTTCCAGCGGCGGCGCGACGTGATCGTCCGGAAGCTCAACGCCATCCCGGGGGTGAGCTGCCTGAACCCCCAGGGGGCCTTCTACGTGTTCCCGAACGTGGCGGCCTACTACGGGCGTTCGTTCGCCGGCAAGACCATCACCAATTCGGCGGAGATGGCGACGTATCTGCTGGACGAATCGAACGTGGCCCTCGTTCCGGGCGGGGATTTTGGCCACGACGAGCACATCCGGCTCTCCTATGCCACGTCGATGGAACAGATCGAACGGGGGACCGACCGGATCGGCGAAGCGCTGTTGAAGCTGCGCTGAGCTCGCCGAAGGTGGCGGGTAGACGGACCGCCGGCTGAACAGACGGGGGAGCGGTGCCGAATGGCGTTCCCCCGGTACGACTTTCTGAGGAGTGGATGTATGGGCGGACTGTTCGGTGTCGTCGCCAGCGGAAATTGCGCAAAGACCCTTTTTTACGGCGTGGATTACCACTCCCACCTTGGGACGGAGAACGCCGGGCTGGCGGTATTCGGCCCGGGTGGGTTCTCCAATACAATCCACCGCATCAGTCAGGCGCAGTTCAAGTCGCGGTTCGTCGACGACTACCAGACGATGAACGGCACCCGGGGAATCGGCGCCATCGACGACGAATCCCCCCAGCCGCTCCTCATCCGCTCCAAATTCGGGACCTACGCACTGGCCGCCACCGGGCTAATCACCAACAAAGACGAGCTGGCGGGAAAACTCCTCAGCGACGGCGCCTCCTTCAACGAGATGGCCGATGGAGGGGTAAACAGTGTCGAGCTTGTGGCCCAGCTGATCAACCGCAGCGCGAGCATTGTTGACGGGATCGTACGGGTGCAGCAATCAATCGAGGGATCGGTCTGTCTGCTGCTGATGACGGAGAACGGATTGTACGCCGCCCGCGACCGGTATGGACGATTCCCGCTGGTGATCGGCCGTCAGAGCGCCAGGAGCGACAGTCCGGCCGGACATGCAGTAGCTACAGAGTCCTCAGCCTTCCTCAACCTCGGATACGAACAGGTGCGCTCCCTCGGCCCGGCGGAAATCGTCCGTCTCGACGCCGCGGGGATCCATGACGAACAGCCGCCGGGTCCCGATAAACAGGTCTGCGCCTTTCTCTGGATCTATACCGGCTATCCCGCATCGGCGTACGAAGGTGTCAGTGTGGAGAACGCACGCGAACGGTGCGGGCAGGCCATGGCCAGGGGCGACGACGTGGAGGCGGATTTCGTCACCGGCGTGCCCGACTCGGGAGTCGGCCATGCGATCGGCTACGCCATGGAATCGGGACTGCCGTTCCGCAGGCCGCTGGTCAAGTACACGCCGGGCTACGGCAGGAGTTACACGCCGCCGTCCCAGGACATCCGGGACCTGGTGGCAACGATGAAGCTCAGCGCCGTCAGGGACGTGATCAAGGGCAACCGCATGGTGATATGCGAGGATTCCATCGTCCGCGGGACCCAGCTGAAGAATTTCACGATCCGGAAACTCTGGGACAACGGGGCGAGGGAAATCCATATCCGCCCTGCCTGCCCGCCGCTGATGTTCCCCTGCCGGTTTGCCTCGTCTACCAGGACCGTCTCCGAGCTGGCGGCTCACCGGGCGATCCGGGATCTGGAGGGGGGAGACCGGGGCAACGGGGAGGAATATCTCGACCACCATTCGCGGAAGTACGCCGCGATGGTCGAATGGATCCGCCGCGACCTGGGGGTGACATCGCTCACCTACCTGCCGATCGCCGAGATGATCGCCGCCATCGGCCTGCCCGAAGAGCAGCTCTGCCTGTACTGCTGGCGCGGGCGGTAGCGCCGGGCAACGGGCCCTTAGCGAACAGCGTCCCCCGCGCGGTCACGGCGCCGCAGGAGTGCGCCCGTACCGTTCGCCCGCGCGCACCAGCCGGGAAATTAGCCGTTGATCGCCCCGCTCCCTTCATGTTATACATCAAGCATGTCGCGATACCCCGCGTGTTCAACCCTACGGTGCCGTTTAATCCGCAGCGCAGCACCCGCAGAGAAAGGGTAACTGTTTGGAGCCGGCCATAGGCAGAAAAATGACCCGCCCCGTCTTTGTGGGTGGGGTGCAGATCGGCGGCGGTGCACCCGTCGTTGTCCAGTCGATGACTTCCACCGATACCCGCGACGTGGAGGCGACCGTTGCGCAGATCGGTGCGCTCAGCGAGGCGGGGTGCGAAATCGTGCGCGTGGCGGTCCCCGATGAAGCGGCGGCGGCGGCAATCCGCCAGATCAGGGACCGGATCAGGATTCCCCTGATCGCCGATATCCATTTCCAGCACCGGCTTGCCCTGCTGGCCATGCGCAACGGCGCCGACGGCATCCGGATAAATCCCGGAAACATCCCGACCGAGGGGATCAGGGAAATCGTGACGCTGGCCAGGGCCAGCGGCCGCGTGATCCGGATCGGCATCAACGCCGGATCCCTGGAGAAGGAGATCGCCGTTCGCCACGGGGGGCCGACCGCAGCCGCGCTCGTGGAGAGCGGCCTCAAGACAATTCGTCTCCTGGAAGACATGGGGTTCGAGGCCCTGAAGCTCTCCCTCAAATCGTCCGACGTGGCGACGACGATCGAGGCGTACCGGCTGATCTCCGGGAAGACGGACTATCCCCTCCACCTCGGGGTGACCGAAGCGGGCACCCTCGTCCAGGCCGCCATAAAGTCCGCGATCGGGATCGGGACCCTCCTGTACGACGGGATCGGCGATACGATCCGGGTCTCCGTGACGGGCCCTCCCGTGCAGGAAATCGGCGTGGCATACGGAATCCTGCGGGCGCTCAACCTGCGGCAGGTCGGCCCGGACATCATCTCCTGCCCGACCTGCGGACGTTGCGAAATCGACCTGGCAGGATTGGCCGGACAGGTGGAATCGGCCCTGGGCGGGATGAAGCGACATCTCAAGATCGCGCTGATGGGCTGCGTCGTCAACGGCCCGGGAGAGGCGGCCGAGGCGGATATCGGCATCGCCGGGGGAAGGGGCATGGGGATGCTGTTCAAAAAAGGGAAGATCGTCAGAAAGGTGGCCGAGGAGGAATTCCTCCCCGTGCTGCTGGCGGAGATTGCGGCGATGTGCGAAGAACACAGCCCCGACGACCGGTGAAGCGAAATACGTCGTGCTCCGACGCGGGCAAGATCGATCGCCGGGAACGTCGAACCGGCCGGACCGGCGCCGCGGCATGCCGTGCAGCGCCGCTGCCGGCGGATTCAAACCGAACGGCCCTGCCGCCGTTCACCGATACCAAGGAGGATACATGCGTTATTCCGAGATGTTCCTGCCCACCGCGCGGGAGGTGCCTTCCGATGCGGAACTGATCAGCCACCAGCTGATGATCCGGGCAGGTATGATCCGTAAACTGGCGGGCGGGATCTATTCCTATCTCCCCTTCGGCCTACGCGCGATCCGGAGGGTCGAGCAGATCGTCCGCGAGGAGATGAACCGGGCCGGCGCCCAGGAGGTGTTCCTGCCGATGGTCCAGCCTGCCGAACTGTGGCAGGAGTCGGGCCGCTGGGTGCATTACGGAAAGGAGCTGCTCAGGTTCCGCGACCGCCACGACCGCGAATTCTGCCTTGGTCCTACACACGAGGAGGTGATCACCGACCTGGTCCGCAACGAACTCAAGACGTACCGGCAGCTGCCCCGTAACCTCTACCAGATCCAGACGAAATTCCGCGACGAGATCCGCCCCCGGTTCGGGGTGATGCGCTGCCGGGAGTTCGGGATGAAGGATGCCTACAGCTTCGATGCCGATGAGGAGGGGGCTGAAAACAGCTACCGGAGGATGTTTGAGGCGTACCAACGGATCTTCACGCGGTGCGGCCTCGATTTTCGCCCGGTGGAGGCGGATTCGGGAAGCATCGGGGGAAGCTTCTCGCACGAGTTCATGGTGATGGCGGACTCCGGGGAGGATGCGATCGCCTTCTGCGGCGACTGCCGGTATGCGGCGAACCTCGAGAAAGCCGAGGTTGCAAGACCCGGCGAGAGTGCGGGGGAGGGGGAGCCGCTGCCGCTGCGCGAGGTCCACACCCCCGGCGCAAAAACCATCGACGCGGTATGCGCCTTTCTGGAGGTGTCGCCGTCGGCGGTGGTCAAAACACTGATCTTTACCGCCGACGGCGTACCCGTGGCCGTGTTGGTCCGTGGGGACCACGAGGTCAACGAGGCGAAGGTGAAGAACCTGCTGGGATGCGACCTCCTGGAGCTTGCGGACGAAGCGGTGATCCGGGCCGTTACGGGCTCGCCCCGCGGATTCGCCGGCGCCGTCGGCATCAAGGCGCGCGTCGTCGCCGATTATTCCCTCCGCGGGGCCGCCAATTGGGTTATGGGGGCGAATCGCGAAGACTATCACCTCGTCAACGTGGCCCCGGGGCGCGATTTCACGGTGACGGAGTTCGCCGACCTGCGGGTGATCCGGGAGAGCGACCCCTGTCCGCGCTGCGGCCAGAGGATCCGCATCGCCCGCGGCATCGAGGTGGGGCACGTCTTCAAACTGGGAACGAAATACAGCAAAGCCATGCAGGCAAGCTACCTCGACCGCAACGGCCGGGAGCAGACCATGATCATGGGGTGCTACGGGATCGGAATCGGCAGGACCGTCGCCGCGGCCATCGAGCAGAACCACGACGCGGACGGGATCGTCTGGCCGTTGCCGCTCGCCCCCTATCAGGCGATCGTCACCCCGGTCAATGTCAATGAACCGGCCCTGGCCGAGGCGGCGGAACGGATTTACCGTTTCCTGGAAGGGCAAGGTCTCGACGTCATCCTCGACGACCGCGATGAGCGCGCGGGGGTGAAATTCAAAGACGCCGACCTGCTGGGCATCCCCTTCCGGATCACCGTCGGCCCGAAGAGACTGGCCGAGGGAAACGTGGAAATCAAGATTAGACGGTCGGGCGAGGTGGTGACCCTGCCGGTCGACGAGGCAGGAACGTTCATCTTGGCAAGGGTCCGCGAAGGGTTGTAGGATCCATGTTGCGCATCAACGACATCCTGGATAAGGCGCAGACCTATCTGCCCGCGTCCGACCTGGAGATGATCGAGAAGGCGTACATCTTTTCCGCCTCCGTCCATCAGGGACAGGTCCGCCTCTCCGGCGAGCCCTACCTGACCCATCCCATGGAGGTGTGCGGCATCCTGGCCGACATGAAGCTCGACGCGGCCACCCTCGTAACCGGCCTGCTCCACGACACCGTGGAAGACACCCTCACCACGATCGAGCAGATCGAGAAGGCCTTCGGGAAGGAGGTGGCCTTCCTCGTCGACGGCCTGACCAAGATCAGCAAGATCACCCTGGGAAACCAGGAAGAACGCCAGGCGGAGAATTTCCGGAAGATGATCCTAGCCATGTCGTCGGATATCCGGATTCTCCTCGTTCGCCTGGCGGACCGCGTCCATAACATGCGGACCCTGGAGTACCAGACCCCGGAAAGGCAGATGTACATCTCGAAGGAGACCCTGGAGCTGTACGCGCCGCTTGCCAACCGCCTGGGAATCAACTCGATGAAGACCGAACTCGAGGACCTCTCCTTCCGGTACCTGGATACCGAGGCGTACAACGACCTTGCCCGGCGCGTGGTGAAAAAAAAGGCCAAGCGGGACGAGTACGCCGAGGAGGTGCGCGGGATCATCCACCGGGAGATGGACCGGATCGGCATCGCGGTGGAGGTCGAAGGCAGGGCCAAGCATTTCTACAGCATCTACAAGAAGATGCGGGAGCAGAGGATCAATTTCGACGAGGTGTACGACCTGATGGCCTTTCGGGTGATCCTCGAGTCGGACAAGGAGAAGGACTGCTACGAGGCGCTGAGCGTGGTGCACGCGCTCTGGAAACCGGTGCCGGGGCGATTCAAGGATTACATCGCCATTCCGAAGGCGAACCACTACCAGTCCCTCCATACGACCGTGATCGGCCCCTACGGCGAGCGGGTCGAAATCCAGATCCGGACCCGGGCGATGCACGAATGGGCGGAAGAGGGAATCGCCTCGCATTGGCGGTACAAAGAGGGGAGGACCTTCTCCACCGACGAGGACGATCAGATCAAGAAACTGCGGGACCTGCTCGACGCGCAGCAGGAGATCGAGAACCCGCGCGAGTTCATGTCCAACTTGAAAGTGGCGCTGTTCCCCGATGAGGTGTACGTCTTTACCCCGAACGGAGACGTGCGGTCCTTTCCGAAGGGGGCCACGCCGATCGATTTTGCCTACAGCATCCACACGGATATCGGGAACCAGTGCATCGGCGCCAAGGTGAACCGGACCATCGTTCCGTTGAAATACCAGCTCAAGAACGGCGACACCGTCGAGATCATCACCCAGGCGGGACACCATCCCAGCAAGGACTGGCTGAAGTACGTCGTCACCTCGCGGGCGATCGCCAAGATCCGCAACTTCGTCAAGACGGAGGAACGCAAGAAGAGCATCACCCTCGGCCGGGACCTGTTGGACAAGGAGTTCCGCAAGCACCATCTGAACTTCGGCAAGTTAGCCCGGACAAAGGAGATGGAAGGCATCCTGGCCGAATGTCACTGCGAATCCCTCGATGACCTGACGGCGCTGGTAGGCTATGGACGGATATCGCCGAAGCACGTCGTCCATAAGTTCCTCCCCGAGGAGGAGGTCCGGAAGGAAGAGGATGTCGATAAGAAGCCGAAGAAGGGCGCCGGGGAGTCGCACGTCGGAGTCTCACTGACCGGGATCGACGACATCATGGTCCGGTATGCAAAATGCTGCGACCCCATCCCCGGCGACGAGATCGTCGGGTACATCTCCCGCGGCCGCGGCGTCGTCGTGCATACGGCTGTGTGTCCCCACGTCCGCGACATGGACCCCGAACGGCTGGTGGATGTCCATTGGGATGTCCGGGAAAAGCGCGATTATGCGGTCCAGATGCGGGTGATCTGCAACGACAAGAAGGGGATACTCGCCGACATCAGCGCTGCCATCGCCCTGATGGACGTGAATATCAGCCATGCGGAGACCGATACCGGCGACGGCAAGGCCACCTGCGATTTCACGATCAACGTCACCGACCTCGAACAGTTCAACCGGATCGTGGCGGCAGTCAGAAAGGTTCGCGGGGTCGTGTCGGTGCAGAGGCGCTGGCGATCCTGAAGCGGGGTCGCCTGGTTTTCTTCGGCAGCAGAGCTGCCGGAACGCGGTCGTCGACGGCAAGCGACCGGCAGAATGCCCGGGACCGGGATAATCGCTGATTGACACCGGGCGGATGTTTGCTGTATGAAGCACGATCTTCGTTACCGAGTCGACCCGAAAGGAAACGGTACAGTGCATGGAGAGACGGACGTTCATTCGGTTGGTCGCGGGCATGCTCGTTCTGGCTGCCTTCCTTATCCCCGCAGCGGCCGATGCCGGCCAGCCGCGGCGGCATACGGTCCTGGTCGATCCGGCGCACGGCGGCGATGATTCGGGGGTGGTTGCGGACAAACTCCGCGAGAAGGACCTTACCCTGCGGATCGCCCTGCTGATGCAGGAGGAGGCGCAGAAGGCCGAGGACCTCCAGGTCCGTCTGACCAGGAATGCCGACCGCGCCCTGACGACAGACGAACGGATCAAGGCGGCCGGCGATCCCCGGCCCGAATGCGTGATCAGCCTGCACATAAACGCCGGGTTCGGCAAGCAGGCGAACGGCTATGAGGTCTATTTCCCGGGGTTCGCTCCGGAGGGGTCGCGCGAAGGGGGATCGTCGCCTGTTCTGAAGGATATGGCCAAGAACCGCTCCCTCAACGACTCGGTCCGGCTCGCCCAGCAGATCCAGTCCGCCCTCGAAACGGTCTTCCCTCGCAAGGGACGTGGGCTGCGGGAGGCGCCGAATGCGCTCCTGTCGGGGCTCAGCATTCCTGGGCTGGTCGTGGAGATCGGTTTTGCCACCAACCAGCAGGAGCGGGAGCGGTTGACGGGTGAGGCGACGCAGCGGGCCGTGGCCCGGGCGCTGGTGAAGGGGATCCGGGAGTATTTCCGGGGTGCACCGTAAAGGGGGAGCAGATGACGCGTGCCGGTGGGCGGGAGTGGAATTGCCTGCGCGACTTTCGGATCAGCCGCGATTTTCTCCGCTTTGCGGGGGGGTCGGTCCTGGTGGAGATGGGGCAGACACGGGTGATCTGCGCGGCCACGATCGAGGAGCGGATTCCTCCCTTTCTCCGGAACTCGGGTCGGGGGTGGCTGACTGCGGAATACGCCATGCTGCCCGCGTCGACGCAGACGCGGTCTCCCCGTGAATCTACCGCAGGCAAGGTGGGCGGGCGGACCCATGAGATCCAGCGCCTGATCGGCCGGTCGCTGCGCGCCGTCACCGACCTTACCGCCTTCGGGGAGCGGACGATCACCGTGGACTGCGACGTGATCCAGGCCGACGGCGGCACGCGGACCGCCGCCATTACCGGCGCCTGCGTCGCCCTCGTCGATCTGTGCCGGCGGCTCAGGGAACGCGGGGTGGTGCAGACGATGCCGGTGCGCGACACGGTTTCGGCGGTCAGCGTCGGCGTGGTCGACGGCCGGCTCCTGCTCGACTTGGACTACGCCGAGGACTCGCACGCCGAGGTGGACATGAATTTCGTGATGACCGGGACGGGGATGTTCATCGAGGTGCAGGGCACTGCCGAGTCGCAGCCCTTCGACCGGGAGCGGCTCCTGGCGCTGACCGACCTGGCGACGCGCGGGATCGCAGAGCTCACGGCCCGGCAGCGGGAGCTCCTCGGGGGGGACATCTGAATAGGATCCTCTTTGCCTCGCGCAACAACGGCAAGGTCCGGGAGGTCCGGGCGATGATGGCGGATACCGGGGTGGAAATCCTGTCGCTCGCCGACTATCCGCAGCTCCCGGAGATCGCCGAGGACGGCGATTCATTCTATGAAAACGCCTTCCGGAAGGCAAAGACCGCCGCGGAGCTGACCGGCGAGACCGCCCTTGCCGATGATTCTGGGCTCGAGGTAGACGCGCTCGGAGGGGCGCCCGGCATCTACTCCGCCCGGTACGCCGGCGCCGATGCCGACGATGCGCGCAACATCGCCAAACTCCTCGCGGACCTGCGGGGCGTTCCCCCTGCTGAACGGCGTGCGGCCTTCAGCACCGTGCTCGTGCTCTGTAGGCCCGATGGGAGCTGCGAATCCTTCGCGGGCCGCTGGACCGGGCAGATTGCCGAGGAGCCGGCAGGGGAGGGGGGGTTCGGCTACGATCCTGTTTTTCTTCTTCCCGACCGCGGTCTCACGGTGGCGCAGCTTCCGGCAGAGGAAAAGAACCGCCTCAGCCATCGGGCCCAGGCACTGGAAAAATTGAAACGCCGGATTCTGCACGGCAATAGCCAGGACGGGGCGTAGCGCAGCCCGGTAGCGCGCCTGCTTTGGGAGCAGGATGTCGCAGGTTCAAATCCTGCCGCCCCGACCATATCCCTCGTCCCCGGCAATCGGAGGTGGTTCATGGCTCTGAGCAATTCCTACGTCACCAAGGAACCGGCGCGCGCCGAAATCGATGCCTTGGAGGCGCCCACGGTGCTGGAGTTCGGTACGGGCTGGTGCGGTCACTGTCAGGCTGCGCAGCCCCTGATCGCCGAGGCATTCGCGCAGTACCCGCAGCTCTGCCACCTCAAGGTGGAAGACGGCCGCGGACGGCCGTTGGGGCGCTCCTTCGGCGTAAAGCTCTGGCCGACGCTGGTGTTTCTGAAGTGCGGCAAAGAGATCGCACGGCTGGTTAGGCCGCAGAGCGCGGCCGCGATCTGCGCGGAGATGAAACGGCTTACGGGAGAGGGGGCGGTGGACAGGGCGGCACGGTGATGTCGGTTCCCGGCATGGTTCCCGTGCCCTGTCCCGCCCGGGGTTCGCAGCTTTAATCGTTTACCGCAGCCCCGGAAGGGAAGAGTCGATTGATCATCCTGCGGAAAAATCCCTCGCCGGACCGGTGGCATTTGAGAAACCCGGCAAGCCGGTCCCTCCCGTCCCCCCTGATCTCCAGGAACTCTATCCCGATCTGGTACATGCCCGTGGATTCGCCGTGCATTACGTCATACCAGCGCACCTCGCCGACGGCCACGAGCGGCGGCTCGCCGGGGCCGAGCGCGATGTTCAACAACAGACGGTTTTCCCGCGCAAAGGGAGGGCCGGACAGGAGGTTCTCGCCGTCGATCTCCAGGGTGGTGGTTTCGAGGCCGATACCGCTTTTCGAGATATTGCGGCTCTGCATGCGCAACGGATGGTCGGCGGGGATCCCGGCAACCGATGCGATCTCAGCGGTGACGTCGATCGGAACGCGGAGACGGTGAAAGGCTCGTTTTTCCAATCTGTTCGCCATGGTGCCCTCTCATTCACATGACCTCAGTGCGTCGGTCACTACCGCTTCCACGGTGCTCCGGATGGCGGCAAGACCCTCTTGATCGGCCGCTTCGAAGCGAAGGACAAGAACCGGTTGCGTATTGGAGGCCCGCAGCAGGGCCCAGCCGTTGGCAAAGGGAATACGTACGCCGTCGATGGTGATGAGTCCGCTGCCGTGGGTGCGGAGGAAGTGCTCGCGCACCGAATCTACGACGCGAAACTTCGTCCGGTCATCGCAGGGCACGCGTATCTCCGGGGTCGTGAAGGTCCGGGGGACATCGGCCAGCAGCTCGCTCAGCCGCTCGCCCGTTGCGGAGAGGATTTCGAGCAGGCGGAGCGCCGCATAGATGGCGTCGTCGTACCCGAAGTAGCGGTCAGCGAAGAAGATATGCCCGCTCATCTCCCCGGCGAGCAGCGCCTTTTCCTGCTTCATCTTCCCCTTGATCAGCGAATGGCCGGCCTTCCACATGATCGGCCTGCCGCCGTGAATGGCGATGTCGTCGTACAGCTTCTGCGAGCACTTCACCTCGCCGATGACGGCGGCTCCGGGGCTCTGCCGCAGGATGAACCGGGAAAAAAGCAGCAGCAGCTCATCCCCCCAGAGGACCTCGCCGCGGTCGGTGATCACGCCGATGCGGTCGGCGTCCCCGTCAAAGGCGATTCCCGCGTCCGCGCGGCCCTCGACTACCAAGCGTGTCAATTCCCGGAGATTTTCGGGCACGGTCGGGTCGGGAAAATGGTGGGGAAACCGGCCGTCGGGATCGCAATAGATTTCCCTGACCGCGCAGCCGTACCGTTTCAGCAGCGGCAGGGCGAAAAACCCGCCCACGCCGTTTCCGCCGTCGAGGACAACCCTCAGCCCCGGGTTGATCCGGACGTTTGCGTACAGGTAGTCCGTATACGCGGCGGTGATATCGACCCGGGTGCATGTTCCGCTGCCGGCCGTGAATGATCCGCTTTCGGTGATCCGCCGCAGCTCTTGGATTTGGTCGCCGTAGATCGTGTCGGGTCCGATGCAGATTTTGAATCCGTTGAAATCCGGAGGGTTATGGCTGCCGGTGACCATGACACCACCGCCGGCCTCCCGGTGGCGGATCGAAAAATAGAGCATCGGGGTGGCGCACATGCCGATGTCCGTCACGTCGATTCCCGTCGCCGCAATGCCCCGCCCTACCGCTTGCTGGTAGGATTCTGAACTGAGGCGGCAGTCCCTGCCCAGGGTCATCTGCCGAACGCCGGCGCGGCCGGCATAGGTGCCGATCGCCCTGCCGAGCAGGTACGCAAAATCCGGGTCGAGGTCGCTGTCCACGACCCCCCGGACGTCATACTCCCTGAATACGTCTGGGTTCATTCTGTACACGCAGCCGGGGAAAAGGCGGCAAGATCCACATGGCAGCGAACCATCCCGGTGACCATGTCGATCTTCTCGGCGTCGTCCTTGGTGGGGAGCGATTCCAGAGATTCAACTTGCTTGGCGGTCTCGTACAGGTCCGCGGCCACCAGCAGCAGCGGTATCCCGCGGTTTACGGCCTGCGCGAGCAGGTCCGCCGGGGGGAGGATGCCGTTGGTCAGGATGATAGCCGCAGGTTCGGTTTCCAGGACGGCGGCGATCATATCGCTCCGGTCCCCGCCGGTGATGACCGCCTTCTGCTTGTCCCGGAAGAGGGGCTTCTTCAGGGCGTCGTCCACCGACATCGAGGCGATGAAGGTCTGTTTGACGGTGCGGCCGAGGTTCTCCTCGCAGGTGATGACCTTGGCGAACAGGCGGTCGACCAGGTACCCGACGGAGAACAGGGGAAGCTCCTCGGCATAGGGAATGACGCCGAGCACGGCAATGCCCTGTGCGGTAATCCGTGGCAGGCGGGTATCGCAGAAGTCCTCCCGGTTGGCGACCTTGTTGATGATCACCCCCCGCAGGCTTACCCCCCGCAGGTTTACGTACTGCTTGAGAAAGAAGAGATCGTCGACGATTACGTCATCGTCGCCGCTCGCGACGACGATCAGCGGTGCGTCGAGCTTGCCCGCCAGTGAAACCGCGTCCAGATGGACTGAGGCGCCGTAGGAGATATCCTTGCCGCACTCCACGAAGAACAGGTCCTTTCCCCGGCCCGCCTCGGATCGCAGCTCGCGGATCTTGTCCCCGGTCGTCGCTTCGTCGAGCATGTAAAACAGCTTCGCGTGGTGGAACCCGATGCTCATGTCCTCGGGGTTTTCTTCCAGGCCGAAGATATTCGTGATCAGCGCCGCGTCGTAGTCCCACATCCGCTTCTTGCGGTACAAAAACCGCTCTCCGAAAGGCTTGAGATACCCGATCTTCTTCTCCAGGGCCCGGGCGATGCCGATGATGATGCTTGTCTTGCCCGCGCTCGGACGCATCGATGTTACCACGAACGTCTCCATCTATCTTTCCTCCCCGATGAAGGCCATCTTCATATCGTACACGCCGGCATCGCTCTTCTTCTTGATATCAAACCCGCCCTTTTCGAACACGTGCAGCATCGGCTTGTTGTCGATCAACACCTCGGCGGTGAAACCCAGGAGCCCCTCGCGCTTTGCGAGGTAGGTCAGGTACGACAGCATTTCCGTGCCGATTCCGCGATTGTGATGGTCGTCGCAGATGGCGAAGGCCACCTCGGCGGTGTGCGACGACTCGTCGATTCCGTACTGCCCGATGCCGACGATCGTTTCCTGTTCGGCGGACCCGATGATGGCCAGGATCACGACCTCCCGCGTGTAATCGATGATCACGAAGTCCTGCAGACGCTCGTGCGGCATGTCCTTGCGCTTCGAAAGGAACCGGCGGTTGAGGCTCCGGTCGGACAGCGAATAGAAGAACTCCTTGATCAGCGGCTCGTCGCTGATCTTTACCGGCCGCAGGAATACTTGCAGACCGGTCTTCGTCGTCCGGTGGGTCTCCAGGTCTTCCGGATACTCGCCCCGTTTCCCCGGGATGAACGCCTGATCGCGGTAGATGATCCCCCGTTTCTTAGCCTCTTCGATCAACCAGGGGCGAAACTTCGGATGGGCGATGGAGATCAGCGCCATCGCCCGTTCCCGGACGTTTTTCCCGTGGAGATAGGCGATGCCGTATTCGGTCACGATGTACCGCGCGTCGCCCCGGTTGAGGGTGATCCCGGCCGCTTCCTTCAGTGCCGGGACGATGCGGGAAACGGTTTCGTTCTTTGCCGTTGACTTGATCGCGAGGATCGTCCTGCCCCCCTTCGACAGCAGAGCGCCACGCATGAAATCGTGATGGCCGCCGATGCCGCTGTAGAACTGGCTGCCGATGGAATCGGAGGTGGCCTGGCCGGTCAGGTCGATTTCCAGCGTGCTGTTGATGGCCACCATGTTCAGCTGCTGGGCGATGTTCAGGGGGTTGTTGGTGTAGTCGATCGACCGAAAGAGGATCGACGGGTTGTCGTCGAGGAATTCGTAGGTCTTCTTCGTCCCCATACAGAAGGCCGCCACGGTCTTGCCGGGGTTGAGCTTCTTCTGGGAATTGTCGATGACGCCGGCCTTGATCAGGTCCACGAGGCCATCGCTCAGCAGTTCCGTATGGATGCCCAGATGCTTCTTCCCGTAAAGGTTTGTCATGACCGCGTTCGGCAGCCCGCCGTACCCCACCTGGATGGTGTCGCCGTCTTGCACGAGCCGGGCCACGTAGCTGCCGATCCGCTGCGTCGTCTCGGTAAGGGGGATCGGCGCCAGCTCCAGGAGGGGTTCGTCGTGGGGGACGATGAAGTCCACATCCTTGATGTGGAGAAACCCGTCGCCGTGCACGCGGGGCATGTGCGAGTTCACCTGGGCGATGATCATGGCGGCCTTGTCCGTGGCCGTCTTCACCATATCGACGCTTATGCCCAGACTGAGGTATCCGTGTTCGTCGGGAGGCGATGTCTGGACGAGGGCCACATCGATGCGTACCGAACCGCTCTTAATCAGGGCGGGCACATCGGAAAGCGAGACCGGGGTGTAGTCGGCCAGCCCCTGGTTGACCGGGCCGCGCGTGTTGTTGCCGACGAAGAATGAATTGTGGCGGAAGTTGCGTTTGAATTTCGGGTCGGTGTAGGGGGCGATGCCTAGGGAGTAGACGTGAATGATCTCCGTGTCAAAAAACGCCTTCGGGTGGGACTCCACATAGTCGACCATCGAGGAGACGAGGTACTGGGGCTCCCCGCAGCCCGAAGCGACGAAGATGTGGTCCCCGCGGCGGATGTGGCTGAACACGACGCTCTCTTCGACGAACTTTTCCGGATACAGCCTTTTCCACTCATCCAGCGGTCTCATCTTGTCATGAAAACCCATCAGGGAACCCTCAGCACGCGCTCCGGACGCAGGGAGAATCGCACTCATAGCTCAGCTCTATTAACCACTTTGCCCTTTTGCTGTCAAGAAGAGAATGCTGCTTTCCGGCCCCGAGCCGGCGCGGTTGTCAGGGGATGGCGTTCAGGAGGGAGGCGGCATCGGGAAGGACCAGATCGGCACCGGCGGCGGCGAGCGCTTCCCGGGTCGAGTGGCCCGTAAGAACGCCGACCGTGAAGCTGCCGGCATCTCTCCCGAGCCGGATGTCCAGGGGATGATCGCCCACCATGGCCGCATCTGCCGCGGATGATCCCAGGGCCCGCAGGGCCGCGAGCAGGTGCGCGGGATGGGGTTTTATCCGCTCCGTGTCGTCGCGGGTGAGCACGATCCGGCAGTAGCGGTCGATGGCGGGGAATGTGGTGACGACAGCCGCCCGGCAGTTGCGCGTCACGATCCCGGTCCCGATGCCGCGCCGCGCCAGCTCCAGAAGCAGTTCCTCGGTACCGGCAAAGAGGGATCCCCGGAGGGCCGCCTCCATCTCGATAGCGGCGATCAGGGCGTGGGCCGACCGGAAAAAATCGGCGGCCGCAGCGGGGTCGCGCTGCGCGATACGGTTCCTCGCTTCCGCGATCATCTCCAGGATATGGTACTGCATCAGCCCGTCAGTCGGGATGGGGTAGCGCGCGATCAGACCCTGCGCGGCGGTGCGCATGGCGGTAAAATCGATCGTCAGCCGGGCGAGGGTCCCGTCGAAATCGAATACGATCGCCCGGAATCCGCCGGCGGGAGCCGTTTCCCCGGCGCTCATGCCCCCCGGAGCTCCCGCAGGTAGTGGGCGAGCCGATCCATCCCTTTCTCGATGTTCTCCCGGGAATTGGCGTAGGAGAACCGCAGGTACCCTTCGCAATTCTCGCCGAAATCGATGCCCGGAGCGCAGCCCACCCGCGCCTTCTTCAGGATATCGAAGGCCGTGCGATAGGAGTCCGACGAGAAGGAACGGATATTGGCCAGGACGTAGAAGGCGCCGGTCGGCTCGACGCAGATCCCCAGCCCCAGCTCCCGCAGGCGGCGGAGCATGTATACCCGGCGGTCGTTGTAGATCGACCGCATGCGGGCCACGTCTGCCGCGGCTTCGCGAAGCGCCGAGACCCCGGCCCACTGGACGAAGGCGTTGGGCGAGATGAACAGGTTCTGCTGGATCTTCTGCAGCGGCCGGATGAAGGGACGCGGGGCGATCAGGTACCCGAGGCGCCAGCCGGTCATGGCGTAGGCCTTGGAAAAGCCGTTCAGCACGAAGGCATTGTCGGTAAATTCCAGGATGCTGTGCTCCCGGTCCTCGTAGACAAGGCCGTGGTAGATCTCGTCGGAGATGACCGGCACCCCGAAGCCGGCGATCTCTGCCATCCGCCGGCTGCTCAGCAGGTTGCCGGTGGGGTTGGACGGCGAATTGATCAGGATCGCCCGCGTACGGGCGGTGATCTTCTCCCGGATCGCTGCGGGCGTGTACTGAAAACCGTCGCATTCTGCGACGGGTACGCATACCGGTGTGCCTTCGAAAAACCTGATGAAGTTCGGGTAGCAGGCGTAATGGGGATCGGAAATGATGACTTCCGAGTCTTTTTCGAGGAGTGTGGCGAACAGACTCATCATGGCCGGCGAGGTGCCCGAGGTGACGAGGACCTGATCGGGGGAAACGGTAACGCCGTACCGCTCCTGGTAGTGCGCGCAGATTGCCTCTCTGAGTTCGAGGAGGCCGAGACTGTGCGTATAGTGGGTCTTCCCGGCGCGCAAGGCGCGGATACACCCTTCCTTGATACATTCCGGCGTGTCGAAATCCGGCTCTCCCACCTCGAGGTGGACGATGTCCTCTCCCGAGCGCTCCATCTCCTGGGCCGCCTCCAGGACGTCCATGACGATGAACGCGGGAATTTCGAGAGCTCGTTTTGTGAGCGTCGTCTGACGCGCGTCGCTGTCTCGCTCCATGGTTCACCCTCCCTGCACTTGCCGAGACGCTATCCGGTCGGCCTACGTCCTGTCAAGATAAAACCGACCGTTCCGCTCACCGGCGGGAACGCTCGGCATGGTAGTCGGAACGGAGCTGCCGTTCAACGACCGGCCCGCTGATCCAGTCCGGGAGCCGATAGTCCAGCACGATGGCGAGGAACCGGGTCAGGATATGGAAGGTTGCTCCCCAGAGAACCTCTTCGCCTCCCTCGGGCGTCCGGTGGATCAGGCACGGGTACCGTAGCGGAAGCAAACCGCCGGCACTGCCCGAATCCGGCACCGAGAGAGTGAGGCAGCCGATGCGCCGCTCCTGGTAGAAACTAGCCAGCGGGATTTCCACGATGCGCTCCACCTCACGGTTCAGACGGGGGCGGCCGGGATCCTCGACGAAACCCGCTAACGGAAAGATCGTCCTGCGAAAACGGGCCAGGCTGTACGTCGGAAGCGGGCCGAGGAGCTCGACGCGCCAGGGGGTCATGCCGATCTCTTCCCAGGTCTCGCGAAGCGCCGTGGCCAGAAACAGGGTGGTGATCCGCAGGGAGGCGCTTCCCCGTTCGAGCGCGTGCAGGCGCGCCCTGCCGCGGAGAACCGGTACGGGACCGTGGAGCGCCAGCAGGCTCAGCAGCCGATCGAGAAGGGGGTGAACCATGCCTCCCGGACAGCTCAGGTCTCCTGGTTGGGTAACAAAGGAGGATCGCTTGATGAGCCGGCAGACGAATTCACCGGGGGCGGTGCTGGCCGCGTCACCCGCTGGCCGGAACAGGAGCGGGAGCAGCACCGCCGCTGCCCGCTGTGGGGATGCCGTTTGCCGCGCTGCGGCTATCCGGCAGACCTCCTGAGGGAAATCGGAAGGGTAGCCTCCGAGGCGATCGGTTACCCGTGCCAGGAATTCGTCCTTACGAAAGAAGAGGGCCGCTGCGGCGTCCATTGCACTCACGCCTGGCTGGGAGGCTGGATCAGACGGGCGATGCGCCGCTCATACCAGCACCCCAGCGGAAACGGGTCGAGAAAGCCACAGTGTCCTCCGTACCGCTGGAGGGAAAGGGTAAGTAGCGGGGTTTGCGGCAGGCCTCGGAAATCGTCGGCGTCGACGACGGGGTCGTCCGCGGCCATGAAGATGGTGGCCGGAATCTTCAACTGCGCAAGCACGTCGCCGGTCAGGGTGTACTGCCGGAAGTAGGAGCGGTAATCGCCGAGCTGAGGGTAGTAGGGCATGATCGCCTCGGTGAGACCCATGCAGGTTCCGTGGTGCAAGATGGCGTCGAAGTTGTACAGGTCCGGGAAATGCCGCTGCTTTGTTTTCAGGGAGCGCTTCCATTTGGCGAGAAAGTACCGGCGGTAGGGCGCAAACCCCGAATCGATCGCCACAGTTGCCTTATGGGGGTCCAGCGGCGGGCTGATGCAGAACACCCCGGCCAGCAGCGAACCCTCTGCGGCCTCCGACCGCAGGGCGATCCGGAGGGCGAAGTTTCCCCCCAGGGAAAACCCGACCAGATGCCGGGGCCCCGCGGAGAACCACCGGCAGACGTTCAGCACCGCGCGCGAGGTCTCCTCGGTCAGGGCGCCGTGAAACAGCCCTGGATTCAACTGATGACTGCGGCCATGGTCGCGCAGGTTCAGACGGAAGACATCGTACCCCAGGCGATAGAAGAAACGCCCCGTGGACAGCATGTAGGTGGAATCGATGCTGCCCTCCCACCCGTGGAGCAGGACGATCAGGCCGTTCGATCGCCGTCCCTGCTGCGGGGAATGGCTGCCCAGGAGCCGCACCCCTTCGCCCGCGTCGAGGATCACCTCCCGGGAGGCTGCGACCATCTCGTTTCTCCCCCAGGTGCGCAGCGACAGACTGCCGAACATCGTCTGGAGATGCGCGCTGCTGGCCCAGGGGGCAGGGGTGAACCGTTCCTCCATGCCTGTCTCACCGGGAGATGCACAAAAGCCCGGCACAACACCGGGCTTCTGCGGTTTATTGGTGGCGGTGCAGGGAATTGAACCCCGGACACTACGGATATGAGCCGTATGCTCTAACCGGCTGAGCTACACCGCCAGCGTCTTTCAGGGCTCCCGTTCCACCGCCGGCATGCGCCGTGCGTCGTTCGCGGCAGCCCCTGGAGAGTTGTTCAGCGCATGTTCATTATACCAGCCGCGGACAATTGTCAACCCTTTCTGTTGTCTGCTGCGCTATTGCTGGCCTTTCAACCGGTACGAAACGATGACGCTCCGGCCCTTCACCGACATTCCCGTCGACAGGACCAGCGCCAGAACGATGTCGTTCTCCCCGTCGTTGTCGATATCCTTGAACTGGTAGTCCGCGACGTACCCGGAGATCTTCTTCGTCCGCCAATTTTCCACCAGTCCCATGCCGTCCCATTCCAGGTTGAACACCTCGGCGGAGGTGAACAGTTTGATCCGCTGGAAGGTGCGCCCCGCGGGAGAGGAATTCTTGACTATGACGACCTCTCGCTTTCCGTCCTTGTTCGTATCGAAGGTTATGATGCGGAGGTTGATGTAGGCGATTTCAGGCTCATTCTCCATAATAGTCCGCGAACTTCCGCTCAGGGGGTCGATGGAGATGTTGCTGCCGCCGAAAACTTCGTCGCTCTTCCACCGCAGCTCGTCGCTCCCGCCGAACACGGCCACCCGGGAAAGGGGCTTGTCGGTCTGATCGTAGATGCACAGATAATCGTCCTGGTTGAGGGTGATGATCTTCTCGGGCCCGGTGGTTCCTAGCCGGTCCAGGGTAAGGCCGTACAGGGACAGACCCTCCGGTATCCGTTGCCGCTTCCCTTCCCGGTATTCTCCTTCCCGCCACTGGATCTCCGTGATCGGGGTCTCGAAGGGGCTGTCGATCCCCATGCGCTGCCCCAGCAGCAGAGGGACTCCCGTGGCATCGTTGATCACCCGCAGGAACCAGCGGAGGTCGGAGGCGATCGTAACGAACTTCCCGTCGCGGAATTCGATCACGAAGGAGTCGACGACCCGGCCGGAATAGCTGGAAACGAAGATCTCCTTCACGCCGTTCTGGTTGATGTCCGCAACGTCAACGGCGATGAAATTGCTGTATGACTTGCCGGGCAGCTTATGAAGCAGCCGAAACTGATTCCCGGTCTTCTGGTAGATGGAAACGCTGTTGACGTCGATGACGACCGTCTCGTTCAGGCCGTCGCCGTTGACGTCTCCGATATCCATGCCTCTGAATTCGGTCGGGAATTCCTGGCTCTTCCAGAAGGTCCTGCTGTCCATGGGCTGCGCGGCATTGATGAAATCGGGGTTCACCGCGGAGGTGAAGGTCCCCTTCTTCGAACCCCGCATCCCGGAGATGATCTCCGTTTCGCGTGCAGGAGAGGCGTCGGGCGGCGGCCGGGAAACGATGAGCGGCTGCGTATCCCGCGAGGGTTTCCCGGCTGCGGCGGGAGATACCCCGAGGATGTGGTTTTCGATCTTCTGGGCGAATTCGGTGATCCGCGGAATGACCTCGTCCATGCCCGGAGACTGGGCGGTGACCGAAACTGCGGCCTTGTACGCGGCAACATCGACCAATCTGCCGTCGATGCTCAGGCTGTTGCCGATTTTCGTGATGCTTCCCCACACCACGAAGTCGGCGTTCAGCTTCTTGCCCAGGGCGTACACATCGACCAGGGTAAGTTCCCGGGCGCCCGTCTCCTTCAGGGCAGCCTGGACGGCATCCCGGTTGACGACCTCGATCTTATCGCTCACGGAGATTCGGGAGGAGAGCATATCCGTGATTCCCTGCCGGATGTACTCGATGTTTTCCGCGCTGTGGACCGTGAAGGGAAGCACGGCCACCCTTTTTTCACCCAGCGCCCACGAAGCGGGCACAACGACGACCAGACAATAAAGGCATGCGAGCCATTGAGACAGGATCTTCATGTTCTCCCCCCGAGCGGCGTTGAAGACGGACGGCAATACGTAGGGACTTCTAACATGTCGTACCCGAGAATTCAACCGGGATTTGGGTAGGCGGGAACAGCCCGGTCAGCGGACCGGGTGCAGGGCGGGGGAGACGATCGCGAACTTCTGCCCATCCCTCAGCTACCCTGCGGGACCGGCCGGTTATCGCACTCCACGAGCGGGATGGTAAGCGTATAGATCCCCGACTCCAGCACCGCGCGGATCGGGAACGGCGCCTTTTCGAACACCCGGAGCATAGCCTTGTTCTCGGCGATCACATCGGCGGTAAAACCGGAGATTTCCTGCTCGCGGGCGACCCGGATCAGCAGACCGAACAGAAACGAGGCTATCCCCCGGCCCTGGTATTTTTCGTCGACGACAAAGGCAACGTCGGCCAGGGAGCTGTCCTGGTGCCGAACGTACCGTCCTTCCGCGATGATCTCTTCCGCTCCCACCCGCTCGATCGTTCCGACGATCGACATGACCCGCCGGTAGTCTACGTTGACGTAGGTCTGCATCTTCCTGTGCGGCATCGCCTTGATCGGGCTGAAGTACCGATAGTAGACCGCCTGGTCGGAAAAACGGTAGAAGAGCTTCCGCATCCCCTCTTCGTCCGACGGCTTGATGGCACGGAATCGGACGCGAAGCTTCCCTGAAAAGGTGTGCGTCTGGGTGATCGTATCCGGGTAGAGGCCGCCCGAATCGGAAAGGTACATCTGGTCCGCATACAGGATGTTCGCCTTTTTCGCGGCGTCGATCAGACCCGGCCGGTGGTCGGGATGGGCGACATCGATCAGCGCCTGGGCGCGTTCGCGCACGGTGCGGCCGATCATCGAGGCGATGCCGTATTCCGTGACGATCAGGTCGAGGGACTCGCGGTTGGTGAACTGATTCGGGAAATCCGCCACGGAGAGCAGGATGTTCGACTCCCTGTTGAGGTTTCTGCTCGGCAGTGCGAATATCGTCCTCCCGCCGCGGGCATGTTCGGCGCCGGAGAAGAAATCCTGTGCCTGCCCCGGGGCGGGGGTCACGTTCCCCTTGCCCGTATGGAGGGCGATGCCGCCCGTCAGGTCAACCTTGCGGGCGGGGAGAATGGCGATCATCCGTTCATTGAGGCTGATCCGCTGGTGGTCGGCGACGACATCGATCCCCTGGAATTCGATCAGCGGATTGCGGTGCAGCCACCGCATCAGCTCTGGGGTCCCCTGGGCGTAGGCGGTGAGCGACTTGTCGCGAAAATGGTGTTTGCGCCGGTTCGTCACCGCACCGCACTTGATCAGGTCCATCAGGGCGTCGGTGAAAAAATAGGTATGGATGCCAAGATTGCGTTTCCGGGCCAGATGCCGGCCGAGGGCCTCGAACAGCGAACCGGAATAGAAGGCGATACAGCTGCCGTCTTCGACGACGGAGGCGACGTTGGCGGCGACGCGGTCGATGACGTCGTCGGCGGGCCAGCGGGGGAAGTAGATCGGCGGTTCCGTGGCGCGGACGAGGTAGTGGAAAGCATCCCGGTGCACGAAGGTGTTGCCCATCGTCCGCGGAACGAGGTTATTAACCTCGCCGATGACGAGCGACGCCCGTTCCATGGCGTACTTTGCCACGTCCACGGCAACGCCGAGGCTGGAATACCCCGCCTTGTCCGGGGGGGTAATCTGGACAAACGCCACGTCCACACGGATCGCCCCCGACTCGACCAGCTTCGGGATGCGGGAGAAGCGGCAGGGGATCATGTCGATCGAACCGGAGGTGATCGCCTCGCTCGCCAGCCAGCCGGAGAAGAAGGTCTTGAGACGGAATTTGTTCCTGTTGGCCGCATTGTTGAAGGAGATGGCATCTCCCAGGCTGACGATCTGTACCAACTCGAGGTCGGTGAGGTTCCCCAGCGGAGAATTCATCAGTTTGTTTACGAGCGTCCGCGGTTCCGCCACGCCGGTACCGAGGAATATGCTCATCCCCGGCTCGATACGGGAGAGGAACTCCTCGGGCGGCACCACCCGCTTTTCCCATCCGGAATCCACATCGTCGAACATGGGCATCCCCTGTTTGCCTGCGACGCACCGCAGGCGCGGCCTACGACTGTTCACCCCGGTCACGGGCGAAGGACGGGGCGGTACGGCTCCCATCCGCTCCGAGCCGCCGCCGGGCGGCGGTGTCGTCCCGGCGGCGGTTCAGCCGCCTCCGCGGCTTACCCGTACCCATACGTTTGCCGTCGCGATTTGTCAACCGATTTGCCCGTGTGCCCGCTGGCGAGGCAGGCCGGACCGCCGCAGCAAAGCGCCGTCGGCGCAAAGTCCTTGACTACCCTGCGCAGGCATATTACAGTCCTGCACACCCGCCGCAGGCCCCGCAGTCGCCGGTGCAACGGTGGAACCGACAGAGGAGGATGCCGTGATCCCGAGATACTCGCGAGAAAAAATGACTGCCATCTGGAGCCCCGAGAACCGATACCGCACGTGGCTCGCAATCGAGGTCCTCGCCTGTGAAGCGATGGCCGAACGGGGCGAGGTACCGCGGGACGCGCTGAACACGATCAAGGAGAAGGCCGCCTTCGACGTGGACAGGATCGACGAGATCGAAAAGACGACGAAACACGACGTCATCGCCTTTCTCACCTCGGTCACCGAAAAGGTCGGTCCGGACGGGCGGTTCCTCCACCTCGGCCTGACCTCCTCTGACATCCTCGACACCTCCCTGGCCCTCCTCCTCCGCCAGGCCGCGGATATCATCATCGAGGACCTGGACGCCCTGCTCGCGGTGCTCAGGGCGAAGGCCTTCGCGCACAAGGGGACGGTGATGATCGGCAGGTCCCACGGCATCCACGCGGAGCCGATCACCTTCGGGCTGAAGATGGCGTTGTGGTACGCCGAGATGACCAGAAACAGGGAGCGGATGGTCAGGGCGCGGGAAACGATCAGCGCGGGGAAGCTTGCCGGCGCCGTCGGGACCTTCTCCTTCGTCGATCCTGCTGTCGAGGTGTACGTCTGCCGGAAGCTGGGGTTGACCCCGGCGCCGGTCTCGTCGCAGATCGTCCAGCGGGACCGTCATGCGGAATACTTCACCACCCTGGCGATCATCGCTTCGTCGCTGGACAAGTTCGCCCAGGAGGTCCGTCTGCTCCAGCGGACCGAGGTGGGCGAGGCGGAGGAGTATTTTTCACCCGGCCAGAAGGGCTCCTCGGCGATGCCTCACAAGCGCAACCCGGTCCTGTCGGAAAACATCTCCGGCCTTTCCCGGCTGATGCGCTCCTATGCCCTGTCCGCCCTGGAGGACGTGGCCCTTTGGCACGAGCGGGACATCAGCCACTCCTCGGTGGAGCGGGTCATCGGGCCGGACGCGACGATCCTGCTCGATTTCATGCTCAGCCGGTTTACCGGGCTGGTGGAGAAGCTCGTGGTGTACCCGGAGCGGATGCTGGCCAATCTCGGCATGACGAAGGGGGTCATCTTTTCGCAGATGGTCCTGCTGAAGCTCGTAGAGAAGGGGGTCACGCGGGAAGCGGCCTACGCCATCGTCCAGCGGAACGCGATGAAATCCTGGCAGGAGGGGTGCGAATTCATGGACCTGCTCCTGAAGGACGACGAGGTGATGGCCCGGGTGCGGCCCGACGACCTTGCCGAGGCCTTCCGGATCGAAAATTTCCTCAAACAGGTCGACTACATCTTCGGCCGCGTGTTCGGGAAAACGGCCTGACAGCCAGGGCGGAAGGCTTCAGGCCTTCCGCCACAGCGCCTCGCGGGAAACGACCGTGTCTTTCAACCAGATGCGGTCGTTCTTTTCGGGGTAGTCGAGGTTGAAGTGCAGCCCCCGGCTCTCCTTCCGCATGCGCGCACAGGCGACGATCAGCTTCGCGGTGATGGCGATGTTGCGCAATTCCAGCAGGTCGTGCGTGACGATAAAATTCCGGTAATACTCCTCTATCTCCTGATTGATCAGATCGATGCGTCGCTGGGCCCGTTCGAGCCGTTTATCCGACCGGACGATGCCCACGTAGTTCCACATGCAGCGCCGGATTTCATCCCAGTTATGGGACACGACGACGGATTCGTCGCTCTCCGTTGCCCCCTTGGGATCCCAGGGGGGAACCGCGAGCGGCACCTCCTGGCTGCCGGGCAGCAGTTCGGCGGCGCGCAGGAACGAGCGATGGGCAAACACCACCGCTTCGAGCAGTGAATTGCTCGCAAGGCGGTTTGCGCCGTGCAGACCGGTGCAGGAGACCTCCCCGCAGGCGAACAGCCCCTCGATGCTCGTCTCGCCGTGCGCGTTCACCACCACGCCGCCGCAGAGATAATGCTCGGCCGGGACGACGGGAATCGGGTCGGCTGCGATATCGATCCCGAATTCGAGACATTTTTCGTAGATGTTCGGAAAGCGCGTGTGCAGAAACTCGCGGTCGCGGTGGGTTATGTCGAGCAGGACGTAATCGTCTCCCGACCGCTTCAGCTCCGTGTCGATGGCCTTGGCGACCACGTCCCGCGGGGCGAGGCTCTTCATGGGGTGGTACTTTTCCATAAAGGTGACGCCGCTCTTCAGTTTGAGCACCGCCCCTTCGCCGCGCACGGCCTCGCTGATCAGGAACGACTTCGCGTCGGGGTGGTACAGGCAGGTCGGGTGAAACTGGATGAATTCCATGTTCGCGATCTTTGCGCCGGCCCGGTAGGCCATGGCGATCCCATCCGCCGTGGCGATGTCCGGATTGGTGGTGATCAGATACACCTTGCCGGCACCCCCGGTCGACAGGACGACGAACTTGGCCCGGAAGGTGTGTACCTCCCTGCCGGCGATGTCCAGTACGTACGCGCCGAGGCAGCGGTCTCCCTGTTCCATCTTCTGCCCAAGGACCGCCGACTTCATGATCAGGTCGATGGCGATATGGTTTTCGAAGATCCGGATATTCTTCTCCAGAGCCGCCTTCGCGTGAAGCGCCCGCTCGATCTCCCGCCCGGTGAGGTCCCGGGCATGGAGGACCCTGCGCATCGAATGGCCCCCCTCCCGGCCGAGGTCGAAGCGGTCGGGATGGTCCGTCGACCGGGTGAATTCGACCCCCCAGTGGACCAGCTCGCGCACCCGCTCGGGACCCTCGGAGACGACAAACCGCACGACCTCCTCGTCGCAGAGCCCGACACCACAGGTCAGGGTGTCGTTGATGTGGTAATCGAAGCGGTCCGCCGCATCCTGCACAACGGCGATGCCGCCCTGGGCCATGTTGGTGTTGGAGTCGGTCTTGTCTTTCTTGGTAACCATCGCGACGCTCCCCAGCCCGGCCGCCTTGATGGCGAAGCTGAGCCCGGCGATCCCGGTGCCGAGGACGAGGAAATCGGTATGTATTTCCACAGTTACTCCTTTGGAGAAAAGGGTGTTTACAAAAAAGCGGAGTTTATATATATATTTCCGGCATATTTGGCAAACGAAAAGATGGTGGGATGGATTATGCATATCCTGGGGATCGAGTCTTCATGCGACGAAACGGCCGCGGCGGTGGTGCGGGACGGCAGGGAGGTCCTGTCGAACGTCATCGCCTCCCAGGTCGATCTGCACGCCCGCTACGGCGGAGTAGTCCCGGAGCTCGCTTCCCGGCACCACATCGAGGCCGTCGCGCCCGTGATCCTGCAGGCCCTCGACGATGCCGGAGTCTCGCTGGAGAAGATCGACGGGATCGCCGTTACCCGTGGCCCGGGGCTGATCGGGTCGCTCCTCGTGGGGCTGGCTGCGGCAAAGGCGCTGGCCTTTGCCCGCCGGATACCCTTTGCCGGGGTCAACCACCTGGAGGGGCACATCGCCTCCGTCTTCCTCACCGATACCCCCCCGGAATTTCCGTTCATCGCGCTGGTCGTATCGGGCGGGCATACGACGATCTTCCTGGTGGAAGGCTTTCACCGCTTTCGAGTCCTCGGCCAGACCCGGGACGACGCAGCGGGGGAGGCCTTCGACAAGGCCGCAAAGATCCTCGACATCGGGTACCCCGGCGGGGTGGTGATCGACCGGCTGGCCAAGCAGGGGAACACCGCCGCAATAGCCTTCCCGCGGGCGATGCGCGAGGGGCTGGATTTCAGCTTCAGCGGTCTCAAGACTGCACTGCTGATGCACGTGAAGAGACGGGCTGGCGCGATCGCTCCCGAGGAGATGTGCGACTTGGCGGCTTCCTATCAGGAGGCCATCGTCGACGTCCTCGTGGAGAAGACCTTCCGGGCCGCCGAGCAGATCGCGGTCGCCCGAATCGTCGTGTGCGGTGGCGTGGCGGCCAACAGCCGGTTGCGGGAGCGGTTTCGCAGGAAAGCGGAGCTTGCCGGGGTTCGGTTTACCGTCCCGCCGCCCGTCCTGTGCACCGACAACGCGGCGATGATCGCCGTGGTGGGCGGACACTGCCTCGCCGAGGGGCACCGCGACTGCCTCGACCTGAACGCCGTCTCCCGCTGGCCCGTTGCCTGTCCCTAGCGGCTCTCGTGCGACCGCAGTGCATGCACGCGGGAGCCCCGGTCGGGTTTGACGGCGCAGCGTAGGCACCTCAGGGAAGGATACCCCATGGAGTCTGTACGAACGACACTGGCACGGTATGATGTCCGACCGCGAAGGCGGTTCGGACAGTCCTTCCTGACGGACCTCCCTACCATCCGCCGGATAGCCACCCTCGACCGGCCGGGCCGCGAGGAGACCGTCGTGGAGATCGGTGCGGGGCTGGGGTTGCTGACCGCGGAGCTCGCCCAAACCGCGGGCAGGGTGATCGCCCTGGAGATCGACCCGCGGCTGGTTTCCGCGCTCCAGGAACGCTTCGCTGCCTACCCTGCGGTGGAGGTCGTCCCGGGCGACGTGCTGGCCTATGATTTCTCGCAGGCCTCCCCCGCGGGGAAGGTGCTGGTCGTCGGGAACATCCCCTACCACATCTCCACCCCCATTCTGTTTCATCTGCTGAAGTTCAGACACTCAATCTCCCGTATGGTGCTGATGCTCCAGAAGGAACTGGCGGACAGGATCACGGCCGCACCGGGGGGGAAGGAGTATGGCATTCCCTCGGTGCTGATCTCCCGGTACGCCGTGACACGCCGCGCGCTGAACGTAGCGCCAGCCTGTTTTTATCCCGAGCCGAAGGTGGTCTCCTCCGTGATCAGGGTCGAGTTTTGCCAGGACCGGGATGGGACACCGGCCGAGGAGGCTTTGTTTTCCCGCACCGTGCGCGCGGCCTTCGCGCAGCGCAGAAAGACGCTCCGAAACAACCTCCGCGCCGCCGGATTCGCCGAGGATGAGCTAGAGGGGGTGTTCGCGCGGTCCGGCATCGAGGGAACCAGACGGGCGGAGACCCTGACCGTCGCTGAGTACGGGGTCCTCGCGGGGGAGCTTGCCCACATCCCCGGCGCCGGGAAATCTCTTGACAATCGAAGCGGTATCTGATAGTTACCGTTCGTCGCCCGGATCCGATGCCGGGACGTAAGGGGAGAACGGATCGGGTATGGGTGCGAGGCCTCTCGTCTTTGACGCGGGCCTTTTTTTATGGCAGGAGGCAGGATGCAGATCCTACGGACCGCAAAAGAGATGCAGGCCGTAGCGGACCAGCAGCGTCGGCAGGGGCGGAGGATCGCCTTTGTCCCGACGATGGGGTATTTCCACGCGGGGCATCTCAACCTGATGCGGGTGGGACGGAAGGTCGCCGATTGCCTCGTGATCAGCATCTATGTGAACCCCACGCAGTTCGCCCCTACGGAAGACTTCGCATCGTATCCGCGCGACCTGGAGCGGGACCGGGGGCTTGCCGAAGGGGTGGGGGTGGATTGGATCTTTTCCCCCGCCGACCGGGAGATGTACCCCGAAGGATACCAGACCTACGTGGAGGTGGAAGGGGTGACCAGGAACCTCTGCGGCATTTCCCGTCCCCGGTTCTTCCGCGGCGTGACTACCGTCTGCACGAAGCTGTTCCATATCGTCAAACCCCACGTGACGGTCTTCGGCCGGAAGGATTTTCAGCAGTATGTCACCATAACCCGGATGGTGCGGGATCTCAATATGGACATCGAGGTAGTCGGCGTGCAGACGACACGTGAGCCCGACGGCCTGGCGATGAGTTCGCGCAACGTGTACCTCAAGCCCCAGGAGCGGGAATCGGCACTGAGCCTGAGCCGTTCGCTGCGGCTGGCACAGGGGTTGTACGAGGGGGGGGAACGGGAAGCGGAGGCAATTCTCGCCCCGGTGCGGACGTACATCGCTTCTCATCCCCACACCGAGATCGATTATGTCCGGGTATGCGATACCGCAACCATGACGGATGTCGCCCGCATCGAGGACGAGGCGGTGCTGGCACTTGCGGTACGCGTCGGGAAGACGCGGCTTATCGACAACCATGTGTTCGGTGAGCCGCTGGAGATGTGAGTCCAAGCGGAGGAGGAGAGAGGCAGGATGCAGCGGTTCATGCTCAAATCGAAGTTGCACCGGGCGGTGGTTACCGACGCCGACCTCAACTACGAGGGAAGCATTTCCATCGACGCGGGCCTTCTGGAGGCGGCGCGAATCGTACCCTACGAGAAGGTGGACGTGTATAACATAGCGAATGGGGAGCGATTCTCCACGTACGCGCTTGCCGGTAAACGGGGTTCGGGCGTGGTCTGCCTGAACGGCGCCGCAGCGCGAAAGGCCTCCCGGGGAGACCTGGTCATCGTTGCCAGCTACGTGTCCCTCGACGAAGGCGACGTTGCCGGTTGGTCGCCCACCTGCGTGCTGCTCGACGCGCAAAACCGGATCAAGCAGGGAGCGCAGCAGGACGGCTGCGGGGGGGGCAAGGTCTGCGGCACGAAACAGCCCCGGAAGAGAGCCCGCCGCGGCAGGTGAGTTGCGGACGCGGCGGCGCGCCGCGGAAGGCGTCGTTGCAAAACGACGGAGAACGGTGGACGCACCGATGAAGAAACGGATGAAACGGATCTTTCTGACGGGTCTGGCCGTAGTCATCCCCGCGGGGTTGACGATCTACATCCTTTTTTTCATCATCGAGGTGATGGACAGCCTGCTGGGGGTCATCCCCGACGGCCTCCACCCGGACCGGCTGTTCGGATTGCACATCCCCGGACTCGGGGTGATCGTGACGGTCCTGCTGATCTTCTGCTGCGGGCTGGTAACCACGAGTTATCTGGGAAACCGGCTGTTTGGTTTCGGCGAGCGGATCGTCGGCAAAATCCCTTTTGTCCGGAGCCTGTACCAGGCGATCAAGCGGATCGCCGAGTCGCTGTTTATGGACAAGGCGCAGAGTTTCAAGAAGGTAGTGATCTGCGAATACCCCCGGCGCGGGGTGTACAGTATCGGGTTTATCACCGGGGCGCCCAACGGCCAGATCCAGCAGTGCCTGGGGGGTAATTCCCCCTGCGTGGGGGTCTACATCCCCTGTGCCCTGACGCCCACCACCGGGGTGTTCGTCATGATCCCCCGCGCCGAGCTTATCGAAGTGGGGATGACGGTGGAAGAGGCCTTTACCCTGATCATATCGGCGGGCATCGTGACCCCGCCGGCGCATGGCCCTGCCTGCGCGGTGAATCCCGCTGCCGGGCCGACTCCGGCGCCATGGACGGGCAAGCAGAGCGGACCGCTCTGAATCGCTGAAACCCTGTAAGGAGAAGTCATCATGAAATTCCTCAACCTGGACCCCAAGCTTCCCCACCGCATCGCCGATCCCTCCCTGGCCACCTGGGGACGGGAAGAGCTGCGGCTTTCCGAGAACGAAATGCCCGGTCTGATGGCCCTGCGGGAAAAGTATGGCCGGAAAAAGCCGCTCGCCGGCTTGAGAATAACGGGCAGCCTCCACATGACCATTCAGACGGCCATGCTGATCGAGACGCTCAAGGAACTCGGCGCGGACCTGCGGTGGGCCTCCTGCAACATCTTTTCCACCCAGGACCACGCCGCCGCGGCGATCGTCAAGGCAAAGTCCGCGGCAGTATTCGCCTGGAAGGGGGAGACCCTGGAGGAGTACTGGTGGTGCACCGAACAGGCACTTACCTGGCCGGACGGCTCGGGGCCGGACCTGATCGTCGACGACGGCGGCGATGCGACGCTCTTCATCCACGAAGGGGTGCGGTGCGAAAAGGACCCCTCCCTCCTGGAGCAGCCCTGCGACAACAAGGAGCTGAAGATCGTCCGGGAGCGCCTGGCCCGGGGGCTCCGGAGATCTCCCCGCCGCTGGCGCGATCTCGCCGCACGGGTGCGGGGGGTCTCCGAGGAGACGACCACCGGCGTCCACCGGCTCTACCAGATGGCCAAGGCCGGTGAGCTCCTGTTTCCCGCGATCAACGTCAACGATTCGGTCACCAAATCGAAATTCGACAACCTCTACGGCTGCCGCGAATCACTCGCCGACGGCATCAAACGCGCCACCGACGTCATGGTTGCAGGCAAGGCAGTGGTGATCTGCGGGTACGGCGACGTGGGGAAGGGGTGCGCCCAATCGATGCGCGGATTCGGCGCCCGGGTCGCCATTTGCGAGATCGACCCGATCTGCGCGCTGCAGGCGGCCATGGAGGGGTACGAGGTGACGACCCTCGACGACGTAGTGGCAAAGGGGGACATCTTCATCACGGCGACCGGGTGCTGCGAGGTCATCACCGGCCGCCATATGGAGCGGATGAAGAACGAGGCGATCGTCTGCAACATCGGACACTTCGACAGCGAGATCGACATCCACTACCTGGAGACGACCCCGGGCTGCGTAAGAACGACGATCAAGCCGCAGGTCGACAAATGGACGCTCAGATCTGGCAGGGCGATCATCGTCCTTGCCGAGGGGCGCCTGGTGAACCTCGGCTGCGCAACCGGCCACGCCAGCTTCGTCATGAGCAACAGCTTTACCAATCAGTGCCTGGCCCAGCTCGACCTCGCGGCGCACACCTTCGAGCCCGGCGTCTACACCCTCTCGAAGAAACTCGACGAAGAGGTGGCGCGGCTGCACCTGAAACGGCTGGGGGCGAAGATCGGCAGGTTGACGAAGAAACAGGCCGCCTATCTCGGCGTACCGCCGGGAGGCCCGTTCAAACCGGACTACTACCGCTACTGAGCGCCGCCCCCCCGGGAAGTGGGAGCGCGGCCGGGCGGCGGTGCAAGCGCCGCAGAGCCGCCAAAGGGGCGGGCGCGGAGTTCGGCGCACTGTGCGATCGACGGCGCAGGCGGGAAATGGACGGCAGCGGTCAGGTATGCATCCTGGCGAGGAGCCCAAGCGAGGCGAGCCCGAAGAGGATGTTCGCAAACCAGGCTGCCGCCAAGGGGGGGAGCGTGCCCGACCTGCCCAGGGACATGCCGAAGGCAAACACCAGCCAGTAGGAAAACCCGATGACCAGCCCGACGCCGATCCCCTGCGCGATGCCGCCGCTCCGTTCGGAGCGCAGCGAAAAGGAGATGCCGATCACGGCGAGGATCAGGCTGACAAGGGAGAAGGCGATTTTTCCGTGCAGGTCCACGATATACCGCGTTGCGTCATATCCCTCAGCCCGCAGTTTTTCGATGTAGCGCTTCAGTTCCGCGTATCCCATCGTCTCCACGTCCTTCTGGACGACCTTGAAATCCTCGGGGGTCTCCGGAATATCCACCTCCAGCACGGCCGCCCTCGACATCTCGGGAAACGCGCCGTCGTCGAACCGCGTCGTCAGGGTGTTGAAGAAACGCCACTGGTTGTCCTTCCACTCCCCCCGTTCGGCGTCCAGGCGTGAGTGGAGGTGCATTTGCTGATCCAGGTTGTAGAGCGTTATCCCCCAGAGGATGCCGCGCTCCGCATCGAAGAAACGGAAATTGTAAATTCCCTTTTGGCCGCGGTACCAGATCTGATCCTGTTTGAAGCTCCCCAGGGACTTCTGCTTTTGCACCTCGATCAGCCGGATATGCTCGGCCCGCTCGTTCGTGTAGGGGGTGACCCATTCGCTCAGCAGGAACACCAGAACGCAGATGGCGGCAGCCGACAGAAGAACGGGGAGGGAAACCCTGGAGAGACTTATCCCGTTCGCTTTCATGGCCGTGATCTCGCTGTGGCGGGCGAGGGAGCCGAACAGGATGAGCGTTGCGAGCAGAACCGCCGCCGGCAGTATCTGGGAAAGGATCATCGGGATGCGGAACAGAAAATGGGCCGCCATCTGCGCGGCGGTGGCGTTGTTGCTCAAGAACATCCGGGTCTTTTCGAAGAAATCGATGATCAAGAATAGCGCGACGAAGGACGCGGTGATGAACAGCAGATACCGGAGGAATTCCCCCAGCAGGTAGCGGTCAAGGATCTTCACGGCCGTGCCTCCGGCTGACCGACGGCATCGCCGCCGCTGCCCTGCGCGCCCGGCGCAGGGGTGTCGTCTTGTTGCCGCCGACCGGACGCTGTCCCTTCCGGCCCGCAGGCCGCCGGGGAAACGAGACGGCCTCTGCGGAGAGGGAAACCGGTCCGGAAGGACGATAGGGGGTGAAGCTCCCGCGACGCGATGAAGAACAGCAGCATGCCGGCCACGGCGAACAGCGCGTTCGGCGTCCAGGTGCCGACCCAGGGCGACAGCCTGCCGGTTTCCACCAGCGCTTCGCCGCTGAGCCGCAGCAGGTAGAACGCCAGCACGATCACCAGGCCGATCGTGAACCCCCGCGCACGAACCGCGCGATGCGCCCTGATGCCGAGCGGCAGTCCGACAAGGGCAAACACGAGACAGGAAAGGGGAATGGTCAGCTTCTTGTGGAACTCGATTGCCAGTTCCCGCAGGGCCGCAGGTTCGGCCTTGCGGCTGCGCAAGCTGGCGGACAGCTCCGCCACGGTCATTTCGGTGCTGGATTTCTTGCCGGCGTTGCGCTCCTCGGAGAGCGAGGCGGGCAGGTCCAGGCGGATGTCGTACTGATGAAAATCCATTTTCCGGTAGTTCTTCAGCCCGGGGTCGGCGGTATGGATGCTTCCGTCTTCCAGGCGCAGGGTGATGACCAGCGTATCGGGGTCGGAGATGAGGTAGGCCTTCCGGGCGATGATGGTGCTTGGTTCGCGGATGGTCCGGTTGTCGGAAATAAGCACCCCTTCGAGGAAATCTCCGTGGATCGGGATCTTTTCGGCGTACAGGAGGATCCCGCGGAAATCATCGACAAAGACCTTCTCGCGGATCCCGATACTCGCCTTCTGCTTCGCCATGTCGTACAGGAGATTCTTTGCCGCCCAGTTACCGTAGGGGACCAGATACAGGGTTGTTACCGCGGTCAGGACGAAGGCGGCGACGGCCGTTACGGCAACGGGCACGGCCAGCTGGTGCAGGCTGACCCCGGACATCTTCAGGACGGTGATTTCATTATCGCCGGAGAGCCTCCCCATACCGATCAGAATCGCGATCAGCAGCGAAATCGGAATGGTGAACATCAAGAACGACGGCACCAGAAACAGCATCAACTGGGCGATGTCGCGCAAACGGATCCCCTTGTTGATCATCAGGTCCATCAGCTGCAGGATCTTCCCCATCAGGAGCACAAAGGTCAGGACTGACAGGATCATGCAGAAGGGGAGGGCGATTTCCCTGATGATATAGCGGTTGATCAGGCGACGCATGCAGGTACCGCTCCGGGTCAGATCATCAGATTGACCGGGTCGATGTAGCGGGGGTCCTCCCGCTCCATGGTCTCGATCACCCCGGCGTGGAGCCTCTGTTTCAGCTCCGCGAAGATGGCCCGTTTTTTATTGAACGTTTTCGCAAAGCTCATGGTTTCCCTGAGAAGCGATTCTTCGTTTTCGCAGGTCTTGACGATGACCTGGTGGGCCTCCAGTTCCGCAGCCACGGCCCGTTTCCCGGTCAGGATGAGCTCTTCGAGTTTCTGGTACGGTATCGCTTTCCGGACGATCGCCAGCATCCCGGGGAGGAAGGGGATGCTGATATCGACCTCGGGAAAGCAGAAAAAACCGCGGTCGGACTTCATGAACCGGAAATCGCAGGCGCAGGCGAGGATGGTCCCGCCGCCAAAGGCGTGGCCGTTGATCGCGGCGATCACCGGCACGGGGTAGAGGAGGATCCGGCGGTATACGCCGTTCATCCCGTACATGAACTCCCTGATCGCCGGCAGGTCCTGATCGGCCATGGCCTGCGCCATCCACTGCACATCGATTCCCAGCGACCAGTTCTTCCGGTCGCTCGACGTGATCACCACCGCGGAGATTTCCCCGTCCTGTTCGATCCCGTCGAAGGCGGCCAGCATTTCCCGGATGTAGTCAGGATTCTGGCGATTTTCCCCCCCGTTCATGCAGATGATTCCGACCGTTTCCCTCTTTTCCCATTCTACGGTGGACATAGGACAGACCTCCTCATGGTTCGGCGGATGGCGCAGGAAGGCGTGACAGCTCCCGTGAAGTCGCATATATCGTCCGGTATGTCAAGCACAACCGGGCTGCGGCCCGGCGGGACCGGACGCAGCCGCCGCGGATTGGTGCGGCGATTAATCGATTGACAGCCGGTGCGATGTATGGAATAAGAACCCACCCAAAACGCAGGTTTGAAGAAACGCACTATGCAGCGAAACGCACTGAAGATTCTCATCCTGGTCCTCATCCCGCTGATCGTCTACGTCGCCCCGCTCCCCTTCACCCCGCTGATGGAGCCTGACGAGGGGAGGTACAGCGCCATCCCCAGCGAAATGAATGCCACCGGGGATTACGTCACCCCGCGTCTCAAGGGGGCGGTCTATTTCGAAAAGCCGCCGCTTGCCTACTGGGCGACGGCCCTGTTGTTCAAGCTCCTGGGCGAGCATGAATTTTCTTCCCGCCTCTTCGCTGCCCTGTGCGCCTGGGGGTGCATCCTGCTGACCTACCGCATGGGGGTCTTCTTCCACGACAGCCGGACGGGGCTGTACGCCGCTGCGGTTCTCACCACGTTTTTGTACCACGCCGCCATCGGCAGGATCAACATCCTTGACATGCCGCTCGCTTATCTCGTCTGCCTCGCTGCCTGGGCCGGGTTTCGGTACGGGGTTTCGGCGCAGAAGCGGCCGGGATGGCTGTACCTGATGTACCTGACGAGCGCACTCGCCTTTCTCGCCAAGGGGCTGATCGGAGTCGTATTTCCCTTCGGTATCGTGGCCGTCTGGATGTTCGCCTCGCGCCGCTGGCGGGAGGTTTTTTCGCTTATCTCCCCGGTGGGCGCGCTGCTGTTTGCCGCTGTGGCGCTGCCCTGGCTGATCCTCGTCCAGCAGGCAAACCCCGACTTCTTCCGGTTTTTCTTCATTCAGGAGCACCTGCTCAGGTACGCCACGAAGATGCACGACCGCTACCAGCCGGTCTACTTCTACGTGCCGATCATCCTGGCGGGAACGCTCCCCTGGTGCGCCTTTCTCCCCCAGGCCCTGCGCGGCCTCTCCCTGCGGGCCGTAGCGGGGCTCTTCGGCAGTGACGAAAAGCGGCTGCTCTTGTCCTGGTTCGGCGTCGTGACCATATTCTTTTCCCTCTCCTCATCGAAGTTGATCCCCTACATCGCGCCGGCATTCCTCCCCCTTGCCCTCCTGTTCGGCCATGTCTTTCGGTCCGCCGAGGACCGGACGGAACCATCGGGAGGGGCGCTCGCTGTTCCGCTCCGCTACCGTGTCACCGCGGTCCTGCAGTCGCTGCTGTTCATGGCGGTCTTGATCGCGCCGCTGTTTCTGCCCCAACACCGGGTAGAGCTGCGGGCCTGGTGGCCCTTGATTGCCGTGCCGTTGATCCTGATGCTCCTGATGCTCTTCCTGCCCGGACGTCTCCGGGGAAGGGTGCGCGGGGGATGGTTCCTGGCCCTCCACTGCCTGTTCGCGCTGTTTATCCTGTCCGTGACCGTTCCGGTTTCTGCGTACCTGGCCCCCTACAAGTCCGCCTACCCCCTTGCGCGGGCGATCCAGGCTCAGGTGCCCGCAAATGAGATGCTGTACCAGTACGGCATGTCACTGTACGGGATCGATTTCTACACCGGCAGGCGGACCCCGATCGTCGACGACATCGGCGAGATCACCTACGGCAGCAGACAGCTTCCCCCCGAGGAGCGGGAAAGATACTTTCTGTATTCCGACACCTTTTTCCCGTTCGTCCGGCAGCAGACTTCACTGTACTGCGCCACCGAACGGGATAAGCTGGAGCGGCTTAAAAAAGAGGTTCCCGGTCTGACCGTATTGTGGCATAATAATTTTTTCTACCTGCTGAAACTGAACTGATCCCCAGGGGAGAACGATTCCATGGTTGAGAGCAGAGAGGAATTCCTGCCGCTGAACAAGCCCTCGATCGGCGAAGCCGAAATCGCCGCCGTGACCGCATGCCTGAAGTCGAAGTGGATCACTACCGGCCCCCTCTGCGCTCAGTTCGAGGAGCAGTTCACGGCCCTCACCGGCGCCCGGTATGCCCTGTCGGTCGTTTCCGCGACCGCGGGGATGCACCTGGCCCTGCTGGCGCTCGGCATCGGCCCCGGCGATGAAGTCATCACCCCGTCGATGACCTTTGCCTCCACGGTCAACATGGTTGCCCGGCTCGGCGCGAAACCGGTCTTCGCCGACATCCGGTACGATACGCTCACCATCGACGCCGAACGGATCGAGGCCTTGATCACTCCGCGAACGCGGGCGATCATCCCGGTTCATTTCGCCGGTGCACCGGCGGATATGGACCGGATCGGAGAGATCGCCGCACGGTTCGGCGTGACGGTGATCGAAGACGCCGCCCACGCCGTCGGAACGCGCTTGCGGGGGACCCATGCCGGCGGGTTCGGGGGGATCGCGATCTTCTCCTTCCACCCCTTGAAGAACATCACAACCGGGGAAGGCGGGATGATTACCCACAACGACGATACGCTGCAGAACAGGTTGCGGATTCTCCGGTTTCATGGGATCGAACGGGATGCCTGGAAACGGTACGGAAAGGGGGGGAACCCCGAATACGATATCAGCGAGCCCGGGTACAAATACAACCTGACCGACATCCAGGCTGCCCTGGGGATTGCGCAGCTCGGCCGTCTGGACGAATTCAACGCACGCAGGAGGGCGCTGGTAAACCTCTACCGCGAAGGCCTCGCGGGCGTGGCGGGGGTCGAGCTTCCCGGAGATCCGCCCTACCCGCATACCCATAGCCACCACCTGTTCGTTCCGAAGGTCTGCGCGATGGAGCGGGGCCTGTTCATGGAGCGGCTGTCGGAATACAACATCGGCTACGGCCTCCACTTCCCTCCCTGCCATGGTCTGACCTACGTGACAGCCAGGTTCGGGGTAACGTCGCTGCCCGAGACGGAACGTGCCGCCGCGAGGATCATCTCGCTGCCGCTGTTCCCCGACATGACCGATCAGGATGTGGGCTACGTGTGTGCGGCCGTGCGGGAAATCCTTTCGCGGCCGGGAGGGGCATGATGAACGCAGACGCTGCGCCGGTGGCCGCGATGATCTCCCTAGTGATCCCCGTGTACAACGAAGAGGGGAACCTGAAGCGGCTGATGGAACGGATCGAACCGGTCATGCGAGGGCTGAAGCGGCCCTACGAGATCGTGTTCGTGGACGACGGGAGCCGGGACGGCTCGCTCCGGATGCTCGCCGGGTTTATCGGTTCCCCGGAAGTCCGGGTCGTGGAGTTGACGCGGAATTACGGTCAGCACGCGGCGATCCTGGCTGGGTTCTCCCTCGTCCGCGGCGAGATCGTGGTAACCCTCGACGCGGACCTCCAGAACCCACCCGAGGAAATCCCCCGGCTCGTCGCGACGATGGAGGAGGGGGGGTTCGATGTGGTGGGTTCGATCCGGAGGGGCCGCAAAGACTCGTTCCTGCGGATCATTCCTTCCAAGCTCGTCAACATGGTGGCCCGCCGAATCACCGGGGTCCAGATGAGCGACTGGGGATGCATGCTGCGCGCCTACCGTCGCACCGTCGTGGACCGGATGAGCGAATGCCATGAGCACGCGACGTTCATCCCGGCCCTGGCCACCCATTTCGGGAAGCGGGTCACCGAGGTCGAGGTCGCCCATGAGGAACGGTACGGCGGAAAATCGAATTATCCCCTCCGGAAACTGATCAACCTCCAGTTCGATCTCGTGGCGTCCTTTTCCGACCTCCCAATCAAGCTGATCATGTACGGAGGGGTCGCGATGGCGGCGCTCGGCGTCTGTTTCGGCATCGTCCTGGCCGTGGCGCGGCTCGTCTACGGCGCGCTCTGGGCGGCCCAGGGGGTGTTCACGCTGTTCGCGGTGTTGTTTGCCTTCGTAGGTCTGCAGTTTTTCGCCCTCGGCCTGATCGGTGAATACATCGGCAGGATCTACCGGGAGGTCAGGAAACGGCCCGAATACGTGATCGAACGCGTACTCGGCGGCGGCGGTGGGACACGATGAGGAGCGTCGTTTTCGCGTACCACGATATGGGGCTTGCCGGGCTCGGGGCGCTCGAACGGGCCGGGATCGAGATCGCGGCTGTATTCACCCATGAAGACGACCCGCAGGAGAAGTGCTGGTTCGGGTCGGTCAAGGATTGGGCGATCCGCAACGGGATTCCCGTCCACTGTCCCGAAGAGGTGAACAGTCCGGATTGGGTAGGCAGGATTGCCGCGCTCAGGCCCGAGGCGCTCTTCTCCTTCTACTACCGCCGCATGCTGAAGGAGGGGATTCTTGCCCTGCCCTCCGGCGGGGCGTACAACCTCCACGGGTCGCTGCTGCCCGCCTACCGCGGACGCTGCCCCGTCAACTGGGTGCTCGTCCAGGGGGAGGCCCGCACCGGCGTCACGCTGCACCATATGGTCGCCCGGGCCGATGCAGGCGACATCGTCGGCCAGCGGGCCGTACCGATCGAACGGACGGACACGGCCGTGCTGCTGTACCGCAAGCTCTGTGCCGCGGGAGGGGAGCTTCTCGACGGGCTGCTCCCGCGGATCATGACCGGGACGGCGCCGCGAATCCCGCAGGACATCGCGCAGGGCAGCTATTTCGGGGGCCGGAGACCTGAAGACGGGCGCATCGACTGGCACTGGCCCGCGGAGAGGATCTACAACCTTATCCGCGCCGTCACGGACCCCTATCCCGGGGCGTTTTGCCACCTGCCGGACGGAACGAAACTGACGATCTGGTGGGCGGTCCCGGAAGAGACGGCCGGGTTTGATCCCGCGTCCGGCCCGGGAAAGATCGAGGTCGAAGAGGGGCGCGTTCTGGTGCGCAGCGGGCAGGGGAGGGTTCTGCTCACCGACGCGGAGACCGGCGACGGCAGGATGACCGGCGACAGGCTGCGGCGGTATTTCAACGAAAGAAAAGGACAGGTGGTATTATGAAGGTTTTGATCCTGGGGGTAAACGGTTTCATCGGCCATCATTTGACCAAACGGATCCTCGCCGAGACCGACTGGAGCGTGTACGGCATGGATCTCTCCGACGACCGGCTGGGAGATTCCCTCCAAAATCCGCGCTTCCACTTCATCGAGGGGGATATCGCGATCAACCGGGAATGGATTGAGTATCACATCAAGAAATGTGACTGCGTACTGCCGCTGGTCGCCATTGCCACCCCGAAGCTGTACGTGGAAGACCCGATCAGCGTCTATAATCTCGACTTCGAGATGAACTTAAACGTGGTCAAACAGTGCGTCAAGTACCACAAGCGGGTGGTGTTCCCGTCCACTTCGGAGGTGTACGGCGCGTGCCCCGATCCGGAGTTCACCGAGGATTTCAGCCCGCTCGTCGTGGGGCCGATCCAGAAGGAGCGCTGGATCTACTCCTGCTGCAAGCAGCTGCTGGATCGGGTCATCTACGCCTACGGCACGCGGGGGCACCTGGAATTCACCCTGTTTCGCCCCTTCAACTGGGTGGGACCCCGTCTCGACTCGCTCAATACGGCAAAGGAGGGGAGCTCCCGGGTGGTCACGCAATTCATCGCGGAGCTGCTGATGAAGCGCCCGATCTCGCTCGTAGACGGCGGCAGCCAGAAGCGCTGCTTTACCTACGTCGAGGACGGCATCGCGGCCCTGCTCGCCATCCTTCGCAACCGCGACGACCTCTGCAAGAATCAGATCATCAACATCGGCAACCCCGACAACGAGTGTTCGGTGCGGGAACTCGCGGATATGCTGAAGCGGCTGTTCATGGCCCACCCCGACCACCGCGCCGACAGGGAGTACTCCGAGATCGTCGAGGTGCCCGCCCAAACCTACTACGGACAGGGGTATCAGGACATCACGGCGCGTAAGCCCAGCATCGAAAAGGCGCGAACCCTTCTGGGATGGTCGCCGCAGGTGGGGCTGGAGGATTCGCTGCGCATGACCCTCTATTCGTTCCTCGAGGAGAACGAGCCATCCCTGCGGGGATAGTATCACCGCGCGGCAGCGGGGGGGATGTCATCTGAACGGGGGGAGAGTGGAGCGCGTCCTGGGGTTGAAAATCGACGTGGATACCTACCGGGGGATGCAGATCGGTGTCCCCCGCCTCCTGGACATGCTCGGGAGCGAAGGTATCCGGGCTACCTTCTTCCTGAGCATCGGCCCGGATGCGTCGGGAAGGGCACTTCTGCAAATTCTGAAGAATCCCCGCTTTCTCCGGAAGATGGTGCGCACGCGCGCTGGAAGCCTGTACGGATGGCGCACCGCCCTGTACGGGACCCTGTTGCCCTCCCCGCTGATCGCCCTGTCGTTCCCCGAGTTGGTCCGCCAGATCGTCGCGGCGGGCCACGAGGTCCAGTTTCACGCCTGGGACCACCGCCGCTGGCAGGACGATCTCACCCGGCAGCCGGCGGCATGGATACAGGAGTGGTTCCGCAAAGGGATCGAAGGGTATGAACATCTGACGGGGAGGCGACCGTCTGCGTTCGGAGCGCCGGCATGGCTGATCGACGAACGCGTCCTTTCCCTGATCGCTCGATACCGCTTCGCCTATCTCAGCTGCACCCGCGCGTCGGCCCCGTTCATCCACCATGGCACCGACTTTGTCGAAATCCCGTCCGACCTTGCCTGTTTCGAGGAGATCGGGTTCGACGCATCGGACGGACCGCTGCTGGCGGCGCTCGAACCGGGCGGCATGCACGTGCTGCCCGTTCATGCCGAGGTCGAGGGGGGGATCATGGCGGGGCGCTTCACCGGCCTCCTGCGGGCAGTGAAGCACCAGGGGTACCGGTTCCTCCCACTGGGTGAAATCCTGCCACTGCTGGACCGCTCCCGCCTTCCTAGCCGCCGGTTCGCGCTGCGGCTCCTTCCCGGGCGTTCCGCCGTCTGCGCGGTCTAACCGGCGGATTTGCTCCCGCGTACATCCCCGTTGACCGTCGGTCAGAAATCTGCTACAAATCCTTCCCGCAATAGCGATCCGGGCCATCCGATTCCCGGCAGAGGAGCGTTACGACGTGATCGACCTGCATACCCACACCATCTTCAGCGACGGACAGCTCATCCCGTCGGAACTGGTCCGCTACGCGGCGGTGACGGACTACCGGGCGATCGCCATCACCGATCACGGCGATCATTCCAACCTGGACTTCATCATCCCGCGCATCGTCAGCGTCTGTCACGTCCTCGCGGATGCCCATCGCCTGACCGTGATCCCCGGCATCGAACTGACGTTCGTCCCCCCCGAGCATATCGACCGGCTGGCGAAGAAGGCACGGGAGCTGGGGGCGAAGGTCGTCGTCGTCCACGGGGAAACGATCGTCGAACCGGTTCCCCCGGGCACGAATCGGGCAGCCCTGGAAGCCGCGATCGACATCCTCGCCCACCCGGGGCTGATCACGCCGGATGAGGCGGCACTCGCCGCCGAGCGGGGCATCTGCCTGGAGATCACCACACGGCGAGGGCACAGTCTTGCCAACGGACACGTGGCGCGGCAGGCGCGCGAGCACGGTGCCTCTCTCGTCCTGAACACGGACACCCACCTCTGCGATGATCTCGTGACCGATGCCACTGCCCGCATGATCGCCGCCGGTGCGGGTCTGACGGACGCAGAAACAGCGGTCATGTTCGCGAACTCGGAGCGGCTCGTCGAACGGATTACCCGGGCGGGCTGAGCGCCGCGGGGCGTCTCCCCATCGCACAATCGGGCAGAGGATACACGCGGTCTGCGCAGATCGTTCTCGCGGGGAAAAGGTATTCACGTTGAAGCGGAGGGGGTCCGATACGAACGAGCCAGCCGCAGCGGACGGGCCGTTGAAGATCTGCCTGCTGACCTATCGCGGCAATCCGGCCTGCGGAGGGCAGGGGGTGTACGTCAGCTACCTCAGCCGCGCCCTTGCCGAACTCGGTCACGAGGTGGACGTGCTCTCGGGCCCCCCCTATCCGGAGGTCGCCGACGGCGTCCGCCTGCACCGGCTCCCGGGGCTGGACCTGTACAATCCCGAGCATCTCTTCGCCGTCGAGCGCTTTGGCGACCTTGCCTCGCCCCTCAATCTGTACGAATACCTCAGCATGTGTTCCGGAGGGTTCCCCGAGCCCTTCACGTTCGGGGTCCGGGCACGCCGATACCTGCGGAAGAACCGCGGGAGGTACCACATCGTCCACGACAACCAGTGCCTTTCCTACGGGCTCCTTTCGGCCGCCTTCTCCGGCATACCGCTCGTGGCGACGATTCATCATCCGATCACCGTCGACCGGGAAACGGACCTCAGGGCTGCGGCGGGCCTCCTCCGCAGGGCGCTGGTGCACCGCTGGTACTCCTTCATCCCGATGCAGAAGCGGGTCGCGCGCCGGCTCTCCCATATCATCACCGTGTCGGTCTGTTCCCGGCATGACATCAGCCGGGAGTTTGGCATCCCGCCCGAGCGATTTCACGTGGTGCCCAACGGGATCAACACCGATTTCTTTCACCCTCTGCCGGACTGCACCCGCCCGGACGATACGCTCCTGGTTACCAACAGCGCCGATACGCCGCTCAAGGGGCTCCGCTATCTGCTCGACGCGGTAGCCGCCATCGCACGTCAGCGGAGGATCAGGGTCGTCGTCGTCGGGGAACCCAAGCCGGGAGGCGAGGTCGAACGGCGCGTCCGGGAGCTCAACCTCGGCGGTACGGTCACCTTCACGGGCAGGATCGCGAACGGGGAATTCGCCCGGTTGTATGCCCGGGCGACGATCGCCGTTATCCCTTCGCTGTACGAGGGGTTCGGCATGCCCGCCGGCGAGGCCATGGCCTGCGGCGTTCCCGTCATCAGCACGACCGGGGGGGCGCTCCCGGAGGTGGTCGGAGATGCCGGGGTGTTGGTCCCGCCCGCCGACACGGAAGCACTGCGGCGGGCTATCGTTGCGCTGCTCGATGATCCGGTGCGCAGGGGGCAGTTGGCTCGGGCGGGGCTAGCGCGGGTCGCGGGGGCGCTCACCTGGCGTCACGCCGCAGAAAGAACCGTTCAGGTATACCGGAAGGCGATCGATGCTCACCGTTGATTTCAGCCTGGTTGGACTCCGGGCGGGCATGCGCGTCCTCGACGCCGGGTGCGGAAGCGGGCGCCACCTCTGCGCGGCCTTTCGCACCCCCGGAGTCGACGTCGTGGGCGCCGACCTCAATTCCGGCGATCTCGCGACCGCGAAGGGATTCCTCACGCTGATGGGCCGGGAAACGACGGGGGAGTGGATCGTCACCCGCGCCGATGTCCGGCAACTTCCCTACCCCGACGGCAGCTTCGACGTAGTCGTCTGTTCCGAGGTGCTCGAACATCTCCACGACTGCACCGGGGCGGTCAGCGAACTGGTGCGCGTCCTGAAGCCGGGAGGCGACCTGGTCGTTACGGTGCCGCGATTCCTCCCCGAGCGGATCTGCTGGGCCCTGTCCGCAGCCTACCACCGCGAGCCGGGCGGACACGTACGGATCTACCGGAAGGAGGAGCTGCTGCGCCTGCTCGAGGAGGCAGGGACGCGCTGCTGGCGGATCCGCTACCGGCACGGGCTGCACGCACCCTACTGGTGGCTCCGGTGCCTCGTCGGCCACAAGAACGAGTGCGCTCCCTCCGTACGCCTGTACCGCCGATTCCTCGAATGGGACATCCTGCGGCACCCGCCCCTGACGGCGCTGCTGGATGCTATCCTCAACCCCCTGATCGGCAAGAGCATCGTGTTGTATGCGAAAAAAGGATATCGCTGATGGAATTCCCCCTCTCTCCGACGACCGCAGCTCTGCGCATGAACGTTCCGGCAACGGCGGATTTCATCGCCTCGCTCCAGAAGGACAGCGGCGAAATACCCTGGTCCCGAGGGGGGAAGACGGACCCCTGGGACCATGTGGAAAGCGCCATGGGGCTCGCAGTTGCGGGGTATCACCGGCAGGCCGAGCGGGCCTATGAGTGGCTCGCGGCCACCCAGCTTCGGGACGGGAGTTGGTGGTCGGCCACGCGGGATGGCTCCGTTGTGGACGAGACCCGGGACAGCAATGTCTCCTCCTACGTCGCCGTCGGGATGTACCATCACTTCCTGAGCACCGGCGATGCAGGATTTCTCAGGCGCCTCTGGCCGACCCTCGAGCGCGGCGTGGACTATGCGCTCAGCCTCCAGGCCGACAGCGGCATCATCCACTGGGCCAGAAACAGCGCCGGGGAGGTGGACCCGATGGCCCTCCTGACCGGCTCCAGCTCGGTGTTCATGAGCCTGAAGTGCGCAGTGACCGTGGCGCGCATCCTGGGGAGGAGCCGTTCCGATTGGGAGGCCGCCGCGTTCAGCCTCGGCACGGCGATTCGCCTGCGGCCGCACCTGTTCAACATGATGAAGTCGCGCTATTCGATGGACTGGTACTATCCGATCCTCTGCGGCGCCGTGACGGGCAGCGACGCACGGGCGAGGGTGGACCGCTCCTGGGAAAAGTTCATCATCCCGGACTGGGGCGTGCGGTGCGTCAGCGATCAACCCTGGGTGACGACGGCGGAGGCGGCGGAACTGGTGCTGGCCCTGACGGCGATCGGCGAATCGGACCGGGCGGCGATCGTATTCAATTGGATATGCGACAAGCGATACGACGATGGCTCCTACTGGACCGGGGTCACCGTTCCCGACGGGGTGATCTGGCCCGAGGAGCGGACCTCCTGGACCGCGGCGGCGGTGCTGCTGGCCTATGACGCGCTGTGCGGCCTCACCCCCGCCAGCCAGCTGTTCAGCCACGCCGCCTGGCGGGAAGCCGGTATCGGTCAGCTCGCCGCCGGCGGCCCGGATCGGGATACGCAGCCGCGCGGAGCCGACCTCCTCCCGCACTGGGCTCGCAGGTAGCGCCATGCGGAGAGATCATCGACCCTACATCCTCAAACGACTCGACCTGGGGTTTCAAAAATGGTACGCCGAGCGCTACCTGCGTCCGCAGTTCGAAGCGCTCGGGAACGGGGCGCTGTTCATGAAGCCCTGGCACGTCGAGCTGTTCGGCGGGCCGATCTCGCTCGGCCGGTACGCCACGGTGATCGCCACCCCCGACCGGAACGTGAGATTGACCGTCTGGTCCGACCTCAGCACCGGGGGGAGGATTACGATCGGGGACTACTGCCTGATATCGCCCGGGGTCCGGATCAGTGCCGCCACGGAGATCCGCGTCGGCGACAACTGCATGCTGGCGCACGGCGTCTTCGTCACCGATTCGGACTGGCACGGGGTGTACGACCGCGGCCAGCCGATCGGCCGGACCCTTCCCGTGCACATCGGCGAGAACGTCTGGGTCGGGGACAGCGCCATCGTCTGCAAAGGGGTCTCGATCGGGAACAACAGCATCATCGGGGCCGGGGCAGTGGTCGTCAAGGACATCCCGGAGAATACCATTGCCGCGGGCAATCCCGCCGCGGTTCTGAAAACGCTCGACCCGGGGAGGCCGATCAGGACGCGCCGCGATTGGCTGGGGGATCCCGATTCCCTCGCCTCGCAGTTTGATTTGCTCGACCGTCACTTCATGCGGGGAAACACCTGGCTGGGCTGGGTCCGCTCGCTCATCCTTCCCCGACAGGGAGATTGACGGCCGGCCCGGAGGGAGTCCGACCGTGAGAGTTGCAATCGTTGCCCCGCCCTATCCGCTTGCGGAAGCCCCTGCGCCGCCGCTGGGGGTTACCTACGTCGCCGCCGCCTTCGCTGCTGCGGGTGCGGACGTGCGTATATTCGATTACCTCGTCAGCCGCTATACGCCGGAGAAGCTGCGCGCGCAGCTCGACGAGTTTCAGCCTCATGTCCTGGGGTCTACGTCCGTTACGCTGAATTTCCCCGGTGCCGCCGACATCGTGCGCACGGCAAAACGGCACCGCCCCTCCCTGCTCACCCTGATGGGCGGCCCCCACGTTTCCTTCGACGCGGCGCGGACGCTGGAGCAGTATCCGGAAATCGATCTGATCGTACGGGGGGAGGGCGAGCGGACCATCGCCGAACTGATGGCCTCCGGAATGGATCCCGCTGCCTGGGAGGGCATACGGGGGATCGCGTTTTGCCGCGACGGCCGTACCGTCGAAACCCCGCCCCAACCGTTCATCTCCGACCTCGACACGCTTCCGCTGCCGGCCCGTCACCTGCTTCCGCTTTCCCGGTATCGGGCGCTCGGCTATCCGATCAGCATCATCACCAGCCGCGGCTGTCCCTACTCCTGCATCTTCTGTCTCGGCAGGAAGATGGTCGGCAACCGCGTCCGCAACCGTTCCGCAGCGCTCGTGGTGGATGAGATCGAACAGATCCTCGCCTACGGGATCGACCGCATCAATGTGGCCGACGATCTGTTCGTGTCCCAGGGGGGAAGGGTCAGGGAGGTCTGCGAAGAGATCCTGCGCCGCTCCCTGCGCATCACCTGGAGCGCCTTCGCCCGGGTCAATACGGTGGATGCCGATACGCTGGCGACGATGCGGCAGGCGGGATGCGACAGCATCAGCTTCGGGGTCGAGTCGGGCAACCCGGATATGCTCAGGCGGATCCGCAAGGGGATTACCCGGGAGCAGGTGCGGGAGGCGGTCGCGCTCTGCCGGGACGCGGGCATCATCGCCCACACCTCCTTCATCGCCGGGCTCCCCGGCGAGACCGAGGAGACCCTCAGGGAAACGGGGGAGTTCGCCGCCGGTCTCGGATCGTTGTACGGCTACCACTACCTGACCCCGTTTCCGGGGACAACCGTGCGCGACGATGTGGACAAGTACGACCTGGAGATACTGACCGACGATTGGGCGCGGTACGACGCCAACAGCGCAATCGTACGGACGGCGGCGCTCCCGGCGCAGGAGATCGAACGGTTCGTCAAAGCATTCGAAGCGGAGATCCAGGGGGTATGGGAGGCCATGGTCGCCGCGTATCGGGAGCGAAGACTGCGGCCGGACATGACCCTGCAGGTGGAGGGCCATTTTCGGATGAACCTGGTCTACCGGCTCCTTGCCGAAGACCTGGTGGAGCGGCAGGGGAGGGTGCCGCTTCCGGACTGCGACGGCGATCGCGCGGAACTCCCGCTGGAGGGATTGTGCCGGAGGATCGAAGAGGCGACGGGGAGCGACGGGGCGCTGGTCCACGCCACACTGCGCAGTCTCGTCGCGGCCGGCTATCTCAAGGCGGAAACCGACTCCACAGCCGTCACCTGGTTCTGGACGCACAACAACCGCGTCGATCGGCACCGGCTGTCGCCGTAGTGAGTCGTGAAGCGCTCCGGTCTTTCCCGCGGCCGGGCACCGGGTAAGCCCGCAGGCGCGGATTCAGGGATGGTCAAAGAGATACCCGATAGAACGGATACTCTTGAAATACAAGGGGTTCTGTGGATCATCCTCGAAGTACCTTCTCAGCCGGACGACGAAATTGTCCACGGTGCGGGTCGTGGTCACGCCCGAGTAGCCCCATCCCACCCGCAGCAGGACCTTCCGCGACAGGGGCTTGCCCCGGTTGGCGATGAATACCTTGAGCAGCTTCGCTTCCTGTTCCGTCAACTGGACGTTTCCCGCTTTGCACTCCGCCGTCAGGGTGGAAAAATCGATCCTGTTGCCGCCGAATCGGTAAGTCTCCCCATCCGGCGCCCCCGACATCCCCCCGGCCGGGGACGGCGCATGGCTCCAGGAGTTCCGCGTCATCAGCCGTTCCACCCGCAGAAGGAATTCCTCCAGACTGAAGGGTTTGGCAAGATAATCGTCTACTCCGTAGGTAAATCCCCTGATCCGGTCGTCCGGTGCCCCCTTTGCCGAAAGGATCAGGACCGGAAGCCGTTCATCCTCCAGACGGATATGGCGAAGCACCGAGAGGCCGTCCAGCCCGGGCAGCATGATGTCGAGCACGATCAGATCGGGGTTTTCCTGTTTCCACAGGCGGAGCCCCTCGGTGCCGCTGACGGCGATGGCCGCCTCGTAGCCCTGGAGGGAGAGGTTCAGCTTCAGCCCCTCTGCGATGTGGGCGTCGTCCTCGACGATCAAGATCCGCTTCTGCGTACGCTGCTTCATGGCTGTTTCCCTTCCCGGTCGTCGTAGGGGAGCAGGAGCGTAAAGACGCTCCCCCTGTCCGCGCCGTCGCTGTCGGCAGTGACCTTTCCGTTATGGAGTCTGGCTATCTGTTGAACGAGATACAGCCCGATGCCCGTTCCGGACACGGGGATGCGGTCGTCGCGGCGCCCCCGGTAGAACTTCCGGAAGATCTGTTTCCGTTCCTCCTTGGGTATCCCGATCCCGTTGTCCCGGAAACTGACGAGCAGCGAACGGTCTTCCCGGGCAATTCGGATGTCGATACGGCATGTCGGCGCGGCGTTGTACTTGACGGCATTGGTGAGGATGTTCATCAGGAGCATCTCGAACAGCGGGCTGATGACCGGGTAGACCGCCGGGGCGTCCAGGGCGTCGCTCACCTGGATTTCACACGAACCGAACAGGCGCCGGTTGTTCGCGACGAATTGCCTGATCGCCATGACCAGGTCTACCGGCGTCGATTCCTCTTCGGAGAGCTTGCTCTCGATCCGGGCAAGGTTCAGGATGCTGTTGATGTTGGCCGAAAGCCGTTCCACATCCTGGAGCATGAAGGTGATGTACCGGAGCTGCTCAGTCCGGGGCAGTTCGTGTTTCGCGAACGTTTCGAGATACAGTTTCAGGGAGGTTACCGGGGTTTTCAGTTCGTGGGTGAAGTTGTTGATGAAGGTGTGCTGAAGGCGGTACAGCTGCAGCGTCTTCAGGTTGTAGATGAAAATGATTAGGATCCCCGCCAGGATCAGAGCGACCAGCAGCGACAGGCTGAGGATGACCACCCAGGTTTGCGCCTCGAAGAACTGGTTCGCGTCCAGGCGGTAGCGGGCGATCACCGATTTGAGGCCGGCGCTTATCCCGATATACCAATAGATGTACAGAAACAGGGAAATGGCAAGGGCCGCCGTGGAGAGGACGAACACGAATATCGGGTGGATGAACCATCTGGCCTGCCGCATACCTGCCGTCTCCCCGTCAGTATCGCGTCCCGCGCGCCCCGTTCACGATCGGGACAATCCGTCTTCAGCCCCGCAGTGCATCCGCCGATTCATGCGCGGTCGCAGGTCACGGGGACCCATACCACGGGGAATGATTCTTCGCACGGGCCGCAGCATGCCTCGATTGTAAAAGTATCGTAAAACGGCAACTAAGCCCTTTTCTTTTGGGCGCATCTTCCCTAGGCTGCTCCGTACCGTCGGTCATGACGGAATAAGGAGCGTATCATGAAAAACGAATTTCCGCAGGTGCACCCCCTCGGCAGTCGCGCACGTGTTCTGCTCACCAGCGTTTTCGGCCCCTATGCGCAGGACGACGAATACGGAAGCAGAACGATCAATCCGATGGAACTCTACCAAAACCAGGTCACTCGTGTCCAGGGCGGGTTCTCGCTCCGCATGTTCCACCGCTCGTTCGGACTGCTGATGATCCAGGATAACATCACGGCCCCCTGTACGGTCCTGGACTTTCCCACGCAGGAGCGCTTCGTCGCGGAGCTTCGCGCTACCGGCTATGATATCATCGGAATCGGCGCCATCTACCCCAATATCGGCAAGGTCAAGGCCATGTGCGACTTGATTCGCCGGTACCAGCCGGGAGCCCAGATCGTCATCGGCGGTCATATCGCCAGCAGGGAAGGGCTCGAAACGATCGTCGACGCGGACCATATCGTCCGCGGTGAAGGGGTCCGCTGGTTCCAGCGGTACCTGGGCCAGGATGTTACGACCCCCATCAAGCATCCCCGGGTGCTGTCCGCGTTCGGGAGCAGAATGATGGGGATCGACCTCGGCCGGAGATCAGGCGGCACAGCCGCCATCCTGATACCGTCGGTCGGCTGTCCGCTAGGGTGTAACTTCTGCTCCACGTCGGCTCTGTTCGGCGGTAAGGGCAATTTCGTCGATTTCTTCGCCACCGGGGATGAACTGTTTCGGGTCATGAGTGAAATCGAGGCGGAGCTCAAGACCCGCTCGTTCTTCGTGCTGGACGAGAACTTTCTCCATCACAAGAAGCGGGCGCTTCGGCTGCTCGAACTGATGGAAGAACACGACAGGAACTGGGCGCTGTACGTCTTCAGTTCCGCCCGGGTGCTCGAATCCTATTCGCTCGACCAGCTGGTGCGGCTGGGGATCAGCTGGGTATGGATGGGGCTGGAAGGCAAGGAAAGCGCCTACGACAAGCTCCGGGGGGTGGACACACGCGCCCTGGTCGCGCTTCTGCAGTCCCACGGTATCCGCGTATTGGGCTCGACGATCATCGGGCTCGAAGATCACCGTCCCGAGGGGATGGACGACGTGATCGCGCATGCCGTGAGCCATGCGACCGTGTTCCATCAGTTCATGCTGTACACGCCGCTTCCCGGAACCCCGCTGCACGAACGGCACAGGCAGGACGGTTCACTCATCCCGGAGGCCGAATTTCCCCCCGCGGACGCGCACGGCCAGTACCGCTTCAATTACACCCATCGCCACATCACGGACGGCCGGGAAGAGGGGTACCTCCGGGAGGCCTTCCGGCGCGATTTTGCGCAGAACGGACCGAGCATCCTCCGGATGATCCGGGTGCTCCTCAACGGATGGCAGCGATACCGTATGGACCCCCGCGATCGAATCCGCAGCCGCATCGCCCGGGAAGCCGCTCCGCTGCGCACGACCTATGCGGGGGCCGTATGGGCGATACGGAAGTGGTACCGGGCGGACCCGCCGCTGCGCGCGGCGGCGGATGCACTCCTGTACGATATCACCGCCGCCTTCGGGTGGCCGACGCGGCTGCTGGCGCCCCTGATCGGCCGGTACGCCTTCTCTGCCTTGCAGAAGGAAACAGCCCGGCTCGCGAGCGGGTGGCGGTACGAACCGCCCACGCTGTATGAAAGAAACGCGGCCGCGCTCGCGCGGGAGAGGGAACGCTCCCCGCAGCCGTCCCCCCTCAGGCTGCCGGTTTCCCCGCCGGCCGAGGCTTCGGCTGTCGGCATCGGCAAGTAGCGCGGGATCCCCGCTGCCGCGCCAGGTGAACGGAGGCTTCGCAGAGTCCCCGTTTCAGAGGTGAGCCTCCGGGACAGCGGCCGCAGGGAAGCGGCTACCGCAGATATGCGGGGAGTTCCTCCAGGTCCTTCCCCTTGAAGCTGCAGGGGGCACCGCAGGTCTTGCAGGGACTCTTGGCCGCCGGAAGCGGCGGCTCCCCCTTGATCTGCTCGATCAGAGCCAGGCACCTGCCCACGGGGCCGTCTTCGCCGTCGACGAGTAGCGTGACCGCTCCCTCGGCCCCTCCCCAGCCGCCGGACGCGTAGTGGATCGCCCGCAGGCCGAACAGCGAGTCGAGCGCCTCGATTTCCGTGACCACCCGGCCGTCGGCTACGCAGGCCATTCCCACGCGGCAGCCGATGCTTTGCGCCAGCATCATCTTCCCGCCGTACCGGGCCGCCTCTTCCACCGACGGGATGAGTTTCTCGAGCCCGACGGGATAGAGTGTTGCGACCCCCTGCGCCTTGAGCGCCATGTAGAACTGCCCCATCGTCCCGCCGCCCGGACCTGCCATCAGCACCCCAACGTTTCCGCAGGGATCGACGGCATTGGCCCCCTTGAGAAAGAGATCGCCGGGCGTCAGTTTGTCTATCACCGCTCCTGGTTCCACCGCGAGAACTTCGCCCTTGTGAAAGGTCACCGGTTTTGTTCTCAGGTCGGTCCCGAGGACGCACAATACCCCCTTGATGATCTGACCGGCCATATACTTCTGTTTTTCCGTAGGCGTGTGCAACAGCTCTTCTAGGATAAAGGCGTTCGTCGATCCCCGGGACACGACGAGGTACCCGCTCTGCAGCGCCCGCTGTACCTCGGGCATTGCCGCAACTGCTTTGGCGATGAGCCGTTTCGATTCCGTTGATGTAAGGGTGAACAGTGCCTGCATGATAGTCCTACCTCCTTAATTCGATACGACAGTTATGGGATTGTCCGCACCACGGTACCGGAAACGGCGCATGGGTTACCGCCTGTCCGCGACGGAATAGAATAGGCAGTCGGTCCGTACCTTCATACCCCCGGGGAGGCGTAGGAGAGGATCTTGCCGCGGTCGACGACCTTCACGTTTACGGTTTTTGGCTGCCCCTGTTCGTCGAGAAACACTACCGTTCCGATGCCCGCATTGAAGATCAGCCGCCAGCACATAAAGCAGGGCATTCCGCTCCGCGGCTTGCCCTGGTGCGTGCCGAAGATGTACAGCGCTGCATCGTCCATGAGGTCGAAGTCGGCACGGATGATCGCGTTGGCCTCGGCATGGACGGAATGGCAGATCTCGTAGTGTTCCCCGCTGGGGATCTTGAGGCGATCGCGAACGCATTCCCCTTTTTCCAGGCAGCTCCGCACGCCCGCGGCAGCGCCATTGTACCCGGTACTGATGATCGTGTGCTTGTTGACGAGCACCGCCCCGAACTGCGCCCGCAGGCACGTTGAGCGGAGGCAGGCTGTTTCGGCCATTTTCAGAAAGTAATCATCCCACGAAAGTCGCATCGTTCCCCCGTTCCCCTGCTCTCTGCGAGAATCATTCCGGAATGGCGACACGCCCTCCTGCCGGGCAAGCCGTGGGGGCAGAAATCCAGCCCGGTACGGTGTCCGCTGAGGAAACGGCGCTGTCCCTCCTGCCCGGTGCGATTTCTGAGCACCGGGAACCGCCGGAGGGCGGTTTCGCTGCAAAGCGGAGTCATTATGCAGGAGGAGCCTTGATTTGTCAATTATCCGCTGTCCCATCCCGGACCGCCCGACCCGATGCCAAACCGATTCTCCCCGCACGACCTCCCCTCCGGAAATATTTGTGATAAAAAGGTATTGACACTCTTCCTCCCATATATTAATGCACTCCCATACTGATGTGGGATGGACGTGCGATTTGGAGAGAAAAAAGCTCTATATTCAGACTTTTGGCTGTCAGATGAACGTGCAGGATTCGGAAAAGGCCGCGAACCTCCTTCGACTGTCCGGGTACGAAGCGACGGATGATCCGCAGGATGCGGACCTGATCATCGTCAACACCTGCAGCATCCGGGAAAAGGCAGCGCAGAAGATCGTCAGCCAGCTTGGCCGGTTCCGGGAGTTGAAGGCACGAAACCCCCGCCTGAGAATCGGTGTCGGGGGGTGCCTCGCCCAGCAGTGGGGAGGGGGTTTTTTCCGCAAGGCGCCGTATCTCGACCTCGTCTTCGGTACCCACCAGATCCACCGTCTTCCCGAGATGGTGGCCGCGCTGGAGGACAATCGGGGCAGGCAAGTGCAGACGGATTTTTGCGACCGGGTGGCGTCGCTGGCCATGCTTGCGCGCCCCGAGGCAGGAGCGGTCGGGACCTTCGTCACGATCATGCAGGGGTGCGACAATTCCTGCGCCTATTGCGTCGTTCCTATCCTCCGGGGGAGCGAGCAGAGCCGGCCTCTTCCGGAGATCATACGTGAAGTCAATCTGTTGGCCGGTCAGGGGATCCGTGAGATAACCCTCCTGGGGCAAAACGTGAACTCCTATGGGAAGACCGACGCCGGCGGCCCCGATTTCACCGACCTGATCCTCGCCATCGGCGAGGTGGCCCGGATCGAGCGGATCCGGTTCACCACTTCCCATCCGAAGGATTTGTCCCCGCGGCTGATCGCATCCTTCGGCAGGGTCGGCGCGCTGTGCGAGCACATCCATCTGCCCGTGCAGTCCGGGTCGGATCGGGTCCTGAAGCGCATGAACAGGGGGTACTCGGCCGAAGAGTACCGTCGGAAGGTTGGAGCGCTGCGCGCGGCCTGTCCGGAGATCAGCATCACCTCGGATGTGATCGTCGGATTTCCCGGTGAGGAAGAACAGGACTTTGCGGCTACCCTGGCACTGATGGAGGATGTACGGTTTGACAATCTCTTCTCCTTTCAGTATTCACCCCGGGAGGGGACCCGCGCCGCCGGGATGGACGGCCAGGTGTCCGACGAGACGAAACGGCGGCGGCTTCAGGTCCTCCAGGCACTCCAGGCCGATCATACGCTGCGGAAGAACGAGTCCCGCGTGGGGAAAATCGAAGCCGTACTGGTCGACGGACTGAGCAAGAACGAACCCGCGGAGATAACCGGTCGCACGCGGCAAAACCGGATCGTCAACTTTCCGGGGGATCCGGGACTGATCGGAACGACGGTGGCCGTGAAGATTACGCAGGCGTTCCTCCATTCCCTGCGCGGACGGAGGGAGGGGCAAGGAGGGGAGTATGTTCATTGAGATGAAGGTGTCGGGTCTGACCATGGACCCGATCACCAACACCCCGATCGTCATCCTGAAGGACCTGGAAGAGAAGAAGGCCATTCCCATCTGGATCGGTATCTTCGAAGCCAGCGCCATCGCGACCGAGATCGAGAAGATAACCTTCTCGCGCCCCATGACCCACGACCTGCTCAATGAGACCCTGAAGGCCCTGGGAGCCGTGGTGCTGCGTGTCGAAATCCACGATTTGCGCAACAACACTTTCTTTGCGAACATCCAGCTGCTGACCGCGGGGAAGGAAATCGTGATCGACGCCCGCCCCAGCGATGCGATCGCCATCGCGCTCAGGGCCGGTGCGCCGATCTTCGTCGATTCCAAGGTGATCGAGAAATCCCGGAATGTGGACTTCGGCACGAAGATGACCGACCTCGACCGGTTGAAGAAGGAAAAGCTCGCGGAGTTCCTCGAAAACCTGTCTCCGGAGGATTTCGGAAAGTACAAGATGTAGACGGGCATGACCCGCACTCGCCACGAGAGGCGGCTGGGCCGCCCTTTCGTGGCAGTTGTTTTTCCTGAGGCGCCGCGGGATGGGGTTTGAACAGGCCATAGGGGAATTCGACCGGCATATGACGACGGAGAGAAACCTCTCGGAACGGACACGGAGGAGTTACCTATCCGACCTGGGGCAGTACCGGGTTTTTTGTGCGCAGCACCCCGTGCCGTCAGATGCTTGCGACGCGGGAATACCGACCGACCGGGTCTTGATCCGCGCGTTTCTCGCGTCGCTGTACAAACGGAACCTCCGGAAGGTGACGATTTCCCGCAAGGTGTCGGCGCTGCGGGCCTTCTACCGGTATCTGTTCCGGGAAGGCAAGGTTCGGTTCAACCCGGCGAAGCTCGTCCAGCTCCCCCGGGCGGAGAAGTACGTACCGGTCGTACTTTCCGTCGACGAGATCTTCGCGCTCCTGCGGGTGGATTTCCCCGTAACGCCGGCCGGGCTTCGCGACCGGGCGATGATCGAACTGTTCTATTCGGCGGGGGTCCGGCTGAGCGAACTGACGGCGCTGGACATCGCCGATCTCGACGCAGCGCAGGGGCTGGTGAAGGTCCGCGGCAAGGGCCGCAAGGAGCGGATCGTGCCGGTCGGGGAGCCCGCGGTAGCCGCCGTTGCCGGGTATCTGCGGCACCGGGGTGAGCTGGTGAATCCGGGAACGGCGGGGGCGGATGCCGAGGCACTGTTCCTCAGCTCCCGGGGGAAGCGGATGAACCGCCGCGGCGTTGCCCGGGTGGTCGAACGCGTGGTCGGTCTGAGTGGCATCGGCCGGAGGGTCAGCCCCCATGCCCTGCGGCACAGCTTTGCGACGCACCTGCTCGATGCCGGAGCGGACCTCCGTTCCATCCAGGAGATGCTCGGCCATCAGAGTCTGTCCACGACGCAGAAGTACACGACGGTCAGCGTGAGCCGTCTGATGGAGATCTATGACCGTGCCCACCCGCGGGCCGGAGGAGGGAAACCCTAAGCGATGAAGAGCAGATCCACCACCATCCTGGCGGTTCGACATCGGGGGAAGGTTACCGTGGCGGGCGACGGCCAGGTCACGTTCGACACGACCGTCATGAAGCACGGGGCGAGAAAGGTGCGCCGCCTCTATCATAATCAGGTCATCGTCGGGTTTGCTGGTACGACCGCCGATGCCTTTACCCTGTTCGACCGGTTCGACCAGAAGCTGGAGCAGTTCAAGGGAAATCTGCTGCGGGCGGCAGTAGAACTGACGAAGGACTGGCGGACGGACCGCGTACTGCGCCATCTGGAGGCCCTGATGATCGCCGTCAGCCGCGACTCCTTCCTGATCATCTCCGGCAACGGGGACGTCATCGAATCGGATGACAACGTCATGGCGATCGGATCGGGCGGCCCCTACGCCCTCGCGGCGGCCCGGGCGATGGTCCGGTATTCCGACCTGACCGCGGCAGAGATTGCCCGGGAAGCGGTGAAGATCGCCTCTGAGATCTGCATCTTCACGAACGACACGATTCACGTCGAGGAAATTGACCTCACCGAGGAGCCGGCACGACCGGCCGGAATGCAAAAGGATACCCCGTAGCCATGTCAGCGGATGATTTGACCCCCCGGAAGATCGTCGAACGGCTCGACCAGTACATCATCGGACAGCACGAGGCGAAACGCGCCGTGGCCATCGCTCTGCGGAACCGGTGGCGGCGACAGAATGTGCCGCAGGAGCTGGGCGAAGAGATCTCCCCCAAGAACATCATCATGATCGGACCGACCGGCGTCGGCAAGACCGAGATCGCGCGGAGGCTCGCGAAACTCGACAACTCGCCCTTCATCAAGGTCGAGGCATCGAAGTTCACCGAGGTCGGGTACGTGGGCCGGGACGTGGAATCGATGGTCCGCGACCTCGTGGAGCTCGCGATCAACATGATCAAGTCGGAAGAGCAGGGCCGGGTCCGGGTAAGAGCGGCCGAACTCGCGGAGGACCGACTGCTCGACATCCTCCTGCCGCCGAAACCCGTCGAGCGGAGCCTGACGGGCATGCTCGCCGACGTCACCGGATCGTCGGCCGATGCCTCCCCTCCACCCGAACTGGATACGACACGGGAGAAGCTGCGCCGTCTCCTGCGCGACGGCCATCTGGACGGCAGGTCCGTGGAGTTGGAGGTCACCGAGGCGCGCAGCGGACCGATGGTCGAGCTCTTTTCCTCCGCAGGCATGGAGGACATGGGGCTCAACGTGAAAGACATGCTCGGAAACCTCTTCCCCCAGAAGAAGAAAAAGCGGCGGGTAAAGGTGCCGGAGGCCAGGGAACTCCTCGTCGAGGAGGAGGCGCAGCGCCTCGTGGATATGGACAAAGTCACCAAGACCGCTGTCGAGCGGGTCGAGCAGTCGGGGATCATCTTC
>CAIYSL010000124.1 GCA_903928915.1 uncultured Syntrophobacterales bacterium | reverse complement strand
GATCATCTCCCGGTCGACCATCTCCGCCTTCCGGAAGGACGTCACCGCCAAGTGCTACGGCGGCGACATCACCCGAAAACGAAAACTGCTCGAAAAACAGAAAAAGGGGAAGAAGCGGATGAAGATGATCGGGAACGTCTCGATCCCGCAGAGCGCCTTCCTGGCCGTCCTGAAATCCGACACCGAGTGAGGATGCCGGCGGCCATGACGGACCATCCCGGCGCCGGCGGTCTGCCGGGCCTGTACGTCCACATCCCGTTCTGCCTTCGGAAATGCGGATACTGCGGGTTCTTTTCCGTGACGGACCGGGAGTGCTTCCCGGAGTTCCTCACGGCCCTGGGCCGCGAGGCCGCCCTGCACGGCCCGGGCTGGGGGCGATTCGATTCGCTCCATATCGGCGGCGGAACCCCTTCCCTGCTGCCCGCGGATGATCTCGTGCGGCTGCTCGACGACCTCCGCACCTGCTTCACGATCGACCCCGCGGCCGAGATCACCGTCGAGGTCAACCCGGGCGACGTCGACCCGCAGTACCTCCGCACCCTGCGGTCGGCAGGGGTGAACCGCCTCACCATCGGGTGCCAGTCCTTCGACGATGCAGTCCTCGCATTCCTGGGCCGCCGCCACACGGCCCGGCAGGCACTGGCCGCCGTCGAGGCCGCCCGCGGAGCGGGGTTCGCCAACATCGGCCTCGATCTGATCTTCGGCATCCCCGGCCAGTCTGCCGACCACTGGCGGCAAACGCTGGCGGGGGCCTGTTCCCTCGGGCCGGACCACCTCTCCTGCTACCAGCTCACGATCGAAGCGGGGACCCCCTTCGCCCGGCGGCACAACAGCGGAGAGATCGCCCTTCCCGACGACGAAACCCAGGCGGATCTGTTTCTCGCCACCTCCCGGACCCTCGCCGACAAGGGGTTTCTGCAGTACGAAGTCTCCAATTTCGCCCGCTCCCGCGGGACCGAATCACGGCACAACAGCAAGTACTGGCGGCATACCCCCTACCTCGGCCTCGGCCCGGCGGCCCACTCCTTCGACGGCCGGAGGCGTTGGTGGAACGTCCGCTCCGTCGAGGGCTACATCGCCGAGCTCAGGGCAGGACGCCTGCCTGCGGCGGAATCGGAACTTCTCACCGCGGACCAGCTGCGCACGGAGGCCCTGTTTCTCGGGATGCGGACCAGCGAGGGGGTGAATCTCGGGGAGTTCCGCAGGAGATTCGGCCAGGACCTCCGCGGAGAAAAGGCAGACCTCATCGCCCGGCTCGCGAAGGAGGGGCTGGTGGAGCTCCGGGACGGATGCCTCCGGCCGACCCGCGCGGGAATGGCCGTTTCCGACAGCCTCGCCCTGCTCTAAGCCTCCGGCCCGACGCGCTCCCGCGCGCACTCCGTTCTGCGGAGCGATTCCACTCCCCGCGGCAGACCGCAGGATACCCGCCCCCCTGTCCCCGCGGGGGCGGTGCGAAAAGGACCCGCGGGTGATCGCAACGCCCACGAGGGCAATCCCGCCCCTCAGGCCTTCTCCGCTAGCTTCAGGAACGGTTTGAACAGATCGATCGGGATAGGGAACACGGTCGTCGAGTTGTTCTCCGAGGCGATCTGGTTGAGGGTCTGGAGGTAGCGGAGCTGCAGCGACATAGGCTGCGTCTCCATCAGCGCCGCCGCCTCGATCAGTTTCTGTGCCGCCTGGAATTCGCCCTCCGCATTGATCACCTTCGCCCGCCGCTCCCGTTCCGCCTCGGCCTGCTTGGCCATCGCCCGCTTCATCTCTTCGGGGAGGTCGATGTGCTTGACCTCGACAAGGGATACTTTGATCCCCCAGGGGTCGGTGCTCCGGTCGAGGATCTGCTGGAGTTCGAGGTTGATCTTTTCCCGCTCGGAGAGGATTTCGTCCAGCTCCATCTGCCCGCAGACGCTCCGCAGGGTCGTCTGGGCGAGCTGCGACGTTGCATACAGGTAATTCTCCACATCCACCACGGCGGGAGTCGCATCAATAACGCGGAAATAGACGACGGCGTTCACCTTGATCGATACGTTGTCCCTCGTGATGACATCCTGGGGAGGGACGTCCATCGTGATCGTCCGCATATCGATCTTGACCATCTTATCGATGACCGGGATCAGGATGATCAGCCCCGGCCCCTTGGTTGCGATCACCCTCCCCAGACGGAAGATGACGCCCCGCTCGTACTCGTTGAGGATCCGGATGGCCGACGCAAGGAACATGACGACCAGAACGACGATGACCACCATGGGGTATAACTCCGATAGCAACATGGGTGTACCTCCTTATGCCTATTCTTCGCTCGGTTCTATCCTGACCTTGAGATGCTCGACACCGGTCACCCGAACCTTTGTGCCCTTCAACACAGGTACGTCGCTCACCGCGTTCCAATACTCCCCGCGGATCAGGACCGTTCCCTCTCCGGCGACATCGGTGACCGCTGTTCCCTCCACGTCCCTCAACCCCTCCCTGCCGCCGAGCGGGCGCCGAAGCTGGGCCTTTACCGCGATCGCGATGACGGCAACGAAAAAGAGCGAAACGATCGCGACCGCGGGGGCCATGATGCGCCAGGAGAGTCTGAGCGCGGGGTCGGGGGCCTGGAACAGCATCAGCGACCCGATGACGAGCGAGACGATCCCGCCGATGGTGAGGATTCCGTGGCTGATGACCTTGATCTCGGCGATGAACAGGATGATGCTGAACAGGATCAGGGCCACCCCGGCATAGTTCACGGGGAGGGTCTGCATCGCAAAAAAGGCCAGGATCAGGGAGATCCCGCCGATCACCCCCGGAAGAATCACGCCCGGCGTGGAAAACTCGAAATACAGACCGGCGAGCCCGATCAGCAGGAGGATGTAGGCGATGTTCGGATCGCTCAGGGTGGAGAGGATCTTCAGCCGGGTGCCCATCTTCCGCTCGTTGAGAACGGCCCCCTTGGTCCGGAGGACCCGTTTTTTCCCCCCGAGCGAGACCTCGCGGCCGTCGAGCTGCGCTAGCAGCTGGCCCATATCCGCCGCCACGAAATCGATCACCTTGAGCCGGAGGGCCTGCTCGGCGTCGATCGACTCGCTCTTCCGGACGGCCTTCTCCACCCAGTCTTCGTTGCGCGCCCGTTGCCGGGCGATCCCCCGCACGTAGGCGACTGCGTCGTTTTCCACCTTGGTGCTCATCGTCTTGTCCATGCCGCCGATCCCCAGACCGACGGGGTGGGCGGCGCCGATGTTCGTTCCCGGCGACATGGCAGCGATGTGCGCGGCGATGGTAATGATCAGCCCCGCAGAGGCTGCGCGCGCCCCGGAGGGGGCCACGTAGACGATCACGGGAAGCGGCGCGTTCAGGATCCCCTTGGCGATGTCCCGCATGGCCAGATCGAGCCCCCCCGGCGTGTCCAGACGGATGATCAGCCCCGCCGCGCCGCTCTTCGCGGCTTCCGCAATGCTCTGCAGCGTGTATTCAGCTATCGGCGGGGTGATTGCGGAACTGATGGTCATCACGTCCAGGACCGGCCCCTTGTCCGCTGCCGCCGGAACTTCTGCAGCAAGGAGCATACAGAGCCCCAGAACAGCCGCCGTAGTCAGGGCGTTACGGAGCGCTCTTCCCGGCATGCATACAAGCATAACGTCAATCCTTTCCTTGCTTCGCCGCGGGCAGCACATCAGCGCCCTTCCCTGCCCGCAGGGCCTGCATCACCATCTGCACGTCTTCCCAGACCTGTTTCTTCCCTCCGGGGTTTCTGAGCAGGTAGGCGGGATGGTAGGTCGGCATCACCGGGATCCCCTGGTAGGAATGAAATCGGCCCCTGAGCGCGCCGATCGGCGCCTCCGATTTGAGCAGCGTATGCGCCGCAAAGGTCCCCAGCGCGCAGATGATCCTCGGCCGGATCGCCCGCAGCTGCCGGATCAGAAAGGGCTCGCAGGCGGCGATCTCGTCCGGCTGGGGGTTGCGGTTGCCGGGAGGCCGGCACTTCAGGATATTGCAGATGTACACCTCTTCCCGCCGCAGCTTCATCGCCTCGATGATCTTTGTCAGGAGCTGCCCCGCCGCACCCACGAACGGCCTCCCCTGGGCGTCCTCGTCAGCCCCCGGGGCTTCGCCGACAAACACGAGTTCGGCCTGGGGATTCCCCTCGCCGAACACCAGCCGCTGCCGCGTACGGTGGAGCGGGCAGCGCCGGCAATCGCCGAGGTCTTGCCGGACCTCCGCGAGTGCTGAGAGCTCGCCCGCAGCGGCCGCCGCTTCGGGCGGCGGTTCCGCCGATACGGTGCCGCCCGGGCGCCTCGTCCGGCTGAGATACGAACAGGGCCGTCCCGTCTCCGCGTCGGTGCGCACGCGCGCCGCCAGCGAGCGGACCAGCCCCCGCAATTCATCCCGTGGGTCTGCTTCAGCGCGCATCGGGTTTTCTCGCATCCCGTATCCGCTTCACACGGTCAAGAATCACGCCGGCCGCCGCCGATTTGTCCATGAGCGGAAAGGTCTCTCCGTCGTCGTTGCCGTCGATGATCCGGATGACGTTCGTATCGGTCCCGAACCCCGCCCCCGGTTCGGTGACGTCGTTGGCGACGATGAAGTCCAGCCCCTTTCCCCTCAGCTTTGCCCGGGCATGCTCGAGCATCCGGTCCGTTTCCATCGAGAACCCCACGACGATGCGGTCCCCCTTCTCCTTCGCAACCGTCGCGAGGATGTCGGGATTCTTCTGCAGGGAGACGGTCAGGGTCTCTTCCCCCTTCTTGATCTTTGTCTCCGCGCGGACCGCGGGCCGGTAATCGGATACGGCGGCAGCCTTGATCACGACCGTTGCCCCGTCCAGGGCGCCCATGACGGCATCGCGCATTTCGAGGGCCGTCCGGACCGGGATGAACCGAACACCCGCCGGCACGGGAAGGGCGGTCGGCCCGCTGATCAGCGTCACGCCAGCCCCACGCCGTCTGGCCGCAACGGCCAGGGCGTACCCCATTTTCCCCGAAGAGTAGTTAGTGATGAACCGGACCGGATCGAACGGTTCCTGCGTCGGCCCCGCCGTCACCACGATCCTCTCCTCGCGAAGGTCTTTCGGGGTGAGGATCGTTTCCATCTCCTCCACGATCTCCGCCGCATCGGGGAGTCTCCCCTGGCCTTCGGTGCCGCAGGCCAGTCCCCCGTACCGCGGCTCCAGGAGGGAATGGCCGCGGGCCACCAGCCGCGTCATGTTCTCCTTCACCGCCGCGCTTGCGTACATCCGGTCGTTCATCGCCGGACAGAGGAGGATGGGCGCCTCCGCGGCAAGCAGGACCGTGGTCAGCAGATCGTCGGCAATGCCCGCCGCCATCTTGCCGATGACGTTGGCGGTCGCCGGGGCGACGACGATCAGCTCGGCGAACCGGGCAAGGGCGATATGGTCGATCTCGAAGCGCCCGTTCAGCCGAAACAGGTCCGTCGCGACGGGGTTGCCCGACAGAGTCTCGAAGGTCAGGGGGGTGACGAATTCCCGCGCGTGCTCCGTCATGACCACCCGGACCTGCGCCCCGCGCCGCACCAATTCCCGCACCAGTTCGGCGGCCTTGTACGCGGCGATGCCGCCGGTGACCCCCAGAACGATCCGTCTCTGTTTCAGCATGGCCGGGTCCCTTTCTCATCATCAGGATGACGCGCTTCCCTATGAATCTATAACAGGTGCATGGTGCAAGATCAAGGAATTCATGGCGCGACGGCGGGCCGGAGGTTTTTCGGCTTGCAAATCCCCCCCAAAGTGGCTATACCGCAGCGAGTTCATCGAGGAGGGCACTGTCTCATGAAGAAGAATTTCTGGTACCTTGTCGTCGGCGCGGTCGTGCTCATCGGGGGCGGGACGGCATGGTTCTTCCTGACCGCAGGGGAAACCGATCCCCCCGGGATCGTCGTCGCGGGTGATCCCGTCATGATCGGCAAGCAGAAACTCCTCACGGTCACCTTCTCCGACCAGGGAACGGGCCTGAGCCATACGGAGATCGCCATTACCCAGGACGGACGCAGTCGACGCGTCTCCGCAGCCGATTATCCGGAGAAGGGCATCAGGAATAAATCCGTTTCCGTCACCCTGGACACCGCCGCGCTCAAACTCCACGACGGCCCCGCTACCCTGACCGCGACTGCCGTCGATCATTCGTTCTGGAACAACCGCACCGTAGTCGAACGGCCGGCAACGATCGATTTCCTCCCCCCCCAGATCGCACAGCTCAACCCCACCAACCACATCAACCCGGGAGGGACCGGGGTCGTGGCCTACCGCCTCTCCGAGACACCCGCGCTGACGGGCGTCCAGGCGGGTGAGCTGTTCTTCCCGGCCTACCCGCTCACCCTCGCCGGGAAGCCGGCCTATGTGGCCTACTTCGCCCTGCCGCTGGATGCGACCCAGGGCTCCGCGCAGGTGCGCATTATGGCGCGCGATCAGGCGGGGAACGAAACCGTCAACGCCGTTCCCACGCTGATCCTGAAGAGGAAGTTCCGCAGCGACACGATGCCCCTCTCCGACGCCTTCCTCGGGAAGAAGATGCCCGAGTTCCAGACCGCCATCGCGCAGCTCAGGGGCAAGACGCCCCTCGAAACCTTCGTGTATGTCAATACGCAACTGCGGAACGACAACTTCCAGACCATCCAGTCCGTCTGCAAGAAGACCGAACCGCGCCAGCTCTGGCAGGACACCTTTCTCCGGATGAAGAACGCGGCCCCGATGGCCCTGTTCGGCGACCGCCGGACCTATTTCTACGGCGGGAAGCCCGTGGGGAACAGCATCCACGCAGGGGTGGACCTCGCTTCGCTCGCCCTTGCGCCGGTCGAGGCCGCTAACGCCGGCATCGTCCGCTTCACGGGAGACCTCGGGATCTACGGCAATACGGTCATCATCGATCACGGGCTGGGGCTCGCGACGCTGTACGCACATCTGAGCGCGATTCAGGTACGTCCCGACCAGGCGGTAAAGCGGGGGGATGCGATCGGCTCATCGGGCGCAACGGGGCTGGCGGGCGGGGACCATCTCCACTTCGCCGTGGCGGTCAACGGACAGTTCGTCGACCCCCGTGAGTGGTGGGATCCCCACTGGATTGAGGATAATGTGACGAAGAAGCTCGCAGCGGCTTTCTAAGATTTCGCGATGTCTCGGTGGGCGACGTTGACGTAGTACCCCTTCTCCTCGAAGTAGCCCCCCAGGCGGTTGGCCATCACCACCGAACGATGGCGGCCGCCGGTGCAGCCGACGGCGATGTTGAAGCGGGACTTTCCCTCCCTCTCGTACAGAGGGATCAGAAACGCCATCAGGTCGAACAGCTTCTTGACGAAGCTCCTGCCCCCCTCGGAGGTCAGGACGTACCGGCTGACCTCGGGATCATGACCGTCACGGGGCCTGAGTGCCTCGACAAAATGCGGATTGGGGAGAAACCGCACGTCCAGGACCATGTCCGCATCGACCGGCAGCCCGTAGCGGTACCCGAAGGACGTTACGTGGATCACGAGCCTCTTGCCCCGCTTCGCTCCCAGGAAATGGCGTTGGACGATATCTTTCAGCTGGTGAACGTTGCAGGAGGTGGTGTCGATCACCTTGTCCGCCATCTGCTTCAGCGAGGCGAGTTCGTTTCGCTCCAGCCGAATCCCCTCGGTCAGGGAACCGCGCGGGGCAAGCGGGTGTGACCGTCGCGTTTCACTGAAGCGGTGCAGGATCGCCTCGTCGCTCGCATCGAAAAACAGGACTTCGATCCGGTACCCCTTTTCCTTGAGGCGGGTGAAGATCCGGGCGTGTTTCTCCGGGAACCCCCGCTCCCTGAGGTCCATGACCATCGCGACCTGGGTGATTTCTTTTGTCGGATCGGACTGCAGTTCGAGAAATTTCGGCAGGAGCACCACCGGCAGGTTGTCGACGCAGAAGAATCCGATGTCTTCGAGAGCCCGCAGGGCGGTACTCTTCCCGGAGCCGGAGAGTCCCGTAATGATAACGACGCGTAGCTGGTTAGCCATCGCTCAGGTTTCGTCGTCCTTGTCGGCGATGATCCGGATGAGATCTTCGTGTGTTTTTGCTTCCCGCAGGGCCTTGCGGTAGGCCTCGTCCTTCATCATGCGGGAGATCTTCGCCAGCGCCTTGAGGTGCTGCCCCGCCGAATTTTCCGGAGCGATCAGCAGGAAGACGAGATACACGGGCTTGCCGTCCATCGCGTCGAACTCGATCCCCCTGCCGCTCCGACCGAAGGCGATCACCATTTCCTCGAGACCGCCGAGTTTGCCGTGGGGAATGGCGATTCCGTCACCGATACCGGTGCTGCCGAGTTTCTCCCGTTCCAGCAGGACGCGGAGCATCGCCTCGGGGCCGGGACGCACGTTCCCCTGGGCCAGGACTTCGACCATCTCCGCCAGGGCCTCCCGCTTGTTTTCCGCACGAATATCCTCAAGAATGAACTCTTTCTTGAGCATCTCCATGATTTTCATAGTGCCGTCTCCGGATCTCAACTACTGATCTCCAGCAACGCGAATTTCCCGTCATCGCGGCGGTAGATGACGTTGACGTCCTCCGTCGAGGAATCGCGATAGATCACAAAGCGGTTCTTCGACGTCTCCATCTCCAGCACCGCATCGTCGATCGACATCGGTTTCAGCACCACCTTGCGGATTTCGACCACCTTCGATTCGGCTGCCTCCTCGGCATCTTCACCAGCGAATTCTCCTTCGGCCTCTCCACTCCGGGCATTACTGTTCTTGAACCCCCGGATCTTCTCCTTGCGTTTCTTCAACTGCCGCTCGATCTTTTCGATGGCGTTGTCGATGGCCAGGTGCATGTCCTTCTCTTCTTCCTTGCTGTTGATGTTCAGCCCGTTCGCCATCAGGTTGATTTCCGCCGTATTCCGAAACTTCTCGACCGAGAGGATCACATGTGCATCCACCGGATCGTCGATATATCGTTTCAGTTTATTCAACCTCTCCTCGGCATATTCCTTCTGCCACTCTTCCCCTTCCGAATTTCTGAAGGTTACAGAAATCTTCATGTTCGTTTCCTCCTGTTCTGATTTCCCCCCCTGGCCGCAGTCCGCTTCGGCCCAGCCCGAGCGGAAAGCCGCGGTTTATACAAAAGTTCCTGCGTCCTGTCAACGGGGTGGTTAGAAATATTTCTTCCGCCGCGACGACGGCAGGACGCCCATGACCTCCCGGTATTTTGCCACGGTACGCCGGGCGATGGATATCCCCGACACCTTTTTCAAGCGCTCGACGATTTCCTGATCGCTGAACGGTTTACGATGATCCTCCTCGCCGATGATCTTCCGGATCTCTTCCTGGACGCTCTTGGAGGCCATATCCTCTCCCCCCGTACGGCGGATACTGCTCCCGAAGAAATACTTCATCTCGAAGATCCCCCGCGGGGTATGCATGTACTTGTTCGTGACGACGCGACTGATCGTTGATTCGTGCATCTCCACGTCGTCGGCGATGTCCCGGAGGATCAGCGGTTTCAGATAGCTTATCCCCCGGTCGAAGAACTCCCGCTGATGCCGGACGATGCTTTCCGCAACCCGATAGATGGTTCGTTGCCGCTGCTGGATGCTCTTGATCAGCCAGGTGGCGGACTGCACCCGCTCCTTGATGTACCGCTTCCCGTCCTCCGCGGTTGCCCCCGCATTCATCCCGCTCATGATCTCGCGATAGAAATTGCTGATGCGGAGTCGCGGCAGACCTTCGTCGTTCAGTACGATTTTATAGTCGTCTCCGCTCTTGATGACGTAGACGTCGGGGATGATCGCCTGGCTGCGTTCCTCATTGTAAACGCTGCCCGGCCGGGGATCCATGTTCGTGATGATGGCAACGGCCGCCAACACGTCATCGATGTGCACCTTCAACTTCCGGGCGATATGGGTGTAATTCTTTATCTCCAGGTCCTTCAGGTGACCGGTGATGATTCTTTCCACCAGCGCCCGACCGCTCCCCAGAGATCTGGCCTGAATCAGCAGACACTCCTGCAGGTCGTGGGCGGCAATCCCGGGAGGATCGAATTCCTGGACTTTTTTCAGGACCTCCGCGACAAAATCCGGTTCCACCTTTTCCTGTAGGGCGATCTCCTCCAGCGTGGCCACGAGATACCCGTTCTGGTCCAGATTGCCGATGATCTGCTCGGCGACGCGCTGTTCCGTCTCGGTGACCTGCGTGAGCAGGAGCTGCCACATCAGGTGGTCGGTGAGCGTCGATTTCATCACGAGGAGGTTGTCCCAGGAGGGGGCAGTTCCCTCCTTACGGTCGTAGGTAACCCCCATCGGCCCGTAGTCTTCCACGTAGCTGTCCCAATCGAACTCCTCGCGACCGTCGCCCTCTCCGGTCAGCTCCACCGCCCGTTCCGGCTGCGCAACCTCTTCGGCGGCACCTTCCTCGCACTGCTCCGGCTCGATCTTCTTTTCGGCATCGGGCTCCTCGTCCGAGGTAATCTCCTCCAGGAGGGGATTTTCTTCGATCTCCTGGTTGACCGCATCCACCAGGTCCAGCCGCGACAGCTGCAGGAGCTTTATCGCCTGCTGAAGCTGGGGCGTCATGATCAGCTGCTGGGTGAGTTTCAGATTCTGTTTGAGTTCGAATGCCATGGTTGGACTGCGTTACCTTCCGTCTCCGGTCAAAATTTGAAATCGTCCCCGAAGTAGATCTTGCGGGCGATCTCGCTTGCGCAGATCATCTCCGACGTTCCCTGCACGAGAACAGTCCCCTCGTTTACGATGTACGCCCTGTCGCACACCGAAAGGGTCTCGCGGACGTTGTGATCGGAGATGATCACCCCGATCCCCTTTGCCTTCAGTTTGGCGATGATCTTCCCGATCTCCGCAACGGCCAGCGGATCGATCCCCGCGAACGGCTCGTCGAGCAGGATATACTTCGGCGCCGTGACGAGCGCCCGCGTTATTTCCACCCGCCTCCGCTCCCCGCCGGACAGGGAATAGGCCCGGTTGTCGGCCAGTGCCGTCAGGTCGAGCTCTGCAAGGAGCGCCTGCAACCGCTCCGCCCGCTCCTCCGGGGAAAGGGGGAGCGTCTCGAGGATCGACAGGATGTTCTCCGCCACCGTCAGCTTCCGGAAGATGGACGGTTCCTGGGGCAGGTAGTTCAACCCTTTCCGTGCCCGAACGTACATCGGACACCGCGTGATCTCCTCGCCGTCGAGGGTGATCGTTCCCCCGTCCGGCTTGATCAGACCGACGATCATGTAGAACGTCGTCGTCTTTCCGGCGCCGTTCGGTCCCAGGAGTCCAACCACTTCTCCCGGGTGAATCGCCAGGTCGATTTGATTGACTACTCTCCTCCCGGTGTAGATTTTGACCAGTCCGGCCGCAGTCAGTTTTCCCATGCCGAGATCACCCGGTGCCCGCCGAAGCCCGCACCATCACCGCTTCTTTCCCCGATCATCGCCGGGATAGATCGTGGCCGTTACGCGTCCGTTTTCCCCGCTGTCGACCACGCCGCGGTTCTCGTCCAGAAAAACCACGATCCGGTCTCCCCTGATCACGTTCGCGCCTTCGCGCATCACCGCGCCGCCCGTCATCGTGATCTTCCGGGCATCCTGATCGAAGACCGCCGTTTCTCCGGTCACGATCCGTTCCCCCTCGGTCACCGTGACATGACCGGTCGCCTCCACCCGTTCGATGTTCCCCGTGCCCTCCGATTCAGCGGCGGCCCCCCGGCTGGCTTCATCCCTTCCTTGTAGTGCAGCGTGAGGCGATCCGCGCGAATCGTCCGCGGCCCCTGAGTGGCCACGGCATTGCCGGAGAACACGACCATCCGTCTTTCGGAGTAGGCGTCCAGCCGGTCCGCGGTGATGTGAATCGGCTGGTCCGCTTCGATCCGCGGCTTCTGCCTCGGCTGGTTCGACTGGCCCGAAAGGAGGGGAGGCGCAACGAGGGAAGGCAGCAGGACTCCCAGACACAGCAGTATCATCCGCATCGGTGCCGGCATCACTTCGTCTCCCCCGCCCCTGCGGCCACCCGTGCCCGGACCTGCGACAGGATCGCCACCGTCCGCGCGTCCAGGGAAACGACCATCCCTACCCCGCTGATCCGGACGCTTCCGTTTTCCATGGCAACGGGGCGTTCGGTTTCCACTATCCTGTCGGCATTGCGGTACCGAAGGCGGTCCGTCGTAAAGCGATCGCCGTTATCCGAAACGATGCCCACGTTGCCTTCGATCTGCATGTCCCGGGACTCGGTGTTGAGCCGTCCGCGGTCGCCGGTCATCACGAACGTCTGCCCGTCCTTCAGGATCAGCTTTACCTTCAGATTATCGAACAGGGCCAGATTCTCCTTCTTCTGGTATCGCGCCGCATCTGCCTTGATCTCCCATTTCATGCCCGAATCCCCGACTTCGGTGTAGTGGACGTTGCGGACCTGGAGATCAATCCGGTCCGACATCACCTTCAGCAGGGATTTGCCGGCATCTCTGTGCACCGCGATGCCGACGACCACCGCTGCGGAAATGACCGCCGCCGATACCGCGACGATCAGCAGAATCCTCCGGCGGTTGCCCTTCACCACGGCAATCGCCCCCCGGTCTCAACACGGCGACGGGGTACGCTGCGGCGCACGCAATTCGTATACCATCGGGGCCATGAGTTGTAAAGGTTAAACATATATGCGTATTATTTCCGTTAATTACACAATTTCATACCGCGCGGCGATCTCCCCCCACCGACCCTGGCTGCGGAGGATCAGTTCGCACACCTCCCGGACGGCCCCCCTGCCGCCGGGCTGCTGCGTCACATAGTCGGCAACAGCGCGCGCCTCCGGTACGGCATCCGCCACCGCTGCCGAAAAGCCGACCCGCCTGAGAAGCGGAATATCGACGACGTCGTCACCGATATATGCCGTCTCCTCCGGCGCGAGCCGGTTCCGTTCCAGGATGCCGGCGAACACCTCGCTCTTATTCCACACCCCCTGGTACACCTCGGTGATCCCCAGGTCTGCGGCACGGTGCTCAACCACCCGCGACTTCCTGCCCGTCAACAGCGCCACGGCTATCCCGCACCGCATCAGCATTTTCAGGCCGTGACCGTCCCGCACGTTGAAGTGCTTGCTCTCCAGCCCTGCATCATCGATGATGATCAGTCCGTCGGTCAGGACCCCGTCCACGTCGAGGATCAGGAGTTTCACCTTCCGGATTTTTTGCACCAGCCTGTCGTCACTCACGCCTTCCCCCATCGCTCCCCCCCCACCGGGTCCCCCGGTCCGCCTTCCCTATCGCGTACGATCGCATCGATCCGTTTCAGCGTCGCCAGCAGCCCTTCGACTTCCCCCAGGACGAGCGAGTTCGGCCCGTCGCATGGCGCACGGTCCGGATCGGGATGGACCTCCAGAAACAGGCCGTCGATCCCGGCAGCGACCGCGGCCCGGGCCAGCCCGGGAACCATGCGGCGGTCTCCGCCCGAGGAGGTCCCCGCCCCTCCCGGGAGCTGCACGCTGTGCGTGGCGTCGAAGATCACGGGATACCCCATCGCCCTGAGGATCGGAAAGGCGCGGAAATCAACCACCAGATTGTTATACCCGAAGCTGACCCCCCGCTCGGTCATCATCAGGTTCGTGTTCCCCGCCTGAGCCGCTTTGTCGAGGATGTGTTTTGCGTCCCAGGGGGCGAGGAACTGCCCTTTCTTGATGTTCACCGCCCGGGCCTTGCGGGCCACCTCCCCGACAAAGTCGGTCTGGCGGCAGAGAAACGCGGGTATCTGGAGGACGTCGAGGACTTCGGCGGCCCGTTCGATCTGCTCCTCGCTGTGGACGTCGGAAAGGACGGGGACACCGACTTCGTCGCGCACCTTCTTCAGAACGGCGAGGCCGGCGACCAGTCCCGGCCCCCGGTATGCGTCCAGCGAGGTCCGGTTCGCCTTGTCATAGGATGCCTTGAAAATGTAGGGAATCCCGAGCCGCTCCGTCACCTCCTTCAGGGTACGCGCGATCGCGAGCGTCTTCGCCTCGTCCTCGATGACGCAGGGGCCGGCGATCAGCGCCAGCGGGCCCCCCCCGCCGATCAGAAATCGGCCCACACGGATGGGGTTCATCAGCTCGTTACCTCCTTCACTGCTTCTGTCTTTGCTGGATGATCTTGATCTTCAGTTGCGGGATCTTTCGCGCCGCCGCCGCGTCGGGGTTCAGCTCATAGGCGCTCGTGTAGGCCTTCAGCGCCTCCTGATACTGCCCCTTTTTCTCATAGGCAGCTCCGAGGCTCGTGTAGACCTCGTCGTCCTCGGGGTCGTAGCGCAGCGACTGGCGGTAATATTCGATCTGTCGATCCGGATCCCCCTTCAGTCCGTACACGTAGGCGGCAGACGCATAGGAGCCGGCCTGTTTCGGGTTCAGCTCGATCAATTTCTTGTAGGCCCGCAGCGCCTTGTCGTACTGCTTCTCCTTCAGATACGCATCTGCCAGGATGTTCAGCGTCTCGGCAGTGGGTTTGGAGGCCGCGAGCTTCTCATACAGTGCGATCGACTCCTTCGTTTTTCCCAGTTGGCCGTACGCCTTTGCCAGGCCCTGGTTCATCTGGGGGTCCTTCACGCCGAGTTTGATCGCCTTCTGATAGTTGTCGACGGACTGGGGATGCTTCTTCAGTTCCGCATAGGCAAACCCGAGGCGGTTGTACAGGGCCCCCTTCCGGGGACTCATTTTTACCACCCGCTCGTACAGGGGAACGGCCTCGCCGTACCGTTTGGCCCGGAAATGGATGTCCGCCAACCGCTCCAGCGCATCCGGGTCATCCGGCTTCAGGTCGAGAACTTTCTGGTACTCACGGACCGCATCCTGTTCCCGCTTTCCCTTCTCATAGGCCGTCCCCAGATTGAAGTGGACGACGGGATCGTCCGGCTTCAGCTCGATCGCCCGGCGGTAGTGCTCGATCTCCTCTTTTCCCTGCCCCTTTCCGGCGTAGGCGAGCCCGAGGTTCGCATGGGCTGCGGCATTCTTCGGCTGGCGCTTCACCACCTCCCGGTACCACCGGATCGCCTCGTCATAGGCTCCCATCTTGAGGGAGAGGTCGGCAAGCGCCACGGCAACATGATCGGCTTTCGGTACCGTTGCCAGGACACGGCGATACTGCTCCACGGCCTTTCCGTACTGCTTCGTCTTCTCGTAGGCCTCGCCGAGCATAAACAGCACCACCGGGTTGTCGGGCCGGACCTTCAGGGCCTCCAGGCAGGCGGCAAGCGCCTTGTTCCAGTTGCCCATCCTGCTCCAGGCGAGCGCCAGGTTGGCCAACGCCTCTTCGTCCTGCGGGTTGGCTTTGACCAGCCGCTCCGAAATCTTGACGACCTCGTCGTATTGGGCGCTCTTCAGGTAGCACTTCGCCAGCTCCCGCAGAGCCGCCGGATCGTCGGGCTTCAGCGCCACGATTTCCCGGTACTGGCCGATCGCCTCGCGGATCATTCCGGCGTTGAAATACAGGGAGGCCAGCATCCTGCGGACATTGGTGTCTTCCTTGTTCAGGGCGATCGCCCGTTTGAGGTATTCGATCTGCACCTTCTGGTTTCCGGAACTGCGCGCGTACCGGAGCCAGTCCTGCGGGGTGATCTGGACCCGGATCGGGACCGCGGCAATCAGGGTTCCTTGATATTTGATCCGGAGGGCAAAGTCGTTCTGCGGAGCCCCCCGCTGGCCGTTCCGCCCGGTCAGCACCGCCTTGTCGACGAAATCGATCCCCTTGATCAGCTTCCCGAGGAGGTTCTTCCCCCCGAGCTCTTCCACATCCACGGTCACCCCGCCCCCGAACAGGACATCGGTCACCGCCTTCTTGATCACGAATTCATCCCGGTAGGAGACCTCGAAGGCGTCCCGTGGGGTCAGGCGATAGTCACTCCCGTTTTTTTCAAGGAGCAGTTCATAGAATTGCGGCTGCTTCCCGAAGGCGAGGAAGGCAACGGTGTTACCGGCCCGCTTCACCCGCTCGGGGAAGAGGATGGCACCCGCCAGAAACCCCACCGCCAAGATCGCGGCGGCTGCCGCCACGATCCATCTCTTCGTGGCTCTGCGCTTCTTCCTGCCCCGTTTTGACCTGTTACCCGTCGATAACTCCATATCCCGAACCTTGCTGCACCCTGCCCGTCCGGGACCGCGCCCCGGCCCCGCTTCATCCCCGCGGATGGTATTTTCGATGGATCTCCTTCAACCGCTCCCGGGTTACATGCGTGTAGACCTGGGTAGTCGAGATGTCGGCATGACCCAGCATGATCTGCACGGACCTGAGGTCGGCTCCCCCTTCGAGGAGGTGCGATGCGAAAGAGTGCCGGAAGGTATGGGGGTGAACTTTCCGCGCGAGATTGACCCGTGCCGCATACTTTTTCACGATCTTCCAGAACCCCTGCCGCGACAACCCGTTCCCCGAATGATTCAGAAAAAGGGCATCGCCCGGACGCCCTTTGGCCAACAGCGGCCTCGCACCCTCGAGGTACCGCTTCACCAGCTCGTAGGCCCTCTTTCCCACCGGGACGACCCGTTCCTTTTCCCCCTTCCCCCGCGCGACCAGATACCCCACCTGCCAGTTGATGCTGTGTACGGTCAGTCCGATCAGCTCCGATACCCGCAGCCCCGTCGCGTACATCAGTTCGAGCATCGCCGCATCCCGGAGGGCAGCCGGGCTCGCAACACCCGGCTGCGCCAGCAACAGACTCATCTCATCACGGCTCAGCACATCGGGGAGATGCGTCCAGACCTTGGCGAGTTCGATATGAGCCACGGGGGTGCTTTCCACCTTCTGCATGCGCAGCAGATAGGTGTAAAACCCGCGGAGCGCCGCCAGCGCTCGATTTACGCTGTTCGCGGCCAGCCCTTCCTTTTTCAGGTGGGCGAGAAAGGAGATCAGTTCCTCCGACCCGATCTTCCGCACGTCCCGTATCCCGAGGGCTTCGTGAAAAGCGGCATAGCGGTTCAGATCGCGGCTGTATCCTTCGATGGTGTTCCGTGAAGCGCCCTTCTCGATCGACAGGTAGTTCAGGTATTCATCGATCATCTGTTGCATGGAGTTTTTCTATCTTAATTGGCGTGGAGAAGCAAAGATTTTTTGACGGGCACGGTTCGGAACAGCGCCGAGCGGGGCGGGGGCTCACCGGATTTTCACAGCGACGAATCCGCGGGCAGGATCAGTTTGCGGTCTACGTACAGGGGGGTGCCGGGGGGTAGGCGGTTCAATTCGCCGATGATGCGGACCGTCGTGCCGTGTCTCCGGGCGATCGCGGTAAGCGTGTCGCCCCGCTTCACCCGGTAGACGACCCGTCCCTCCTTCGCAGCGGCGGTACGGTTCGGCGGAGCGGCGGGGCTCGGTTCCCCCGCCCCCCTTTCCCTCGCCCCGGAAACCTTCAACGACCGGTCCACATGCAAGGGATCACCCGGTTTCATCCGATTCAGCTCGCACAGAGCGGCTACCGTGGTCCCGTACCTCCGGGCGATCCCCTGCAACGTCTCCCCCCGCTTGACCCGATGGCGGGAAATCCCTTCCTGGGTCGGCCGGGTTTTCCCTGCGTCGTCCCCCTGTCGATCGCCGACCGACTGCCGGGCCGCCGGCGCCGGGTTCGTGACGGCAGCAGTCCCCGCCGCCCCTTCCCGCCCCTCCTTCCGGCCTGTTGCCAGCACGGCAACGGGGGGCAGCGGCGGCAGGAATTCGACGATCGACCGGGCGATCGATTCTGCGATCCGCTGCTGGAAGCGGTCGCTCCGCAGGAGGAGTTCTTCCTTCGGATTGGAGATGTAGGCGGTTTCTCTCAGGACCGACGGAATGTCCGGGAGGTTGAGCACGATGAACGGCGCCTCCTGGATGGTGGCGAATTTGAGACGATTCACCCGCTCGAGGTGCTGCAGGAGACCGCCACCGAAGGTCCGGGACTGGTTGATTGCCCGGGTCTGAAACATGTCGAGGATAATCGGATCGGAGGCGTCGCCCCCTTCCCCGGCCGGAACCCCGCCAACCGCGTCGGCGAGGTTCTCGTTCCGTGCCAGGATACGCGCTGCCGCACTGCTCGCCCCTCCGGTGGACAGGCAATAGACGGAACTGCCGCTGGCGGAGCGGCTTCTTGCCGCGTCCGCATGGATACTGACGAAGATGTCCGCTCCGTATTCCCGGGCAATCATCAGCCGCTTGCGGAAGGGGACATAGTAATCGCCGTCGCGGGTCAGGAAGGCGCGGTATCCGGGCCTTCCGTTCAGTGCCTTGCGCAGCTTCCTGCCGATCGCGAGCACTACATCCTTTTCATAGGTCCCTCTTCTGCCGACCGCTCCGACCGCTTCTCCGCCGTGGCCGGGGTCGATCACTACGATCCGGTCCTTCCGGGTGATCTTGACCTGCTCGCGCGCTTCGCTCTCCTGTCGGGCCGCATCCGGCAGGACGATATCGACGACGATCCGATACGGCTTTTCCTGAAATTCCTTGAGTTTGAACACCTTCGTCTGCACATCCTCGGGGAGATACAGCTCAACGCGCACCCCCGAATTCGGACGGGGAGAAACGGCTACCCCTTCCACTCCCGGCTTGTTCAGCACCATGAGCGGAGAGACAGCGACGGGAAACGCGGTATCCTCCAGATCGATGGCGAGCGTCCGTTCCCCCTTCGCAACGGTGTACCGGGCGTCGCCGGTCAGGTCGATCACAACCCGGGTGTGGTCGGGGGCCACCCAATGGCGGATGCCTTTAATCTCGTGCAGCGCATCCGCGCACAGCGGCAGCGCATTCCCCATGACCAACAGGGCGCAAATCGCGAAGACCTTGATTGTTCGCACCATACCCCCATCCCGGTACTGGGGGTGAATGTACCAGCTCCGGTTGGCAATTTCAACACCCGATCGTGAAAAACAGATTGACAACAGCGGGTATTGGTGCGATGGATACCGCCCCCGGTCGTCCCGCCTCGCGAGAAAAAAAGTTGAATATTCCCGCGGCAGGGTGTATACAGTGCCGTTACGTCGGGTTCGAACGTACGTTGAGTGGGCGATTAGCTCAGTTGGATAGAGCGCTGGTCTCCGGAACCAGAGGCCGTGAGTTCAAGTCTCACATCGCCTACCAGAGGAAAAGGTCTTGCTTCTTTGCAGGACTTGCTATACGGAAAAGGGGTATATTCAGAAGGACTCCTTGCTCGGACTCCGGTCCGGGCTACAGAGCCGAGAGGAGGTAACAGATTGAGAAGGTACGAGACGATACTGATCGCCCACGTCGATCTGTCGGAAGATGAGCTGAGCAATCTCATCAGCCGGTATGGAGGGATCGTAACGGGGCAAAAGGGGATCCTGATCAAGGTCGAACGGTGGGGCAAGAGAAAGCTCGCCTATCTGATCGGGAAGCAGGCACGGGGATTCTACATCCTCATCGACTACGCGGGCGTCAGCGCCGTGGTAAACGAGCTGGAGAGAAATCTCAAGATCGATGACAAAATTCTGAAGTTCATGACCATCCTGAAGGCGGAGACGGTTGACCGGGAAGCCCTCGAGAAGGAGATCGCCGAAGCCGCGGGGAAGGATGCGAAGAAAGAGGCCCCCGCTGCCGTCGCTGCCGCTCCGACCGAACCGGCGGCGCCCGTTCCGGCCGAAGCCCAGCCTGCGGCACCTCAGGAAAACACTGCGAAGGGGGAGATGGATTCATGACAACGACACCTGCATCGACATCTGGACCGAGACCGCCCTCCCGGGGGCCGCGGCCGCAGAAAAAATTCTTTCACCGCCGTAAGTTCTGCCGGTTCTGCACTGATTCCGCGTTGAAGATCGAATACAAGGATTCGCAGACGCTCAGG
>CAIYSL010000123.1 GCA_903928915.1 uncultured Syntrophobacterales bacterium | reverse complement strand
GTCTTCAGAAGACCTGCAGCGGAGAGTCGCCGGATACCCGAGCGCTTTCAATTTTCGCGGGCATCCCAAGGGTCGATCCGGAACTTCGGAGATAGGATTCGGCAGACCACCCATGAAATGATCGCTGCCAAGGCTTGACCTCATTTTTCATGTACCGGATAAGGGGCAGAGCGAGCCGGCAGTAGAACGGCGCAGGACCCTTGCCCCGGGCGGTCTTTACATCCGGCGGCGGTCATGTCGAGCGGTAGAGAGAACAGTTAAACGAGGCGTATCCGGAAGTGTAAGACTGGTCAGCGTTCGGAAGGGGAACACCCCGCGAATCCTGAAAAAAAAAGGGCTCGCAGGCGCTGTCTCCGCGAACCCCTGATTTTCCTGGTGCCGGAGGTCGAAATCGAACCGACATGCTCGCAAGGAGCGGGGGATTTTGAGTCCCCTGCGTCTACCAGTTTCACCACTCCGGCACGGCGGTGATTATTATGAGGGGGTCCCCAAATGTCAAGAAAAATGTGTTGACATTGGGCGGAGGCGTGTGTTAGATGCACAACTCTTAAGCGAAAGCCGAACGTGTGGGGTTGTAGCTCAGCTGGGAGAGCGCTTGAATGGCATTCAAGAGGCCGCGAGTTCGATCCTCGCCAGCTCCACCATGAATACCGATGGGGTTAAGCGCGAGCTTGACCCTTTTTTGTTTCGCCAGCCGCCCCGCACGCGGGGAGGCGTATCAGATCGGTTACGGACAGGACGTTTTTTCCGCCAGATGAACATGCGCACTGATCCTCGGCGCCCAGCCAACACGGCGGCGCCACGGAACGCAACGGGCCTTACCTGACCACCCTGCGGCGGCAGCACGCCGCCGCCTAACCCGGCCGGACCTCTGGTTCGCCTAACGGCAAATCTATTTTGCAGAGCTTCATCGAGCTGAGAGTGCGACTTGGCAAGAAGGAGTCAAGGAGCATGATCAGTGAATTTTGAACAGTTTTCGTTCGACCCGGCGATCGCCGCCGGAATCAGGGCCGCCGGTTACACGACGCCCACCCCCATCCAGGAGAAGGCCATCCCCCTCGTGCTCGCCGGCCGCGACGTGCTGGGGCTGGCGCAGACCGGGACCGGCAAGACCGCGGCCTTCATCCTGCCGATTCTCCAGCGCCTCGGGAAAAATCCCGCCCGCCGGACGCGCGCCCTGATCGTGGCGCCCACGCGCGAGCTCGCCGAGCAGATCCGCCAGGCCGCATGCGACCTGGGCGGCAAGACCCCGCTTCGGTGCATCGCGCTGTACGGCGGCGTGGGCAAGGGGCCCCAGACCGCGGCGCTGAAGCGCGGCGTGGATATCATCGTGGCCTGCCCCGGCCGGCTGCTCGACCATCTGGCCGACGACGCCATCGACCTCGCGCAGGTGGAGGTGCTGGTCCTCGACGAGGCCGACCGGATGTGCGACATGGGCTTCCTGCCCGACATCCGCCGGATCCTCAAGCATCTGCCGGCGAAGCGCCAGACCCTCTTCTTCTCCGCCACCATGCCGCCAGAGATCCGCGGCCTGGCCGACGGCATCCTGAAGAACCCGGCCACGGTGCAGATCGGGATGATCGCCCCGGCTAAGACCGTTTCCCATGCGCTGTATCCGACGCCCGACGGCCTGAAGACAAAGCTGCTCCTGGCGATGTTGGGACAGACGGCCACCGGCCGGGTCCTGATCTTCACGCGGACCAAGCACCGCGCCAAGAACCTGGCCCGGGACCTGGAAAAGAACAGCTACCGCGTCTCGGCGCTCCAGGGCAATATGACGCAGAACCGCCGGCAGGATGCGATCAACGGGTTCCGCGACGGGAAGTACGACATCCTCGTGGCCACCGACATCGCTTCGCGCGGCATCGACGTGTCGGAAATCTCCCACGTAATAAATTTCGACATGCCCACCACGGTCGACGCCTACACCCACCGCATCGGCAGGACGGGCCGCGCCTCCCGCAGCGGCGAGGCCTTCACCTTCGCGGCCCAGGCGGACGAACCGATGGTCCGCGAGATCGAACACGTCCTGGGCAGCCGGATCGAACGGCGGCGTCTGCCCGATTTCGACTACAGCAGTATCGTACCGGAAACCCGGCCCCGGCAGGACCGGCCGAACCGGACACCGGGGGGGCAGAATCGCAGCCGGAACACCGGCGCCACCGCCCGCCGGCCGTCGCAGGGCTCAGCCAGCCGGAGGCCCTCGCTCGCTGCGTTCGCGGCCGCGGGCGGGGAAGCCTCCGCACCGCGGCAGCGCAGGCAGTTCTCCACCCGGGCGCGGCACTCCTCCTGGTAAGCCGGGAAAACGGGGGCGTTCGGCTATCCTATTCGGCAAGGGAAACAGGCTGCGGTCTCCCGGGGGCAGGTACCCCGGGAGACCGCTCGGCCGGTGAGAACGCCCGCTCAAAGTCGTCCCGGAACGGGACGGGCAGGGCCCTGCTGATTTTCTCCGGATCGGCTACGATATCGTGGATGATCTTCTTCGTATCGTCCCAATTGCTCCTCAGTCGGCTGTCGATGCGCCGGGTGAGCACACCGGAAAAGGTATCCATCACGAACCGCGATACCCAGTTGCTTCCCCTGAGGAAGATGGTCAGCTCTCCGACGATCTGCCGCCGGTCCGCGCGGTAGGAGAAGATCACCACGCCTTCGGCGGTAAAGAAGGAAGGAACTGCCCAGTGGTCGAACTTCCCGATCGCAAAATAGGTCCGTGAGCGGGCGGACCGGTCGAGCTGCACGATGTCTCCGCTGATTCCCGAAGGATCGAGCACGCGGATGGTGTCGGCATCAATCCTAGTCACACGGTACGACGGATGGAATCTGTACAGCTGCCAGAGCTGCCCCATCAGCAGCAGGTTGTTCAGGATCTGCTCCCAGGTCTCGACGGGCACCTCGACACTCAGCCCCCCCGCGCGGCAGGTCACCGTGGGGTTCTCGACGATCTCTTTCCGGCGGACCTCTTCGCATCTCCCCCGCATCGGAAGCGCTCCGAGGACGAAGACAACCACGCTGACGATCGCCAGGACCCTGTGCACCATAGCCGCTCCGTACGGGACCGCGCCGGCAGGGATAATATGGCTACATCCGCTGGCCGCACTGGCCGCAGAAGGCCGACCCGGGGGGGGGTTCCGCCTTGCAGCGGGGGCATTTCCTGACCTCCGGCGACGGCTCGGCGGGCCGTCCGCATCGAACGCAGTACCGCGCACCCGCGGGAAGCGCCTCCCCGCACCCGGCACAGCCCGCCGCGGAGGTTTGCTGCCGGCCGCAGTGGGGGCAGAATTTCGCCCCCCTGCCCACCGGCTGCCGGCAGCCGGGGCAGGGGTCCGTTTCCGCGGCCTCGGCCCGGGCAGGTCCGCTCCGCAGCGCTTCGGCGATCATCCCCGGCATCATGAACCCCATCCCCATCCCGAGGCTCGCCCCGGTCTCGCCCTGCGACTGGGCGGCCGTCTCCAGGGCCATCGCCGCCTTCATCTTCAGGAGCTTGTTCACGTCGTCGAACACGCCGAGCCTGCTCTTGTCGTCGATCGCCTTCTGCACCTCCGGCGGCGGCGTGATCGAATTGATGAAGAGGTCGGTGAGCCCCAGGCCGAACTTGGTGAATTCCTCCTGGAGGATCTGCTTCAGCTCGCTCGAAAACTCGTCGTATTTGGCCGGGAGGTCGAAAATCGTCTCGATCCGCTCCCCCATGAAGTCGTTGAAACGCGCGACGATGACCCGGCTCAAGTACTCGGCCACCGCTTCCGTCGTGGTGATCCCCTGTGTTCCGACGAGGCCGTTGATGAACAGGATCGGGTCGAGGATCCGGAGGTTGAAGATCCCGAAGGCCCTGAGCCGGATCAGGCCGAGCTCCTTGTCCCGGAAGGCGACAGGGTCGCGGGTGCCCCAGGTGAGGTTGGGGAATACCTTCCGGTTCACGAAGTAGACCTCGGCGCGCAGGGGGCTCGTCATCCCCCAGGGGATGCTCAGGACCTTCGTCAACAGCGGAATGTTCCCCGTTTTCAGGGTGTGCCGCCCCGGTCCGAAGGCGTCGAAGGCCTTGCCGTTGTAGAAAAAGATGGCGGTCTGGCTCTCGCGGACCGTCATCTGCGCCCCCCATTTGATCTCCCCCGATCCCTCCTCGGGGATCCGGTGGACGAGCTCCTTTCCCGATTCATCGAACCACTCGATGACTTCCAGAAACACGACGTTGTTCGTTCCCATGGCTCACCTTTCCGAGTCGATGCACGCCGATCTGGAAAACGATGCCGCGGCGGCCAGCACCGGTAACTGTGAAAAACTATAGAGGAGCCGTCCGGCGAAGTCAAGGAGGGCATCGCCGGCGGCCATTTGCTATTTGGCCGGGAATAATGTAGAGAACCCCCATGAAACCGAACCCGCTCGAGGCCGCGAACGTCTACCAGGGGATGGCGCTGATCGCCGACCCGATCTACCGGTACGCCTCGTTCACGGTGCCCGCGGAGGACGGCGGGGCCGAGAAGACCGAGAAGGACCTGATCGATTCCCCCTGGCTCCAGCGGCTCCGCCGCATCTACCAGCTCCAGAGCGCACGCTGGGTCTACCCCGCCGCCGAGCACACCCGGTTCCAGCACTCCCTGGGAACGATGCACATCGCCGGGGAGTTCGGCCGTCACCTGTACCCGTCGCTCAAGGAGGTCTGCCCCGAGGTCCCCTCGCCGAACTGCGTGGAGGAGCTCCTCCGGATTGCGGGGCTCCTCCACGACATCGGCCACGGCCCCTACGGCCATTTCTTCGACGACCACTTCCTGGGACAGTACGGCCTCACCCACGAGGACCTGGGTCGGCTGATCATCATCCGGAAACTGGGGCGGCTGATCGCCGGTATCCGGCGGAGCCCCTCGGGCCCCTTCGCGAAAGACGAGGCCCTCGACCCGAAGGCGGTGTCCTACCTGATCAAGATGCCCGACGAGCGCCGCGACACGATGCCCCACTGGCTCCAGTTCCTGCGGCAGCTCTTCTCGGGGATCTACACCGTGGACAACCTGGACTATGTCCAGCGCGACGCCTTCATGACCGGGTTTTCGCTGGACATCGTAGACATCGCGCGGCTGCGCTACTACAGCTTCTTCACCCGGGCCGGCCTCACGCTCCACCAGGCCGGGCTGTCGGCCCTCAGCCGGTTCCTGAACGCGCGGCTGAACCTGTACACGAACGTCTACTTTCACCGCACGACCCGGGCGCTCGACCTCCACCTCCAGGAGATCTTCCGGGAGACGATGGACCGGATCATGCCCGCAAGCCCTGCAGAGGCCCTGGACGCCTATCTCGCCTGCGACGAGTGGCGGCTCTTCTGCGACGTGAAGGGGTGGCCCGGAAGCACCGACCCGCGGAAGCAGCAGCTCGGCCGGGAATGGGAGAAGCTCCACGCCCGGGAGGTCAAGTGGAAGATGTCCTTCTCGGCGGAGATCTCGATCGACCAGCTCCAGAAGGGGACCCGCTTCTCGCCCGCCCCCGACTACGAACAGCGGATCCGGGCCTGCCTGCCCCCCCGGCTGAAGCGAAAGCCCTTCCGCGTCGACCTGGCGACCCAGGACCCCCGGCCGATCAACCCGATGGCCGAGACGGAAAAGCGGGTCAACATCTTCAACCCCGCCACGGGCGCCACCTCGCACGAGCCGCTCCGGGACATCTACCGGTTCATCCCCGCCCGGATCGTCCATTTCCGGGTCTTCTCGCTGGACCACGACCACGACGAGGCCATCGCCCGGGCGGCAGAGACGGCCCTCGCCGCCGCGGAGGCCACGTCAAGGACGAACATCTGACCATGACCACGGCCGCGGAAACCACCGATCTTACCCTGTTCGTCCGAACATCCGGCGAGGAAGTCGCCCGCTGGGACCGGCGGCGCATCAGCGAGGCCCTGATCCGCGAGGCCGCCATCGACGCGGCGACCGCTGAGGCGATAAGCAAAGAGGTGGAACAGCAGATCGTGGCCTCGGGAATCGGCCTGCTCACCACGGCGCTCGTCCGCGAGCTCGTCGACGCCAAGCTGATCGAGCGGGGCCTCGAGCAGGCCCGGCGGCTGCACGCCCGCATCGGGTTTCCCCGGTACGACGTGCGGCAGCTGATCCTCCACCAGAACAAGGAGAACGCCAACCTCCCCCACGCCCCGGAAGGGACGAACCTGGTCCTGGCGGAGGGGATCAAACGGGAGTATGCCCTGCACGACGTCTTCTCCCGGGAGGTGGGCGATGCCCACGTCGCCGGAGACCTGCACCTCCACGGCCTGGGGTACATCGACCGCCCCTACAGCGCCTGCCAGTCGCTCGAATACCTGAAACGGTTCGGCCTGCGGCTGCCCCACTCGGTGACCGTAGCCGGACCCGCCCGGCATGCGGAGGTCCTTCTGGCCCACATGGTGCGGTTCGGGGTCTCCCTCCAGGGACACTTCGCCGGCGTGATCGGCTGGGACGCGGTGAATTGCGCCTTTGCCCCCTACCTGACCGGGATGGGAGAGCGGGAGGTGGAACAGTTCGCCCAGATGCTCGTGTACGAATTCTCGCAGCTCACCTCTTCGCGGGGGGGGCAGGCGATCTTCACCGACATCCACCTCACCTGGGAGGTTCCCCGCCCCTTCGCCGCCCTCCCCGCCATCGGCCCCGGCGGCAGGCCCACCGGGAAGAGCTGCGGCGAGTACGCGGCCGAGTCGCAGCGGTTCGCCCGGGCGCTGCTGGCCGTCTACGGGCAGGGGGACGCCACGGGCAAACCCTTCCTCTTTCCCCGGCCGCTCATCCACATCACCGACGCGTTTTTCCGGACCCCCGGCCACGAGGAGTTCCTGGCGCTGGCCTGCGGCGTCGCCGGCGCAAAGGGGAACCCCTGCTTCCTCCTCGACCGGGAGGGAGGCACCCCGCTTGTCCCCTGCGGGTGTCCAGCCTTCGAAGAACCGGGGGCCGCGGGCTTCGGCCAGGACCCGCTGATGCGGCGCGGTGCCGCGATCCAGAACGTCACCCTCAACCTCCCCCGGCTCGGCTACCGGTCCGGGGAAGGCGACGCGGCGCTCTTCTCGCTGCTGGACGAGGCAGCGGCCCTCGCGGCGAAGGCGCATACCCAGAAGCGGGCCTTCCTCGAACAGCTCCTCTCCCTCGGAGACGCCGGTCCCCTGGCCATGCTCGCCATGCAGAGCGACGGCGCCCCCTATCTCCGGATGGCCGACGCCGCCTACCTCATCGGGGTGACGGGCCTCAACGAGCTCGTCCATCTCCGGACGGGACGCCAGCTCCACGAATCCGAAGAGGCCCTCGCCTTCGGCCTGCGGGTGATCGGCCGCCTGCGGGATCAGGCGGCCCGGCTCGACACGATCCACGGCATGCACTTCGTCCTGGAGCAGACCCCCGCAGAATCCACCGCGTACCGGTTCGCCCGCCTCGACCTGAAGCACTTTTCTCCCCGGCCGGGAAGGTACGTCCGGGGCGACCTGGCAAAGGGCGAGATCTACTACACCAATTCCGCCCATCTCCTTCCGGCGGCAACCGTCGATCCCTTCACCCGCATCCGGTTGGAGGGGCGCTTTCACCCGCTGTTTCGGGCAGGGGCCGTCACCCACATAGAACTGGGCAGCGCCGAACCCCCTGCGGCCGCCCTTGCCGCGCTGCTCGTACGGGCATTCAGGGAGACGACGAACAATCAGGTCGTTTTTTCTCCCGAGTTCACCTCCTGTACCGGCTGTGGCGCCACCTCGCGGGGGCTCCTGGCCGCCTGCCCACGCTGCGGCAGCGACCGGGTTGAACACCTGGCGCGGATCTCCCAGTATTTCAGCAGGGTATCGGATTGGAACCGGGGGAAGCGCGCCGAACTCCGCGACCGGAGGCGGACCGAAGACCTTCCTTCCCGCTGACCCTCACCCAACCCCACACCACAGCATCAATTTCTTCCGCCCCCGTCCCTTGACAGGTTCGGGAGCGATGCTTATGTTAGCGCAGATTTGGCAACAGCAAAAAACACTAAGAAGATCGCTATGGAAGATTACATCATCAAGATATTTCGGGAGTCCTGCCAGACCACGGAGAGCTTCCTCAACGAGAACCTCCTCAGAATCGTGGCGGTGGTCGAAGCCCTCACGAGGGCCTTGAAGGCGGGCAACAAGATCCTGCTGTTCGGCAACGGCGGTTCGGCGGCGGACGCCCAGCACCTGGCGGCGGAGTTCGTCAACCGGTTCATCATCGAACGGCCGCCGCTGCCGGCCATAGCGCTCACAACCGATACGTCCGTAATAACAAGTATCGGCAATGACTATGATTTTTCAGAGATCTTCAGCAAACAGATCCGGGCCATCGGCCAAAAGGGCGACATCGCCTGGGGGACGAGCACCAGTGGGACCTCCGCCAACGTCGTCAAGGCGCTGGAGGCGGCCAAGAAGCTCGGGATGGTCACGATCGGCCTCACCGGCCGGGACGGCGGCGACATCGCCCGGATCGCGGACCACACCCTGATCGTCTCCTCCACGAGCACGCCCCGCATCCAGGAGGTGCACATCACAGCGGGACATGTGCTCTGCGAGATGGTAGATTTCAAGCTCTTCCAGCGGCCGGACAGCAAGTAAGGCAGGCGGACGATGGGGAAAAAGGGGAACAGAGACACGGTGAGAACGGACGAAGAGATGCGGCACCAAACGGGCGAAGCGGACCCGACCGGGGAGGGAGCGTCGACCGCCGCGGAAGGGGATGGGATGGACAAACTAGCGGAAGCCGAGAAGAAAGCGGCGGAGAACTACGACAAGTATGTGCGCGCCGTGGCCGAGCTCGACAACTACCGGAAACGCGCCGTCCGGGAAAAGGCCGACGCGATCAAATACGGCAACGAAACCCTGCTGCGGGACTTCCTGCCGCTCGTCGACAGCGTGGACAGGGCCCTGGAGCATGCCGACAGCTCCGGAGATTTCGAGGCCTTCAAGAAGGGGCTCCGGATGCTCCACGAACAGCTCCTGTGCTGCCTCAAGAAGCACGGCGTGGAGGTGATCGATACGGCCGGAAAGGCCTTCGATCCCAACGTGCACGAGGCGATGCTGCAGATCGCCAGCGACGAGCATGAAGCCGGCAAGGTGGTCAGCCAGTTCGAGCGGGGCTACCTCCTGAACGGCAGGCTGCTCAGGCCGGCAAAGGTCTGCGTCTGCAAACAGCCCGAGAAGGAAGACCGGCAGGATCGCGAATAAGGATATTTCATTCAAGGAGGACTGAACATCATGGGAAAGATAATTGGAATAGATCTGGGAACCACGAACTCGTGCGTTGCGGTGATGGAGGGTGGGGACCCCGTCGTGATTCCGAACCAGGAAGGAAACCGTACGACCCCCTCGATGGTGGCTTTTACGGAAAGCGGAGAGCGGCTGGTCGGACAGGTCGCCAAACGGCAGGCCGTCACCAATTCGGAGAATACCGTTTACGCAATCAAGCGGCTCATCGGGAGAAAATATAGTTCCAAGGAAGTGCAGTACGACCGGACGATCAGTCCGTTCAAGATCAGCGAGGCGAAGAACGGCGACGCCCAGGTGACGGTCCGGGGACGCGACTACAGCCCGGCCGAGATCTCGTCGATGATCCTGGTGAAAATGAAGCAGACCGCCGAGGACTACCTGGGGGAGAAGGTCACCGACGCAGTCATCACCGTGCCGGCATACTTCAACGACTCCCAGCGCCAGGCAACCAAGGACGCCGGCAAGATCGCGGGGCTCAATGTCCTGCGGATCATCAACGAACCGACGGCGGCGGCCCTGGCCTACGGCCTCGACAAGAAGAAGGATGAGAAGATCGCCGTGTTCGACCTGGGCGGCGGGACCTTCGACATCTCGATCCTCGAGCTGGGCGGCGGCGTGTTCGAAGTCAAATCAACCAACGGTGACACCCATCTGGGCGGCGAGGATTTCGACCAGCGGCTGATCGACTACCTGGCCACCGAATTCATGAAGGACCAGGGGATCGACATCCGGAAGGACAAGATGGCGCTCCAGCGGATCAAGGAGGCGGCGGAGAAGGCGAAGATGGAACTCTCCAGCTCGATGGAGACGGACGTCAACCTCCCGTTCATCACCGCCGACGCCTCGGGCCCCAAACACATGAACATCAAGCTGACCCGAGCGAAGCTGGAGGCGCTGGTGGAGGACCTGATCGAGAAGACGGTCCCGCCCTGCCTGACGGCCCTCCAGGATGCGAAGCTCAAGACGAGCGACATCGACGAGGTGATCCTCGTCGGCGGGATGACCCGTATGCCCCGGGTCCAGCAGAAGGTGAAGGAGATATTCGGGAAGGAACCCCACAAAGGGGTCAACCCCGACGAGGTGGTCGCCATCGGCGCCGCCATCCAGGGCGGTGTCCTGACCGGCGACGTGAAGGACGTCCTCCTGCTGGACGTGACGCCGCTCTCCCTGGGGATCGAGACCCTGGGCGGCGTGATGACGCGGCTGATCGAGAAGAACACGACGATTCCCACCAAGAAGAGCCAGGTCTTCTCGACGGCAGCGGACAACCAGCCGGCGGTGAGCATCCATGTCCTCCAGGGTGAGCGCTCCATGGCGAGCGACAACCGAACGCTCGGGCGGTTCGAGCTGGTGGGGATTCCCCCGGCGCCGCGCGGCGTACCGCAGGTCGAGGTGACCTTCGACATCGACGCCAACGGCATCGTCCATGTCTCCGCGAAAGACCTGGGAACCGGCAAAGAGCAGAGCATCAAGATCACCGCCTCCAGCGGCCTGACCGAAGAGGAGATCAAGAAGCTCGTCAAGGATGCCGACGCCCACGCCGAAGAGGACAAGAAGAAGAAGGAACTGATCGAGGTGCGCAACCAGGCCGATGCGCTGGCCTACAGCGTGGAGAAGAACATCAAGGAGTTCGGCGACAAAGTCGACGCGGCGGAAAAGGCGCGGATCGAAGAGGGAATCGCCAAGGTGAAGAAGGCGATCGAAGGCGATGACGTCGCGGCGATCAAGGCCGCGCAGGAAGAGCTGTCCAACGCCTCGCACAAGCTGGCCGAAGCGATGTACGCCAAGACCGCCGGTCAGGCGGGTCCGGGTGAAGCCGGCCCCCAGCCGGGGACCGACGCGGGCGCAGGGGCCGGAGGCAAGAAGGATGACGACGTTGTCGATGCCGATTTCGAGGATGTGAAGAAGTAGCAGCAAACACCGTCCTCCCCAGCCCGGGCGCCCCCAGCGGACGCCCGGGCTTTTTTTGTCGACGCCGGAGACGGTTTGGTGTAAGAAATCGGCCATGAGGATCACGATGGGCAGGTACGGTGAACGGCCCCTTCGCCGGGGCGATGGCGGGCGACCGCGGGATGTATCCCCGACCGGTCGACGGCGATATGCCGCGGCGATCGCCCTGCTGTTCGCCCTGCTGTTCAGCGGAGGGTCGTCCCTCGCAGCCGAAGCGGCGCCGGCGGTCACAACCGCACCCGCCCCGCGCGGGGCAGCGGCCATCACGAGCGCGCCCGTGTCCATCGGCTGCATCCTCCCGCTGACCGGGCGGTACGCCGCCTACGGCGCCGGCGCCCTCGACGCCATCCTGCTCGCGGCCGGGGTGTTCGACGCGGTGCAGGAAACGCCGATCCGTCTGTTGATCGAAGATTCCCGCAGCGAACCCGCCGCAGCCGCCGCGGCGGTGGGAAAACTCGCCGCGGCGGGGGTCACCTCCATCCTTGGTCCGCTGGGCAGCCAGGAGGCGCTCGAGGCGGCAACGGAGGCCCAACGGTTGAAGGTGCCCATCCTCACCCTGACGCAGCGCGAGGGGATAACCGCGATCGGGGATCAGGTCTTTCGGAATTTTCTCACCGCGGCGGCGCAGGTCCGGACCGTGGTGCACTATGCCCAGGCGGGGATCGGACTCCGCCGGTTCGCCGTCCTGTATCCCGATGACCTCTACGGCCAGGAAATGGCCCGCCTCTTCCGGGAAGAGGTGCTGAGCAAAGGCGGCGAGCTCAAGGCGTTGCGCCCCTACAGCCCGGACCAGGTAGATTTCGGCGCGGAGATCCGGGCGCTTGTCGGGCTGCCGTCGGCCGCGGCGCCTCCCGACCCCGCGATGATCTTTCCGCCGAAGCCGACCCCGGGGTTCGAGGCCCTGTTCATCCCCGATTCCGCCCAGCGGGTTGCGACGATCGTACCGCAGCTTGCCTATCACGACATCACCGGGATCCGGCTCCTGGGAACGAGCGGCTGGGATTCGCCGGAGCTCCTCACAGCGGCCCCCGAACTGCTCCAGGGGGCGATCTTCGTCAACGGGTTCTTTCCCAACAGCGTGCGGCCCGAGGTGAACCGGTTTGTCGAGAGCTTCTACATCGCCTACGGGCGGGAGCCGGATACGATGGAGGCCCTGGTGTACGATGCGGCCCGGATCGCGGTGCGGCTGGCCATCGCCCCCGGCGGAAGCGACCGGGAGACCTTCCGGCAGCGCCTCCTGTGGGTCGACAGATACCAGGGGGTGACGGGGAAAACGAGCTTCCCTGCGTCGCGGGACGCGGAAAAGGAGCTCTTCATCCTGACCGTCAGGGACGGCCAGATCATCCAGGTGAAATGACGATGCGGTTTCTGCTGACGAACGACGACGGGATCTACGCACGGGGACTCACGGCGCTGTATGGTGAACTGGCGAAGGATGCGGAATGCATCATCGTCGCTCCCGAGATCGAGCAGAGCGCCGTCGGTCACGCCATCACGATCTCCCGGCCGCTGATGGTCAGGAAGGCCCGGAAGAACGGAACGTTCCTGGGCTACGCCGTGGCGGGAACGCCGGCGGACTGCGTCAAGATCGGCCTCAGCGAACTGGCGGGGGGCCCCGTCGATCTGGTCGTCTCCGGGATCAACCGCGGCGCCAACGTGGGGATCAACGTCCTGTATTCGGGGACCGTCTCCGCGGCAACCGAAGCGGCGATCCAGGGGGTTCCTTCGCTGGCGATCTCCCTGGACTCCCATCGGGAGAATGCCGATTTCGCGGCGGCTGCCCGATTCGCCCGGCGGATGGCCGCTTTCATCCTCGAGGCCCCGCTTCCGCAGGTGGCCCTGAACGTGAACGTCCCGGCGGTTCCGGAGGACAGGATCCGGGGGGTCGTGGTGACGAAGCAGGGGCGGGCCCGCCTGATGGAAAGCTTCGACCGGCGGATCGACCCGCGGGAGAACATCTACTACTGGCTTGCCGGGGAGACCGAGCTTCCGCTCAACGAAGACGAGGAGTCGGATGCCAGCTGCCTGAAGCGGGGGATGATCACGATTACGCCGATCTGCTACGACCTCACCCGCCACGACCTGCTCGGCACCCTGAAGGCGCGGGCCCGGGAACGTTTTCCGGCTGTATAGCGACAATGCCGGGGCACCCGCCGCGATTCGCGAATCAGGCGGTAGCGGCCAACCGGCAATCACGACGGTTCCTGCCGGGAGCCCTGCCCTGCGGGGGGGGCTCCCGGACGTCCGGCGGTCGAGACCGTTCAGCTGCCGCTACCGGCTGGATTTCAGCCCGCGTATGATTACGTCACCGGGAGTATCTCCGATGAAAAACAGGCTGTTCCGCTCTATCACTGTCGCGCTCATCGCCCTTCCCCTCCTCGGCCCGATCGCCGCCGAAGCAAAGCGGGAGATCATCACCGTGACCAGCCGGTACGATAACGCAGAGGGCGGCCAGAACATCACCCTCCCCTGCCTGCTGGACACTCCTGCCGGTGGGGAGATCACTGCGGTTCTCTTGGTTATCCCGAGAGGCAACGGCCGGATCAACCTCCGGACCAAGGACGGCAGGATCCTGCACGACGTCAACAACGATCCGTTCATCCGCAACACCGCGCTATTCCATGAGCGCTCCCTGGGATTGGCGATGCCCGATGTGCCTTCGGACAGGGACAAGGGGTTCGGCATAGCCTACCGAAAGACCCGCGAACACGCCGCGGACATCGCCGCGGTCCTGCAAGACCTGCGGGAACGGTTCCCGAAGGCAAGGGTCTATCTCGCCGCCAGCGGCGGCGGCGGTGTTTCCGCGCTCTTCGCCGCCGACACCCTCGGCCGCGATCTGAACGGCATCGTTCTGGCCGGGATCGACAGCTCGCAGGTGCACGCCTACGACCACTCCGGCGTGAAGGTACCGGTCCTGCTGCTGCACCACCGGGCCGACGGCTGCGACGGCTCCCCCTTCATCGAGGCGAAGGAGATCGCCGACCGGTACGGATTTGCCTTTGTCCCTTTCTCCGGCGGCCCCCCGGACAAAGAGAGCAATCCCTGCCTGTCCCGGACAAGGCACGGACTTTTCGGCCTCGACCGCGAGATGGTCGCGGCCATCGCCGGCTGGACGGCCGGAAAGCTCCCTGCGCCACCAGCCCCGGGAAACGAGCCCCTGTTCCTCAACGAGCGGGTCGTCTGGGTCCCGCTGAACGTCATGGGAGGGGAAGTCCGGCTCCAGACAACCCTGTACAGACCCGACGGACCCGGCCCTTTTCCGCTGGCGATCATCAGCCACGGGGTCCCCTATGAAAAATCGCTGGAAGCGGAGATCAGGTTCAGGCAGCGGTTCTGCCTCCAGAGCGGGGAATTCGTAAAGCGCGGGTTTGCCGTGGCCGTGCCGATGCGGCGCGGCTACGGCAGTTCGACGGGCATGAAGAACAAGACCATCGTCAACATCGCCGACTTCGGCCTGCAGGACGCCCGGGACATCCAGGCGGCGATCGATCACCTGGGCAGGGAGCCGTTCATCGACGCAAGACGCATCGTGCTCGTCGGCCAGTCAGGCGGCGGGCTGGCTTCTCTCGCCGCTGGAAGCCTCGGCAACCCGCACGTGAAGGGGATCATCAACTTCGCCGGCGGCCTCAGGCGGACAAGCGTCGCCATGTGGGAGCAGGACATGGCCCAGGCCTTCGGCATCTACGCGAAAACAACGCGGGCCCCGTCCCTCTGGTTCTACACGGCAAACGACAGCTACTTCTCGCCGGCCACGGTCAGCCAGACCTACGAGACGTACCGGCAAAACGGCGGCCAGGCACGGCTGGTCGCCCTTCCCGCCTTCAAACGGGACGGGCACGGGCTATTCGCCGATTTCGAGGGCAGGGCGCTCTGGGTCAAAGAGATGGAGCAATTCCTGACGCAGATCGGCTTTACCGCCCCCGCCGGCAGCGGCGGAGCGTCACAGCCCTGAGCGGGAGGACCGGCGCGGAGGGCGACGCCGGCAGGAGCGATACGGGACAAACCGTCACACAGGGAGGGGTACCCGGCGAGGGGGCGCCTGATCGATGCAAGAGAGCAGCCACTATGCACGCATCCGGGAGATCGTGAGCCGCATCCCCCGCGGCAAGGTCGCCACCTACGGCCAGATCGCGGTCCTGGCCGGCATGCCCGGCCATGCCCGACAGGTGGGGTACGCCCTCCACGGCCTTCCCGACGGATCGGCAGTCCCCTGGCAGCGGGTGATCAACCGGAACGGCCGGATCAGTCTCCGTGCCTACCCGTCGGCAGAGTATCTCCAGCGCGCCCTGCTGGAAGAGGAGGGTGTCCTGTTCGACGACGCGGGGAAGGTCGATCTGGCGAAGTACCGCTGGCAACCGGACGACCGGTCAGCCCTGGAAACCGGCGGCGATTCTTCAGCCGGGTTGCCGGGGGTGGTGCGGGTCCGGTTTCTGGGCAGCGGCGACAACTTCGCAAGTGGAGGCCGTTTTCAGGCCTGCATCCACGTCGAGGCCGGCGCGACGCGGTTCCTCGTCGACTGCGGCGCCTCTTCGCTGATCCCGATGAAACAGACACGACTCGGCACCGCGGCGATCGATCTCATCGTGATCTCCCATCTCCACGGCGACCACTTCGGCGGCATCCCCTTCTTCATCCTCGACGCCCAGCTGATCAGCCGCCGCGATACCCCGCTCCTGATCGCCGGTCCCCCGGGGGTCGAGCGGCGCGTCCGCGAGGCCATGGAAGTCCTCTATCCCGGATCTGCCGGGGTCGAACGGAAATTCGTCGTGGAGTACGCCGAGCTGAACGAAGGCGAGGCCATCTCCCGGGCGGGTATCACCATCCTTCCCGTCCGGGTCGTCCACGGCAGTGGAGCGCCCGCCTACGCCTACCGGATCGGCTGCGCGGGCAAGGTGCTTGCCTATTCCGGGGACACGGAATGGACCGATGCCCTCAGGACGGTCGCCGACGGCGCGGATCTGTTCATCTGCGAGTGCTACTTCTTCGAAAAGCAGATGAAGAACCACGTCAGCTACCGGACCCTGATGGCCCACCGTGCCGAGCTGGCGTGCAAGCGGCTGATCCTGACCCACCCGGGGCAGGACCTCCTGAACCGCATCGCGGAGGTCGAACCGGAGGTCGCCCGTGACGGGCTGGAAATCATTCTCTGAGGACAGGCCATGTTCAACCCCATACCGCTCGAATACCTGTGGCTGATTCCGGCGGGATTCGTCCTGGGCTCCTACGGGACGCTGATCGGCGCCGGAGGGGGCTTTGTCCTGGTCCCCTTGCTGCTGATGCTCTACCCCCACGAGACGACGGACATCATCACCGGCATCTCGCTGGCCGTCGTCTTCTGCAACGCCCTGTCCGGAACGATCGCCTACGCCCGCATGCGACGGATCGAGTACCGCTCGGGCATCGCCTTTTCACTGGCAACGATCCCCGGGGCCATCCTGGGGGCCCTGGCGACGGCCTACGTACCGCGGCGCCTCTTCGATCCCTTCTTTGGCGTCGCGCTGGTGGCGATTTCGCTCTACCTGGTCTTTCGCCCCGAGTCCCGGCCGAAACCCCGGCAACCCTGTCCGCCCGGCCATCGGGAGTGCCTGCTGACCGACGCCGACGGCACCAGCCACCGCTTTTCCTACCACCGGACGCTGGGAATCGGGATGAGCGCAGGGGTGGGGTTCCTTTCGAGCCTGCTGGGAATCGGCGGGGGGCCAATCTACGTGCCCGTCCTGGTACGCCTGCTGAACTTTCCGGTCCTGGTTGCCACCGCGACCTCGCAGTTCGTCCTGACCACCATGGCGCTCGCGGGCACGCTGACCCATATCGCGGCGGGCACCTTCACCAGCGGGTACCGCCGCACGATCGTGCTCGCCGTCGGCGTTATCCTCGGCGCCCAGTTCGGGGCGCGGCTGTCGCGGCGGGTCCAGGGGACCTGGATCATCCGCGGCCTGGCCATCGCGCTGGCAGTGGTCGGGGTGCGCCTCCTGATGATGGTCCTGTGACCCGAGTCCGCCGAGTCCCAAGTGTACAATTATTATATACTGGAAGATACGAGAGTGTTAATTAATTATACTATGCGGTTACCAAGCATTGACCGGAGCGGTGTATATAATTTCCAGACACCTCCCCCGTGCAGGTCCGTTCCCCGTCCGCGACGAATTGAATATTATAATTAAAATCAGGCACATAGACATCGCAGCCTCTTCCCGCATGCTGGCGCATTTCTTGCAATAATTTAGCGGATTACCGATCATTGAACGCGCCGAAGACGCGACTGCGACACCCCCCCTGGATCGCCCTCATCCTCCGCTTCCCGCTCGTCCAGACGGAACGAACAGCTTCAAGGATCACCGGAAGAACAGAAAGCGCACCGAACCACGGAACCGATCTCCAATTCCACCTCGCCGTATCAGGCGTGCGTGGGTGATCGATAGTTCCAGCAGTTCTCCCGAGTTGAGCGAGGGGGGAATGGTCCCCCCGCCTTCACCGGTAAGGAGGATGTGGTTATGCGCGTGACGAGACGATCTTTCCTGAAGCTTTCCGGAGGGGTGCTGGCCGCAAGCGGCATAGGCGTCAGTCTCAAGCCCCTGTCCGCCCATGCAAAACCCCTGAAGATCAAGTATGCGAAAGAAACGACCACCATCTGTCCCTACTGTTCCGTGGGGTGCAGCATCATCGTCTCGACCACCAGCTACGGCAAGGTCATCAACACCGAGGGAGACCCGGGAAGCCCGATCAACGCCGGCGCGCTCTGCAGCAAGGGCAGCGCCCTCCACCAGCTGAGCGCGGCCAACACGAATCGCCTGCAAAAACCTCTGTACCGCGCCCCCTTTGAAGGCGAATGGAAAGAGGTCACCTGGGAATGGGCCCTGGACAAGATCGCCCGAAACGTCAAGAAGAGCCGGGATGCGAGCTTCCGGCTGATCAACGACAAGGGCCAGCTGGTCAACCGCACCGAGGGGATCGCCTCGGTGGGAAGCGCCGCCCTGGATAACGAAGAGTGCTTCCTGTACCAGAAATTCCTGCGCGGCCTGGGGCTGGTCTACATCGAGCACCAGGCCAGGATCTGACACAGCGCGACTGTAGCGGCTCTGGCAGAGTCGTTCGGACGCGGTGCCATGACGAACCACTGGATCGATTTCCAGAACAGCGACTGCATCTTGATCATGGGCAGCAACCCTGCCGCTAACCACCCCGTGTCGTTCAAGTGGATAACCAGGGCCGTGGAGAGGGGGGCCACCCTTATCTGCGTCGACCCGCGGTACACGCAGTCCGCGGCCAGATCCCACATCTACGCCCCCCTCCGTTCCGGGACGGACATCGCCTTTTTGGGCGGGATGATCAAGTACATCCTCGAAAACAACCTGATCCAGGAAGCGTACGTAAAGAATTACACGAACGCGGCCTTCCTGGTGAACCCGGCCTTCAAGCTTCCGGGTGAAAACGCCGGCGTCTTTTCCGGGCTGAAGGGCGAAGCCTACGACAAGACGAGCTGGTCCTACCAGACGGACGCCGCGGGAAAGATCAGCAAGGACCCGACGCTCGAGGATCCGAACTGCGTGTACCAGCTCCTGAAAAGGCAGTACGGCCGCTACAACCGCGAGATGGTATCCCGGATAACCGGGACGCCCGAGGAAAAGCTGCTCGAGGTGTACCGGGCCTTCGCTCAGACCGGTCGCCCCGGCAAGGCGGGAAACATCCTCTACGCCATGGGGTGGACGCAGCACACCGTGGGCACGCAGAACATCCGGGCCATGTCGATCATCCAGGAGCTGCTGGGAAACATGGGAATCGCCGGCGGCGGCGTGCAGGCCCTCCGCGGGGAATCCAATGTCCAGGGTTCTACGGATCACGGGCTTCTGTTCCATATCCTGCCCGGATATCTGGGGGTGCCCCGCGCTTCCGATGCAACCCTGGCCGTGTACAACGGCAAGCGGATACCCAAGACCAATGAACCCAACAGCCTCAACTGGTGGAAGAACTACCCCAAGTACAGCGCCAGCCTGTTGCGCTCCTTCTACGGCCTGAACGCCACCCTGGACGAAGCCTATTCCTACCTGCCCAAACTGGACGACGGCGTCGACTACTCGTGGTTGTCGCTCTTCGACCAGATGTACCGGGGAAAGTTCAGCGGGTTTTTCGCCTGGGGGATGAACCCGGCCGTCAGCGGCGCCAACATCTTCAAGGTGCGCAAGGCATTGACCCAACTGGACTGGCTGGTCAACGTCAACCTGTTCGAAAACGAAACCGGTGACTTCTGGCGCGGACCGGGGATGGACGCGAAAAAGATCAAGACGGAGGTGTTCCTGCTGCCCTGTGCCGTCTCCTTTGAAAAGGAGGGGAGCGTCACGAACAGCGGACGGCTGATGCAGTGGCGCAACAAGGCCGTCGATCCGCCGGGAGAGGCGAGGCCGGACGCCGAGATCATCACCGACCTCTACTTCCGGATCAAGGAATTGTACGAACAGGAGGGCGGTCCGCAGAAGGAGGCCATAACCAGGCTGGCCTGGAATTACGGCAACAAGATCATCGACGGCAGGCTGGTCCATACGGATATCCACGCCGTAGCCAGGGAGATCAACGGCTATTTCCTCGCGGACAAGGTCGATCAGGCGAGCAAGCGGGCATTCAAGAAAGGGGACCCGGTCCCCTCCTTCGCCTTCCTCCAGGACGACGGCTCCACCTCTTCCGGGTGCTGGATCTACTGCAATTCCTATGCGGAAAAAGGCAACATGGCGGCCCGCCGAGGCACAAAAGACCCATCCGGGATCGGGCTGTATTCCGAATGGGCCTGGAGCTGGCCGGTCAACCGCCGGATCATCTACAACGGCGCATCGGTCGACCTCAAGGGAACGCCCTGGGATCCGAAACGGCCCGTCATCACCTGGGACGGAGCGAAGTGGGTAGGCGACGTGCCGGACGGCGTGGGGAATCCCGGTTCGGGAAGGCCCCCCTTCATCATGAAGCCCGACGGTGTGGCCAGCCTCTTCGGACCCGGCTTGGCCGACGGTCCGTTCCCCGAGCACTATGAGCCGCTGGAGAGCCCCCTGGCTAACAACCTCCTCTCCCCGCAGCTGAACAACCCGGTCATTAAGCGGTGGGACAAGCCGGGCGTGGGGACCGATATGGATACGGCACGGAGCGCCGATCCTCTGTTTCCCCTGGTGTGCACCACCATGCGGGTCAGCGAGCACTGGCAGTCGGGCGTCATGACGCGCTGGCAGCCCTGGCTGGTGGAGATGCAGCCGAGCCTGTTCATTGAGATCAGCCCCGAGTTGGCCGCAGAGCGGGGCATCAGGAACGGGGACCAGGTGTTCATAAAATCGGCGCGCGGCCAGGCGACTGCCATCGCGATGGTCACGGCCCGGCTCAAACCCTTTCTGATCGACCGAAAGGTCGTCCATCAGGTGGCGCTCCCCTGGCACTTCGGCTGGGTTACCTCATCCCTGCGGGCCTACAGCGCCAAAGACAAGAAGCCGGAACTGTTCACCTCCGGAAACGCAGCCAACCGGCTCACGCCGAACATCGGCGACGGCAACACCATGATCCCGGAGAGCAAGGCATTCATGGTCAACATCTTCAGAAGGGGGGTGGCGTAGATGCGAGAAAAGGTGGAGCTCGTCGATGTGTCGAAATGCACCGGCTGCCGGAGTTGCCAGATCGCCTGCAAACAGTGGAACGAACTGCCGGCGCAGTTCTCCGTCAACAGGGGCAATTACCAGAACCCGCCCGACCTGCAGGCAAACACCTGGACGCTCGTGCGCTTCCAGGAGGTATCGGCAAAGGACGGAACGGTGAAGTGGCTGTTCAGGAAAGACAGCTGCCTGCACTGCACGGACGCAACCTGCGTGAACCTCTGCCCGGCGGGCGCCCGGTTTTGCCTGGAATCGGGCGCGGTCGGGACGGACGATGAAAAGTGTATCGGCTGCCAGTCCTGCGTCGTGGCCTGCCCCTTCGAAAAGCCGCGGTTCAGCGAGGAGACGAACAAGGCGTACAAGTGCAAGCTCTGTACGGAACGCACCCAGAACAACCTTACACCGGCTTGCGTCAAGGCCTGCCCGACAGGGGCGCTCCGGTACGGCGACAAGGAAGAGATGCTCGGCCTGGCTTACAAACGGGCGAAGGAACTGGGCGGGGACGCGTCCGTCTACGGGGATAAGTTTTTCCGCGGGACGCACATCGTGTATGTCCTGCCGGAAAAAATCAACCGCTACAACGCGCTCCCCGCGCACCCCAAGGTCGCCTCGTCCACGCTGTTCTGGAAGCAGCTGGCTAAGTACGGCCGGTCGCGGAATTTCGGCTCGGGTCTGGCCGTCCTGGCGATCGCATCCGTTTTGAAACGCAGGGTAAACGGGATACATCGTTCCCGCCCGGATCCGCAAGGAACATCCCGGTCGTAACGGGAGATCGTCAATCTCCCGGAGAGCCCGGGAGAAATTTACCCTCCGGCGGCCGGCTTCGTTTGCCGGCCGCCAGGCGGATCGACGCCGTCGGACAGACCTCGATACAGGTCCCGCAGGCAAAACAGTCCGGGATCGTCCGGTCCCGCTCCAGGATCGCCCCCATGACCGTCGAGGGGCAGGCCTTTGCACAAGCCCGGCACCCGATGCAGGTTTCGTAGTTCACGGCGATCTTGTAGAGACTCACCTTTTCCAGGAGCCAGCCGATCAGCCCGAAAGGGCAGAAGAACTGGCACCCGGGACGATAGACGAAGAGCGACGAGACAAGAATGAGCCCCAGGAACACCCCTTCTCCGATCCCGATTACCGCTGGTTTGTAGATCTTGAAGGGGTCGATCGGTTCGACCAGATCGGTCGCCCAGGCAAAGGCCGCCCCGGTAAATAGCAGGAAAAAGATCGTCCGGATTGCGTTGCTCCAGCCAAAGGGCGGCCGGACCTGGCGCAGGATTCCCTTCGTATCGCGGTCATTCCGGTTGAGACGGAAGATAAGGTCCTGAAGCGTGCCTACCTGACATCCCCAGGAGCAGATGAATTTATTGGCCGCCACGACCAGGAGCAGAAAGACCGTAAGCGCGATCATCCGGGGCGGGAAGATCACCCTCTTCTCCCCGTACAGGGCGATCGCATCCTTGATCGTCCCCATCGGTCCCGGGTCGGCTCCGAGCGTGACCCCGAAGACGAGGATCGCCCCGGCATAGAGCACTTTGCGGAGCCCAGGGGTGATTCTCGCCCTGCGCAGCAGAATGAAGACAATGGCCAGGAAGGCAAGCCAGAGGGCAAACTTGAGAGGAATCTTCACCCAGTTCTTCGACTCGTACTCCGCAGCCAGGGCCCGTGCCCGTTCGATCCGCGCGGTGATTTTGTCCCGGGACAAGTTCAACGCATCCAGCCGTTTTTCCAGGTCTCCTTCCCCCTGCAACTGCATGGCCTCTTTCAGAACCTGATTTGGCAGGTCATTTGACCTGCCGAATTCACCAATGGTCATGCTGTCGCCGAGCACCAGGGGGACGCTTTTCTCCGATTTTTCCGGTTTAGCCTGCCACAGTCCGGTGGAAACAAGCGAGAGAAGAACGACCACCGCGACAAGGGCGAGGAACTTGCCAAGGACAACGATTTTCGCCGCTTTTTCAGCCATGCATTATCCCCTTCCGAGCGACTTGTGGATTGTCGGCTGCTCAGCGTTCATCTTTCGTTGCCGCCGGTCGGGCGGTATCTCCTGGGGTCTCTCCCGGCGCATCATCCGCGCCGTTCGCCGAGCCCTCCTCCGTCATGACTGCTGCCGTTTCTCCGGATTCCAACGCCTCCACCGCTTCAACCGCCAGGGCTGGAGCGGAAGCATCCAACTGCGCCAGCCAAAGGGGGTGCCGGCGGGCCGCATAGTCGAGGCGCACGCTGCCGGTGAAGATCCCGCGGACCATCGGCCGGTTCGGCTTGAGGACGATGGCGCCGATATGTCCGGCAAAGGCCAGGATGAACAGCACGAAGAAGATGTTGTGCAGCCAGGTCGCCCACAGGACGAGCCCATGGGAGAGGTCCGGGGCGTAGACGTTCTTGTAGGTCTTCACCAGACCCGTAATGATGACGACTGCGATGATGAAAGCCATCCCCACATAGGCGAGCCGCTGCTCCGGGAGATACTTGGCAAACGGCGGCTCCTCCCCCTTGCCGAAGAAGGTCTTGACGACCTCGACGGAGGCCTTAAGGTCGCCCTCTTGCGGCAGCAGTCCCCGCTCCTGCAGGAGGCCGTGGTAGACCAGATGGAACGCCGCCGCGGCGATGAAGACGACCGATGCAATGTAGTGGATAGAAAGCGACACGATGAAGTCACCGGACCATCCGAAGCCGGGCAGCGACGTTATCTTGAAACGGGCGGCCATCGGGAGCTCGAACAACCCCGACAGGAGAAGCGCCAGTCCCGAGAGGGCAAGGGCCCAGTGTTCGGCCAGTTCCAACGCGCCGTGACGGGCGACACGATTCTTCTCTTCATTAATATATTCGGACATGGTCACCTCTTCTCCTTCTTAAGACGGTCTTTTCGTTTCGACAGGGCGGCGAAGGCGCCGGCCACGCCGGCAGCGATGCCGATCACCGGTGCCGCAAGAACGGCCTTTCCCATTCCGTCGGTCCCGGCCATCCGCCGCTTCACCGCGCCGAGCCCCGGTTCGCCGGGTCCTCTATGGACGACTGCATCGAGTTTGTCGAAGGGCACGGCAGAAACGTACAGTGTGCTCGTTCCGCCGTTTTCGGTTTTTCCGTAGATATACCCGCCGATCTTCGCCGCCAGGGCCTCGGCCCGGGCGTATATCTCGCTACGCGGACCGATGGACATCGCCTTCTGCGGGCAGGCCTCGATGCAGGCAGGGGTCTTCCCTTCCTTCAAGAGGTCGGTGCAGAGGTCGCATTTCACCATGATCCCGTTTCCCATCATCGTCGGCATCACCTTGAGGTACACTCCGATCCCGGACTGGCGCTGGGGGATCTGCCAGGGGCAGAGGGTCTGGCACTTGGCGCCGCCGAAGCAGGTCTCGGGGTCGATCACCACCGCCCCGTTTTCGAACTTGTGGTTCGCCGCAAAGGGGCACAGCGTCGCGCAGGCGGGGTTGTCGCAGTGCATGCACCGCCGGGGGATGAACAGGGTCTTCGGCCCGCCATCCGCATCCACCTGAGCCTGCTGGACATAGATCAGGTTATAGGGGGTCAGTCGATGAGCGACCTCCTTCTTCTTCGACCAGTCTTCAACCTTCCTGGTCGGAAAGGGGACCGGGATAGGGTCCACCGGTTCGGGAAGACTCCCCGCCTTTATCTTCTTGCACGCCGATACACAGGCCGGGCTCTCCTTATCGACGCAGCCGTTGCAACGCGTCAGGTCGATCAGGGTCGCAAGCTTCCCCTCCCCCGCCTCCGCCGTTCGCGGGACGTTCAGCGCCCCTGCAGTCCCGATCGCCGTTGCCGCTGCCAGGGATTTCAGAAATCCGCGGCGGTTCACGTTTACTCTCTTTTTCATACCTTCGCTCCTCGTTCTCAGGCCATGTCGATGTCTCGCGACAGGGCCTTCTGGAATTCCTGTTTCTTTATCTCCCGCTCAGCCGCCGATTTCATGGCGGCGTCGAGCAAACACTTATCGAGGTAAACTCTGATCACCTCGTTGCCGGCCCGCTTGATGGCCGCAGTAACCGCAGACACCTGGGTCAGGATGTCGAGGCAGGGGGCATCTCCCTCGACCAGCTTCTCCAGACCGCGGATCTGCCCCTCGATACGCTTCAACCGGTTGACTATCCCTTTCCTGGCATTTTCTTCCATGGATATACCTCCCGGGGGTATAAATACCCACTGGGGGTATATTTGTCAAGAATAAATTCAGCACCATTTCACGCAGCCGCCCTTCGCCGCGCCCACGCCGAATATGGTCAGCGGGGAAAGCGGAAGGATGCGCAATCGGATCTGTCGCACTCGCTGAACTTGATCGCGCTGCGACAGAGTCGAGGATGATTCTCGTATCGAGCTGCGAAGGTTTCCGCCTCGGCAATTTTACTTGACAATATGTTGGCAAGTTGGCATAAAGGCCAACGACTGCACCAGATGTCTCGGGAGAGCATAGTCGGCAATGATCACTTTTTCGGAAGCGGAATTACGGGTAAAAATAATCAAGGCAATGGCCCATCCGGTGCGCCTGATGGTCATTGAATTTCTCCGGGGCGGCGAACACGCCTTTTCGGAAATTTTTAACTTATTTCAGCTCGACAAATCAACCATTTCCAAGCATCTGCTCGTCCTCAGGGAAGC
>CAIYSL010000122.1 GCA_903928915.1 uncultured Syntrophobacterales bacterium | reverse complement strand
TCGATCGTTCTCGGGGTCGGCGTCTCGACCGCCGTCGGCGTCTTCTGCGGTTTCTATCCGGCGCGCACCGCGGCGAGGCTCGACCCCATCAAGGCCCTGCGGTCCTGACGCGGACGGGGAATAACCTTCCCGCCGAAGTCTTATTGAGGCGACAGATCAAATATGCTGAGTTCGCAAAAGACATACGGCAGCCTTGATTCCTGCTATGGGAGTGCAAGACAGAGTGAGTGCCGGTGGTGATCAAGGTCAATCCGTTTAACCATGAAGGATGAGACAATGGAGAAGAGGCCTTTTTTCTGTGCGATGATTATTGCTGCAGCTGTGGGACTCGCTCAGCCGTGTTCTGCTGGGGTCATTACAATGCGGCTATCACAAACATGAGGTATTGCAGCCGCAATGTGATACCGAAGGCAATAAGCCGGCTTAGGATCCCGGAGCTGGAGACGGAAAGCGCCGGATCAAAACTGGTAAATCAATCCCATCCCGCAGCCGTAATCAGGGCTGGCATCGGTCAATCCGGCAGATCCGAAAAGTTCCCAGGAGATCCGGCGCGAGTGCATGAAGTTCAGCTTGAGACGGCTCTCAACCGGGGCGTCCACCCCCTCGGCGCGCGAGGACGAGCCTTTGGCCAGGAGGGAGACGAACAACCGATCCGTTGCCTGGATGCCTGCGCCGCCGAGATAGCTGACGTAATTGCGGCCGGGATAGTCGGATGTGCTGTTCTGGAAGATGCAGGCCCCCTCGGCGAACAGTTGAACCTTCCCCAGCCACTTGGAGAGCGCAAGGCCGGGGCCTGTCTCCACGGTTCCGGTTCCCAAGCCGCGGTCCGGATCTCCCGAAGGGACTTTCACGTATACCGTGGGGCGAACTTTTGGGGTCCATTCCCCCTCATCCAGGAGGATCCAGCCGGCAGTCATGTTGATATCCCCCAGTCCGTTCCGGCTCTCCGTCGTCGAGCCGGACCCCGCCGCACTTGCCCGGACGGCGCCGCGCCCTCGTCCTGCGCCGCCGGCGCCGGTCACGAACACGCCGCTGTCCGACCTTCTGGACAGGTAAAGCAGCGGCGCCTCGAAGGTCATGTCCAGTTTGTCCGCCGGATGCAAAAAAACGGACAGCGGCAGCGTAACCAGCGTGGCATCGGCCTTTACGCCGTAATCGCCCCGGGAGATCTCAAATCCCAGGCCGACGGCGACGGGTGCAGCTCTGTCGAGACGGGGCTCGCCGTCGCGCGCCAAAGACTGCGCCGCGTGGGTCAACAGGGCCAGACAGAGGGCAACCCCTATTTTATTTTTCAGATTTGACAAAATATGTTCCTCGATCCCTCCGCCGATCATGGAAATGCTATTTTAACCATCCCGGACGGGATGACTTTATCGCCCGCGACGTCCCCCTGCGCCACCACCGCGCAGAACCCGCACTCCGGAACCGCCTCCGGGTCCTCCCCCGCGGAGCCCGCCGGACCAGGAGGGGCTTCCATTTTCACCGCGCAGCACAAGGGTTGCTCCACCCGGTGAGATGACCCGTTCGGACAGCAGGTAGGTCCGTCCGTCCCTGCCCTGGGCAAGCGAGCCCCGCACGGTGACCGGGTCGCCAATCTTCCACTCCAGGTTGTCATCCTGCAGATACCAGTCAGGTCCAAGAACCACGACCATCTGTTCGCCCGGGCGGTTCAGATCGAAGGCCACCAGGCCGCCGGCAAGCGGGCGAGGGGGGACCGCAACCGATCCGCTGATCTTCACGACCGTGTTGCGGTCATACCCCTCTTCCAGATCCAGGCCGCTTTTATCCGCCCCCGGGGAGTCGCCTAACCCCCAGAACGCGTCGGCCGTTCCCCCCAGCAGAAGCAGGAGGGCCGCGGCTGCAATCAGGATATAAAAGCGCCGGATGCCACCCACCAACGATCTCCCCTGTTACGGCGTCGTGCTCTGGGGATGGTTGATCCCCGTGCCGTCCATCACACCGCGCCCATTGCTGGGCCGGGTGGTGGAGCCGCTTGCCGTCGTTCCAGTGGTCTGGAAAGACCCGTCACGACGCTGAGACCCCTCGGGCC
>CAIYSL010000121.1 GCA_903928915.1 uncultured Syntrophobacterales bacterium | reverse complement strand
GTAGAGCACCGTTTCGAGCCGTCCCCGGTTTGCCGGGTCCTTGGCCAGCACCCAGGGTTCCTGCTCGACGATGTACTTGTTCGTGACGTTGATGAACTCCCAGACGGCGATCAGCGCCTTGTGGAGGCTGAGCTCCGCAAAGCAGGCCTCCACCTCGGCCACGGTCCGGGCGGCCGTCTCCCGTAGGAGAGTCTCCGCGCCTGAGGCGGCGCCGGGCGCGGGTACGCGGCCCTCGCCGTACTTGACCGCCATCGTGATCGTCCGGCTGACGAGATTGCCCAGGTCGTTGGCCAGGTCCGAGTTGATCCGCTGGACAAAGGCCTCCTCGCTGAAGCTGGAGTCGAGCCCGAACACCATGTCCCTGAGCAGGAAGTACCGGAAGGGGTCGAGGCCGTACTTGTCCTTGAGGTCGAGGGGCTTGACCACGTTTCCCAGGCTCTTGGACATCTTGCTCTTGTCCACGTTCCAGTAGCCGTGGACGTTGAGATGCTGATACGGCTCGATCCCCGCTGCCTTGAGCATAGTCGGCCAGTAGATCCCGTGGGGTTTCAGGATGTCCTTGGCGATCAGATGTTCGGCCACCGGCCAGAACCTCCGGAAGTTCGCACCCTCCGGATACCCGACCGCGGTGACGTAGTTGATCAGGGCGTCGAACCAGACGTAGGTGACGTAGTTTTCGTCGAAGGGGAGGGTGATCCCCCAGGTGAGCCGGGTCTTCGGGCGGGAGATGCAGAGGTCCTCCAGGGGGTCGCGCAGGAAGGCGAGGGCCTCGTTCCGGTACCGTTCCGGCCGGATGAAATCGGGGTGGTCTTCGATGTGCTTGATCAGCCAATCCTGGTATTTGCCCATCCGGAAGAAGTAGTTGCTCTCCTTGCGGTGTTCGGGGGCTGTCTCGTGCTGGGGGCATTTCCCGTCGAGCAGTTCCTTCTCCATGTAGAACCGTTCGCAGCCGACGCAGTAGAATCCCTCGTACTGGCCGAAGTAGATGTCTCCGGAGTCGTGGACCTTCTGGAGGATCCGCCGGACCGTCTCCACGTGGTTCGCGTCGGTCGTCCGGATGAAGTAGTCGTTGGTCACGGCCAGCTCGGGCCAGAGGTTTCTGAACTGGGCACTGATCCGGTCTGCGTACTCCTGCGGCGTGACGCCCGCTTTCGCAGCCGCCTCGGCGATCTTGTCGCCATGCTCGTCCGTCCCGGTCGCGAAGAAGGTGGGCCAGCCGCGGAGGCGGTGGTAGCGCGCCAGGACGTCCGCGACGATCGTGGTGTAGGCGTGTCCGAGGTGGGGCGAGGCGTTCACGTAGTAGATCGGTGTCGTGATATAGAACGCATTTTCCATAATTCACCTTTCCCTGCGATTCCGAGCCGGTCTTCGGCGGGTCGCCGGATAGTTACAATCCGGCCCCGGCGCCCGTCATTGCGTCGAACGGCCGCCGTCAGGAGGCCGCTGGATGTCTTTTGTCTTGAATGTTGCCTCTTTCCCGCTTTCCAGGGCGACGACGACCTCCCCCTGGAGGGCGCTCTGGCGGATCACCTTGCCGCGCCCCTCGGGGGTCTGGACGACCTTCCCGCACTTCGGCATATCCTTCTTCATGGCGGCGTATCCGTCGTATTCGTAGGCCAGACAGCACATCAGCCTGCCGCAGAGGCCGGAGATCTTTTCCGGGTTGAGGGACATGTTCTGCTCTTTGGCCATTTTGACCGATACCCTGTCCAGGCTGTGCAGGAGTGTTGCGCAGCAGACCTCGCGTCCGCAGATCCCCAGCCCCTTGATGATGCGGGCTTCCTGCCGGGCACCGATCTGGCGAAGCTCGATGCGGGTCCGGAATTTCTGGACCAGGTCCTTGACCAGGTCCCGGAAGTCCACCCGGGTCTCCGCCGTGAAGGAGAACACCACCTTGGACCGGTCGAAGTGGCATTCCACGTCGATCATCTTCATCGGGAGCTTCCGCTCGGCGATCTTCCGGGTGCAGAACTGCAAGGCCTCGCGCTCCAGTTTCTTGTTGTTCTCGCAGGTGCGCAGGTCGTCATCCGAGGCAAGGCGAACGACGTTCTTCAAGTTGGCGGTTGCCTGTTCGTCCGGAACGGCCTGGACCTCCTTTGCCACCGTGCCGATGGCCAGCCCGTTTTCCGTGTTGACGACCACCAGGTCGTCGAGCTTCAGCGGGAGGTCGGCAGCGTGGAAGCTGTAGGTCTTCCCCTCTGCCTTAAACTTGACTCCAACGATATTTTTCAAGGTATTTCACCCCGTTTCTCCTGTCGTTCAGGCGAGATTAATCGCCATAGTCTCTAAAGTCAACGCCTTATTGGCGTTCTGGTCGATCGCCTCCATGGCTGCCTCGACCGTGGCGAGGTTGGTGAGAAGGTTGGCCCCCGAAAGGCGCTCGGCGACCGTCCGGATGGGCGTCGTCCGGTCCGGGAAGGTCAGCCGCCCGGCATCCCCGGTTTCCCTCAGCACCAGGGCGTCCCGGTAGCAGGTCCGCAGGATCTCGAGACGCGCAAGGATCTCCTCGCGCTCCGTCCCGAGCTGGCCGGCGAAGGCAAGTCGCCGGAGGGGGTCCGCCGGGTCGTCCCCGGACAGATGTTCGATGATCCCGTTTCTCATCCCCAGCCAATCGTCGCGCCGCATCGCCAGCGCGCGGCCGATGCTTCCTCCCGCCGAGGCCGCTAAGGCCGCCGCGGTCTGGTCGTCGAGCGACTCCCGTTCCCGGAGATACCGGGCCACTTCTTCCCGCGGCAGGGGGGTAAAGCGCAAATGCTGACACCGGGACAGGATGGTCAGCGGCAGGGCGTGGGGACGGGAGGTCGTCAGCAGCAGGATGTTCCCTGCCGAGGGTTCCTCCAGGGTCTTCAGGAGCGCATTCGCCGCCGGCGCGTTCATCCGGTCCGCCTCGGGCATCACGAAGACCCGTCGCCGCCCCTCCCGGGGCCTGAATTTCATCTGTTCCTGGAGCTCCTTTACCGCTCCGATCTTGATGAACTGTCCCTCGGCGCGGATCGTCACGATGTCGGGGTGGTTCTGATGCAGCGCCTTCCGGCAGGAAGCGCAGGTCGTGCAGGGGGGGGATTCACTCTCGCAGTTCACCGCCCGGGCGAACAGCGCAGCCGCGGTGCGCTTGCCGATCCCCTCCATCCCGTAGAAGAGATAGGCGTGGGCGATGCGGTTGTTCGCCATGGCGTTTTTCAGGACCGCCAGCGGCTGGTCCTGCCCGTAGAGCTCTTCGAAGGTCATGGCGCCCTCCGTCCTCCCGCGGGAGAGGGGCCGGCGAGCGCCTCCAGGCAGCGACCGACCGCAGCGTGGACCGTTTCCACGTCCGCCGCTGCGTCGATGATCCGGAACCGGGCCGTCTCCGCGGCGGCAAGCGCCAGGTATCCCGCGCGGACCCGCCGGTGAAATTCGCTGTCCTCCTGCTCGAAGCGGTCTTCTGCCGTCTCCGGTCCCCTGCCGGCTGCCCGCTGCCTCGCCCGGACCAGCCCGACTTCCACGGGAAGATCGAACAGCAGGGTGAGGTCCGGGACGAGCGAACCGGCGGAAAAGGCATTCAGGGTGCCGATGAATGCCGCGTCGAGCCCCCGGCCGGACCCCTGGTAGGCCAGCGTCGCGTCCGCAAAGCGGTCGCAGAGGACCCACTGCCCTGCCCTGAGCGCGGGCAGGATCGTTTCCCGTACGTGCTGCGCCCGCGCGGCGGCAAACAGGAGGAGCTCCGCTTCGGCGCCGATCGGGGAAGCGCCCCGGTTCAGGAGAATTTCACGGATCTTTCGGCCGAGCGGCGTTCCGCCCGGCTCGGCGGTCGCGATGACCGCAAGGCCGCGCCGTTTCAGCCAGTCCTCTGCAAGCCCGATCTGGGTGCTCTTGCCGGAGCCCTCGCTCCCCTCAAAGGTGATGAACCGCCCCATGTTGCGCCTTCTTACCAAGAAACCATGCCTCGGAAGGATCTCACCGGGACGATTTGAAGATTTTTCCGGGCACCCTGCCACCGCAGTGGAGCGTCAGCCGGAAAGCATGTCTGAGCGCGAAGCGCGAGTTGGTCTTCCGGCGGCGTAACGAGGATGAGCAAGGTCGGAAAAAGATCCTGAGTCCCGGTAGAATCCTTTCGAGTCCACAACCACCATAAAACAGAGGGGAAGGCCGCGGTCCGTCTCCGGCGCGGCATTCCCCTTTTCCTGTCGGATACTCGTTTCGGCCTACTTCTCTTCGCCGGGCTTGATCGCCTCAACCGGGCACTGCTCGGCGCAGGTTCCACAGTCCGTGCACAGCTTGGGATCGATGGTGTATTTATCCTCTCCCTCGTTTATCGCCTCTACGGGGCATTCATCCTGACAGGATCCGCATGCAATGCATTCATCGGTAATCGTATACGCCATATCATTCTTCTCCTTGCTTTTTTATTTTCCCGACCGGTTCGTCCGAACCGGCCATCTTAACCGGAAACAACGGATTTTACCGCAGGAATCTCCTGCTTCAAGAGCTTTTCTATCCCGTTCTTGAGCGTCATCTGGGCCATCGGACAGCCGTGGCAAGCCCCCGTGAGCTTCACCTTTACCACCCCGTCTTCTCCCACGTCAATCAGTTCCACATCTCCCCCGTCGGCCTGGAGATTAGGCCTGATCTTCTCAAGCGCTTTTTGCACCAGTTCTTTCATCCCATTCCCCCTTCGATACTCCGAGCCGCCTTCCGCCGGCCCTCAATGCGGCATATGACGGACCATCTCCCGGATCAGACTTCTCGCTACATCGGGGAGGTCCGGTTTGATGAGCACATAGTCGCTTGCCCGGTTATGGCCCGCGCGCCAGATCGTCTTGCCGGTCGCCGCCTCGATCAGGGTGACGCTGAGGCCCACCTTGCCCACCTTCGTATCGTCTTCCGTCGTGTAGTTCCAGTAATCGACCCGGACCAGCACCAAGGCGTCGCTCCCGGTCAGGGAGCCGATCCTGGCGCTCAGGCTCGCATCGGAGTAACTGACGTTGCGGAGCTTGGCCAGGTATTCGGTGATGGCTTGCCGCAGTTCCGCTTCGTTCGCCATGCGGCGTCCGATCTCTTCCCCCCCGGTGACGCGGGCGAACCACTGGCGATCGGCCAGGACTTCGGCGAACATGCGATCGATGCTGCCCTTCGCCTCGGGAAACGCCGTCGTATCGGCGGGAAGGACGGCAATCCGTTGGGGATGGAAATCCTTCGCTTCCGGTGCGACTTGGGAATAGCGGAGCCCCCCGCAACCCATGAGCCACATCAGCAGGATTGCGGCGATTCCCGCTCTCGTTCCGTTCGTCATTGCTGCCCCTTCGGTTCAGGCGATCGCGCCGTGGACCATCATCCGCCACAGCGCGGCGCTCAGACCGGCGACGATGTAGCTGCTTTCCAACAGTCCTTCCAGGACCACTCCGGAAAACCCGGACCTTCTATCATAAAGTTTGAAACAAATCCATATATAAAATACCGAGGTTAACAGCACAAAACTGAGGGAAGAGGTCCACCCGGCCGGAGCGGCGGCGACCAGCAGCAGGAACAGGAGTGCGGAGACCGCCTGGAGAAGGGTCAGGGTCCGCCCCTCGCCGATGAGAACGGGGATCGTCTCCCGTCCGAACAGCCGGTCGCTCTGGATGTCGAGGATGTCCGAGAGTGCCGACCGGATGAACACGATGCCGGCAACGAAGACGAAGGAGACCAGCAGACCCCCCGTAATCTCGCGCCCTGTTTCTATCCACGGCAGGAGAGCCGTCACCGCCGCCCAGGCGATGGCGACGGTGATGTTCTTCGAACCGGGGATGTCCTTCAGACTTTGAAACCGCCACCGACCCGGCAGGAGGCGGGTGTTGTACAGGATCCCGAACAGCGAGATGAGGAACAGCAGGATGAAGGGCGCCGGTCCGGCGATGAACGCGGCACCGAGTGCGACGACCGTGGAGAGGACCGCCAGCGATACGTAGACCTTCTCGTGGAGAAGGTACGACTCCTCCCGGAAGGAGCTGATGCTGCTCGCCTTCCGGTTGATGAACCGGTTGAGGATGTGCATGGCGTATACGTACAGGGAGGCGGTCAGGATGTGCAGCGGCCGCACCGGCAGCCCCTGGAGAAGCATGGCGGCAACGGAGAGACAGCCGGCGCCCGCGGCGGAGTAGATGTCCGTCCGGACGGCGAAGACCCACATCCTGAAGAGCACGCGGATGAATTCCTCCCGCTTTCCCTCCCGGGCGGTCAGGGAATCGACCACCTGATCGATGATCCAGTTGGGGGTCGAGGCGCCGGCGGAGACGCCGATGCGGCGGTACGGCTCGATGTCGATCCCATCGAGTTCCGCCGCGGTTTCGATGTGGAAGGCGGGTTTCCCCTGGAGTTTTGCCAGCTCGGCGAGACGCCTGGTGTTGGCGCTATTCCGGCCGCCGACGATGAAGACGGCGTCGGTTTCGGCCGCCAGCTCCTTGATCTCGGTCTGGCGCTTCTCGGTGGAATCGCAGATCGTGTCGAACACGACCGCCGCAGGAAACCGTTCCCGGACGCGGCCGACGATGGCTGCATACTCCTCCAGGCTCTGCGTCGTCTGGGCGACCACGCACACCTTCGGGAGGTCGGGCAGGTTCGCCACCTCCGCGGTGGACCCGATGACGATCCCCGAGGCGCCCGCGAACCCCAGCAGGCCGTTCACTTCGGGGTGCTCGCGGTCCCCGGCGATCAGGACCGTATATCCCGCGGAGGCATGCTTCCGGATGATCGCCTGCACATGGGCAACTTTGGGGCAGGTGGCGTCGATGATGCGGAATCCCTTTGCTTTGATCCTTTTCCGTTCCGCAGGAGAGACGCCGTGGGCGCGGATCACTATGGCGGCGCCGGCAGGGGCGCAGTCGGTTCCTTCGATCCCCCCGATCGGGACGACCCCCCGCTTCCGGAGAAGCTCGACCGTCTGGGGGTTGTGGATGAGGGGGCCGTAGGTATAGATCGTCTCCGTCCCCTTGTGGCGGGCCATCTCGATGACCATGTCCACGGCGCGCTTCACCCCCATGCACACCCCGGCGGTCTTGGCCAGTTTCACTCCCATGACTCTCTTCCCTTCCGCGTGCGGTGCACAGAATCCCGTCTCGTCGTCATGCCGGCGTGTCACCCCGGTGAAAACCGTGGCGGTAGCCAGCATCGTCGAACCGGGGCCGGATCGCGGGTCAAACCCGGAATCCGAAGGATGCGCGGAGCAACGCGAAGTTCATGACAGAAACGAAGCTGCGCCGGCCTGCACCCTATCCGGCCGGCGGTTTCTTGAAACAGAGGAAGAACTCCTTATTGCCCGCCGGTCCCTCGAGCGGCGAATCGCATTGACCCAGGAACGTCATCCCCAGGTCCCGGCCGTACGCCTCGACCTCCGCCAGGACACGGCGGTGGAGCTCCGGGTCGCGCACGACGCCGCGGTCGTCGACCTCCCCCTTACCCGCCTCGAACTGCGGTTTCACGAGGGCGACGATCAGCCCACCGGTCGTGAGCAGCTTCAGGACGGGCGCCAGGACGAGTCTGAGCGAGATGAACGAGACGTCGATCACGGCGATATCGATCCCGTCGCTGATCCGGTCCCCGCCGTAGGTACGGATGTTGGTTCGTTCGATCGCGACGACCCGCGGGTCCTCCCGGAGTTTCCAGGCGAGCTGTCCGTAGGCCACATCGACAGCGTAGACCTTTGCCGCCCCGGCTTGGAGGAGACAATCGGTAAACCCGCCGGTCGAGGCCCCCACGTCGAGGGCGGTCAGTCCGGCGACGGAAATGCCGAAGCTGTCGAGGGCCCCCCGGAGTTTGATGCCGCCCCGGCTCACGTAGGGGCTTGACTCGCCCCGGACCCGGAGTTGGGCGTCGGCAGGGGTCAGGGTTCCCGCCGACGCGGCCGGCCGCTCGTCGACGAGGATCGCCCCCGAAAGGATCAGCGCCTGCGCCTGGCGGCGGTCCCCGGCCAGCCCCCGCTCGACGAGGAGGTCATCCAGGCGGATTTTGGGTCGCTTGGGGCTTTTCATCAGCCAGCATCTCCCGTACCGCGGCGGCGATCCCCTCCGCATCGATTCCGTAAAGGCGCCGGAGTTCCTTCTGGGTTGCGTGCTGGGCGAACTCGTCCGGAATGCCGAGACGCCGGACGGCGACGCCGTCCAGCCCGCGCTCCGCGAGGAGCTCGAGAACGGCGCTCCCGAAACCGCCCATCAGGGTGTTCTCCTCGACGGTGATCACCCGCCGGAACTTGGCCGCCGTAGCGCAGATCAGCGCCGCGTCCAGGGGCTTGACGAACCGGGCGTTGATCACCCGGATGGAAACCCCCTCGGCCTGCAGCAGATCGGCGGCGGCAAGGGCGGGGTAGACGCAGGCGCCGATGGCGACGACGGCGAGCAGGGCGTCCGGTGAATCGCGCAGGACCTCGCCTTTCCCGATCGGTAGGGCGCGAGGCTCCGCGTCGAGCGTCGCCCCGACCCCTTTCCCCCGGGGATAGCGCAGCGCAACCGGGCGGCCGCAGGTTACGGCGGCCTTCAGCATGTGCTGGAGTTCGTTTTCATCCTTCGGCGCCATGACGATGATGTTCGGAACGGTCCTCAGAAAGGCGAAGTCGAACAGGCCGTGGTGGGTCGGGCCGTCGGCGCCGACGAACCCTCCCCGGTCCATCGCCAGGACCACCGGCAGCTTCTGCAGACACACATCGTGGATGATCTGGTCGTAGGCCCGCTGCATGAAGGTGGAATAGATCGCCACGACGGGGACCAGCCCCTGGGTGGCCAGCCCTGCCGCGAAGGTCACCCCGTGCTGCTCGGCCATACCCACATCGTAGAACCGCCCCGGGAATTCGGCCGCGAACCGGTCAAGCCCCGTGCCTTCTGCCATCGCCGCCGTGATCGCTACGACCCGCTTATCCTCTCGGGCCAGGGACACGATCGTCCGGCCGAACACGGAGGTGTAGGAGGGGGCCGGCGGCGCCGATCCGGCGGCGACCGGTTCCCCGGTGTCGATGTCGAAGGGGGGGATGCCGTGGAACCGGGAGGGGTCGTCTTCGGCGTACTTGTAGCCCTTTCCCTTCTGCGTCACCACGTGGACGAGGACGGGGCCGGTCAACTGGCGGACGTTTTCCAGGGTCTTGATCAGGTAGTCGAGGCGGTGGCCTTCCAGGGGGCCCACGTAGGTGTACCCCAGCTCCTCGAAGATCGCGCCGGGGACGAAGAAGGTCTTGAGCGACTCCTCCACCTGGCGGGAGAACTTGAGCATCTGCTCGCCGATACCCGGGACCGATTTCAGGAAGGTCTTGACCTCGCTCTTGATCCTGGTCACGGTCTGGCCGGTCATGATCCGGTTGAGGTACGAGGAGAGGGCGCCCACGTTCGGGGAGATGCACATCTCGTTGTCGTTGAGGATGATGATCAGGTTCTTCTTGCGGTCGCCGGCCCAGTTGAGCCCTTCGAAGGCCATCCCGGCGGACATCGACCCGTCGCCGATGACGGCGATGATCCGGAAGTCCTCGCCCTTCAGGCAGCGCGCCTCGGCCATCCCCGCGGCCGCCGATATGGATGTCCCGCTGTGGCCCACGTCGAAGACGTCGTAGGGGCTCTCCTCCCGCTTTGGGAACCCGCTGATCCCCCCCTTCTGGCGGAGGGTTGCGAACCGCTCCTTCCGGCCGGTGATGATCTTATGGGCGTAGGCCTGATGTCCCACGTCCCAGACCAGGCGGTCCCGGGGGGTGTCGAATACGTAGTGGAGGGCCAGGGTCAGCTCCACCGTTCCCAGCGAAGAGGCCAGATGCCCCCCCTTCCGGGAGACGGTTTCGATCATCAGCTCCCGGATCTCCTCCGCCAGTTCCTGGAGCTCTGTCAGGGTGAGCTGCCGGATGTCCTTGGGGAAATTGACCCGTGCCAGGATGCGCTGCTGTTTACTGTCGGTCATCGGTATTCCGTTTGTCCCTGTCCGCATGTCGAGGCCGGCCGTCTGCCGTTGCGGGGCCGCCCCCTCCCGAGATGCGCATATACGCGAATTTTACGTGCAATTCAAGCTGATTATCAATGCCCCGGCAAGGTCGGCCGGGAGAGGGGAGCGCCGCCCGGCCGAACCGCTCCCGGTCTGTCGTACAGGGACATCGGCAGATCATGATTTCCGCTCCGGGATGTACCGGGCGATCCGGCGGAGCGGCTCGGCGCGATCGTCGAAAAAGGCGAGCGAGTACAGCGCCTCCCGGATGAGCGCCTGCACCCGCAGGCGTGACGCCTCCACGCCCAGCAGGGCCGGGAAGGTAACCTTCCCCCGGGCCGCATCGCTGCCCGTCTCCTTCCCCAGGAGGGCCGGATCGCCCTCCACGTTGAGGATGTCGTCGACGATCTGGAAGGCGAGGCCGATCTGCTCGCCGTAATTCGAAAGCGAATCGATCTGCTCGGGGGAGGCCCCGGCCAGGATCGCCCCTGCCCGGAGCGAGACGCGGAGCATCGCCCCTGTCTTTCGCCGGTGGATCCCCTGGAGGGCTTCCAGGTCGACCTGTTCCCCTTCCGAGCGGATGTCGAGGACCTGGCCGCCGACCATCCCGAAGAAGCCCGCCGCCTCGGCGATTTCGCCGATGGCCTCGAGGAGGCGTTCGGGCGGCATGCCGGGCATCAGGTCCCGGCGGGTCATCAGGCGGAAGGCCTCGGTCAGGAGGGCGTCGCCGGCAAGGATGGCGATTGCCTCCCCGAAGACCTTGTGCGACGTGGGTCTCCCCCGGCGGTAATCGTCGTCGTCCATCGCCGGGAGGTCGTCGTGGATGAGCGAGTAGGTGTGGATGAGTTCGATCGCGCAGGCCACGGGCAGGATCGGGCCGCAGGGCGCTCCCACCGCCTCCGCTGCGGCCAGGCAGAGGATCGGCCGGAGCCGCTTTCCCCCTGCCATGACGCTGTACCGCGCTGCCTGGAAGAGAATCGGCGGATGGCTCTCCTCGCCGGGGAGATAACCGGCGAGCGCCCGATCGATCACCGTTTTCCGCTCCGCGAGGTATTCCTTCAGGCCGCGCCCGTCGTCACGGTTCACGTTCTTCCTCCGCAAAGGGCTTCGTGACCAACTCGCCCTCCTGCCTGAGGAGAAGCTCGACGCGGCGGTCGGCCTCGTCGAGCTTCTTCGCGCAGAGCCGGGAGAGCTTGATCCCCTCCTCGAAGGCCTTGAGGGATTCCTCGAGAGTCATCTCCCCCGCCTCCATCCGCTTGACGATCTCTTCCAATTTTTCCAGCGCCTCTTCAAACTTCTCCTTGGCCATTGGGCTCTCCCTCGAATGTGTCCGTGATGTCGGCATGCAGGGTTCCCGCGGCGAGCCGGACGGCGATCCGGTCTCCCACACGCACGCTTGCCGCCCGTCTCAGGATGAGGCCGTCGGGCAGCCGCCGGGTGATGCCGTAGCCCCGGTTGAGGACTGCCAGCGGACTCAGCGAGTCGAGCAGGGCCGCTGCCGAGCGCAGCCGGTTCCTCCGCAGCCCTTCTTCCCGTTCCCAGGCCGTCCGGAGTTTCAGCCCGAGGCTGTCGGCGAGCCGGCATTCCTCGGCGATCCGCGTCCGGGGATCGCGGTGCTCCAGGCGGACGGCGAGGGTGATCCACTCCTGCCGGCGGACCTGCCGCAGGTGGTGGAGCGCAAGGCGTATCCGCTCCATGGCGTCGTCCAGGGCAATCCGGATATCGGCGAGGCGCCGTTTCGGATCCCGGAGCCGCCCCGCGAGTTCCGTCACCCGCAGCCGGAGCCGTTCCGCTGCGAGACGCCGCCGCTGGAACAGGCGAAGGCGAAGCGTCTCGACTGTCTCCGCCAGCTCCGCGCGGAGCGGAACCGCCAGCTCGGCCGCCGCCGAAGGGGTCGCGGCCCGCAGATCGGCGGTAAAATCGGCGATGGTGAAGTCGGTCTCGTGTCCGACCGCCGATATTACGGGAATGGACGAGCGGGCAATCGCGCGGGCCACTCCCTCGTCGTTGAAGGGGGCGAGATCTTCGAGCGAGCCGCCCCCCCGGGCGAGGATGATCACGTCGACGCCGCCGGCGACCTGGAGATCGCCGATGGCCCGGATGATCTCCGCCGGCGCCTCCGTTCCCTGGACTCGGACAGGGGCGATCAGGATGTTGACCGAAGGGAAGCGGCGGCCCGTGACGGTCAGGATGTCCCGGATCACCGCCCCGGTCGGCGACGTGACGACGCCGATGGCCGACGGCAGGTAGGGCAGGGGCCTCTTGCGATCCGGCTCGAACAGCCCTTCCGCTGCGAGGCGGGCCTTGAGCTGCTCGAAGGCCTTCTGGAGCGCCCCGAGCCCCTTGGGCTCCACCGCGTCGATGATAAGCTGGTAATCGCCGCGGGGAGGATAGACGGTTAGACGGGCCCGGCAGACGACGCTCATCCCCTCTTCGAGCGCGAAACCGGCAGGCCGGCCCCACCCCCGCTGGGCGAAGGGGTTCCGGAATACGACCGCCCGGATCTGGCTTTTGGCATCCTTGAGGATGAAGTACAGGTGGCCCGATGCCGGCCGGCGGAGGTTCGAAACCTCGCCCTCCACCCAGACGAGGGCAAAACCCCCTTCGAGAAGCGCCTTGATCCGCTCGTTGAGCGCCGACACGCTCAAGATTTCTCGTATCTCTTGCCCGGCCATAGCCGGGACGTATCAGATATCTCCTGCCGTTACAAGTCGGTTTTTTACAGGTGGGGCACGGTTTGCGGACCGCCATGGCAGGGCCCCGCACGGGAACAGCGGTGGATCAGCAGGTCGAGGCTGCGCAGGTCTGAATGAACGCGGTCAACTGCTTCTCCTGCAGCCCCACCCCCAGGGCGCCGTCCAGCCGCCCCGCGACCATGCCTTTCTGGAAGTACAGCACGGTCGGAACGACCTCCACTGCGTAGCGGTCCCCCAGGGTTTCCGTATCGTCCTGGACGATCAGGAACTCCAACCCCTCGCCTGCGGCGCACTTCTGGAAAACGGGCAGGAACGCGACACAAAAGGGACACCAGGAGGCATGGAATAGGGCGACCACCCGTTCATGCACCGCCAGCGTGTCCTTGAGCCCCTGCTCGTCATCCACCCGAACGCATCTCTTGGTCGTCATCGCAGATCCTCCTCGACGGAAATCCCGCCCGTAAGCACTGCGGGGGAGTCGTTCATTGCCGTACCGCGCCGTTTCAGGAAACCGGCGGCATCGCTCCGACCCGGCCGGCTGGCCATTCTGTAACACCCCGGGGAACCCCGGTCAAGGGGGCAGCCCTTTTTCTTGACAAAACGGCTACTCCGTTCCTATACTTCTGCCGCCGTTTCGCCGCAGTGTCCGGGCATCCCCCGCGGCAGGCGGCGCGTCCGAAGAGCTGGATAACCCCGAACTCGGGAGGATCGCAGTGCCCTTCATGAACCATCGCTGAGATGCACGATCGAGGAGGCCGTCCATGGCAAAGATTGATGCCTTTTTCCAGTTGATGCACGACCAGGGGGCGTCGGACCTCCATCTCGTTTCCGGCCAGCAGCCCGTCATCCGGATCCGGGGAGAGATGGAGCGGATCAAATTCGACGTCCTGAGCAACGACGGCCTCAAGTCGATGCTGTACGAGATCGCTCCCGAACACAAGATCAAGCAGTTCGAGGAGACGGGGGACATCGACTTCGCCTATGAAATTCCCGGACTTGCCCGGTACCGCGCCAACTTCTTCCAGCAGCAGTTCGGCTGCGCGGCCGTCTTTCGGGAGATCCCGAGCAAGATCGTCACGTGCGCCGAACTGGGGCTGCCCCCGGTCATCCCCAAGCTGGCCTCGCTCCCCCGCGGCCTGGTCCTGGTCACGGGGCCGACGGGGAGTGGCAAGTCGACGACGCTCGCGGCGATCATCGACGAGGCGAACCGTACCCGCAAGGACCATATCATCACGATCGAAGACCCGGTCGAATTCGTCCACACCAGCCAGAGCTGCATCGTCAACCACCGCGAAGTGGGGCGGCACACCAAGTCCTTCACGGCGGCGCTGCGGGGGGCGCTCCGCGAGGACCCGGACATCATCCTCGTGGGCGAGCTCCGCGACCTGGAGACCATATCCCTCGCCGTCGAGGCGGCCTCCACGGGACATCTCGTGTTCGGCACCCTCCACACGACCAACGCCGCCAAGACGGTCGACCGGATCATCGAGGTCTTCCCCGCCAGCGAACAGATGCAGATCCGCTCCACCCTGGCCGACGGGCTGCGCGCGATCATCGCCCAGGTCCTGTTCCGGCGGATCGATAAGAAGGGGCGCTGCGCCGCGCTCGAGATCCTGATCGCCAACTCGGCCGTGCGCAACCTGATCCGCGAATCGAAGACCTTCCAGATCCCCTCGATGATCCAGACGGGGAAGAAGTACGGCATGCAGCTGCTGGACGACGCGATTCAGGACCTCCTCAACAAGGGCTGGATCGGCGTGGACGAGGCCTACATGAAGGCCAACGACAAGCAGCGGTTCCGGCAGTTCCTGAAGAACCCGCCGACCGACTTCACCGAGGCCTGACGCCGGATGCCGGCGACGGGAGACGGCGGGGCCGCAGAAACGATAGGACCTAACGCAGGAGGAGGGCGATGAGAAAGCCGGAGATCGATTATATCCTGGGCAGGATGCTCGATTCCCACAAGAACGTTTCGGACCTGAACATCACGGTGGGGAAGCCCTTCCAGGTGGAGACCTCGGGAGAGCTGACCGGTGTGGAACTGGACCCGCCGTTTCCGGAGCTGACGCCGTTTCAGGCGGAGATCTTCGCGCTCAACCTGATCAACCAGGACCGGCGGCTGACGGAGATGCTCGTTTCCCAGGGGTCGTGTGATTCATCCTACGAGCTGCCGGGCAAGGCCCGCTTCCGGGTGAATATCTTCTCCCAGCGCGGGAACACCTCCGTGGTCCTGAGAAAGCTGGAGACCCGGATACCGACCCTGACCGACTTGAACCTCCCCGAAGCCTTCAAGAAGATGGCCGAGGAGAAGAACGGGATCATCCTCGTCACTGGCGCCACGGGGAGCGGAAAATCCACGTCGCTGGCGGCGCTTCTCAACGAGATCAACGACCACAAGTCGGTCCACGTGGTGACCCTCGAGGACCCCGTGGAATTCGCCCATCCCCACAAGAAGGCCACCTTCAACCAGCGGGAGATGGGGAGCGACTTCGATACCTTCGCTAGCGGGCTGCGGGCGGCGCTCCGGCAGGCGCCGAAGGTGATCCTCGTCGGCGAAATGCGGGACCGCGAAACAGTGGAGATCGGTCTGTCCGCCGCGGAGACGGGCCATCTGGTCCTGAGCACGCTCCATACGGTGGACGCCGGCCAGACGGTCAACCGCATCCTGGGCATGTTTTCCACCGAGGAGGAGACGCAGATCCGGATCCGGCTGGCCGATACGGTCAGGTGGATCGTCTGCCAACGGCTTCTTCCCAAGGAAGGGGGCGGCCGGGTGGCGGCGTTCGAGGTGATGGGGGCGAACTTGCGGGTCAAGGATACGATCCTCAATGGCGAATCCGAGGGGAAGACGTTCTACGAAATCATCCAGGCGGGCAAGGCATTCGGGATGATCACCTTCGACGACTACATCGTCGATCTGTTCCGGCAGGGGCTGATCAGCGAAGAGACGGGCAAGGCGTACGCCTCCAACAAGGGGATCGTGGGGCGCGGCATAGATACCATCAAGAGTTCTCTGGGGCAGGCGACGACCGATCTCGGCAAACTCGAGGTGGACAAGGATTACGGAAAACCGGCGCGCAGGTTCTAGCGGCTCCGGAGCGGATGCCGACCGAGCCGGGTTTCGGGCTGAGGTCTTGAGGGGAGGGGGCAGGCCATGGAAGAGGAGAAGACTCTTGCGACTGATGTCGCGTCTGACGGGTACGACGCTGCGGACAAGCCGTTCGATTTTATTGAGGCAGGCGGGGAGACGGCGCTGGTCTGCGAATCCGATCCCGCAGTCCGGGAGAAGATCCTCAGCGGCCTCGATGAACTCGGGTATCGGGTCACGGTGTCGGCGACCGCCAAAGACGCCCTCAAGGCGATGCGGTTTCACATCTTCGACGTCGTCGTTCTCGATGAGCTGTTCGACACGGCCGATCCGCAGGCGAACAGCGTCCTCCATTACCTGGCGGAGCTGCCGATGACCACGCGGCGGCGGTTCTTCGTGGCCCTGGTGAGCTCGCGGTTCCGGACGATGGATCACATGGCGGCCTTCAACCGAAGCGTCAATATCGTCGTCAATCCGGCCAGCATCGCTGAGGTGGGAAAGATCATCAAGCAGGGGAACGCCGAAAACAGGGCCTTCTACCATGTGTTGAACGAGACGCTGCAGAAGATGGGGAGGGCCTGAGGGGCGCCCTGGGGGGCTTACCCCGGTGTGGGCCGCCGGGGAAGGTGATCGGTGGCCGTATCCCCGCCCGGACTGTCCACCCGGCGGAGCGTCGCGACTGCGAGGTCGGTTTCGCCCCGCGCGGCGTAAGAAGCGGCCAGGGCCAGAAGATAGCGGGAGTTTCCCGGTTCGGTTGCGGCGGCGTTCGTGAACGCCTCCGCTGCCCGGGCGTGGAGCCCTTCCGTTGCGAGGAGGGTACCCAGGCGGTACCATATGGCCCCGGCCGACGCCGGGTTGAGGGATGCCGCCCGGGCGTATGCGCCGGCGGCGGCGTCTGCGTCGCCCCTGTGAAGGAGCGTGGTTCCCAGGTTCATCAGGTACAGCGGCTCATCGGGGGCGAGTGCCGTACAGCGTTCGCCGGCTGCCTGGCTGCGCTCCGGATGGCCCGCGCGGAGAAATGCAGCGGCCAGACGGCTGAAGAATGCCGCGGCATCGGCGGGGGTCAGTTCGGCGGCTTTGGCGTACGCCGCTTCCGCTTCCCCGGGGGCGCCCGCTGCGAGCCGGGCGCTGCCGAGGCTGCACCAGTTCTCCGGGGCATCGGGCTCGCGTGCGGTCAGCCGTTCGAACACCCGCAGGGCGTCGGTGGGGCGGCCCGCCGTCAGGTATGCATCGCCGAGGGTCTTGAGAAGACCCGGGTCCTCCGGCTGAACGGCGGCCGCCCGTTCGCAGACCGACAGCAGTCCCTCCGGATTGTTCCCTTCCCGGTGGATGCGGACGAGTTCATCGTAGGCAAACCCGCCCCCCAGGTTTCGGGAAAGTTCCCGTTGGAAGAGGAGTTCGAAACAGGATGCGGCCTCGCGGCGGTCTCCGCTGTCATGAAGCGCCCAGGCGAGCGCCAGCAGGTGGGATTCCTCTTCCGGGAATGTTTCCACCAGGTTTCTTAACAGCTCGATCGCCTCGGGAAAACGCCCCAAACGGAGCAGCGCGTCGGCCCGGTCACGATCGGTGCGGGATACGTCATCCATGGGGCGGTGCAAAAACGCCCCGGAGGCCGGCGGCCTCCGGGGCATCTCCGGTCAGCAGCTACAGGAAGAGCCGCAGGCGCTCTCCTGAGACAGGCTGGAGGTCAGTTTAAATCCCGACCCCCGCGGGGTGGTGACGAAATCGACCTCGATCGGCTTGACTTTCTCGAAAAGCGCTTTCTCGATCAGGTAGGTGATTCCGCGGTCTTCGAATACTTCATCGTCATTTTTTGACTCATCCAGAGCCATGCCCAGTGAGGGCCCGGATCAGCCGCCTTCCTGCATGACCACCCTGATCGAAGGGGCCTCCGTCCGGTTCTTGAGAAATTCTTTAATCATCTCGCTTGCTTTTTCTGATACAGAAAACATAGTAATCTCCTTGTGCTGAATTTTCCGCCCGTCTTTCTAACCTAACAATAGAATCCCGTTTGTCAAATGCCGCTGCGTCACATTTTGTGGCAGCGGTCGCAGTTTTCCTTTACGGTAAAGGCATCCTTCTCGTTGTGGCAGGCGCCGCAGGATCTGGCCGCCTCCATCTCGGCCATCGTGATTCCCCGTTTGTTCTTTGCCGAGGGGAGGTAAAGCTTGGGGTGGCAGTCGCCGCACTTGGACAAGCCGGTGTGAAATTCATGGCTGAATTTTACGTCACCCGAATCCTTCAGTTTGAATTCCACATCCTTGACGGGATGACACTTGGCACATTCGTCGATCTTCGCTGCCGCATTTCCGTTATGGCAGGCGCCGCAGGAGAGCCCCTTCTCCATCTGGGCCATGGTGATCCCCCGCTTGTTCTTCGCCGAGGGGAGGTAAAGCTTTGTGTGACAGTCGCCGCACTTGGACAAGCCCGCGTGGAACTCATGGCTGAATGTGACGACCCCTGTCTCCTTCACGTTGAAGGCCACGTCCTTGACCGGGTGGCACTTGGCGCATTCATCGATCTTGAATGCCGACTTTCCGTTATGGCAGGCGCCGCAGGAGAGCCCCTTCTCCATCTGGGCCATGGTCACGGGTTTCCTGGCAGCCAGATCGAAGAGCTTGGGATGACAGACGGCGCAGTTGTCTGCCGTGAGGTGCTTCTTGTGGCTGAAGGCAACCGGTCCCGTCTCCTTCACCTGCATCGCGACGTCCCCTACCTTGTGGCAGCGGATGCACTCTCTGAGCGCAAAGGCCCGCTTGCCGTTGTGGCAGGCGCCGCAGGAGAGCCCCTTTTCCATGTCCGCCATCGTGAAACGGGCTTTCTTCCTGAGGTTGTAGATAGCGTTGTGGCAGGTCTTACAATTATTCTTGATCCCTTCCACCCGGAAGTGGTCGTTGTGGCTGAACACCACCCTGCCGAAATTGGCTATTTTGAACGGGACATCCTTAATGTCGATCGCCTGGGCGAAGGAGTAGGTGAGGATCGCCACGGTCAAGATAAATAAAGCGCATCGCTGCTTCATGTTTTCCTCCTGAAAACAACCGGGCGCCGCGCCCGGATTACGGCAGCCCCCGATATGCTCTGTTCCACATTTCCCCCATAATGCCAGGAAGATACGTAGAACAAACACCTCGACGATCCACCGTTTTGCGCGGAGTATAGAAAAACGACCGCCATTAGTCAACGCATATCGTCATGCCCGGTATCGGCGAGATGAGGAGTGCCGGGACCACTCGCGAAGCGATACGTGACGAAGCGAAGCGCCGGGTTCGATCCCCGGGCCACAGGACTTACCCGGTGTGTTCCATCTTCTCCCATCCGGTCCACATCTGGCGGAAATGGGCAAAGGGGGTATGCCCCAGCGTCGCCATGTACACATGGACGCACAGAAAGGCGAAGAACGAACAGGCAAGCAGGTAGTGGGCGTCCACCAGAAACTTGATGCCCCCGATCGCGATGATCCATGCCCTGAGGGGGGCAATGTTCATCAGCAGCAGGCCGCTGACGACGACCAGTGGTATCAACAGGAACATGGTCATGAAATACGTAACTTTCTGGATGGCGTTGAATTTGTTGTCCGGTGTCGCCGTATGGGGATTGTCTTTCCCCAAAAAATAGTTGAAGAAATAGAAGAACGCCTGCTGGAACAGCCCTGACTTGATGTCAGCTAATGTCGGGACGTAGACCTTTGCGATGTTCCTTGCCACCACCAGATAGTAGAAGATCCAGAGGAGAAAGGAAATCGAGACAGTGATCCCGGCGATGTCGTGCAGCCGGATTGCCGCCTTGTATGTCCCGAAGATGTTCGCGTATTCCGGGAATCGGATCTGGATGCCCGTTACGCACAGGGTGACGATGCCCAAGGCGTTCAGCCAGTGCCATATCCTCACCGGGGTGGGGGTAAGGTACACCTGCTCCGGGGGGGTCTGTTCCGTCATGTCAGCGCTCCTTTCTTCTGCTTCTGGTGAGGAAGCGAAGCGTGCCGTGCAGAATCGGCACCATCAGGCCCGAGGCCACGATCAAGATGCCGATGATGCTCAGGGTCTTGTTCCGCGTGAAGCCCGTCATGTAGAAATCCGGGGTTCCGTAGAGGATGTCCAGGATGGCGCCTTTCTCCACAATCATCCGGCTGTAGGTGCCGCCCTGCTCGGGGAAGGCGAGCTGGCTGGTCTGCTGCGCGTTTGGCCCCGAGGCGTGGCAGAAGGTGCAATCCCAGCGGTTGGCCAGGATCTGAAAGCTGTGGGTTACCACTTCCGGCATCATCGTCCCCAGGAGGCTGATGTGCTTGAACTGGCTGCTGGTGTTGAACGCCTTCAGCTCGTCGAGCGAAACCGCGCCGTCGCCGTTGCTGTCGATCACCCGTCCGATCTTCTTGCCCGGCGGTATGAAGGATCGCAGGTCTTCGTACCCGGCCAGCGCCACGCCGCCGAGGCGTGAATCCCCCGCCCGTTTGGCCATGTACAGGGTGATTACGGTCTCCTTCGATCCTGTATGGCAGGTGATGCAGGGCAGCGCGTCGATGTGGAGCGCTGCCTGTGGCAGCCACTTGGCGTGGCTCTTGACCGTCGCGGAGTTGTCGTGGCACTTGGCGCACTGGATGTTGATGTCGCGCCCGGACACCGCCAGCAGCGGCTTTACCGCATGCGGCTTGTGGCAGTCGGTACAGCCGGCATAGGCACTGTGGCTGCTCTTTTCGTACTCGGCATACACAGCGGCGTGACACTCTTCGCACTTCGCCCGGGACGGACGGACACCGTCGGCGGGATGACGCGGCGTTACCCCGGTGTGGCAGGCCACACACCCGATGCGCTCATGGGTCGTCGATTCGTACTTTGCGGGGTCGATGTAGAGATGGGTTCCCTTATTCAGGATCTTCCTTTCCCCGTGGCAGCTCAGGCAGGTGCTTCTTTCCGCTGCCCCCACTGCCGCCGCTGTCATCACGGGTATGAGTGCCGACAACAGAAGAATCAGATACCCTCTTGTCCGACTCATCAATCTTCCTCCTTGGCATTGATGGGTTACTGCACAGTACCGGCATAACAACCTTACCCATCCGCTGATGCAGCCCTATCGGAGAGTCCGCCTGCACCGGGTGCCCTCTCTGCCTGCTACAGTCCCTCCCGTTCCGATGACTTGCCTCTTTTCTCGTCCGGCAGAAGTGTCCCCGCATGGCAAAGACTGTTTGCATTACCATGAGTTGAGCGCTGAACGCCATAGAAAATATTGTCTGCAGGTAACATGCCGTTATCGCGTGATTTTATTCGGTGATTCCCTCTTCCCTGTTTGTCTGCGGGAGACGCCGGCGTCTCCCGCTGCCGGCGGTCCCGAGCCGGGAGAGGGAACGATCGGGCCGGAAGATGCCCGTAGCACCCGGTCCGGACAAGATAAGGGAACAGAAACGCTATCCTAAGGAGATCGCGGCGATTTGACTAACAGGGTGAATTACTATATGATAAATAATAAAACGGAACGAGTGCGGCCCGAACGGCCGGGATGAACGCAAACAGCGCTTCGTGCAGCGATCGCAGCATGGAAACAGGCAACCAGGAAAAGCTTCCGGAGAGGCACAGCATCCTCATCGTCGATGACGAGGCGGTCATCAGGGAGGGTATGCGCCGCATTCTTGCGAGCGAGGGGTATCACGTTGAGACCTCGGCCAGCGGACGCGCGGCAATAGAAAAAATCCAGGAGCAGGATTTCGCTGTGGTCATCACGGACCTGAAAATGCCCGGCATGGACGGAATTGAAGTGCTCAAGACGATAAAGATTCTGCAGCCGGAGGTGCCGGTTATCATCATCACCGGGTATTCGACCGTCGATACGGCCGTCGACGCCATGAAGAGCGGCGCCTTTGACTACATCGCCAAACCTTTTTCCTCCGAACTCATCCTCGACAAGCTGCACAAGGCCGTCGCCCATACCGTATCGCTTGCGGACGGTTTTTCCGTAAAGAAGGTGCTCAGTGCCGGTCATGGGTTCGAAGACTTCGTCGGTGAGAGCATCGAGATGCAGAAAGTCTACCGCCGGATTGTACAGGTGGCGCCCACCGACAGCACGGTGCTGATTACCGGCGAGAGCGGGACGGGCAAGGAACTGGTGGCGCGTGCCGTGCACAAGAACAGTCCAAGGCACGGCCAGCCCTTCGTAGCGGTCGATTGTACCTCCCTCCCCGAAACCCTCCTGGAAAGCGAACTGTTCGGTCATGTGAAAGGATCGTTCACCGGCGCCATTCACAGCAAGACGGGGCTGTTCAAGGTCGCTGACGGGGGCACGCTGTTTTTAGACGAGATTTCGAACATCAGTCTCGCTACCCAGGCAAAGCTGCTGCGCGTTCTCCAGGAGAGGATGCTGACCCCCATCGGCGACACCCGGCCCGTACCGATCGACATCCGGCTGGTGGTCGCGACCAATGTCAACCTGCGGACCATGGTGGACAAAGGGTTATTCCGGGACGATCTTTTTTTCCGCATCAACGTCATTCCGATAAACCTTCCTCCGCTCAGGGAGCGAAGAGGAGACCTGCCCCTGCTGATTCATCACTTCCTGGGAAAGTTCTCCGAAGAGGTAGGAAAGGAGGTCCGCGGTCTGGCGCCTGATGCCCTGGCGGTGCTGGAGGGATACGCCTTCCCGGGAAATGTGCGGGAGCTGGAGAATATTCTCGAGCGGGCGGTCGTGCTCTGCGAAGGCGAGATCATCCAGCGGGCCGACCTGGAGCTGCGATCCGCGGAGGAGGATCGCTATCTCGACCCGGATGTGGTTCCGCTGAACCTGGAAGAATTGAAGGAGACCAAGAAACAGATCCGCGAGCGGGCGGTTGAACCGATCGAGAAGGCCTTTGTCCTCAGCGCCCTGAAAAGGAACAACTGGAATATTTCACAAGCCGCGGAAGAAACAGGCATGCTGCGGCCAAACTTTCATGCCCTCCTGAAGAAACTGGGCATCTCCGTCCGGGATGAGCAGGGCAATCAATAGCAGCCCGTCCTCTCCGCCGTCGATTCTGTGTACCACCTCAGCCGAAGCGGAGATCATGCATCCGGCGAAGCCGCGTGATCGGCGCCTTGCGATGCGGTTCGCCCCGATTCCTTCTTGACCCCTTTGGCAAACCCCAACATCATCATCGCGGCCGGTATGAGTTGGGCAACGACGATCAGGGCGCAGAAGGCCAGGAATATCCAAACGAACACGCTGCTGCTGTCTTCCCGAGCGGCATCCGCGGCCCACAGGGGTGCGCCGTTGACCAACAGTGCCGTTATCCCCAGGCCGATGTTCTTGATTCTCGCTGCCCCCTGCATAATGTCCTCCCTGCTGCGGTCAGTTCGCCTGCGCCCGGCGCTCGTACCCCGTCCTGGTCAGGCTTTCCATGGCGCACTTCACCACCTGCTTGATCTCCTCCTCGTCCTCCGGTTCCGCCGGGCGGAGGGCGTGGTAGAAGATACCCTCCTTGCGCACCTTCCTGATCAGCGGCAAGGGTGCGTCATCGGCGATCAGAATGATCATCAGCTTGCGGTTGCACTGTTTCAGGAGCGGAACGATCTCCGCGGAGGTAAATTCGTCGAGCTCGGTCCCCAGCAGTACAACCCTGGCTCTCTTCGTGAGTACGCCGCTGATGGCCTTCACGGCCGAGTCCGTCACCATCACATCGTAACCGGCTTCGATCAGCATCGCTGCCATCTGCTTTCGCGCGGCCGAATCCTTATCTGCGATCAGCAATTCCCGCATGTCTCCCATCCCCCTCTGTCCCGATCTCAGGCTGCTTTGGTACCGTTCTTTGGCATGGTGTCCGGGGCGGCACCATGAAAAAGCCCCTTGAGCATCGCGCAGAAGAGCATCAGACTGGGGAGTAGTTGGCAGGCGAAGATCAGAGCGCCGAACCCGAGGAAAAGGAACACCAGGAAACTGGCTCCCCCCGTTCCCGCATCACTCGAAGCCAGTGCCGGTACCGCCGTGAACATCATCACCGTGAGGATCGCTGTCTTGGCTTTCATGGGTTCTTCCTTTCTTTCCTGTCGCGTTAAACGCCAGAGTTTCTCTCTCGTCAGCTTACGTTTAGCAATGACCATGCCAGGGAAACTGCTGGCCGTAAATACGTATAACAATTTGATAAGCATACATATTTTATATTGTGCCGATCCACTGAAGGGTGAAGCGGGGACGGAAGTGTATAATGAACGTATACAGCGGAGGTGGCGGTCCGGTAGCGGAGACGGCAGCGGAATAACGCTAATGATTTGTGATCACTTGATATATTTTCCGACGACCCTTTGTATAAAAAAATATACCCTTTCGGCCCGGGCTGGCCGGACAGGGCGGGGGAGGTCGTGCGGCCCCGCTGCACCGCGGCCGGAGGGGTGGGTCCTGACGGGTTTAGCAGTGCTGAACAGGGCAAAGCTGCGCTGGGGGCTTTAACTGACCGTGCTGCTGGCCGCCAACGCCTCTTTCCCCTGCGGGTTGAGGGGCACTTTGATCGTAAAGGTTGTTCCTTCGGCCAGTTTACTTCTTACTTCGATCTTCCCGCCGTGCCTCTCGATGATCCCATAGGAGACGGAAAGGCCCAATCCCATGCCTTTATCGGTCTTCGTAGTGAAGAAGGGATCAAATATCTTTCCCATGTTCTCCTCGCTGATGCCGGCGCCGGTATCGGTTATCCGGATGCAGGCGTATTCATCCTCCGCGTACGTCCTGATCGTGATGCTGCCGCCGCTAAACATAGACTGGCTGGCGTTGAGCAACATGTTGATGAACACCTGTTCCAACTGGTTTTCATCGACCAGGACAAGTGGCAAATCGGGCTGGTAATCCCTGATGATATCGACATTGTGAAAGCTGGACTGGCGGCCGATCAGGGTGAGGGTCGCCTCCATGATGCTGTTGAGGGACACCTGTTTCTTTTGCGGTATCGATTCACGGGAGAAATCGAGCAGTCCTCTGACTATTTTTGCGCAACGCTGGGCTTCGTTGATGATGACATCCATGTCGGTCTTCAACGACGGGTCCAGGTGCGGGCTTTCCTTCGTAAGGTTGGCGAACATCAGGATTCCCGTCAGGGGGTTGTTGATCTCGTGGGTGATTCCGGCCACCAGTCTTCCGAGGGAAACCAATTTTTCCGACCGGATGAGCTGCATCTGCATCTGCTTTATTTCGCTCGTCCGTTCGGCAACCTTTGCCTCGAGGTTCTTTGCCCACTCCTCCAGTTCCATCCGGGCATTCTTCAAACTCGCGGTCATCTTGTTGAAGGCATCCGTAAGCTCACCCATCTCGTCGTTCGTCACGTCCTTTACCTGGGCGTCGAGGTCGCCCTGGGCAATGCGCTTGGTCTGTGTCAGGAGTTGCTTGACCGGGCGGTTGACCAGGTGGTGCGTGAAAATCGTTATGGCCAGAGAAATGGACAATAGTAGAAAGATTGTCAGGAAAATTATTTTGTTCCGGTAAGTTCCGATCATCGTATGCATGTTTTCGAGAGAAACGATGATATCGATGACCCCCAGTATCCGTTGCTTGGGCGGGTGAAAGTGGCATGCGGAGGTGTAACAACTCTTCTCGTTGTAAATCGCCTTGGCCATTCCCACGACCTGCTTTCCCGCCTTATCGAAAAAAATCCTGCTTCTGTTCATCGTGGAGGCCTGAACCTTCGGCTCGCCGCTGGTGTGGCACACGTTGCATCCGGCCTCTGTCTTGTCCAAGTACCGCCCGATCTCGTCCTTATCCGTCGAGAAGGTTATCGTGCCGCTCTTGTTGATCATCCGGATGTATTGTACCCCTTCGAGCGTGCCGACCTCCTGGATCATGGCGTAGGCCCGTTTCCGGTTATCCTCGAGCATTTCGTAGTGGGTGGACTTGATGATCGTCTCGCTCAATTTGTCGGCATCGGAGATGGCCGCTTCCATGAGCGTTGTCTTGAACGTGGCGATATTGATGTAGGCAAAAAACACCATGAACACGAGCAGGATAAGGCTGGTACCGATGGTCAGCTTCGAGATAAGGCTGATGCGCAAGTCTCTTGCCCCCTGCGGATGATCTATGGGTTCCGTTCACCCCTTCGGGAACGTACCGCCCTGAGAGTGCCGCCATCTTAGTGTAAGGGGGGAGTGATAGTCAAGGCAGATAATGGCAACCCTGCCGCGCAACGGCTTCTCGATTCTGTTCGCCAAACCCGCCCTGGCACGGGGAAGGAGCCCTGGGCGGATTCATGGATCGCGGCATCCTCGGGTAAATTTTCTATTGATTTTTCTCCTCCCCTATATTAGGAATACGCGATTTTCTACCGAAATGTGCGGCTATCTCCCCTCTCCAATCCGGATTCGGCAAGCCAAACAACCACGTTGGGTTCATTGCGGTGCGGTTTTTCCGTTGATAGTTGTTTTCAGGAGGATCTGAATGCTGAAGATGATTCCCCCGATGATGTTTGCGGCCCTGTGTTTTCTCCTGTCGGCGAGCCCGCTGCGGGCGCAGGGCATGGCCATCGATCCGGCTACGTGCCTCGGCTGCCATGGGGACAAAGTCTCCGCCTCCGCGTTTACCGCTTCCGTTCACGCTAAGAACGGCTGCAACAGCTGCCATATCCAGCTGACCGACCTCTCGAAGCATGTCAAGGGCACCATCAAGATGGAGAAGGTCAGGTGCGAACGGTGCCATAAGAAGGAAAACGCCGAGCACTATGCCAGCGTGCACAGCCGGAAGGAGGTCAGCTGCGCCGACTGCCATACCGATATCCATTCGCACCAGTACTGGAAAAAGGATAAGCGTATTGTCGTCGCCAAGTGCATCCAGTGTCATGACCATGAGGCAGTGTACCGCCAATCCATCCATGGGCAGACGGTGGCAGCGGGCAATCAGGATTCGGCCGCCTGCAATGATTGCCACAACCTCCATGACATCAAGCCGATGAACGATCCCAAATTCAAGACCGATCGTGTATTCCATACCAAGGTCTGCCTGCGATGCCACAGCGACGAGGAGATGATGAAGCGAAACAACGTCTTCAACGTCGCTGCCAAGACCTACATGGATAGTTATCATGGGAAAAATTACCGGCTCGGGTATCCGGAAAAGGTCGCCGGGTGTTCCGATTGCCATACGGCCCATTCGGTTCTGAAGGCGTCCGACCCCAATTCCACCGTCAATCCCGGCCATCTTGTGGAAACGTGCAAGCAGTGCCACACGCACGCCACCTCGCTGTTCACCCAATTCTACGCCCATGGGGACCACACGGACCGAAAAAAGTATCCGCTGCTTTTCTTGACCTACATCAGCATGGTCATCCTGCTGGTCGGTACGTTCGCCGTCTTCTGGGTGCATACGCTCCTCTGGCTGTACCGCGGCTTTGTGGAAAACCGGGAAAAGGAGGCGCTGCTTGCAGAGGGGGCGGTCGCGCATGTGCCGGACGGGTTCAGGCAGTACCGGCGCTTCAACACGCGCCACATCGTCCTGCACATCATGGTGATGGTCAGCTTCCTCGGACTCGCCCTGACGGGGTTGCCGCTGAAATTCAGTGATCAGGAACTCTCGAAGCTTCTTATGGCCCTGTTTGGCGGCGCGGCGAACGCCGCCCTGATCCACCGGATCTGCGCCGTGATCACCTTCGCGTACTTTTTGTCGGCCATCGCCATGTGCATCCATTTTCTGTTCATCCGGAAGGATATCCCGGGGAATTGGCTGGAGCGGCTGCTCGGCCCCGACTCGCTCTGCCCCAATCCGCGCGATGTCCAGGACATCGCCGGAATGATCCGCTGGTTTTTCTTCAAGGGGCCGAAACCGACCTTCGAGCGTTGGACCTACTGGGAAAAGTTCGATTTTCTTGCGGTCTTCTGGGGCATGTTCGCCATCGGCGGCTCGGGGCTGATGCTCTGGTTCCCGGAGGCGTTCGGACGCGTTCTGCCCGGCTGGATGTTCAACGTGGCGACCGTGGTCCATTCCGATGAGGCCCTGCTTGCCACAGGGTTCATCTTTACAGTCCATTTCTTCAACACCCACTTCCGCCCTGAGAAGTTTCCGATGGATTTCGTCATCTTCAACGGCCAGGTGTCGAAGCATGAGTTTATCGAGGAACGCCGCGATCAGTGGGAGCGCACCGAACGGGAAGGGGGCACGGAGAAGCTGGCAGTCGAAAAGCGCAGCGGTGTCTTTTCCGACTTCTTCTTCAAGGGATTTGGGTTCCTGGGGCTGTCCCTGGGGATAGCCCTGCTGTTCATGATGCTGTACACGTTCATCGCGGCGCTGCATTAGCGCGCCGCGCCGGCAGCTTGCCGCAGGGCAGACGGATGAGTATACTGTAGTGAGGGAGCGATAGCCGGATGCTGGACAGGCAGACCTGACGGTACTGATCCTGTGCCCGGGGAACGAGGAGGGGACATGCCTGAAAACAGGAACGACAGACTGGGGTATTTCTTCAACATCATAAGCCTGATCGGGATGATCCTGGCCACGGTGGCAACGGGGCTGATCATCGTGCTGCTGTCCGTGGAAATGATTACCGGCGTGGAGAGCCCCTATCTGGGGATACTCGTCTACTTCATCTTCCCCGCCATGCTGATCCTGGGGCTGCTCCTGGTTCCCATCGGGGCCTTCCGCGAACGGCAGCGGCACCGGCAGGCGAAACCCGACACCATCCCTCCCTATCCCGATCTCGACCTGAACGACCGCCACAAACGCCGGCTGTTCGTCTTCTTCATTTTCGGCACCGTCCTTTTCGTAATCATCATCTCCATCGCCGCGCTCAAGGGGTACCATTTTACCGAGTCCGCAGAATTCTGCGGAAAGCTGTGCCATACGGTCATGACACCGGAATACAGCGCCTGGAGCAAGTCACCCCACGCCCGGGTCCGGTGCGTGGAATGCCACATCGGACCGGGGGCGGAGTGGTACGTCAAGGCGAAGATCTCCGGGTTGAAACAGATCTATGCCGTGCTGGCCCACACCTATTCGGTGCCGATCGAGACACCGGTCGCGAATCTCCGGCCTGCCCGGGATATCTGCGAACGCTGCCACTGGCCGGAAAAATTCTATTCGGGACGGCAGCGGGTGTTCTACCACTATGCGCCCGACGAGAAGAATACGCCCCGGGAGACCAACATGCTGATCAATATCGGTGGCTCTCCCAAGAATCCGACGGGGACGGGGGTACACTGGCATATCGGCAGCGAGGTCTACTACATCGCCCGGGACAAGAAACGTCTCGACATCCCCTACGTGGCCGTCAAGGATAAGAACGGCAGGGTCGTCGAATACAACGATGAGCACGAGCCGCTTTCCAAGGAAGAGATCGCCAAAGGGGAACAGCGGCTGATGGACTGCATCGACTGCCACAACCGCCCCACCCATATCTATCGCTCACCGGGCCGGGAGATGGACGAGAACTTCGTCTCCGGCCATATCGACCCCACCTTGCCGTTCATCAAGAAGGTGGCCGTGGAATTCCTCACCAAGCCGTACAAGACCAAGGAGGAGGGGAAGGCCTCCATCGCCAGCGGGATCACGGAGTTCTATGCCAAGAACTATCCGAAGATAGTCGGTGATAAGGCCGCCGCGATCAGACAGGCCATCGAAGGGGTGCAGGATATCTATAACCGGGGCTTTTTCCCGAATATGAAGGTTTCCTGGAACACCTATCCCGACCATATCGGCCATTTTTACACCCCCGGTTGTTTCCGCTGTCATGACGGGAAGCACAAGACCGCCGACGGCAAGGTCATTTCGAAGGACTGCAACATCTGCCACACCGTCTTGAGCCAGAAACAGGAGAACATCCGGCCGGGGACAAAGGTGAAGGGATTTGTCCATCCGACGGATATCGGCGACAGCATGATGGCCCTCAATTGCAGCGAGTGCCATGCCGCCGGCGGCGAGGATGTCCCGGGCGGCGGCAAAGGCAAATAGCCCGTCGCGGGGCGAAACCGCTCCGTACGCCGCGGGCCGGCCGTTTCCGGTGCCCGAGTCCGGACAGGAGAGGCATGCATGGATGATCAGGTGACGAGCAAGCTGTCATCTCTGGAAGCCCGTGTCGAACGCCTGACCGTGCAAGTGGAGGAACTGTCCGGGAGAGTGGACGGACTCGCCGGGAAGGCCGGCTCCGCCCGGGCGTCTCCGGACGCACTGCCTGTGGCGGATGATGCATTCCCCGACGCAGCGGAGACCCTCCTGTCCTGGATACGCCGTTCGTCTCTCCTTCAGCGGCTTTCCACGCTCTGTTTCCTCCTGGTCATCGCCTTGGTTCTGCGGACAATCACCGACAACGGCATGATCGACCGGCGGATCGGGACGGTGATCGGCATGAGTTACGCTACTGCGCTGATCGGCATGGGCTGGCTCAGGTACGGGAGGGCCAACCCGCTGGCACCGGTATTCACCGTATGCGGGACCGTGCTGATGTTTACGATCATCGGGGAAGCGCATGCCCGGTTTGGCGCTCTCCCCTCTGTCCCGGCCTACATCCTGCTGATGCTCACCGCCCTGGGAACGGCCGGTATCAGTTATGTCCATCGGGTACCGGCTCCGGTCGTCGTCGGCAACCTGGGAATGTGCATCACCGGAGCGGCAATCGATTATCCGGCCCCCTTCTTCCCCTATCCCGGGATCCTTCTGCTCACCGCCAACCTGCTGGGGTACGCCACCGCCCGCGCGCATCGGTATTCCTGGCCCCGGTGGATTCTACTGCTGACAACCCTGTTCATGATTCACCTGTGGGGCTTCAAACTGGGGATGACCCTGCTGGGCAATGAACACCCTCCCCAGGCGCTGGCGCCGGACTTGTTTCTGCCGTTCCTGGCGCTCTTCTCAATTACGTACATGGCAATCGCCTTTCTGGGCATCATACGCGTCCCCCCGGCGAAGATCAGCCGGTTTGACCTTGTCCTCCCCACCATCAACGTGGCATGGGCCTTTTCCCTCGCCCGGTATGTGCTCTCGGCCATGGAGAGCGGGGTGACGATTCTCGGCATCGTCGGGGTTGTTGTCGGGGCGGGACATCTGGCTGCCGCATACCGGCTGGCCAGCCGCGACCCGCAGGGCGCGGCTGGCGCCAATGCCTTCTTGCTTGCCGGGGCGGTGCTGCTGGCACTCGCCTTGCCAGCGGCGACGCACAGTCCCGCCCTGTCGCTCCCCATTCTGGCGGCGATCGCCCTCGGGGCGACGGCCCTTTCGGTCACGTGGCAAAGCGGAAGCGTTCGTCTGACCTCGTACCTTCTCCAACTGTACGTGGCTGCGACCCTGTCGGTATCGTTACTGGAAAAAGGAGCGGTGCCGTCCGTTTGGGTGCGCGCGCTATCGGCGGGCGCGATTGCCGGCCTGGGTTTTATCCAGTACTGGTGGTGCCGCCGCAGGCAGCATCCCGAGGAATCGACCTTTTTCCGAAGGATCGATACGCGGGACTTCAGCGCGGTGTTCATTCTGCTGGCTTCTCTGCTCTGTGCCTTTTTCGCGCTGCGGGTAGTTCTCCACCATATCCTGTCGCTGACGCTCACCCCGTCCGAGCTGAACAACGTCTTTTACGGCAGCCAATCGGTCGTCATCAACCTCTCCGCAATCCTGGTGATGCTGATCGCCTGGGCCTACCGCAACACCGAGCTACGGAACACGGCGATCCTGATAACGATCGTCGGCGCCATCAACGTGTTTCTGTACGATCTCATCCGTACCCAGGGAATGCCGCTGGTGATTAGCGTGTCGTCGGTCGGTCTGGCCACCGCGGTGGAGTCGATAATCCTGGGGCGCTGGCAGCAGCGGACGAATCCGGTGGGGGAAGAGGGCGGGTAAGGGAAAACGGAAAAAAGCACACCGTACGCCTCCGGTCGCTGCACGCGATCCCGGGCGCAGTGGGTAATACAGCAGCAGGCTTCGAGGCCTCATTCAGCGGGAGCCGGCAGTAGAAGCCGGACTCCCGCTGAATGATCGTTACCGTACCGGGGCGTTCCTACTTCTTTGCCGCCGGTTTCTTCGCAGCGGCTTTCTTTACCGGTTTCTTTGCCGCAGCTTTCTTTGCCGGTTTCTTTGCCGCAGCCTTTGCCGGTTTCTTTGCCGCTGGCTTCTTCGCGGCGGCCTTTTTCACCGTTTTCTTCGCTGCCGGCTTCTTTGCGGCGGCCTTCTTTGCAACCGTCTTCTTTGCCTTGCTTGCTGTCGCCTTCTTTGCTGTTGCCATAAATCCCTCCTCCTTAATGGTTACTGCATTGTCGATCCACCTGAATGGAACCGCGGTCCATCCGGGTTAACCATTCAGGTAAGACCGCATCAAACTTCCGCTCATTCGCCCCATTCCGCTGCTTGCAGGGCGCTGTATGGGCTCGGCGCTGAGCCGGGCCTTCTTCCGGGGGCGGCTCTCCGAACACAGATGACGGCCCCTATACCCGCATCATTTTCCCTTCGTCGGTTTCTTTGCGGCGGCCTTTCTTACCGGCTTCTTGGCTGCCGGCTTCTTTGTAGCCGCTTTGGCCGGCTTCTTTGCCGCAGCCATTTTCGCCTTCTTCGCCGCCACCTTCCCCGCAGCCATCGGCTTACCGCAGCAGATCACGTCTGCCGAGGCGCACCCGCACGCCTCGTCGACCGTCACGACCAGACCGCACACGGCGCAACTCAGATAATCGCCCTTCTTCGCCTTTGCCATACCTTCCCCCTGCGTTCGTAAAGTCGGTCACGCCGGAGCGCAACCTTACCCCCATCCGCTGGCCGCTGCTCGAGGGCCCCGCGCGCCCTCCCGGTTCAATCGCACCTTTTCCCCCGGGGAGGGTACCATCCGTTTCCGCCCCCCGGCTCCTCCCGTTATCCCGCGCTCACCGGCGGGTCCCTCATCCCCGGCGCTGTGTAGACCGCAGGGGGAGAAAGAATTCTTCGATCAAGCAGGTCACCTCCCGGGGCCGCTCCATCGGCAGCAGATGACCTGCGCCGTCCACCCTGTGGCGGGTGCAGTCCGGGATTGCCGATTGGATCCGGCCCGTATCGACGATCTCCCGATTTTCGCTCTTCTCTCCTTCGACGATGAGGACCGGGCAGGAGATGTCCGGCAGCAAAGGCCAGGGATCGACGTGTTTCCCTCCCATGAAGAGGGCCGCCTCCCGTTCGGGGCTGCAGGTGAGCTGGAGCCCTCCGTCGCTCCTGGCGTTCATGCCGTAGCGAACGTAGAGGTCCAGCACCTCCCCATCCCATCCCTGAAACAGGGCTCGGGAACGAAGGTAATTCATGGCGTCACTCCGGTCATGCCAGTAATTTGTCCGTTTGATCGCGCGCGAAGCGAGGGGGTGCTCGTCGACGCGCAGGGGGATTTTGTAGAACTCCGCAGGGAGGAGGATCGGTTCGATGAGGACCATGCCGCTGGCGGCGAGACCGAGGTGTGCGACGGCGATGATCAGGATCGTTGCCCCCATTGAGTGGCCGACCAAAAACGGTCTCTCGATGTTGAGCAGGGCGCAGAGGCGAACGGTATCTTCGGCGAGCGTCGCCCAGTTGAGCCCCCCCGCTTCCGGATCGGCCACGCGGTGATCGCAGAACGAGGGGGAAATAATGCGGTACCGGTCGGCGAGCTCCCGCGCAAGGGGATGCCACAGCCAGGGATGGAAGCCGGTTGCATGGAGGAAGAGCAGCGGCGGGCCCTCCCCCGCGTACTGGAGATAGGAGAGTTCGGCGTCGCCGACATTCTGCGTGCGGATCTGCGGTGTATGGTCGCTCGGCTCGTTCACCATGCACATGATTCCGGGGGTATGTTCGCTCCGATTCGCACTATCCCGTACCAGCTCGATGATCGCTGCCCCCTCCTGTGTCGGGTTGCCGTGACGGTCGCTAGAAGAGGAAGACCGCGACGGCGATGACGGTGGTGTATCCACCGCCCTTCACTATGGTCGACTGGGTGACGTTTCGCGTTCTGACGATCTTGCCGCTGATCTTGAAGATCTCCTTCTTCTCGTCCCAGCTTTCATCGACGTTAAAATCGATCCCCAGCGTGGAGGCCAGCATGGCCGCGGCCATGTCCTCCGCGTGATCCCCCGCCTGCTTTTCCGTCTGTCCGAATGTGTGGTATTCGCTGATGTATCCGTAGGAGGTTTGGTCGGCCGGGATGGCGCAACCGACCGACGCGGCCAGGAGGCGTTTCGGCTCGTTGCTGCAGCATCGCCCCATGACGCAGAAGGTGATCCCTCCCGACACCAGTTCCTTCAAACCTTGGGCCTTGGAGATCATCCGACAGTTCGGGGGAATGATGCTGGAAACCTGCACCAGGTTGCATCGCTCGATCCCTGCGTCCCTGAGCGCTCGCTCGAAGGAATGGAGCTCGTCCCGATGGGTGCCGACGCCCTTGGTGAAAAAAATTCTCTTCGGAACAAGTTCATCCATCAGCATTCACACCTTGCCGCTCGGTTACGATTGCGGGGGAATATATCAAGGTTTCTGTGTGAATGCCATAAAAAAATTATTTTCCGCTGCGGAGCCGTGCTACTGCCAAAATTGTTTGCAGGAATTTTCAAAACTCTCTACACTGGGAAAAAACAGCGGGGTGCGGTCGGTGGGGAAAAGAAGCTGGGGATCGGTACTGCTGATGCTGTCGCTTCTGGTTGCGGGGGACGGCAATACCGGGGACAAGGCAATCCGCGATCTCCGCGAGCTCAAGCAGGACCCGATCGCGTACATCGATGCCGCGACCGCTGATCAGCCGCTCCTGCCGGAGGACGAACAGCGGAACTGGAATGCCGCGTCCGACATCCTCCACTTTCTCCCCTGGCACATGACGAACCCCCGCCATACCCTGGAGCAGGTCTCCTGGGGATTCAAGGAATACAGGAACAGACCGGGGTACGGGCGAGACGGAAAGCCGCATCCCCGGGACTGGGTCCGGAAGATGGCTCGCAACGCGCACATCGATGATTATCCCCAGGGAGGCTTTCCCGCGGTCACGGTGCAACGGATCGATTTCCGCGTGCTCCCCACGCGGGAACGCCACCTCGATTCACCCCGGCCTCCCGGCAAAGAGTACCCCTTCGACAATTTCCAGGAATCATCGGCTCCGCCGGGGACACCCGTTCTAGTGACCCATTGCAGCCGTGACCGGAAGTGGCTTCTCGTCGAGACGAGTTATGCACTCGGCTGGGTGCCCGCAGCAGACGTGGCCGCGGTGGACGCCGAATTCATGCAGCGCTGGGAATCGGGTAGCTATGCGGTGATCGTCGAGGACAAGGTGCCCATCCGCGACGAAGCGGGAACGGTTCACCTTCGGGCGCCCCTGGGAGCGTTATTCCCGAAGGTCGGAGCGGATGCCGGCAGCACCTGGATCCTCACGGCGGTGCGTGACGGCCAGGGAAAGGCGCGTCTCAGCAAGGCCCGGGTGCCGACGCGCGCGGCGGCCGACAAGCCCCTCCGGCTTACCCCCCGCTCTGTCGCAACAGTAGCTGCGGGGCTGATCGGCGAGCCCTACGGATGGGGCGGCCTCGACGCCAAACGGGACTGCTCGGCAGTGATCCGCGACCTCTTCACCCCGTTCGGACTGTGGCTCCCCCGCAATTCCCGGGAGCAGGCCGAGGCGGGAAGGTTCATCAGCCTCCGCGGCCGTTCGCCGGAGGAGAAGCAGACGCTGATCATCAGTCGGGGGGTTCCCTGGCGGACCCTGCTCTGGACGCCGGGGCATATCATGCTGTACATCGGTGTGCAGCAAGGGCGGCCGCTGATCTTCCACAGTTTCTGGAGCGTCAGGACGAGGGACGCCGCGGGAAACCGGGGGCGGGTCATCGTGGGCCGCGCCGCGGTGACGACGCTCCAGCCGGGCCGTGAATTTTCTGGCCGGGACGTTCCCCGGGCCGGTGTGGAGGGGATGACCCTGCTCGGCGAACCGCCGGAGCCGGGGACGTCGCCGGTGACGGCGCCATGAACCGACGGGACCGCATACCGGCTCACGGCAGGACCGCCTCCGTTCCTTCGCGGTGCATGTACAAGCTGACGATCGAGTACGACGGCACCGGGTTCAGCGGTTGGCAGACCCAGACAAACGCCCGGAGCGTCCAGGGGACGCTCGTCGATGCGGCGCGCGCACTCTTCGGCGGGGAGGTCGATCTCCAGGGGGCGGGCAGGACCGATGCCGGCGTTCATGCGCTCGCCCAGGTTGCACACCTGGATGCCCCGCACCGGCTCCCGCCTCCGCGGATCCTGCGCGGTCTGAACGATCTGCTGCCCGCTCCCGTGAATATCCTGAAGGTTGAGGAGGCGCCGCCCGGCTTCCATGCCCGTCACCTCGCCCGGGGGCGGAGCTACCTCTACCTCATCTCGCGTGAACGAACGGCATTCGGGAAGCGGTACGTCTGGTGGGTAAAGGATGAGCTCGACGTGGGCCTGATGCGGACGGCGGTGGAGAGCCTCCGGGGGTTCCATGATTTTTCCTCCTTTGCCGACAAGCGGATCGACAAACACCTCTCAACCGAGGTCCGCATCGACCGGACCGATGTTGCCGCCTGGGGCGGCCTGATCGTCGTTCGCATCGCCGCTTCCCATTTCCTCTGGAAGATGGTCCGTCGTATCGTCGGTATCATGGTGGAGGCGGGGCGCGGACGTCTCCGTCCCGCCGAAGTCGAACAGATGCTGACCTCCGCGTCGCCCCTCCCCGCCCAGTGCACTGCGCCCCCTTCGGGGCTGTTCCTCGCCCAGGTCCTGTACGAGGGGGACCGGCTTCAGCCGCTCACCTTGCCACCGTTTCCTCTGGTCCTACGCGAATCGGGGCGCGGCGAGGGCCGGAGGCTGGATCAGTAACGCGTTGCAGGTGAACGGGCATCTGTGATAGGGTACATTCGCATCCCGCTGTTTCCCGCTCATACTCAGTGGCCTTCTTTTTTCCGTCATCGGCGCAGACGGCGGAGGCGCGGCAGGGCTGTCGGTTTTCCTATTCCCTGATGACTCCTGTCCCCGCTCTATCTCCAGCAGGGGCAGGTACGCACGGACAGTGTACGATCAGTGTCCATCCCATTCCTTGATCCTGCCGATTGGGCGTCGGCATATGCCGGCGGGTACGGGCAACCATAGGTCGCCGGCCGCGGGAACAGGAGGTGAACCATGGCAAACGGGTATGCCGGGCGGTATCTTCGTGTCGACCTGACGGAGGGCCGCTGCGGGGATTTCCGCGTTGACGAACCGCTGCAAAGAGCGTTCATCGGGGGGAGCTCGCTCGGTGCGAAGCTGTTCCTCGACGGATATCCCCTGAGCGCCGATCCCCTGGCCCCGGAGTGTCCGCTGATGGTGATGACCGGTCCGCTGGTCGGAAGCGGGTTTCCCGGGACCTCGCGGTTTGCGGTGTGCGCAAAATCCCCGCTGACCGGGATCTGGGGAGAGTCGGCCTGCGGCGGGACCTTCGGCCCGGAACTCAAGCGGGCCGGGTTTGACGGAATCATCGTCACCGGCCGCGCAGCCGCGCCGGTCATGCTTTCCCTCCGGGAGGGAGAGGCGTGCCTCCGCGACGCGACGGCGCTCTGGGGCATGGACATCTATGCGGCTACCGATCAGATCAAACAGGACGACCCCGGGGTAAAGGTACTCGCCATCGGTCCCGCCGGAGAGAACGGCGTCCGGTTCGCGGCAATCGGGAACGACAAGGGCCATTTCGTAGGCCGGACCGGGCTCGGCGCGGTGATGGGGGCAAAAAGGCTCAAGGCGATCGCCGTGCGGGGGACCAAGAAGCTGGGGAAGGCCGACGAAGGCCGGTACCGGGAGGCCCACGCAGCGGCCCTCCGGGAGATCAAGGATTCGGCCCTGGCGGGGTCGCTCCATGCGATGGGTTCCGATGCCGGGATGGACATCGGCATGATCAACGGCGATGTCCCGGTGCGAAACTGGACCGTGGGTGAAGACTTTGACCTCTCCGCCGCCCTGAGCGGCCCCACCCTCTCCGAGACCTACCTGACCCGCGCCCACGCCTGCTCCCACTGTCCCGTGGCATGCAAACGGATCGTCCGGGTGGACGACGGACCGTTCCGGACGGAGGAGGGGCCGGGGCCGGAGTACGAGACCTGCGGTACCTTCGGGACGATGATCATGAACCGGGACCTCGCCGGGGTAATCAAGGCCAACGAGCTCTGCAACCGGTACGGGATGGATACGATCAGCTGCGGGTCGGCCATCGCCTGGGCGATGGAACTTACCGAGAAGGGAGTCCTGACGCCGGAGATGACCGACGGGATCGAGCTGCGCTGGGGGGATATGGAGGCCGTTCTCCGGCTCCTGCCCCGGATCGCGCGCCGCGAGGGATTCGGCGGCCTCCTCGCACAGGGGAGTCTGGCCGCGGCCCGAACGATCGGACCGCAGGCCGAGGATGCCGTGGTCCACGTCAAGGGGCTCGATCTCCCGATGCACGACCCGCGGGGATTCCACGGGATGGGGCTTGCGTACATGATGTCGAACCGCGGCGCCTGCCACCTGCAGCATGCGGTCCTTGCCACCGAGCAGGGGATGGCCTCCTGGCCCCAGCTGTTCCCGATGAAGGACGACTACCGGGGGACGACGAGCGAAGGGAAGGCGGAGCTCGTGTACCACGCGGAGAACTACGGGATCCTGGGGAACTCGCTGGCGATCTGCCACTACCTTGTCGATTGTTTGCAGCCGGAAACGATCCGGGACGCCTTTAACGCTGTCACGGGATTCGATTACAGCTTCGCCGACCTGATGCGCTGCGGCGCCCGGGACTGGATGCTCAAACGGGGGATCAACAACCTCCTCGGCGTGACCGCGAAGGACGACTGTCTGCCGAAACGGATCATGACGCCGCTTGCGGAGGGCGCCGCCGCCGGTTCGGTCCCCGATGTGGAGCGGCTCAAGAATGAGTACTACGCCCTCCGGGGGCTGGATGAACGCGGTATCCCCCGGAAGGAGAAACTTCGGGAGCTGGGACTCGACGAACTCGGGGAGCGGCTCTTCGCGAGCGGAAGGTGACGGATACCATACAGCCGGAAAGGGAGGGCGCGATGGCGAACTATCAGGCGATGACCCAGGAATGGCTCGAGGCGTGGAAGCAAAAGATCGCGGGATCGAAGGAGTACCAGGAGATCGCAAAGAACTGGGAGGGGAGCGTCTCGATCATCGTGAACCCCGATCCGGAGCGGGGGATCCCGGAGGCGATCTACCTGTTCACGGACTACTGGCACGGCGAGGTCCGGGATTTTCTGATCTGCGACAAGGCAAAGGCGGAAACGGCCAAGTTCGTCATGTCGGGCGACTACGTTCGCTGGAAGCAGGTGGCGAAGAAAGAGGTCGATTCCACCAAGGCGCTGATGCAGGGGAAACTGAAGCTCAAGGGCGACCTGACCTACGTGGTACGGAATATCAAGACGGTCAATAAGGTGATCGATCTCCTCTGTGAAATCGACACCGTCTGGCCGGACGGACCGTAGAGGGGGCGAGCCTGCGGGCGAGGAGGTCCCATGGCGTACGATCGGGATTTGTCGTTCGTCTATTTCGGCCCCACGAAGGTCGTCTTCGGTGCCGGATGCGCCGGCGATGTGGGGGTGGAAGCGGCCGGACTCGGCTGCCGGAAGGCGCTCGTCGTGACCGATCCGGGGGTGATGCAGGCAGGGCTCGCCGGGACAGTCGTCAAGGCGCTGGGAGAGAGGTGCGTCGGCCTGTTCAGCGACGTATCCCAGGATACCGGGATGGGGGTCGTCAACCGGGCGGCGGCGTACGCCCGCGCGCAGGGCGCCGATTGCGTGGTCAGCGTGGGGGGCGGGAGCGTCATCGACACGGCAAAGGGGGTGTGCATTCTCCTGACCGAGGGCGGCGGCCTCGAAAACTTCGAAGGGATCCAGCTTCTCACCCGGCCGCAGACGCCGCACATCGTCATCCCGACCACGGCCGGCACGGGCAGCGAGGTGACCTCGATGGCCGTCATCCTCGACGAGCGAAAGGGGCAGAAGATCCTGATCGTCGAGCACTTCAACACCCCCCGGATTGCCCTCCTCGACCCGCGGATGACGGAGAAACTGCCGCCGCTCCTGACCGCGTCGACCGGGATGGACGCGATGACCCACGCCATCGAAGCGCTCCAGTCGGTGCAGCGGGAACCGGTTGCAGACGGATTGGCCCTGCACGCAATCCGTCTGCTGCACCGCCACCTTCCCCGCTGCATCGAGAGCGGCGCGGACCTTGCTGCCCGCGGCCAGGTCCAGATCGCGGCGCTGATGGCCGGGTGGGCCTTCGGGAACGCCATGGTCGGACTGGCCCATGCGATGGCGCACTCGCTCGGCGCCGTGGCACGGGTTCCGCACGGGATCGCCAACGGGATCCTGCTGCCGCACGTCATGTCGTTCAACCTCGCTGAAGCGGCCGAGGGCTACGCCATGGTTGCCGAGGCGCTGGGAACCCCGGAGGGGGGCAAGGGCGGGCAGGAAGCGGCCCGCAGCGCTGTGACGGAGATCGCCGCCTTCCTCGGCCGGATCGGCCATCCCCTGCGGCTGTCCGCTGCGGGCGTGAAGGAGGACGACCTGGAGAAGGCGGCGGCGTTGAGCCTCTCCGACGGAGCGATCGTCAACAACCCCCGGCCGATCCTCGCCGTCGACGAGGTTTTGGACCTCTACCGGAGGGCGTTTTGATGGACGGATTGGTAGACAATCGCGCCGCAGAGGTCCCCTTCGCCGGGATCATCGCCGAGCTGCTGACCACCAACCTGATGCAGCATCGGGAAAAGCTGGCGGTCTTCCGCCGCATGCAGGGGGTGGTTGCCATCGACCTCGCCGACATCGAAACGGCCGTGACGCTGGATTTTCAGGACGGGCGGCTCCGGATCGAGGCGGGGATCGTCGGTGTCCCCGCACTCATCATCCGGACCACCGCCGACCGGGTGACCGATCTGAACACCCTGAGAATCGTCGGCGGACTTCCCTGGTGCCTTGACGAGGCAGGACGGAAGGTGGCGGCCCACCTGTTGCGTGGCCGGGTGAGGATTGCAGGGATGTTCGCCCACCCGCTGCTGCTGACGCGCTTGACAACGATCATGTCGGTCATGTAGAACGTACGATCCTCGTCCCGGGTGACACAGCATATTCCGATCCGGGGGCGGGCCGGGGCCGATCAGCCGAGTGGTGCGGGAAACGGGAAATCAGATGCCAACAGCGCTTACCCTTTGCGGGAAAACATACCGGGAGTTCGCCGAAACGATTGAACGGTTCCATGGGTGGAAGGCCCCCGGTGTCGTGATCGGAGGGTTCATGGTGGATTTGGCGCAGGAGCATGTCGGCACCGGCGTGGAGGCGGATGCGATCGTGGAGACGATCCACTGCCTGCCCGATGCCGTTCAGCTCTTCACCCCCTGTACGATCGGGAACGGCTGGCTGAAGGTGGTCGACTGGGACAAATTCGCCCTGACCCTCTATGACAAGCGGACACGGGAAGGGACCCGGGTTTGGCTCGACCTGGAGAAGACCCGCCGTTTCCCCGCGGTGTACAACTGGTACATGCGGCTGGTACCGAAACAGGAACTCCCGCTCGACGTCCTCCTCGGAGAAATTGAGCGGGCGGGACGGGGGATGCTCTCCTCGGCGCCCGTCCGGGTCAACCGGTGGCACGGGAAAAGCAAGAAAGGGGAGGTCTCGATCTGCCCTCGCTGCGGTGAGGCGTACCCCGTCGTTCAGGGCGGCATGTGCCTCGCCTGTCAGGGAAGAGGTTATTACGAGCAACGATGACTAAACGGCTGATCAAGGTCGAGGACGCCGTGGGAACCGTCCTGGCCCATGACATCACGGAGATCCGGCGGGGCGAGTTCAAAGGACCGGCATTCCGGAAGGGGCACAGGGTTCGCGAGGACGACGTCTGCCATCTGCAGCGGCTGGGAAAGCGTCATCTGTACGTCCTCGATGTCGAGGAAGGACAGCTCCATGAGGATGACGCCGCCATTGCCATGGCCGCTGCCTTCTGCGGCGAGGGGGTGCGCTGGGAAGGCGAGCCGCGGGAGGGGAAGCTCAACCTGGTGGCCGCGCACGACGGACTGTTCAAGGCAGACGCCGCCGCCCTGACCGAGATCAACCTCCTCGCAGAGGTGATGTGCGCCTCGCGGCATACGAATTGCCCGGTAAGAAGGGGCGAGATCGTCGCAGCGGTCCGTGCCATTCCGCTGGTGATTTCAGCGCAGATCGTCGACGCTGCCGTCGCGATCGCCCGCTCCCGCGCCGGCCTGTTTCGGGTGCGGCCGCTGCGGCGGGCAAACGCGGGGATCCTGATAACCGGCAGCGAGGTTTATTCCCGCCTGATCGAGGATCAATTCGAGCCCCTGCTCCGGCGGAAGATGGAGGCAGTCGGCGCCCGAGTCCTGCGCGTCGCCTTCGCTCCCGATGAGATCGGCATCATCGCCGGGGAAGTCCGGCGGCTCCTTTCCGAGGGGGCCGATCTCCTGCTGATCACCGGAGGGATGTCCGTCGATCCCGATGACGTCACCCGGCAGGCCGTGATCGAGGCCGGCGGAACGGACCTCCTGTACGGTGCACCGGTCATCCCCGGGGCCATGTTCATGATTGCAACGATCGGCTCCGTCCCGGTCCTGGGGGTTCCGGCCTGCGGGCTTTACCACGAAACGACCATTTTCGACCTGGTGCTTCCCCGGGTCCTGGCCGGCGAGCGCCTGAGCCGGAGGGAGATTGCCGCTCTCGGACATGGGGGACTCTGTCTCCACTGCGGGGAATGCCGCTATCCGCGCTGTCCCTTCGGAAAGGGCGAGTGAACCCAGCCAGCCCGTTTTCCCCCCTCCATGCGCCGTACTGCCGATATCTGCGGCATCCGCAGCCGGATACAACCGCCTGCGAATGCCCTATCAGGAAGAAATAAGGAACCTGCCATGAGTCGTATCATCCGGATACTGGTAGCCGAGGAGGACCTTGATTTCATCGCGATGATAAAAGCCTCGCTCCTGAAGGCCGGCGACCACTATGCGGTGGAGACGGTTTCATCCGGCGAAGGATGCCTGCAGAAGCTCCGGGAGGAGAAATTCGATGTGCTCCTGCTGGACCACTCCCTTCCGGACGGAGACGGCCTCGAATGGCTGCGGCGGTTCAACCGATCGGGAATGGGCATCCCGACGATTTTCGTAACCGCAAAGGGTGATCCCCAGATGTCCATCCAGGCGATGCAGGAGGGGGTCTTCGACTACATCAACCGTTCCGCGGAATGCGCGAAGGCCTTCCCGTTCGTGGTAAACCGCGCGATCGAGGGCTACAACCTGATGGTCGAGAAGGTGCGGCTGCAAAAGGAGCTGATCGAGACCAGGAATTTTCTCGAGTCGATCGTCGAGAAAGCAGGGGACGCCATCTCGGTGGTGGACCTGGAGGGAAGGATCATTTACTGGAATGAAGGGGCGGAGAAGATCTACGGCTACGCCAAAGAGGAGGTCCTGGGAAGGAGTTCCGGGTTCCTGTTTCCCCAAGGCGATCCCCTCAAGGCGCGGGAGGAAAAACGGTTTCAGTCGCTGATCGCCCGGGTCTGGAAGGGGGAGGTGATCTCCAACGTGGAGGTGAAGCGACTGGCCAAGGGAGGGCGGGAACTCACGGTCAGCGTTACCTTCTCTCCGCTCAGGGATGCCGCGGGCAAGATCGTGGGCGCGTCGAGGATCTGCAAGGACATTACCCAGATGAAGAAGGCGGAGGAAAAACTGCTCCTCTCGGAGCGACTCTCCAGCATGGGCGAGCTGATTGCGGGGGTGGCCCATGAGATACGGAATCCCCTGGCGGGGATCAAGATCAACACGCAGGTCATGGCCAGAAACAGTGACATCCCCGCAATGGATAAACAGCTCCTGGGGAGCACCCTGGAGGGTATCGAAAAGATCCAAAAGATCGTCGAGGACATGCTGGATTACGCCAGGCCCCGGGCGGCCGAATACAAGCCGGAAGAGATCAACTCCATCGTCGAGAAGAGCCTGGACGTGTTGAACGTGCCGTTGAAGAATGCCAACATCGTGGCTTGCTTCGAACGGGGCCGGAACCTGCCGCAGGTCAAGGTCGACCGGCACCAGATTCAGCAGGTGCTGATCAACATCATGCTGAACGCCATTCATGCCATGGAAAAGGGCGGCACGGTGACGGTGCGGACGTTCCCGACGGGCGGCGGGGGGGTAGGGATCGAGATCGAGGATACGGGAGTGGGGATCCCCGCGGCGCATCTGAAGCGCATATTCGACCCGTTTTTTACCACCAAATCCCGGGGAACCGGGCTCGGCCTGTCGATTACGATGAAATTGCTGGAAAATCACAAAGCGTTGATCGAGGTTGCGTCGGAAGAGGGGAAGGGGTCCATCTTCACCATCCAGTTCCCGGCCCTGGGCGGATGAATCCATGAAATTCAAGATACTCGTCATCGATGATGAACCGATCCTCAGGAGCTCCCTCGAAGTTGCCCTGAAGGTCGCAGGCCATGACGTCATCACTGCCCCGAGCGGGGAGGAGGGCCTCGAACTGTTCCGGAAGGAGCGTCCGGATCTCATCCTGCTGGATCATTGGTTGCCCGGGATGAACGGCGGCGAGGTGTTGCGCCTGATCAGGGAACAGGATGCCGAGGTCCTGGTGATCATCATGACCGCCCAGGGGTCGATCGAACTCGCCGTAAACTCGATGAAGATGGGCGCCTATGATTTCCTGGTCAAACCGTTCGACTTGGAACGGCTGGAAATCCTGGTGCAACGGGCGTTGGAGCGGATACGCCTGAAAAAGGAAGTGGAGTGGCTCCGGACGCAGTATCAGGAAAAGTTCCGCGCCGGGATCATCGCCGCGAGCCGGGAGATGCGGGATGTCCTCGACCTTGCCGAGAAGGTTGCCGGCGGATCGGATACGACGGTGCTCATCGAGGGCGAGACAGGTACCGGCAAGGAACTGCTCGCCGAGTACATCCATTTTCTCAGCCCCCGGTCGGCCTTTCCCTTCATCCCGCTGAACTGCGGGGCCATTCCCAAGGATCTCTTCGAGAGCGAGCTGTTCGGGTATGAACGGGGCGCCTTCACCGGCGCCTCGGAAAAAGGGCATATCGGAAAGGTGGAGGCAGCCGAGAAGGGCACCCTGTTTCTCGACGAGGTGATCGATCTTCCCCTCTCCGCCCAGGTGAAGGTGTTGCGGGTCCTCGAGGAGAAGGAATATTTCAAGATTGGCGGGAGGGAGAAAAAGACGGCGGACGTGCGGATCATCGCCGCCACGAACAAGTCCCTCGACGGAGAAGTGGAAAAGGGGAATTTCCGGGCCGATCTGTTCTTCCGGCTGAATGTCGTCAGGATCGTCATTCCTCCCCTGCGGGTCCGCAGGGAAGATATCCTGCCGCTGTTCCGGTTCTTTGTCGAGCGGTTCAATGAGCAGTTCAGCAAGCGGTTCCTGGTGATCGACGGGGAAGCCGAAGCGCAGCTCCTCGCCTATCCCTGGCCGGGAAATATCCGCGAGATCCGCAATACCGCCGAACGGATCGTTCTGCTGGAAAAAGGGGACACGATCCGGGGTGCGCACCTCTCGTGCCTGGGCCAGGGGGGCGCTGATCGGGAAGCGAGGGTCCGTCCAGTCGCCCTTGCCCCGCAGGGCCTCGTCCTGGAAGAGGTCGAAAGGCATTGCATCCGGGAAGCCTTGAGGCTGAAGAAGGGCAATAAGGTCCAGGCTGCCAAGATCCTCGGCATCACACGCTCCGCTCTGCTTTACCGGATGGATAAGTACGGGATCAAAGCGGAACAGGAGTGAGCCCTGGCGGCATGCACCTTTTCAGGCAGTCTGTCTGAAATCGTGCACTCGATATTTTCTCTTAAAATACAAGCTATTAACGATAGCGCGGTCCGCGGAGTGTCCCTTTTCAAACGGAGAGTGGGTCCTGTCGTTCTTCCGCCGCTCTGGCAACGTATAACAGCCCTGCACCGCAGCGCACTTCCAACTCATGGCATATTAAAAGAAAATTACCTGATCAGCTCGATTCCGATTCGCCTGAGGGATTGTGGCATCTCTTTTGCGATAGGCTGCCGAAGATCAAGGGCAGGTGTGCTGCATAACCCATTAACGACGACAGCAAAGGAGAATGACATGGCAAGAAAAGCACTGGTTCTTATAGTAGGGGCAGCCTTCGTGCTGTCCATGGTGGGCGTCGGGTTCGCGGCTGCTCCCGGGGCGCCAATGAACCCCAAAGTGAAGGCGTTGATCGACTCGGCCAGGGAGACGATAAAGATGGTCCCCGCCGATGCCGTCAAGAAGGCCATTGACTCCAAGGAGAAGGCGATCTACCTCGACGTCCGCGATCCGGGCGAGTTCGCCGCGGGCCACCTTCCGGGCTCGTTGAACATCTCCCGGGGCACCCTGGAGTTTGTAGTCTTCGGCAAGATTGCCGATCAGAACGAGAAGATCTACGTCTACTGCAAGACCAAGGCCCGCTCGGCAATGGCCACCAAGACCTTGAATGATCTGGGGTACAAGAATGCCGTCCTGATGGACGCGTCGTACGAAGACTGGGTCAAGGCCGGCTATCCGGTCGAGCGTTAATCTGCCCGGAAAGGAAACAGAGGGGCATACGCGGCGGCGCCCGGACTATTTCCGGGCGCCGCTGTCCGCTCCGCTCCAATGGAATCAATGCCTTTGAAGATATCGCGGCGGGGCTTTCTGAAGGGTTCGGCGCTCACCGCCGGCGCCCTTTCCCTGGGTACCCTGGGTGCGCTCGATTTCCGAACCTGGGCCAAGACGAATGCCGCCGCCCCGGTCAGACGCGTCCCCACCATCTGTAACGGCTGCGGCAACCGCTGCGGTCTGTTCGCCTATGTGAAAAACGGGCGCATCTGGAGGATCGAGGGCAACCCCGAGGCCAACGGCAACCGGGGGGTCCTCTGCCCCAAAGGGCACGGCTATCTCCACGATCTGTACAACCCCAACCGGATCCGTTCCCCCCTGAAGCGGGTGGACGGCAAGTTCCAACCCATCTCCTGGGAGCAGGCCTACCAGGAGATTGCCCAGAAGATCAACCTCATCCTGATGGAGAACGGTCCCGAATCGGTCTTCTGGGTCAACTACCCCCAGCCCAACCACGCCTATGCGCTCCGGTTCATGCATTCCCTGGGGAGTCCGCACTATTTCACCCACGGCTCCACCTGCTACACCGCGCGGAACGCCGCCTGGAATCATACCGTAGGGAAGCTCCCCTCCAACGATCTGGCGAACTCGCGGTACATCCTGGTCATCGGCAGGAACCCGGCCGGAGGGGTCGATCTCGGCCAGGTGAAGGACATCGTCCGGGCCAGGGAGAACGGGGCCAAGCTGATCGTCGTGGACCCGCGCCACAGCGAGACCGCGATCCTGGCGGACGAATGGCTCCCGATCAAGCCGGGCACCGACCTGGCCCTGCTCCTGGCGATGATCAACGTGATGGTCGCAGAGAGGCTGTATGACGCCCGGTTCGTCAAGGAAAACACCGTGGGGTTCGAGCAGCTCGAGGACGAGATCATCAACTATCCGCCCCAGTGGGCCGAGAAGGTCTGCGACATCCCGGCGGCGACGATCGTGCGTATCACCCGGGAGATCTGCCGCGCCAAGCCGCACGCCCTGATCCACCGGGGCTACCACGGCGCGATCGGCGCCCAGTACCTCAACAGCTTTCAGACCGCCCGGGCGCTCGCCATCGCCAACGCCCTCCTGGGGAACATCAACCGGAAAGGCGGGATCTATTTCGCCCAATCGGCAGGACTCGGCGAGCTGCAGCCGACGCACCCGATCCCGGCCGGACCGGCAGGCCCAAAGGCCGACGGAACCGGTATTCCCGGGAGATATCCCCTCGGCTCCTACGGCGACGGGATTTCCCATGCGATCCCCGAGTTGGCCCTCCGGGGAATCCTCAAGTGCGGGTTCGTCTACCACCACAATCCGCTCCGGACCAACCCCAACCCGAAACGGGTGATCGCGGGGTACAAGAAGCTGGACCTCCTGGTGGTCATCGATCCGGTCCTGTCGGAAACCGCCTCGATTGCCCATTACGTGCTGCCCGCCTCCTTCTACCTGGAGACGGATGAGGCGGTGGACACCAAGCACAGCGGGAAACGGGCCCAGGTGAGCATCCAGCAGAAGGCGATCGAGCCCCTGTTCGATTCGCGGTCCGGTTTTCAGATCATCTGCGACCTGGCGAAGCATCTCGGCAGCGCTAGGTTCTTCAACTTCACCCTGGACGAGGCGAACGAGCTCCGGCTGAAGCCTCTGGGGGCGAGCCTGAAAGAGCTGAGGGCCAAGGGGGTCCTTGCGGTCGGGCCGTCCTGGAAGGAGGGGATCGGGAAGCTGGAGACCCCTTCGGGGAAGGTGGAGATCGCCTCCGCGACCCTGGAGGGGCTGGGGTATCCGGCGATCCCGCGCTGGCAGGAGCCCCTCGTCTCGCCCGACCCGAAGGACCTCCATGCCTTCCGTCTGATCCATGGCAAGCAGGCGATGCACACCCATGCCATGACTGCCAACCAGCCCTACCTGATGGCGATCAGCCGCCGGTACGACCTGATCCGCCTCTGGATCAACCGCAGCCGGGCGGAGAAACTCAGCCTGAAGGATGGCGATATGGTCGAGATCAAATCGCTGGTGGGCGAGGGGAAAATCCGGGTGAAGCTGACCGAAGGGCTCCATCCCTCCTGCGTCTGGCTTCCCAGCGGCTACGGGGTTTTCTCCAAGCACCTGACCACGGCGTACGATCAGGGGCTGTCGTACAACGACTTCCTGCCGACACTGTTCGACCCCACCGTGGGCCATGCCATGTCCTCGGAGGTGATCGTCCAGGTGAGAAAGGTGTAGGGGTAGTATGGCACGGTACGGGATGGTCATCGACGAGACGAAGTGCGTCGGCTGTTACGCCTGCCGCGTCGCCTGCCAGAACCAGAACAACCTGGCTGAGGACGAGGCGTACAATTATCTCGAGGAGCGGGAGTTCGGGCAGTTCCCCCTGTTCACCCGGGTGTTTCTCCCGGTCCAGTGCCAGCACTGCGACAACCCGCCCTGCGTCACCGTCTGCCCGACCGGCGCCTCTCACAAACGCAAAGACGGCATCGTCCTGGTCACCGAGAAGGACTGCATCGGCTGCAAGTACTGCATCGCCGCCTGCCCCTACCATGTCCGGATCATCCGGAAGCAAGGGTACGTCGAGAAGTGCCGCTTCTGCGTCGAGTTCGTCGAGGAAGGGGGAAAGCCCGCCTGCATGACCACTTGCATGACCGGAGTCCGCCTGTTCGGGGACCTGGACGACCCGGCGAGCGAGATTGCACAGTACATCGCCCGGAACCGGCACCGCCTGCGGCCGTACAAGGGGGAGATGAACACGAAGCCCCGGATCTTCTACCGGAAGGCCTGACGATGCTGACTGCGGATGAAAAGGCACGCTTCTGCTCCCTTGCCGCTGCGCTCCTGGCGCCGCCGGAGGGCGCGCTGTTCGCTGAGCTGCGCACGGAGGCGAGCCGGTCGCTCTTGGAAAAGGCCTTCCGGGAGTGGGGCGGAGGCAGTCAATCGCCGGCGCTGTTCAGCGGCGAAGAGGACGGAGAGGACCCCGTTGCGGCACTGCGGGCCGAATACGGCCGTCTCTTCGGTCCGCGGGAGGGGGCGGGGATCTCGCTGGTGGAGTCCACGTACAAACCCTGGACCGCCGACGGGGAATGCAGGATGGTGTTTTCCCGCTCCACGGGGCTGCTGATGGGGGACGCGGCGCTCCACATGCAGGAGCTGTACCGGCAGTCTGCCCTGGAGGTGCCGGAGGAGTTCCTGAGCACGCCGGACCATCTGGTACTCGAGCTGGAGTTTCTGGGCCTCCTGTACCGATCGGCGTCGCAGCGGCAGGTCGGAGGATTCATCGGAGACCACCTGGACTGGGTCCCGGGGCTTGAGGCGGAACTCGAAAAGGCCGGCGCGCACCCCTTCTACCGGGATGCGGTCGGGATGATCCGGCGGTTTATCGAGAGCCAAAAGATAAAAGGAGAGGTTGGGGGCCATGGAGAGAAGACGGTTCATTGAATGGGCGGCAGCCGCGCTCGCGGCCGGCGCGGTCTCCCTGCTCGCGGGATGCACCAAGACGGAGAGCGCATCCATGCCTGCCAACCAGGAGAAGCTCTGGGACATGACCGCTGCGGCCGCCAAGCTGAACGAGCCGGTCGACCTCGCCTACGCGAAGAACACCCCCGCTCTTTTCAAGGACGCCTCCTTCGGGAAGGAGGATCCGAACTTCAAACCCAAGACCGGGGGTGGGTGAAGCTGAACGCGGATTCGCCGGGGGCGAATCGGATAGACAGGAAGGTGTCGGGCGGGAGGTTCTCCGGAGAGAGGGCCGGTTCCGTCTCGGCAGCGTATGGCCGGCAGCGACCGGTTATAACTCCGGCAACCGAGCGGAGAACGGGTCATGCCGGACTCGATCCGGCATCCAGGATAAGACGTCCAAGATTCCGGCCTGCGCCGGAAGGGCATATATTGTTGCCGGAGTAATGAGGAGTCGGGCATGGAAGGCAAGATATTCATCTTCTGGAACTGGACGGTGGCGGTTTACCTGTTCGTGGCCGGGGTTAGCGCCGGGGCCTTCGCCATCTCCGCCCTGACCCACTTCCTCGGCGAGGAGAAATACCGGGATGTCACCCGGATCGGGGCGTACATCGCCCCCTTCCCGCTGCTGTTCGGACTGATCTGCCTGATCGCCGATCTGGAGCGGCCGCAGCTCTTCTGGAAGCTGATGGTCACCCTGCAGGTCCATTCGATCATGTCGCTCGGGGCCTGGCTGCTGGTGGTCTTCTCGCTCCTCAGTTTCGTGTACTTCTACCTCTGGCTGCCCGATCGGTTCGATGCGGCGGAGCTCCTGAGGCGCGCTCCGGCGGGGTGGGACCGCTTCCCGCTCTTCCGTTGGCTCAGGACGGGCCCGCTCCTGGAGAAGCTGCGGCGGAAGAACCTCAACGGGCTCAGGGGCTGGATCGCCATGGCCGGCATCCCGGTGTCGCTGCTGGTGGGGATCTACACGGGCGTTCTCCTGGGGGCGCTGGCTGCCCGGCCCTTCTGGAACAACCCGATGCTGCCGATGCTGTTTCTGGTGTCGGCCCTGAAGACCGGGACGGCCTCGATCTGCCTGGTCGGCTGCGTGGCCAAGGGGATGGGCGGGATGAGCCGCGAGCAGATCGAGACGAACAAGTTCGTCATCCACTCGATCGACTTTTTCCTGATGATCCTGTCGATCATCGCTGTTCTTCTGTTCGTCTTCGGCCTGTACGCCGCCCCCCGCAGCTCCGCGGAGGCAGCGGGGCTGATCATGGGCGGGGAGTTCACCTTCCTGTTCTGGGGGATGGCGGTGGTAATGGGAATCCTGCTGCCGCTCTCTCTGGAGGTGTACGAACTGATCCCGCATTTCATCAGCCGCGCGACGATGCGGGAGCACAACCCCTGGCTTTCCGGCGTAGTGACCCTCTCGGTCCTCGCCGGCGGGTTCATCCTCCGGTATGTGGTCGTCTACGCGGGACAGATGGCGAAGGCGATCGCAACGTAAGAGAGGCCCTCTGCAAAGAACCCTGCTCACCGCTTCCGGTATCGTATCCCCAGTAGCCGCAGCTCCTCTTTGCCGTCCATGGTGAAAATCTGCGTCGCCGATCCCATGTTGCGGCCCAACCCCCTGAGGTAGCCGCGGCTGTCGTCGACCGGCTGGATCACGAACGTGCCGCCGGAGCCTGCGGGCAGGATGCGGAAAAGGAGCAGCCCGTCGGCAACCGAGATCTCTATCGTGGGAACCCCGGCGCCGGGCATGTACCGCAGGGCGTCGGCGGGGTCGAGATCGCAGGCATCCCAAAAGCCGCTGCGGCCGCTCCAGGCAGCGGGAATCGCGACGGGGCTGTATCTTTCCGCCAGCACCCTCGTCCTGTTTCCGCTGTGCCCCAGCATGACGTTGCGGCCGGAGACGGCTGTGAATTCATACTGCATCGCCTGCGAGTCGGCTGCCGAAAGCCAGCCGTTTTCCCGGGGGATGACATTCACCGTCTTGCCCGCATCGCTCCATGCGAGGCCTCCCGCGACGCTCGCAATGCTCAGATATCCTCCTGTCGTGTCCGATTTCACGTAGATGCCGGTCATTGCGTCGAGCCTTTCCTGCGGCCACGTCGCGGGAGGCGAGTAGGGAGGCACATAGGGAGCCGGCGGCGTTAGCCCGGTCTTCTCCGCGAGCGCACGCTTCAGGGTCTGCCGGGCGATGGTGGCCACGACGCCTCCGGCCTCCGAAGTATTGGAGAGCACGACAACGGCCAGCTTGTGGTCCCTCAGCACGGTCATGTGGCTCGTCATCGTCATCGTGCCGCCGTTGTGCCAGCACAGGCTTCCCGCGTAGCCGAGCTCCGGGTCGGTGAGTTGCCAGAGAAAGCCGATCTTCGCCCCGAAGTCGAGCGGCGGTGCGGTGGACTGGTTCGTGAGCATCGTCTCCACCGTTACGGGCATGAGCACCCTGCCGCGCTCGCCCAGGCCGTTTCCCATGATCATCTTCAGATATTTCGCCATATCCCTGGCCGTGGAAACGATGGAGCCGGACGTTCCGAGGTTGCAGCGAAACGGCCCGGTCTCCTGGCCGGCCAGATAACCCTTGGAGGCATTGTCCGCGACCTT
>CAIYSL010000120.1 GCA_903928915.1 uncultured Syntrophobacterales bacterium | reverse complement strand
GATCATCTTCAGATATTTCGCCATATCCCTGGCCGTGGAAACGATGGAGCCGGACGTTCCGAGGTTGCAGCGAAACGGCCCGGTCTCCTGGCCGGCCAGATAACCCTTGGAGGCATTGTCCGCGACCTTCGGGCTGTCGCTATCGAAGGAGGTTCGATCCATGCCGAGCTTATCGAACAGGGCCTCCGAATAGGCGGTGAAATCCCTATGGGAGGCGTTGGCGATGACTTCCGACAGAAGCGCGACCGCCGTATTGGAATAGGAGGCGACAAGGTCGACGGGGAACGCCTGGTAGTCGCCTGCCAGATACTGCAGAAACCACTGATTCATCTCCTCCATCGTCTTGTGGGGCTTGCCCATGAGGGTGAAGCCGCCGTTGAACATATCTCCCGGTATCCCGGAGTGGTGGGTCAGCATGGTTCTGATGGTGATCGGGTTGCCCGCTGCAAAACCGAGCGGGCCGCCGATTCGGAAGCCCGGCAGATACGTGGCGGCGGGCTGGTCGATGTCGATCAGCCCCTTTTCCACCAGTTGCGCGATCATCACGCCGGCAAAGGTCTTCGAGTTGGAGCCGATCTCGAAATGGGTGTCCGCCGTCGCCCCGACGCCATTAGCCACATCCGCCTTGCCGAACCCCTCCACCCACACCGTAGCCTGGTCATCGACGAGCGCAATGGCAAGCCCCTTTACCTTGTCCTCGGCTATCTGCCCATTGATGTATGCGGTCATCTCCTGGATGGTCTTGGAGTAGCCGTCCCCGCCGGTGCTGCAACCGCAGACGGACAGAAGACCAATCATCAAGGCCAGCGCAATTACCGACACTTCACCCTTCTGCATACAGTTCCCTCCCCGCAAACGCCGTGATGAGCCGCGACTGTGAGGCGTCGTTTCCCTCAAGTGTATCGGCCTACATTTTTCTGCTGTCGTAAGCCCGATGCGTTCCATCACAACACGGTAATAAAGAGATAGAACCAACTTGGTAAAACCTGGTCAAATTATCCCCCCGATTCGGTTACTCTACTCCGGATCCAATAAGAAACCCCGTTCCTTGCGTTGGGTAACGGGGTCTCGTCAGCCAGTCCATATTTCCCTCCAGCATGGTCATACGGGACGGAACATCAAATGCCTTTGTGGATTTTGGGTTACACTAACAAGCTGAACGTAAGAAAGTCAAACAGAATCGCCGCTTCGTTTCAGTCCTTCCGCAGAATCGTGAGGAGTTCTCCGATGAACCGCTGTGCACGATCGGCGGGGAGCAAGGCGGCCATGGCTTCGCGGGAGGGGTGCTCCATCTTTGCGAGCGCGGCGAGCTGCTGGTCGGAGAGGATCATGAAGGCGGCCCGGTCGGTCTCCTGCGCCTTTTCGAAGCGCCAGCGGAAGAGGTCCCGGGCGCGCTCCCGCTGTTTCCCGGTCAGCACCGCAAACCCCGGGAGTCTGCGGTGTGCCGCCCGGTCCAACGTCCGCGGCTGCCACAGCACGGCCGTCATCCCGGCGAAGGTCCGTCCGGCCTCCACCTGCAGCCCCTTCGCGTTCAGCTCTTCTTCGAGCCGCTCGGCAAGGGCGGGCAGATGGGCGGTGTCGAGGCTGGCGTAGTCGAGCTGCTCTTCGCTGAGGGGGCGCAGGTCCCAGCGGGAGCGCTGGAGGTTCTTCTCCAGGGCCACCCCGAGGTACGTCTCGAGGAGCTTGCCGAGGGCGAGCTGCCGGATGCCGACGAGCGAAGCGGCGCGGTGCGTGTCGAAGATGTTCCGGAAGCTGAAGCCATAGTCCCGCTTCAGGATGCGGATGTCGTTGTCGCCGGCATGGAGGATCTTGCGGACGGCCGGGTCGTTCAGGGCCTCACCCAGAAAGGCGAGGTCGAGGCCGGCAAGCGGGTCGATCAGCCAGGTCATCTCCCCGGTCTGGACCTGAATCAGGCAGAGCCGGTCGCGGAAGTAGCGGAAGGAATCGTACTCCGTGTCCAGGGCGAGCACCCGAGCCGCACGGATCGCAGTCTCGGCCTTTGCCAGCTTTGCCGGCGCATCGACGAGTCTCCAGCCCTTGGTCATGCGATTTTCCTCAGTCCGAGATTCAGCAGGAGAAATGCCGCCATCAGGGTGCAGGCGGCGAAGTCCGTTCCGGTCAGCCGCAATTCGCGCAGCATGGTCCGGGGGCCCCGGCGGTAGCCCCGCGCTTCCATCGCTACAGCCAGCTCGTCGGCGCGGCGGAAGGCGGAAAGCATCAGCGGCACTACCAGCAGCCGCAGCGCCCGCATCCGGCCCGCCAGACCGCCGGTCGAAAAATCTGCCCCCCGGGCCATCTGGGCCGTCCGGAGCCGATCGTATTCCTCCAGGAGCATCGGCATGAACCGAAGGGCCATCGCGATCATCACCGCGATCTCCTGGGAAGGGACCCCGATCCGGGCGAACGGTCTGAGCAGCCGTTCGATTCCCCCGACCAGTTCGGAGGGCGATGTGGTCAGCGTCAGGAGCGCGGCGGCGATCACGAGGCCGGCGAACTGCCAGGTCACGTAGGCGCCCTTCACGAACCCCTCCTGGGTTGCGGCGATCGGCAGGGGCGAGAAGGCAAACAGAGGTTCCCCGCCGGTGGTCAGCAGGTGCATCAAGAAGATAACGGCCATGAAGAGGCTGACCGGGCGGAGTGCGGCTGCTGCCTCGCCGAGCGACAGGCGGGCCGTCCGGATAAGCGCCGCCAGAAGGAGGGTGACCAGGACAACTCCCGCCCAATCGGCCGCGAAGATCAGGATGCTCAGGGCCATAATCGCGGCGATCTTCACCCGCGGGTCAAGGCGGTGGAGGACGGTATCGTCCGGATGGTACTGGCCCAGGTTGATCATCGCGCCCCTCCGGCAGCGCGGGCATACGCCTCCCCGGCACAGCCGTCCGGCGGACAGTCGAGGCCGAGGGAGCGAAGGAGCCCGCCTTGGCGGAACACCTCCGCCGGCGGACCCTCGAGCGTGATGCTTCCGCGGTTCATCACCACGATGCGGTCCGCCCCGGCCACGTCCCGGACCTCGTGGGCGATATGGATGATCGCAATCCCCTCCTGCTGAAGCCGGCTGATGATCTCCAGTACGCGCTGCCGGCCTGCCGGGTCGAGGTACGCAGTGGGCTCGTCGAAGGCGACGTACCGGGGGGTCATCGCCAGGACCCCGGCGATGGAAAGAAGCCTCTTTTCGCCGCCGGAGAGCGTGTGCGGGGCGCGCTGTTCGAACCCCTTCATCCCCACCATCTCCAGGCAGCGGTCGACGCGGCGGCGGATCTCCTCCGGGGGCAGGGCAAGGTTGCCCGGGCCGAAGGCCACATCCTCCTCCACGGTCATCCCCACGATCTGGCTGTCCGGGTTCTGGAACACCATCCCAACCCTCCGCCGGATCTCCCCTACGGCGGCGGCGTCGGTGGTGAGCATGCCGTCCACGCGCACCGATCCCGCCGCAGGGAACAACAGAGCGTTGAGGTGTCTGATCAGCGTCGTCTTGCCGCAGCCGTTCGGCCCGAGCAGGGCGATATACGCACCCTCTCCGATCGTCAGACTGAGCCCGTTCAGTACGGCCGGGGCAGCCCGGTCGTAGCGAAAGCTCAGATTGTCCACGCGGATCATGGGAGCTCCCCGAGCGGGACCATGCCGCGGAAGGCTGTCTGATCGGCGTTCATAGGCGATGCGTGAGACTTGCCGGAGGAAACCGGCGGAGAGTATTCCGTTGTCGTGATCCTCGCTCGTATGTTCTTGGCCCGCGGACTGCCGGACTGACCATCCCTTCATACAGATCCTTGCGGCAGATTTCAAGGTTTTTCCCGCGGTCCGGCAGCCTTCGCTTTGCCGACGACCGGCGGTCAGTGACGGAGAGGTGAGAGCAAAACCCTGATATAACGACGAATCAGCAGTAGGAGCACTTCCCGGGGGTGGCTGCGGCACGCCTCAATATGACTTGACAAGCGGGGAAAAGTAATCTATGAAAACACATTACCGGGGAGTATCCCCCGAATTCCCTATTTCTTAGAAGGAGGTGTCCCATGAAGAAGGTATTCGCTGTCATTTTTTCCCTGTTATTCTTCGCGGCATTATCGTTTGCAGTTGTAGGATGCAAGAAGGCCGAAGAGCCGAAACCGGCTCCTAAGGCGGAAGCCCCGGCGCCCGCTCCGGCCCCGGCCCCGGCAGCCCCCGCGGCACCGGCGCCCGCTCCGGCAGCCCCCGCGGCACCGGCAGCTCCGGCAGCCAAGTAGTTACCTAAAGTCACGAAGAGAGAACCGGCCGAACGGTCAAGGCACCGTTCGGCCGGTTTTTTTGTCCGTAGTCGGCCGTATCACACCGGGAGCAGGGTTCATTTAATCAATCGCTTCCGCATCCTGCGGAGTGCGATCGGAAAAACGACCGCAGTGAAGGCCGCCAGGTAGCCCACCGCGCTGAACGCGGCCGCGTCGATGCGCCCGTAACTGAAGGCGCGGGCCAGATTGACGAGATGGGTGAGCGGCATCAGTGCCGCGGCATGCTGCGCCCAGGCCGGGAAGTTCTCGAGAGGGAAAAAGGTCCCGCTGAACAGGAACATCGGGGTGATGAACAGAAACACCGGCAGGTTGAACAGGTCGATGTTTGCAACGACCGCCGTACAGACCATCCCCGCGCTGCCGAAGGCGAGGCCCCCGAGGAAGGCGAGCGGGAGCAGGAGCAGCCCCTCGGGGTAGCGGATCAGGCCGAAGCAGCTGAGCACCGCCATCATGATCGCCGTTGCGGTGACGGCTTTGGTCGCCCCCCAGACGATTTCCCCGGTGATGATCTCTTCGACGGTAAGCGGCGTCGCCATCATCGCATCGAAGGTCCTGTAGTAGTACATCCGGACGAAGGAGGAATAGGTGTTCTCGAAAAACGCGCTGTTCATAACGGTGATTGCGACGAGCGCCGGGGCGATGAACCGGACGTAGGATATCTCCTCCCCCTGGGTGCGGATCGCCCCCACGAGGCCGCTCAGACCGAGGCCGAAGGCCAGGATGTAGAACAGGGGCTCCAGCAGCGGCGGGATGAAGCTGACCTTCCAGTTCTGCCGGTAGGCGGTGGCGTTCCGCTGCCAGACCCGGATGAACCGGCGGGATAGGGGCGGATAGATCTTCATTCGCGGAGCTCCCTGCCCGTAAGCCGGAGAAAAACGTCCTCCAGCGTGGCCATCCGGATGGTGCATCCGCCGCTACAGTACCGGTCGTTGATCGTGCGGTAGAGGTCGCTTCCGTCCTCCACGGACGCGATCAGGCGGTGGCCGAACCGTTCGTATGCGAGCCCCTGCTCCCGCAGGAACCCGACGAGCTGGTCGGAGGGGTCGGCCACCTCGATCACATGACGGCCGACGTTGCGGCGGACCAGATCGGCCGGCTTCCCCTCGACGAGGATCCGCCCCGCGTCCAGGATGATCAGCCGATCGCAGAGGCGCGAGGCCTCCTCCATGTAGTGCGTCGTCAGGAGAATCGTAAGCCCCCCGGCGCGGAGTTCGTCGAGGCGCTCCCACACCTGATGCCGCGACTGAGGGTCGAGACCCGTCGTTGGTTCGTCGAGGATGAGCAGCTCCGGCCGGTTGAGCAGGGCCCGCGCCATGACGAGCCGCCGGACCATCCCCCCGGAAAGCGCGACTATCCGGGAAGCCTCGCGCTGGTCCAGGGACATGAACCGGAGGAGTTCGCGGCTGCGGCGAAGGGCCTCCGCTCCGGAGATGTCGAAGTAGCGGGCGAAGACGACAAGGTTGTCGAGCGCCGTCAGGTCCGGGTCGAGATTGTTCTCCTGCGGGCAGACCCCGATCCGGGCCTTCACGGCGCGATGATCCCCGGTCACATCCAGGCCGAAGACGCGGAGCGTCCCCGCGGAGGGCGGCGAGAATCCGTACACCATCCGGATCGTCGAGGTCTTCCCCGCCCCGTTCGGTCCGAGGATTCCGAAGCACTCACCAGGGGGTACGGAAAAGGAGAGGTCGTCGACGGCGGTGAGCTCCCCGAACCGCTTGCTCAGATGCGCCGCTTCGATGACCGCGTTCACCTCCCCGGCGCCTCCGCCTTCCTGAGATAGGGGATCGCATAGGGCCCTTCGCGGATAAAGGCCACCGCGGGCTCGACTCCCTTTTTCCGGAATTCCGCCACGGCGAACCGGAGGGCGTTTTCCACCATCTCGCCGACCGCCTCCGCAGAGGGGCTCTCCCGGCGATCCTCAAGAAAATCGAGGCCGCAGCGGCCGGGGATCAGGCAGTACTCCTGGCGGGGTATGGTATGGGTGCAGTAGACGAAATCCGCGACGTCTATCTTCCGGAACACCTTTGCCCACATCTCCGGCTCCCACTGGTCCTTGGTGAAACACCACCCCGGGGTCTCGATCATCCGCATGTAGTGCTCGTGCCCCTGGATGGCGAGCATGTGCAGGAGGCTGCGGTACTCCGGTCCGCCGATCGGGTCCTCGTCGCGGTTGTCGGTGGCGACGATCATGATCCCCCCCTTCCGGATCGCGGGGAGGGCGTTGTGGGCCGCCTTCACCGCCTGGTAGTGGTTCCGTCCCACGTACCCGCCGTGGGTGATGACGATGTCGTATTCGCGCTCTACGGGCACCGACACGTAGTCTTGGACGAGGGCGCTCGCGGCCTGATGCGCCGCCACCAGCTCCCCAGCGAAGATTCCGGTCGGCCGAAGGTCCTTGTCGAGCGTCGCGTTCACGATGAAATCCACCCCCACGGTCCGGGCGATCGCCAGGGATTCTTCGTGGCAGGGGTTCCCTGCGAGGATCAGGTTCTGGGCGAGGGGGGATTCGAGAAAGGCCGGGCTGTGGAACTTCTCGATCGTCCGCTTGTCCACGAGGCCCGGGCAGATCGATTTCCTTCCGCCCGAGAGCCCGGCCATGAAATGGGCTTCCACGAGCCCGGTGGCGATCCTCAGGTCCGCCCGGTAGAAGGTGCTGTTGACGTACACGTCGCCGCCGCTGGCGCTCTTGCCGATGAAGGTGAGCGATGCACCGTGTTCGCAGTCGTGATCGCTGACCCGATAGTCCCTGATGACATCCTCACCCAGCATTTCGACCCGTTCCGCGGCAGTGCTCGGCCGGTGCATGCCGTTGCCGACGACGATCGCGATCGCGTTGCGGGGGATGCCGGCCGCCTCCAGGCGGTTCAGGAGGGGCCGGAGGATGCCGCCCTTTCCCTTATACGGCACGGGCCGGGTGATGTCCGAGACGGTGACGGCGGCCGTGAGCTCGCTCGCCGGTTTTCCCTTGGCCCGGACGATCGCCTCGAGGGGCGGGCATCCGATCGGATGGCTGAGCGCCTCTTCGACGGCTTTTCCGGGATCGGCGAGGAAGGGGATCTCCTTCATCGACAGGATGGCGCAGTCGGCGGGAACCCTGACGCGGAGGACCTCCTGCCCGTACTCGACGGCGATCTCCTTCCACTGTGCGATGTCGGTCTGCTGGAGCGTATCTTTCAACTCGGGATGCATGGCGGGCTCCTCGTTTCAGGGGTGATGGGCAGAATCTACCTGCAAGCCGGGACCCTGTCAAGGTTGAAGTAGCTGAATGGCCGTTGCAATTCCCGGGGCCTTCCTGTATGAGTAACCCCAAAACGCATCGATGTGAGGTAGTCATGAAGATCCGGTTTATGGGCGCGGCGCGGACGGTCACCGGCTCCTGTTACATCATGGAGGCGGGCGGCCATCGCTTTGCGGTCGACTGCGGTATGCACCAGGGCAACGCCGAGATCGACAAGCGCAACTGGGACATAGATATCTACGAGCCCCCGCGGATCGAGTTCATCCTGATGACCCACGCCCATATGGACCACGCGGGGCTCCTGCCCCGGCTTGTCCGGAACGGGTTTGGCGGCAAGGTCTACATGACTCCGCCGACGCTGGACCTGCTCCGGATCCTGCTTCTGGACAGCGCCCATATCCAGGAGAGCGAGGCGCAGTGGAAGAACCGGAAGCGGAGACGCTACGGGGAGCCCGCCGTAGAGCCCCTGTACACGCAAGCGGATGTGGAGGAGACCGTTCGCCTCTTTTCGGCCGTGACCTACGGGAAATCCTTTTCGCCGGTGCCGGGGGTTACCGTGACGTTTCGGGACGCAGGTCATATCCTCGGCGCCGCGATGCTCGAGCTTACCGTCGCCGAGGAGGGCAAGACGAGCCGGATCGTCTTCTCGGGCGATCTCGGCCGGCCCAGCCAGCTCATCATCGAGGACCCGACGACGATCGGCGAAGCCGATTACCTGTTTCTCGAGTCGACGTACGGAAATCGGGACCACAAGGACGAGATGGACAGCCTCGACGAACTCGCCGAAGCGATCGCCTACAGCCATAGCCGGGGAGAGAAGGTGATCATCCCGGCCTTCGCCGTGGAGCGGACCCAGGAGATGATCTACTCCCTCCACCTGCTGGCGAAGCAGGGCCGCCTGCCCGCCGACATGCCCGTGTTCGTGGACAGCCCGCTGGCCATCCAGGCGACGGAGATCTTCCGCAAGTACCGGGACTATTTCGACAGCGAGACCAGGAAGCTCCTCGCCGGCGGCGAGGATCCGCTGGCCTTCCCGCAGCTCAGGTACACCCTCTCGACAGAGGAATCGATGGAGATCAACGCCGCCGGCGGTCCCGCGGTCGTCATCTCGGCGAGCGGCATGGCCGATGCCGGGAGGATCAAACATCACCTGCGCCACAATATCTGGCGCGACGGGGCGAGCATCGTCTTCGTCGGTTTCCAGGCCCTGGGGACCACGGGCAGAAAGATCATCGACGGGGCGAAGAAGGTACGCATCTTCAACGAAGAGCTCGCCGTCAAGGCGCGCGTGTTCACGATCAACGGTTTCTCCGCCCATGCGGGCCAGAGACAGCTTCTGGAGTGGCTCGGCCATTTCAAGACAAAAGGACTCCAGGTGTTCCTGATCCACGGCGAGTATACGGCCCAGCAGGAGCTGGCCGGGCTGATCGAGGGCCGCCTCGGCCTCCGGGTTTCCATCCCGGACTATCTGGAGGAGATCACCCTGACCGCGGGCCGCGAGCCCGAACGGGTCGGGCATCCGGAACGGGCGGCGCCGCGGATAGACTGGGGCTTTCTCGTCGCCGACATGGAGGGCCGCCTGGCCCAGCTCAAGGAGCGCCGAAACCGGCTGGAGGCGAAGGGGTGGGTGGAGCAGACCGAACTGCGGGACCGTCTCCTCGAGGTGAGCCGGGCAATTGCCGGGATCGTTTCGGAGGTCTGATCTCCCGGCTAGTCGGCCAGCCGGTAGCTGAACGTTGCCGTGATGTGGAGGCGGGCGAGGTTGTATTCGGCGGGCAGGGGGGCGTAGGGGGCGGCGGCCTTGACCACGGCGAGGGCCCCCTCGTCGAGGACGGCGCTTCCCGAGGTGGTCAGGACCTGGGAGCTTGCCAGGCCGCCGTTCGCCTCGACGGTGAAGCGGATCACGGCGTTCCCCTCTTCCTGTGCTTCCACGGCCTCGGGCGGGTAGTGCCAGAGCTGTTCGATCTTGCGCTGGACCCGCAGGAGATAGTCGCGGTAGGGGCTTGCCTCTCCCTGCAGGTTCGCGCTACCCTCCTGGAAGGCGCCGGAGACCGCTGCCTGCCGCCTTTCCACAGGGCGCCGGGAGGGGTGCCGCACCGGCCGGTCCGGGGGCATTTTTAGGTTGACGGTGATCACCTTCTGCGTTTCCTCCGGCTGCGTCTCGACCGTCCAGTCGATCTGCGTCGTCAACGCAAGGACGAGGGCATGCCCGGCGAGCGACGCCAGCACGAACAGAACGAGGAATTTCTTGGTCATCATCAGGGGGACATACTCCTTCGGTACGCAAATCATGGCGGAATTCAGGGGAAAAGTCAAAGAGGGAAACCGGTGACAGAGGTGCGGCAAGAATCGCTGCGGCCGGAGGCGGCCGATGAGAAATGGATGCGCCTGGCCCTCGACGCGGCTGGCCAAGGGCTGGCTGCGGGAGAGGTCCCGGTCGGGGCGGTGATCGTGCAGGACGGGGCGGTCCTCGGCCGGGGGCATAACGCCCCCATCGCGCTCAACGACCCGTCGGCCCACGCGGAGATGATCGCCCTGCGCGCTGCGGCGGCCCTGCGGCGGAATTACCGTCTGACCGGGGCCACGCTGTACACGACGCTCGAGCCGTGCCTGATGTGTGCCGGGGCGATCATCCAGGCCCGGCTCGACCGGGTCGTCTTCGGCGCCCGGGACCCCAAGAACGGCGCCGCGGTCAGCCTCTACCGGCTGTTCGAGGACCGGCGTTTGAACCATAGCGTGGCGGTGACGGAAGGGATTCTCGGCGCGGCTTGCGCCGAAATATTAAGTGGCTTTTTTCGCGAAAAGAGGGTAATATCCGCAGTGATATCAAAAACCGGAGAGATACCGAAGAGGTCGTAACGGGATCGACTCGAAATCGATTTGGGGGCCAAAAGCTCTCACGGGGGTTCGAATCCCCCTCTCTCCGCCAGATCGCCAGAGGGTGCCGGGCCTAGGCCCGGCACCCTCTCTGCATTCGCTTTCCCGAAAACTTCCTCTCCCTCGACCCCTCCCGGCAAGGGAGAGGGTCACGGT